>JARLHY010000026.1 GCA_031292015.1 Negativicutes bacterium | reverse complement strand
TGAATTCTTCAGTGAGGATTGGCAGTACTTCGGTCAGGTCGCCGACGATGCCGTAGTCGGCCATCTTGAAGATGGGCGCGTCCGGATCCTTGTTGACGGCGATGACGATGTCCGAGGACGACATCCCCGCCAGATGCTGAATGGCGCCTGAGATGCCGCAGGCAAAATAGATCTTCGGCCCTACTGTCTTACCGGTCTGACCTACCTGGTGCATATGGGGTTTCCAGCCGGCGTCCACCACCGCGCGCGATGCCCCCACCGCTCCACCCAGCACATTGGCCAGGTCTTCGATGTAGCAGTAGTTTTCCGGCTTGCCTACGCCCCGGCCGCCGGATACGATGATTTCCGCTTCTTCCAGGTTGCAGGAGGTGGTGCATACTCTCACGATGTCGATGAGTTTGGTCCGGATGTCTTCGGCTTTGACTTTGCTCGCCACTTTGACGATTTCGCCGCTCTTGCCATAGTCCGGTTCCGGTTTCTTGAAGACCGACGGTCTCACTGTCCCCATCTGCGGCCGGTGTTCCGGGCAGAGGATGGTGGCCATGATGTTGCCGCCGAAGGCCGGACGTGTCCAGGCCACAAGGCCGGTGGCTTCGTCGATGCCAAGGCCGGTGCAGTCTGCAGTCAGTCCGGTGCCGACCCGGCAGGCGATCCGCGGTCCCAGGTCCCGTCCGTCGTTGGTCGCCCCTAAGAGGATGACCGACGGTTTATAGGTTTTGATCAGGTCGGTAAAGGTGGCGGTGTAGCCGTCGGTGCTGT
Source organism: Negativicutes bacterium (assembly GCA_031292015.1). The sequence continues at coordinate 97,304 of JARLHY010000026.1, read as the reverse complement.
AGTGGGCGAATTCCGGTGCCTGCACCAGGTATACGGTGTCGGCTCCCGCGGCGAAGACTTCTTTGGTCAGGGCTTCGACGTTGTCGCCGATGAGGACCCCGGCCAGTTTTTGGCCCATGGCGTCAGCCAGTTTACGGCCTTCTCCCAAGAGCTCCAGACCTACGTTCTTGATTTTGCCTTCCACGACTTCGACGTAGACCCAGACGTTTTTGTAGGCGGTTTTGTCCATGGCTACTTCTTTGGTTTCTTCCTCCCGGAAGATGGCCCCCACCGGGCAGGTGTCGATACAGGCGCCGCACTGGGTGCAGGCCTCATTGATATAGGCTTTGCCGTCTTTCATTTCGATCGCCCCGAACGGGCATACAGGTTCGCAGGCGCCGCAGCCGATGCATTCTTTGGTTACTAATACAGCCACTTTTTGAGTCCTCCCTTCTTAGACGATTTTCGCGTCCGACAGTCTTTGAATAAGGTCAGCCACGGCTTCTTTCGCCGTTTCTTTTTCGATGAGCACGCCCTGGACCCGGCGCGGCGGGGTGAAGATTTTGCGGACCTGGGTCGGCGAGCCTTTGAGGCCCAGCCGCGGCTCTTTAACGTCAAGATCAGCCGCCGTCCAGACCGGGATTTCGGCCCGGTTGGCTTTCATGGTGCCTTTGACGGTTGGGTAGCGCGGTTCGTAGTTCAGGGTCTTGATGACGGTGACTACTGCCGGCAGTTTGACTTCGATGATTTCGTAGCCTTCTTCGTGTTCGCGCTCGATGGTGGCAAGGCCGTCCTTGACTTCGATCTTCGAGGCGTAGGTGACCTGGGCGATGCCTAGGTGCTCGGCGGTTTCCGGCCCGACCTGGGCGGTGTCGCCGTCGATGGCCTGTTTGCCGTAGAGGATGATGTCATAGGCGCCCAGCTTGCGGATGGCCGCAGCCAGGGTGTAGCTGGTGGCCAGGGTGTCGGCTCCGCCGAAGGCCCTGTCGCTGATGAGGTAGGCGGCGTCGGCCCCCATGGCCAGACATTCTTTGAGGGCATCCTTGGCCTGGGGCGGTCCCATGGACAGGACGGTGACTTTGCCGCCGTAGGCTTCTTTGAGCTGCAGCGCCGCTTCCAGGGCGTTCTTGTCGAAGGGGTTGACGATGCTGGGTACGCCCTGGCGGATGAGGGTGTTGGTTACCGGGTCGATTTTGACTTCGGTAGTGTCAGGCACTTGCTTGACACAGACGATGATTTCCATCTTTGAACCTCCATTTAAAACTAATTCCTGTATCGGTTTTACCGACTGTGAAAATTCGCTCTTTGCGAATACAAAATGCGGGCGCCATAGAAGTTCTGCCTTCCCGTTTCGCGTGATAGGCGTCTCTGCGGCGCCGGCACATTTTGACGCAGAGCTATACTTGCTAGCGCAGGATGGCGCCGGAGATGACCATACGCTGCACTTGGTTGGTTCCTTCGTAGATCTGGGTGATCTTGGCGTCGCGCATCAGGCGCTCCACCGGGTATTCCCGGCTGTAGCCGTAACCGCCGAAGATCTGCACGGCGTCGGTGGCAATCGACATAGCCGCGTCAGAGGCGTACATCTTGGCCATGGCCGCTTCCTTGGAGTAAGGCAGGCCGGCCTGTTTCAGATAGGCGGCGCGGTAGGTCAAAAGACGGGCGGCGTCGAGTTTGGTGGCCATATCGGCCAACATGAAGGAAATGGCCTGGTTGGCGGCAATGGGTTTGCCGAACTGGACCCGTTCCTTGGAATATTTGATGGCAGCGTCAAGAGCCGCCTGAGCTGTGCCGAGAGCCTGAGCAGCTATGCCGATCCGGCCGCCGTCGAGGGTTGTCATGGCGATTTTGAAGCCGTCGCCTTCTTTGCCCAGCATGTTGGCTACAGGCACTTTGACGTCCTGGAAGATTAGTTCCATGGTCTGGGAGGAATGAATGCCCATTTTGTGTTCTTTCTTGCCGAAGGTGAAGCCAGGCATATCTTTTTCCATGATGAAGGCGGTGATGCCTTTAACGCCCTTGGACTTGTCGGTCATGGCGAAGACCACGTAGGTTTCGGCTTCGCCGCCGTTGGTAATGAATATTTTGCTGCCGTTGATGATATAGTGGTCGCCGTTTAAGACAGCCACGGTCTGCTGGGAAGCGGCGTCGGTGCCGGCGTTGGGCTCGGTCAGGCCAAAAGCTCCCATTTTGGTGCCTTCCACCAGCGGCGTCAGGAATTTTTTCTTTTGTTCTTCGGTGCCGTAAGCGTAGATCGGCCAAGCGGTCAGGGATACGGTGGCCGAGAGGGTCACGCTGAGGCCGCTGTCGACCCGGGCCAGTTCGTCCAGAACGATGATGTAGCTCAGATAGTCGCCGCCGGCGCCGCCGTAGCTTTCAGGATAGCAGATGCCGGTGAAACCCATATCAGCCATGGCGTTGGCCAGATCGCGGGAGAATTCCTCGTTCTCATCCCGTTCGGCGGCGCCGGGCGCCAGTTCCTTGTCGGCAAATTCCCGGGCCATCTTCTGCATCATTTTTTGTTCTTCGCTCAGTTGAAAATTCATTCTTTTCTCCTCCATACATCATATTGCGGCGTCGGCCGCTGATTCAGACATTCCTGCGGGTGCCTTCAGGCTTGTTTCCCGCTGCGATCAGACTACTTGGCACCGTTTTTCGGCAACATATCTTTCAGCCCGATGGGCTGGTCGCGGAAAATGGCGGCATCCATAATTTTCAGATCCTTGGTGACGATCGGCTCGAAATCCATCATCGCCAGGATGTCTTTCTGCAGGTCTACGCCAGGGGCGATCTCGGTGAGCACCATGCCCTCGGCGGTCAGCCGGAAGACGGCCCGCTCGGTGATGTACAGGACTGATTGTCCGGTCTCCTGGGCGTATTTGCCGCTAAAGGTGATCTGCTCGACATGGTCGAGGAATTTCTTGGCCCGGCCTTCGTTGAGGATGTTCAGCTTGCCGCCCTCGACCTTGACTTTGAGGCCGCCGGCGGTGAAGGTGCCGCAGAAGATGACCCGCTTGGTATTCTGGGTGATGTTGATGAAGCCGCCGCAGCCGGCCACCCGGCCTTTGAATTTGCTGACATTGATATTTCCATGCCGGTCGGTCTCGGCCAGGCCGAGAAAGGCCAGGTCCAGGCCGCCGCCGTCGTAGAAGTCGAACTGGTAGGGATGGTCGAGAATGGCCTCGGCGTTGCTGGCGGCCCCGAAGCTCAGCCCGCCGGCAGGAACGCCGCCCACCGGGCCGGCCTCGACGGTGAGAGTCATGGTGTCGCCGACGCCTTCTTCATTAGCCACCATGGCTACGCCTTCCGGCATGCCGATGCCGAGGTTGACCCTGGCGTTAGGAATGAGTTCCATGGCCGCCCGGCGGCAAACGACCTTGCGTTCATCCAGGGCCATCGGCTGGATGGCTGACAGGGGAACGCGGACTTCGCCGGAATAGGCCGGATTGTATTGCTCGCCAAAGGTCTGCATATGCTGGTCCGGTTCGGCAACAACCACATAGTCGACGATGATGCCGGGAATCTTTACGGTCATGGGGTTTAAGGTACCATTTTCCACGATCCGCTCGACCTGGACGATGACGATGCCGCCGGAGTTCTTGGCTGCCTGGGCGATGGGCAGAATCTCCTGGGAAGCGCCTTCCCGCTCGATGGAGATGTTGCCTTTCTCGTCAGCCGAAGTGCCGCGGACCAGGGCCACATCGACAGGGAACTGCTTGTACCAGAGCCATTCTTCGCCGCCGAGGGTGATTACTTCAACGATGTCTTCCTTGGTGACGCCGGAGATTTTACCGCCTTCGATCCGGGGGTCGACGAAGGTGTTGAGACCGACTTTGGTGATGATGCCGGGCTTGTGGCCGGCGATGCTGCGGAACCACTGGGTCAGCATCCCCTGAGGCAGGTTGTAGGCTTCGATTTTGTCCTCCACCGCCAGCTTGCCCAGTTTGGGCGAGAGGTTCCAGTGGCCGCCGATAACTCGTTTTACCATGCCCGCGTGACCGAAATGATTCAGACCGCGGTCCTTGCCGTCGCCCTGACCGGCGCAGTAGACCAGGCCCAGGTTACGAGGTGCGCCCTCTGCCAGGAACCGCTCTTCCAGCGCCGCGGTCACGGCTTCCGGATGGCAGATACCGACAAAGCCGCTGGTGGCGACCATGGCGCCGTCCTTGACCAGCTTGGCGGCCTCGTGTTTTGTGATTATTTTCATAAGCTGTTTCCCCTTTCTGGACTTACAGGATACCGGTTAGGGTATGAAGGGCGATGATGATGAAAACCATTGAGGTTTTGATTACTGTCATCGCAAATATATCGGGATAGGACTGGGAGTGGGTCAGGCCGCAAACTGCCAGCAGGGTAATGACCGCGCCGTTGTGAGGCATGGTGTCCATGCCGCCGGAGGCCATGGAAGCGACCCGGTGGAGAATCTCGGGCGACATGCCGATCTGGTTGGCCCAGGCGATCCAATCCTTGGCCATCAGGTCAAGGGCGATGGACATGCCGCCGGAGGCCGAACCGGTGATGCCGGCCAGGACGTTGACGGTGACTGCTTCAGAGACCAGCGGGCTGTTGCCTACATGGATGCCCAAGAGGGCGGTGGAAATCGATTTGAAGCCAGGCAGCGAGGCGATGACGTTGCCGTAGCCAACCTCGGACGCGGTATTCATGATAGCCAGCAGCGAGCCGAGAGCACCGGCGTTGAGGGCTTTGGCCAGACCGCCTTTAGGCAGCCGGGAGAAACCGAGGACAGCCGCCAGGAGGATGCCGATAACCAGGGCGATGATCAGTGCCCAGATGGCGATGACGTTGGCCACAGCGGGGGCCATCAGCGGCAGTTTCAAGGATACGAAAGGTTCGAGCAGCTTCGGGTTCCAAACATACAGTTTGGTGAAGACAAAGTTGAAGACAAGGACACTGAGCAACGGCAGTACCGACAGTACCCAGTTGGGCAGGTTGGATTCGTCCACAGGCGGCGGTTCGTTGGTATGACCGGTGCCGTAGCCTTCGCCGTTGGCTTTGGCGGCTTTCAGGCGCCGGGTCAGCCAGGTCAGGCCGAGAAGGAGGATCAATAAACCGCCGATGGTGCCCATAACCGGGGCGGCATAAAGAGTGGTACCGAAGAAGTTGGTAGGGATGATATTTTGGATCTGGGGAGTCCCCGGCGCACAGTCCATGGTAAAGGTGAAGGCGCCCAGAGCGATGGTGCCTGGAATGAGGCGCTTAGGAATGTCGGCCTCTTTGTACAGTGCCGATGCGAAAGGATAGACGGCGAACACGACTACGAACAGGCTAACGCCGCCGTAAGTCAGAACCACCGCCGCCAGAACGACCGCCAGGATGGCCCGTTCCTTGCCCAGGCTGGCAATGATGGCGTGGGCAATGGATTTGGCCAGGCCGGTATCTTCCATGACTTTGCCGAAAACGGCGCCGAGCATGAAGACAGGGAAGAAGGATTTAATGTAGACAACCGCTTTAGCCATAAACAACTCGGTATAGGCCGGCATCGGGGAAAATCCCTGGGAGACGGCGGCCAGCAGCGCGAAAATAGGGGCGAAGAGGATGACGGAGAAACCACGGTAGGCAAAGAACATCAGTAAAAACAAGCTGATAACAATACCTAATACTTCCATTAATTTAACTACCCCTTGTCATTTAAATTTACTATTCAATTGATTCTCGCGGAGTTTGCAATGACTTGAAAATGGCCCGGCGGACAGGCCGGGCTGAGCCTGGACTCAGTCCGACATTATTGGAAGCATAAAACACCTCTCTTCTATTTTTTTGTCCCGTTTTCCACGATGGTCTAAAGGTTTGAAAACTTCCCGGCTGCAGGGTTGCCGGAAACACAGTCCGCTATTGCTTAGGGGGCATGAGGACAGCTTCGCCGTCAATGACGATTTTGCCGTCCTGGTTGACACAAGTGGTCTTGAGGGTCACCCGGTTGCGTTCCGGGTTCCTGTCCACAACCTCGGCCCGCGCCGTGATGGTGTCGCCGAATTTTACCGGTGCCAAAAATTTCAGGTTCTGGGAAAGATAAACCGACCCGGCCCCTGGAAGCTGGGTACCCAGCACGGCGGAAATCAGGCCGGCCCCAAGCATGCCGTGGGCGATTCGCTCTTTGAACATGCCGCGGGCCGCTTCCTGAGAATTCACGTGAGCCGGGTTGAAATCGCCGGTGAGCCCGGCGTACAGATAGACATCTGCTTCCGAGATGGTTTTGGCGTGTTCGGCGAAGTCTCCAATCCTCAAGGTTCCGATGGTTTTTCCCCGCATAAGTATTGTCCCCTTTGCTGCGTATTTTCGATTCAGTTATTTGCACGAACAATGCCAACAACCCGGTTCCTTGCAGTACAAGGTTTGGCAGGCTCAGACCCCGACCAGTTAAAGTGTCGGCCCGACACCTTAACTGTCGGCGTCAGACACTTTTTCGAAGATTTTTCAGCAAATTTTGTCGAAAGGGAATTTTTTTTCATTAAACAACAAGGATACCTATGCTCTACTGTCAAATTAGTAACCAGTAAGTGAAACTTCGCACAATACGGAGGCGGGATCAGTGCTGGTAAGAGATTATATGACCCCTTATCCGAAGGTGCTGCGCAGCAGCGACACTTTGAAAGACGCCGCCAAACTGTTTTATAAATATAAGATCAACGGCGCGCCGGTGGTCACAGACGCCGGTGATATCTGCGGCCTCATCACCAGTTCGGATTTCGCCAAAGCGATCATGAATGACGTCTCGTTCCAACAACCGGTGAAGACCATCATGAACACCAATGTCATCACCATCGGCCTGGACGCAACCCTGGCTGAAGCCTATCAAATCCCGGTCAGCCGCCTGCCGGTGGTCTCGGCCGACAACAAGCTTGTCGGCATGCTCACCAAAAGCGATTTTCTCAGTGCTTTTCGCGCCGAAGCCGATCACGCCACCGACGAAATCCAGGCCTTCATCCGCTCGGCCCACAACGGCATCATCGTTATCAACGCCTACGGGATCATCACGACCTTCAACGAGGCTGCAGCCAAGCTTGTGGGCGTTCCGGCCGAGAAGGCGATCGGGATGCCCATCGCCGAGATCATCCCGGAATCCGGACTCAGAGAAATCCTGCTGACAGGCAAAAGCGAAACAGGCTGCCAGGTGACTGTCGGCGGCAAGACGGTGTTTTCCAACCGTTCGCCGATCTGCGAAGGGCCGAAGATCGTCGGCGCCCTGGCGATTATCCAGGACACGTCCGAACTGTCCAGCATCGCCGAGCAGTTGGTGAAAACCCAGCATCATGTCGAGGCTCTGGAAAATATTTTTGAAAGCGCCCGCCAGGGAATCATCGTCATCGACGAGCAGGGAATCATCGTCCAGGTTAACCGCTCCTACGAGGAAATATTCAACATCGACCGGGAGGACATGATCGGCCGTCCGATCGAAGAGACGATTGAAAACACGAGACTCCATATCGTCGCCCGGACCGGTATCCCAGAACTCGGGCAACTCCAGAATGTAAAAGGCCGTCAGATGGTTGTCAACCGTGTTCCGATCTTTAAGGACGGCAAAATCGTCGGAGCCATCGGCGAGTCGGTATTTAAAGATATCAGCGAAGTCAGCTACCTGCTCAGCCGAGTCAATTTACTGGAAAAGCAGGTCTCCCATTATGAACAGGAACTGGGCAAAACCGCCGTCCAGAAAAACAAGGCTGAATTTACTTTTGCCAGCATCATCGGCAGTTCGCGGGCGATCGTCCAGGCCAAAAACCTCGCCGCCAAAACCGCCGGCAATATCAGTAATGTCCTGATCACAGGAGAAAGCGGCACAGGCAAGGAACTTTTCGCCCACGCAATTCACAACGCCAGTCCGCGCAATAAAATGCCTTTTGTGGCGGTGAACTGCGCGGCCATTCCCGCCGAGCTGCTGGAATCGGAGCTGTTCGGCTACGACGAGGGCGCTTTTACCGGCGCCAAGCGCGGCGGCAAGAAAGGCAAATTTGAACTGGCAGACCAGGGCACACTATTCCTGGATGAAATCGGCGACATGCCGCTGACGATGCAGGCCAAAATCCTGCGGGCGCTGCAGAGCAAGTCCCTGGATCATCTCGGCGGCAGCAAGCCTTTCAGCTGCGATGTGCGGATCATCGCCGCCACCAATAAAAACCTGCTGAAAATGGTCAAAGAAAACTCCTTCCGTGAAGACTTGTACTACCGGCTGAACGTCATTGGTCTGGAGATCCCGCCCCTGCGGGAACGCAAGGGGGACATCGGCGAACTTGTCTTGCACCTGCTGCCGAACATCTGCCGCAATCTGGGGACTCCGCTGAAAGAATTCAGTCCGGAAGTCATGGGAGTGCTGCGGGAGCACCATTGGCCCGGAAATGTCCGCGAGTTGGTCAATCTGTTGGAGCAGATCGCCGCCATGGTCGACAACCAGCTAATCACGCCGCAGCATCTGGCACGGATGAACTTTTCGGCAAAACTGGGAGGCGGACAGCCTTCCGATCAGGCAACCTATCCGCAGGAAATGAGCGAGCAGGACCGGATCATCGAAACTCTCAAATTCGCAAAAAACAACAGGGCACTGGCCGCCAAACTGCTCGGCTGGCACCGTTCCACCCTGTACGAGAAACTGAAAAAATATAAGCTATAAGCAAAGTGTCGCCCCCGACAGCTACTGTGTCGGGGGCGACGATCTTTTATGGCGACGGTTTGCCTTCGACTGGACTGAAATGCCCTCTTCCAGCAATTGGCACCCTTTTTGCATAACTAGGGGGCAAATCGATTAAAGGAGGGGACGACAAATGCCTGGACCCCTGAATCCTCTGCTCCGGAAGCTGGAGGACGGAGATACTCTTCTAGGGACCTACTATCGCCGCGCCGTGGAAGATGAAACGAAAATACGGTTTGACAGGCTGATTGTCAGACCGGCAAACGGAGGTGAATTCTGGACAACCGATCCGGCGGAGAGCGAGCGGTTCTTCCAACTGACAAACGTAACAGGCATGGGCGCCAACAGCGGTTACTGCCGGGAGGAAAGCTGCTATTACTATGAAAGCCTGGGGTATTGGCAAACTGCGGCCCACGACCACTAACCCTTTCGCGGCCGCGGCAGCGCCTCATCGTTTTCAGGCGAAAGCGGCAAATATTCCGCGAACCGACAGTCGCCGAAGGTTGCATCAGCAGGATAATGGTGGTATATTATTCCCATAATCATATACCAATCATCAGCACCCGAAGGATTCATGCTGATCGACTCCGGCGCAAGGAAAAGGTCTTATGATGACTGTTCCAGTCGGCAAAAAGCATTGAGGCTTAGTAAACCAAGTTTATTGAGCCTTTGTTTTTTTATCGACAGGCATAAATCTGCCTGCTTCCGGCCTTGGAACAGGCGGCGTTATTTTTGCAACAAAACTTTACAAGGAGGTCGCTGCATGATGGTCAATCAAGCTACAATTGCCGCCAGATTAGACAGATTGCCTATTTCCCGCTATCACTACAAACTATTGGTTATCAACGGATTCGCCTGGGCGTTTGACGCCTTTGACGTAGGCCTGATCACCTTTGTGGTGGCGGCGCTGAACAAGGCGTGGGCCTTGACTCCGGTTCAGACCGGCATAGTACTCAGCTCAGGGATGTTCGGAATGCTGCTCGGAGCCTTTTTGTCAGGGCCTTTGGCTGACCGCTACGGCCGAAAAGCGATTTTTCAGTGGACGATGCTGATCTTTTCGATCTTTTCCCTGCTGTGCGCCTTCGCCTGGAACTTTTACTCGCTGATCGTCTTCCGTTTTTTTGTCGGACTTGGGCTGGGGGGCGAGACACCTGTTGTCACTTCCCTGCTTGGTGAATTTGTCCCGTCCAGCGGCCGGGGCAGAATCCAGGGATTGCTCAACACCTTCTGGGCGGTAGGGTGGCTTGCCGCGGCGGCCATCTCTTACTACATCATCCCCTGGCTCGGCTGGCAGTGGGCTTTTGTTGCCGGTGCGCTGCCGGCGCTTTATATCTGGATAGTGCGCCGGTCGATGCCTGAATCGCCGCGCTGGCTGGCGGTCAACGGGCGGATGGAAGAGGCCGACATAATCGTGAAACAGATCGAAGCTCAGGTAGCAGGCGCTCATCCCCTGCCGGAACTTCAAGAAGACGTTATAAGCGGCTACGAGGAAAAAAAGGTCACTACGTCGGCGCTGTTTTCCAGACAATACCTGTCGAGAACCATCATGCTGTGGGCGTTATGGTTTCTCGGCATGTTCGGCTACTACGGCCTGTTCGCCTGGCTGCCGAGCCTCCTGGTCCGGGGCGGCCATACCATGGTCCAGTCTTTTTTGTATGTCCTCATTATGCAGCTTGCCTATGTCCCCAATCAGATCATCTCGGCTTACCTCATGGACCGCTACGGCCGGAAAAAGCTCCTGGTCTGGAACCTGTTCCTGGCCATGGCGGCTACCCTGGCTTTCGGCTATGCGCTGGACCACGACCTGACGACAGTCCATGTGATCTTGCTGGGAATTGTCGTTGCCTTCTTCGTTTCGGGGGTCTGGGGGATCACCTACATGTATACTCCGGAACTTTACCCCACCGGCATCCGGGTCACCGGCACCAGTTGGGCGGCCACCGCCTCGCGGGTCGGCTCGATGCTGGCTCCCCTGATCGTGGGCTACAGCCTGAGTACGCTGGGTATCGGCGGCGTATTCACGGTGGTAGCCGGAGCCTTTGCGCTGGCCGGCGTCTTTGTCGCCACCCTGGGGGTGGAAACCAAAGGGCAGGCGCTGGAGCGGATCAACGCAACGCAAAAGACGACTGCCGGATAAGGCTGCCGTCAGTCAAAAAGGGGTTGAGAATTTTCATTCTCAACCCCTTGTCTTTTTCATGCTGCTTTGTACGCCGCTAGTCCTGGTTATACGGTGTTTTCCAGCGTTTTTGGAACCACAGCCACTGGTCGGGATGGGCCCTGATCATGTCCTCGGTGATTTTGGTCATCCTGGCGGTGTTGCGGTACAGATCCTGTTCGCTGTCGCCGCTACGTTCATATTCGAAGGGCATGAGGACCACCCGGTGTCCGCCGTCCGGACAGCGAAAGGTAAAGGCCGGCACAATGCTGGCCTGGTATTTGTCGGCCAGAATCGCCGGGGCGAGCGGAGTGGATGCTTTCCGGCCGAAGAAATCGACGAAGACCCCTTCCGCGCCCCCATCCTGATCAGCGATAAAACCAAGGACTTTGCCTTTCTTCAGGGCCCGGACCGCCTTCAGCAGATCGTTGGTCCCCAGGGCGAAGACTTCAAGACCGACCATGGACCGGTATTCGTTCAGGATACGGTTAAGCGGCGCGTTGGGCTGCGGCTGGGCAATGGTGGTCATCGGAAATCCGGCGTAGGCCAAAGCTGCTCCCATCCACTCCCAGTTGCCCATATGGGCGGTGAGCAGCACCACCCCCCGCCCCAATTCCACAGCCTGCCGCAAATTCTCCAGACCTTCGACGGTTACGTGGCGCCCGATGGTTCTGGCGTTCAGCACCGGCATATACAGCATTTCAAAAAACATGGTTCCCAGATTGCTGAACAGGCCGTGAACCACCCGGTCCGCTTCCGGCAGGGTCAGCCCAAGCCCTTGCATAGCCTGGTCGATGGCCCGGGTGCGCTGCCGCGTCGCCCAGCGGTAATATAAATAGCCTGCTCCCCGGCCGAGGCGGCAGACGGCCCAATACGGCAATAAACAGACGGCTTTGCTGAAACCCTTGGTCAGATAGTACTGCCAGTCGCCGGACAAATTCATCCCCCCTGGATAAGTGCACAAATCGGTTGAGCCTGTCTGCACTAATGACAGATTCAGACTTATACCACCAATTTTACTATTACTGCAACAAAAATATCAACCCATAAAAGCAGTTATTGTCGCAGAAGGGGGCCCGGCAGGCAGACCAGCCGACACCTTTTCCGCCGGCTACGGCTGCAGTTTATTCAGTTTACCGGCAGCCAGCGCCCGGAGTTCCTGTGCTTTTCGATAACGGCTGTCGGCCTCTTCCACCCAATCCATATTAGCGGTGGTTGTCTTTTTTCCTTCCAGATAATCGGCAAAAAGGCCGGCGGCGCTTCCAAGGCTATCGGCCATCTGCAGTTCCAGGCTCAGGACCTCCGCCAGGTCCCGGTCAGTTACAACAAAACCCGCTAGGCTGAGCTGCAGTGACTTGACCCCGCTTTCGACACCGCGGTAATTCAGCGCCGTTTTTTCGGGACTGCCCCGGACCTTGGCGTGGCTATAAGCCGCCAGCAGGGTATCACCCTCCTGAAGTTTGGCGTAAAGCAGCTGATACTCTGCCCGGGGACCAAGGCCCGCGGGGGTGCTGACGACTACTTCTGCGGCCACCGGCGCCGCGGGCTGCCGACTGGGAAGAATCCGCGGGATCAGAAGGGGCGAGAGCAGCAGCAGGACCGCCACAAGCAGCCAAAGCCCCCGCCGTCCGGCCAGGCGCCTTAGTCTCTGCCTGACGCTGCCCGCGGTTTTTCCGGCGCCGGTTGCTGCCGCCCTCGCCGCTTCGGTCAGGGTCGCAGCCGGTTCAGCAAGACCTGCCGCGCTGCCGGTATATAAGGCAGTTTCCGGGACGGCCGCCGCTTTCGCTTTTTGCAGCAGCAGCCACTCCGTCAACCGGCGTTTTACCGCCTCGATGGTTTGGGGGCGATGCCCGGGCCGGTTTTGTATGCAGTGAAGGACGACCTCTTTCAGCTCGGCGGGAACCTCCGCCCAGGTGCCCGGCAGCGCTCCGGCATCGCCGGTCTGACTGCCCGAACAGCCGGGGCAGGACCCTGTCAGCATTTCGGCAAAAATCAGGCCAAAAGCGTAAATGTCGCTCCAGCAGCCGACAGCCTCGCCGATAACCGCCGCTGTCTGTTCCGGAGCACGGTAGGCCTGCTGCTCCTGTTCGAAACCGGCGGGCATGTGGGAAAAGCCGAGTTCAGCCAACAATACCCGGTTCTCGGCGACGATGATGCTCTCTGGCCGCAGGCCGCGGTGAACGAAGGCCGGATGAAGCTGGCTGAGCACCATGCAGAGCTTACGCCCGTACTCTACCGCTGCCGCAAGGTCGGACTGGGCCGGGCCGCGGCGTGAAGCCAGGTATTCCCGCAGAGTAAGCCCCTTGACCCAGTCGGTGACAATAAAAAGCCGTTCCGGTTCAAGGCAGACGTCGTAAACAAGGGGAAGCCCCGCGATCCGCAGCCGCGCCAGCTTCCGGGCTTTTTCCCGGGCGGCCTCCAGCACCTGCTCGCTGCCGGCAAACGCCGCGACCCTGAAACCAAAGCCGGTCTGGCTGTCCATGGCCTGATAGAGGGCCCACCCTTCGGCGACACTGGACCGGTCGATGCCCAGAATCCTGTAGTGTCGTCCGTTGATCACCAGTTCGGCGTTTACTTCCTGCACGAAAGACCGCCCCTCCCCAGCCTGCTTGAAACAGTTCCGGCTCATCGCCCTTTGCCGGCTAACTTTTATATATTCAATTAAATTCCATTTTTTTCCTTTTTTTTATTACAGTTCAAGCGCAGCCTGCTCCAGCTGCCTTATGCCGGGCTGCGCCGCTAAGTCTTCCACTAGCTGGAACATGGCAGCGTCCTTTTGTTTTGCCTCCACCATGATATCGAAATCCCGACCAAGTTCGCCCGCCTGACGCACAAATGGCAGAATATCCTCCACGGCCACAGTATCGGCGTGAGCCCGGATATCCTGAGCGCTTTTCGGGCTGGAAACATGAATCTTGGGTATGCCGCCCGGCCAAGTGGCGGCGATTCGCGGCCAAAGGTCGGCCAGGCTTTCGCCTTCGTTGTTGCAGCGGTGGTGGTGAACATCCAGGACCATCGGGCAACCCAGTTGTTCGCACAACCGGAGCACCTGGGCCGCGGTAAAGATCTTGTCGTCGTTCTCGATCATAAGCCTCAGCCGGAGACGCTCCGGCAGGGAAGCGAACTGCTGGGAAAACCGCTGCAGAGCCGTTTCTTTTTCTTTATATTGCCCGCCTACATGCAAAACCAGCGAGGGATACGGCGCCAGGCCCATCGCCTCGAAGATCCGGGCATGATAGTCCAGGTCTTTTATGGAGGCGGCAAGAACCTCGGCTTTTGGGCTGTTGAGCAGGGTATAATGGTCCGGGTGGGCACTGACCCTCATGCCGTGGAGACGGATATACTCGCCGATTTCCTGCCACAGGTCTCCGCCGGCGGCGATGTAATCCCAGCCTGCGGCAATGGGATGAGTGGCCAGGGGCACAAGCTTGGAGGTAAACCGGTACAGGTGAATCTGGTGGGCCGAATTGTAACGAAGGATGCGCAGGCTTGTTGCCAGATTTTCGTTCATAAGGCGGCTCAGCCGGCTTATCCGGTCGCCGGGAGCCAGCTTCTCCGCGGCTTTTACACTGGTGGTCTTGTTGGGCGATCCTTCGGGGACGGCTAAGGCTATCGCAACATAACCGAAACGTATTTGCACTTGGCGGCGCTCCTTCCGGTGTTGTTATCTGTTAATCTGCCCCGGTTGACCTTCCTTCACGCCAATGCGGCGCTAACGATATTTGCCAGCCGCTTGGCCGACCCGGCTTTCAATAAAAAAGCTCCCAGGATCATCCTGAAAGCTTTCAATGGCTTCTCAAGTTAATCGATATAGCAGAAGCTGCAAAGGTGCCGGGCGGACGAAGTTCCAGAGGAAGGCGCCGCAAGGCTAAAACCGGCAACGCCGCCGGACACCCTTACGGCCTTTCGTTGATTTTCAAACATAGCTCGTTTTCGCTACAGCCCGAGGTAGGCTTTCTCGACTTCGGGATTGTGGAGCAGGCTGTTGCCGGACCCGGCCAGCACCACTCGCCCCAGCTCGATGACATAGGCCTGATGGGCAATACCCAGGGCGAGGGCGGCATTCTGCTCCACCAGCAAAATGGTCTTGCCCCGGGCGCTGATTTCCCCGATTACCTTGAATACTTCCTCGACGACCACCGGCGCCAGCCCCATCGACGGCTCGTCCATGAGAATCAGGTCCGGGTCGGCCATCAGTGCCCTGCCGACAGCCAGCATCTGCTGCTCGCCGCCGGACAAGGTGCCGGCCAACTGACCGAGCCGGGTCTGCAGCTTGGGAAAAAGCTGGAACACCCACTCGAAATCGCGGCGGATTCCCGGTTTGTCTTTGCGGGTGTAGGCTCCCATCTCCAGGTTCTCGGCCACCGTCATTTGGGGAAAAACGTGCCGGCCCTCGGGAATGAGCGAAAGTCCCAGCCGGATGATTTCCGGCGTCCGCAGCCGGGTGATCTCCCGCCCCTGCCAGAGGATCCTGCCGGCGGTGGGCCGCACGACGCCGATGATGCTGTTCAGGGTCGTCGTCTTGCCGGCGCCGTTGGTGCCGATCAGGCTGGTGATCTGGCCGGGCAGGGCGGTAAAGGACAAGCCGTGAAGCACCTCGGTAGCTCCGTAGCTAGCACTGATGGTTTCAACTTCCAGCATGGCCGTGTTCCCCTCTTCCTAAGTAAGCGCTGATGACGTCAGGATGTTTGCGGACATGTTCAGGCGGACCTTCGGCGATCTTTTTCCCATGGTCCAGCACGGTGATGGTGCTGCAGATATTCATCACCAGTTTCATGTCGTGCTCGATCAGGATGACAGTGTAGCCTTGGGCTTTGAGGGCGGCGACAATTTTGACCAGGTGGGTTTTCTCGGTGGGATTCATGCCTGCGGCCGGCTCATCCAGCAGCAGCACCTTCGGTTTGGCGGCAAGGGCCCGGGCAAATTCCACCAGCCGCTGCTGACCGTAAGACAGGTTTTTCACGATTTCGCCGGCTTTGTCTTCCAGGCCGACGAAGCGCAGGGCGGCCCTGGACTCCTCTTGGGCCACCTTCTCCCAGTGTCTGGAGGTCGGTCCGTTGACGATGATCGAAAAAATCGGGGTGGGGGTGTGTACATGCTGGCCGACCAGAACATTCTCCAACACCGACAGACTCTTGAACAGGCGAATGTTCTGAAATGTTCTGGCGATGCCCAGGGGCACCAGTTTGTCCGGCCGCTCGAAGGGCACCGTGGTTCCCTGGATGGCGACCCGCCCTTTGTCCGGGCCGATGAGGCCGGTAATGATGTTGAACAGCGTCGTTTTGCCGGCGCCGTTTGGACCGATGATGCCGTGAATGGTGCCGGGGGCAACCTGAACCGAGACGCCCTCCAGGGCCTGCAGTCCGCCGAAGCTTTTGGAAATAGCCTGAATATCGAGCATGCAGCTGTCTTGGTCCATCATTTATCGCCGCCTCCCTTACCCCACAGGCTTCGTGTCGCCAGGCGCCCGGCCAGCCATTTGTTGCCGCCGGCCATGATGCCGGCGAGTCCCTGGGGCATATAGATGACAGTGAAAATCAGGATGCCGCCGTAGATCACCAGCCGGTAAGCCTGGAGCGCCCGGAGGATCTCCGACAGGCCTGTCAGCATGAAGGTGCCGATGATCGCTCCGGCGATGGTGCGGTTGCCGCCGATGACTGACATGCAAAGAAAGGCCACCGAATCGTCAAAGGTGAAATTGTCGGGGCTGGCCACTCCCGAAAAAGCGCCGTACAGCGCCCCGGCCATGCCGGCGTAAACGGCGCTGATGACAAAGGCGGCGACTTTATAACGGTTGACAGGCACTCCCATCGTCTCGGCCGCCAGTTCGTCCTCGCGGATGGCGGCAAAAGTCCGCCCCACCTTGGAGTTGGCCAGGCGATAGGCAATATAGGTCCCGAGGGCCACGACAATAAAAATCAGGTAATAAAACTGCTGCTCGGAGGAAATCCGCACACCCAGGAAACTCGGCAGCGGTATTCCGGTAAGTCCCGCCGCACCCTTGGTCACCGGAGTCCAGTTGAGAATGATCAGCCTGACGATCTCGCCGAACCCTACTGTGGCCAGCACCAGGTAAGGGCCGGACAGCCGCATGGCCGGAATGGCGATGATCGCCCCGCAGAACCCGGTCGCGGCCAGAGCCACTATCGAGGCGGCCCAGAAAGGCATCCCGCCCGAAATCGCCAGCAGGGCGGAAACATAGGTGCCTACGGCGAAGAAGCCGGCGTGCCCCATGGACACCTGGCCGGTATAGCCGGACAGGAGATTGAGGCCGATGGTGATCAGGGTATAGATCCCTGCCAGGTTGACGACATGAAGAATATAGTTGTTGTTTATCGCCAGGGGAATCACTGCCGTCACGAGGGCCAGGATTGCCAGGGAGCGCTTGTTGGTGAGGTTATTAGTTGCCATTTCTCCACCGCCGTGTCAAACTTTTTGCCGCGATTTGCGCAGGAACAGGCCCGACGGTCTCAGCCACAGGACCAGGATCAGAAGAGCGAAAGTAATGGCGTCGCGGTAGCCGGAACTGATCTGGCCGCCGGCCAGTGATTCGACTACGCCGAGAAAGAAGCCGCCGGCGATCGCCCCCGGAATGTTGCCGAGACCGCCGATCACCGCAGCCACAAACCCCTTGAGGCCGATGCCGGCCCCCATATTGAAGGTGACAAAGAAGACCGGCGCGACGAGAATCCCCGCGGCGGCGCCCAGGGCGGCACTGGCGGCGAACGCCACGCCGTCGCTTTTGCCGGTGTCAACGCCCATCAGCACGGCGGCATAACGGTCCTGGGCCACCGCCCTCAAGGCCTTTCCCTCTTTGGTCTTCTTGAGGAGATACTGAAGAATAAGCATCAGCCCGATGGCCGTAATAACGATCAACAGGTCCTGCGGCGTTATGCTCAGCACCCCGAGGGCCAGAGGGGCGGCGCTGACCGGCGAGGGGTAGATCTGGGCCTCGGGGCCCCAGATGGCCAGAGCGATGTTGCGGGAAACGATGGCCACCCCCAAGGTGGCGATAACGACGTTGATCGGCGGAGCCTGCCTTTCCCGCAAAGGCCGCAGGATGCAGTACTGAACGATGACGCCGATGACGCCGACCACCAGCATGGAAGCAAGCAGGCCGGCAGAAAATCCGATATGCCACATCTGGAACAAGGCAAAGCCGATGTAGGCTCCCAGCATCACCATGTCGCCCTGGGACCAGTTCAGCACGCCGGATGTTGTGTAGATAAGACTGTAGCTCAGGGCAACCAGCGCGTAGATGGCGCCGATGGGCAGACCGTTGAGCAGATACTGCATGCTATCACTTCCTCCACGAATCGGCTGTTGGCGAAACCCGGCCGGACTAAAAACAACGCCGATTCCTCTTGCTTGACAGGAACCGGCGTTAGTTGCCGCTTAGTTGGCAGTAACGGTTTTGACCAGTTCAAATTTATCGCCTTTGATCACCGTGATCAACAGGTATTTGCCGATATCGTCACCCCGGTCGCCAAACTTCGGTTCACCGGTGACCAGCTTCAGCCCAGCCGTTTTGACCAGGGCTTCCTTCAGGGCGTCGGGGGAAGTCGAGTTGGCCCTTTTCACAGCGTCGGCAATGATATAGACGGTGTCGTAGGCCTGAGCGGCGTGGGGAATCGGGCTTTCCTGATACTTGCCTTTATACTTGCCGACAAATTCCATGACCTGGGGACTGTCGGAATCTGGCAGGAACGTCTGGGTCAGAATAAGGCCCTGGGCAGCGTCGCCGCCGAGTTCAATCAATTTCTGGGCAGCCATGCCTGAGGCGCCGAACAGCTGGGCGTTGATGCCGAGCTGGCGGGCCTGCTTGGAAATCAGCGCCGCCTCGGTATACAGACCCCACATGAAGATGGCCTGGGCCCCGCCGTCCTTGATGGTCAGCAGTTGGGGCTTGAAGTCCTTGTCGCCGTTGTTGTAGGTTGGGCTGGTCACCAACTGCAGCCCTTGCTTTTCGGCAGCCGTGGCCAGCAGTTTGGCGCCGCTCTGACCGTAATCGTCGGCGGCGGTAAGGGTGGCGATCTTGGTCAGACCCAGTACATCCTTGGCATATTTCACCAGGGCGTTGGCCTGAAATTCATCGTTCACCGCGGTGCGGAAGATCCACTTGTTGCCCTGCTCGGTGATGGATGAGCCAGTCGACCCTGCAGTGATCTGGGGAATACCGGCCCTTCCGGTCACCACCATATCGGCAAGGGTGGCCGAGCTATGAATGGCGCCGATGATAACGTTGACCTGAGACTGCTGAATCAGCTTGTTGGCAGCACTGGCCGATTTGGTCGGGTTGCCCTCGTCATCCTCAAAAAGGACTTCGAGCTTCCAGTCCCCGGCCCCTTTTTTGGCGTTGATTTCGTCCACCGCCATCTGCACCGCTTTGCGCTGGCCCTGGCCAAGCTGAGCCGCGCTGCCGGATTCGGGGCCGACCACGCCGATTTTTATCACTTTCTGCCCGGTGGCAGTGCCGCAGCCGGTCAACCCCGCAAGGCTTCCCAGCACCAGCAGCACCGCCAGAAAAATCGCCACCGGATACTTGGTTCTTGTCATACCGTTCTCTCCCTTTTCCGCTTTTTTTTGCGACTATCCCTGAAGCTGACGGATCACGGCAACCAGGTTCTTCACCAAATGCTCATGATAGATTCGTCCCTGGTCCCGCCCGGTCTTGCTGGGGCTTCCGGTGGTTCCCCCGGCGGCATCCACCGATCGTTGCATATCGTTTACCGTGCTTGGGACATAGCAGAGCGTGTCGCCCGGATAGGCCGGGTCTACCGAGTACAGTTCATGCCGCGGCGGCGGGTTGTCCCGCGCTTTGGCCAGTTGAACCAGTTCGGGATGCTTGTACAACATGTGGGAAGTCTCAATTTCTTCGGAATGGCCGACAGGACCGTAATCCAGTGCGGCAACGACGGTTTTTGACATATAGGCCGGATCGAACAGTACCACCTTGACTCCGAGCAACCGCTGGGCCCGCTCAGCGGCCAGCTGCATCCAGGGGATGTTCACAATGCGGTGACCGTTGATCACGACGAATTTGGCGAAGCCGTGCCTGTGCAGCGAATCAATGACATCGTACAACACTTCGATCAGGATCTCCGGCCGGATGGTGATGGTCCCGGGTAAAACCATGTGATGCGGGCTCCAGCCGAACCACAGCGGCGGAGCGACCACGACTCCGGCCTGCTCGGCCCCATCTTCGGCCAGCATCATCGCCACCATGGTATCGGTGCCTAGCGGCAGATGGCTGCCGTGCTGCTCGGTGCTGCCGACAGGAATGATGATTACGCCACCGGCCTCATCCCGCAGTCCGGCCAGTTCGTCCCAGCTGTTATCCTGTAACCAACGACTCATTGTATGTATCCCCTCCAAGGAAAAAAGTGCAAACCGGCAAATCTATATCCATTCTACTATGGGTGTCCATGCCTTACAAGCACTTATTCTGTTATTTTACTATGCATCGATACAAAATAGCTGCGGCGCGGCGGACGGAACCATCGCTCACTTTTAACTTTAGCCGGTCTGAGCACAATGGTCCGCGTCGGTCATCTTGGGCAATCTGACGCTAAAAATCGTCCCCCTGGCTTCCTTCGATTCTACCAGCAGTTCCCCGCCGTGCCTGTCGACGATGCTCTTGCAGATCGAAAGCCCGAGCCCCGTTCCTTCCGCTTTGGTGGTGTAGAAGGGGTCGAATACTTTGTCCAGCTTGTCGGCGGCGATCCCGCTGCCGCTGTCGGAAATCACCAGCCGGACATGGTCCTGGTAATGGCTTGTCGCAATCAAGATTCGCCCCTGGCCGCTTATCGCTTCAATGGCGTTGCGGCAGAGGTTCAGGATCAGTTGCTTGATTTCCTGTTCGTCGACGAACAGCGGCGGCAGGTTGTCCGCCAGCTGCAGCTCGAGGGTAATTGCTCCCTTGACGCAGTCTTCGTAAATGAAGGGATGTACCGACCGGATAAGCCGGTTGAGGTCGCAGCGCTCCTTCTCCACCCGCTTGTTCCTGGCCAGGCTGAGGAAGTCGGCGACCATGGTGCTGACCCGCCGAAGTTCGGTCATGACAATATCCAGCTGGTCCCTGGTGGGGCCCGAGGATTTCAGGCTTATCTTCTGGACGAATCCCATGATAACCGTCATCGGGTTGCGGATTTCATGGGCCACGCCTGCGGCCATCTCGCCGATCAGATTCAGGCGGTCCAGTCTGGCGATCTCCCGATTGATCCTGTTCTTTTCCAGATGCTCCTGCTTGAGGTCTTCTCTCAGCTCGATGATGGTTTCAAAGACCGGCAGCAGCTCCGGCAGATCCGCAAGGGCCTCGCGGCTGTCATCCTGTGTTCTGATCTGCTGCGCCATCCTGACCAGCACCCGTTGCAGCCGGGCGAAGAGAAGCTTCAGGCACAACATGGCAGCAAGCCATAAGCCGACAACAGCCCCGATCATCTTGGCTATGGTCAGCTTCATGATGCTGTCGATGTCTTCTGTTTTCTGGCTGGCCCAGGTATGACCGATCACTCGGCCGCCGTAGACAATAGGATAGGCAATGGTCAAAACGTTTCTTTCCTGTTGACCTGCGTCCTTTTCAAATTCGCCGAACTCCGGCGCCGCGGTGTCATAGACTCTCAGGGACTCGGGCCGGGCTATCTGGACCAGCGAGGCATAGGAAAAAACAGGACCCACCGCTACAATCCTGTCGATCTGGCGCGAATAAATTCCCATGCTGTAATCCGGATGATGCCGGGAAACTTCCATGAGGATCGGTTGAAGCCAACGGTTCAGCAACACCGCCATTTCGTCCTCGTTTACCGGCAGGGCCAGCAGTTCGGTCACTTTATCGTGAAACGTTTTATTGTCAAATTTCTGCTGCAGCTCGGCTGCAACCAGAACGATGTCCCGCTGGACATTGGCTTTCAGCAGTTCCCGCTGGGCTTCGACATACCAGTAGCCGATGATGACCGTCAGAACGGTGACAAGGGCGGTAACAACCAGGTAGGCTTTCCGGGCTATTCCTTGGCGCAACATTACGTAAATTCCCCCACAACAAACTAAACAGATACAAAATTATACATCCAGCCGGAAAATCCTTCTATATTTTTACAAATATTACTTAATTTTAATTATTTCCTACAGAGTATGCAGGATAAAACGGGGACACAAAAAGACCTGCGATCAGCTATAATAAACGCAGGTCTTACGGTTGCTTTTTCCGGCTAGCGGGACTGGCTTTCTTTGGCCGGCGCTGTTTTCCGCCGCCGGACCGCAATCACAGCGGCGACCAGGACCAACACGGCGGCAAGGGCAAAATAGGGAATATAGTCCTGCCAGTAGAGTCTGTCGTTGCCGTTGGCGACGCTGTTCTGGCAGTCGCTCAGGAGACCGTCGACCTCGGAATGCTTGGAATAGAGTCGCCTGACTTCCTCGAATTTGGGTATGGCCTTGGAATAGTAACCCTGCCAGTAAAAATTCAGTCCCTCGCGATAGGCTTTGTCGGTAAGGCTGGTTTCGTTGGTGGCTCCGGCTTTCCGCACATATTCCAGAACCGTGCGGGTGGCCATTGCCCAGTGCGGTCCACCGGGCGTTCCGAAGGTAAGCAGGCCGATGACCTGCCCCTCGGCGTTCAGGACAGGCCCGCCGGAGTTGCCGGGTTTTACGCCTTCAGCGTTGACCTGAACGAGGGGAGCGCCCTGGGCTGAAGCCTTCCGGTCAGAGGATATGCTGCCCGTAGCCCAGGACCATTCAAGATTGGACTGCTGATTGCCCAGACCCCACTTGGTGATGTCGGCGTCACCGGGATAGCCGGCGACGAAGATACGCTCACCGGTACGGATCTTATCCGAATCGCCGAGGGTCAGGGTCGGGAAATTGCGGCCTTCCACCTTGATGACCGCCACGTCCTTGCCGTCCTTGTCACCGGTCACCGAGCCGATCTCTTTCAGGTCGAAGGGCAGCTGTTCACCCCCCGGGGTGATCACGACGAACACCGGGGTGATTTTGTCAAGCTTGGCGGCCCCCGAGTTGATGAGGGCTATCGCCTGTTGCTGGGTCAGACGGTAATTCTGTACCAGGTAATTGACCAGCGCCAGCGCCAGGTTCTGATACCTTTGGTTGTCGTTATGGGTATAGGGGGCGACAACATGAGCGTTGGTCACGATGTAACCGTCAGGATGGATGAAGGCCCCCGAGCCCTGCCCGCCCTGAAAGGCGTTGATGCGGACAGTGCCTATCGTCCAGGTGCCCCAATAGAATGCCACTACTCGGACCACCGCCGGTTTGGTGAGCTTGGACAGTTTTTCTTCTGACGACCACTCCTTGGCGGCGGCAAAGCATCCGGCCTGCCAGACCAGCATACAGACCATGACCAATAACGCTATGAACCATCTTCGCATAGTTTCACGACCTTTCGTCAGCTTACTTTAGCTTATTCGGCGAAAGGTCATGCGGCTAATCGGGCGGTTCAAAATCCGATAAATTTATCTGGTAAATCTTGATATATTCCACAAATGAGTGTATACTAAAAGCAGGGAAAGGAAAGTGGTTATCAAATAAAAATCAGTATCAAAGACTCAGAAAGAAGCTGATGGAAATGAAAACCGCAGGAAAGACCCCACAGGTTGAAAAATAAAAAACGAGAGCTGAACCACCCGCTGCAGCCCAGGCCGCGGCGGAGCGTGACGAGCTAAAGCCGCCCAGATAGGGCGGCTTCTATTATGTCGTCTCAGCATTATTTCCGGGAGTATTCAACTGGCCAAGCTGGGAGACGAGCATGCCGGCCATCATCAGCCCGCAGCCGGCAAGTTCGGCCGGGCCAAGCCGCTCATCGAGGATCAGGTAACCGCCGACCGCGGCGAAAACCGTCTCCAGGCTGAGAAGGATAGCGGCGTGGGACGGCGGGGCGTATTTCTGCCCGACGATCTGAAGGGTGTAGGCGACGCCTACCGAGCCAAGGCCGCCGTACAGTATCGGGACAGCCGCCAACAGGATACCGTCCAGGGCGATGGGCTCGAGGATCAGGGCGGCCCCGCCGCTGAGCACCGCGCAGGTGATAAACTGAAAAAAGGCCAGCTTTAGGACATCTACGCGGCGGGAATACTTGTCGATCAGCAGGATATGGGCGGTCCAGAAAAAGGCTCCCATTAGCTCGAGAAAATCGCCATAGCTGATGGCGAAGCCCTCTTTGACGCACAGGAGGTACAGCCCGGTAATCGCCAGCACCGACCCGAGCCAGGTGCTGCTCCTGATGCGGTGTTTCAGAAATATTCCCGATATGGGTACCAGGATAATGTACAGACAGGTGATGAAGGCGGATTTTCCTGCCGTGGTGTAGATCAGGCCGATCTGCTGCAGGGAGGCGGCGACAAAAAGAATCAGCCCGGCCAGAAGCCCCACCGGCAAGCTGTTCTTGGTCGATTTGCCGGAATGGGGCTGGGGCGGACGGTCAGAAAAAAAATAAATGACCGGCAGCAGGGAAAGGCCCCCGAGGGCAAAACGCACTCCGTTAAAGGTATAGGGGCCGATGTATTCCATCCCCACCCGCTGGGCGACAAAAGCAAACCCCCAGATGGCGGCAGTGATAAGCAAAAGTACAGTGGCACGAAGTTGCATACGGTGTTCTCCTTGAATGAATTTTAAAGGGCTGCGGGGCCCGCCAACACTGCTCGGCCATGGCGGCGGTTTCCAGGGCGGCAGTGACCTTGACGGCGCAAGGAAAAAGTGGGAACATAGAATCTGGCAGGACTATCACAGCTGGAGATGACATCAATGAAGAATATCAAACCGCAATACCGCACCGCTGCCGCCATACTGGCGGGCGCCGCCCTGGCGGCGGCGCTGTTCGGCGTCGCCCGTTTCGGGCCTTTCCTGCTGCGCGTCGCCTCCCAGCCGACGGGGGCTGTCACCGCCGCGCCGGTGAGCATCATCGACAAAGACGTCCAGGTAACGCTGCCCGGGACGGTGGAAGACCGCAAGGCGTCAGTCATCGCCGCGCAGATTTCCGGCCGGGTCAGTGAAGTTTATGTCAGCGAGGGCCAACAGGTCCAGGCCGGCCAACCGCTGGCCAGCATCGACGGAATGATACCGGCCGGCGGAGAGCTGACGAAGTACGGCGAGGATGGCCTGCGGCTGGCCCAGAGCAGCTACGACAACAGCCAGCAGGAATATAGCCGCTATCAGAAATTATACGCCCAGGGGGCCATAGCGCGGCGGCAACTCGAAGCTTCGGCGGCCCGCCTGCAGGCGGCGCAGGAGGCTTTGTCCGCCGCCCAGGGCAATCGTCAGACGGTTTCCACCGACAAGGGCGGCCAGCCGGGCCGGGTCAACCTCGCCGCACCGGCTGGCGGCACAGTGACCGGGCTGACGGCGGTGACGGGGCTGGCGGTGCAAACCGGCCAGCAGCTAATGGTGCTGCAAAACCAGGGCGAAGTGCGGGTTGTCGTTCATCTGGAGCAAAAAGACCTGTATCTTGTCCGGCCCGGCACGCCGGCTGAAATAATCCCCACCCAATCTCCCGGGCAGGGTCTGGCCGGCCGGGTCGAGAGCATCTATCCGGAGGTCGCCGCGAGTCGTCCGACCTTCCGCACCCTCATCCAGATCGACAGCGCCAGCGACTTCCTTAAACCGGGGATGGCGGTCAACGTCCGGCTGATCACCGACCAGGAGGCTACGGTGCGGGCCGTTCCCGCAACGGCGGTGCTGCAGGAACAGGGGGTCAGCTACCTGTATCTGGCGGTGGACGGCAAGGCCGTCCGCCAGCAGGTGACCACCGGGCCGGCTTTCGACGATTTCATCGAGATCACTTCCGAACTGCCGGACGGGGCGCTGGTCATCACCAGTGCCGGCGGTCTGAAAGACGGCGCCGCCGTGACCGTAAAATAGCGCCGGATGACTCCGGCCTTCTGCAAACAGTTCCATTTTACCATTGTTTGACGTCCAGTACCATCCTGCGAAGAATTCCACCTGACGTGCAAAGACCTGCCGGCCCGGCTCTGCGGGCCTGCAGGTCTTTTTGTATGACTTGCTTCCGTCTTAGGTGATGGCGTATTCCTTTACAGCATCCGGCCGGATTTCCAGGTGCATCCCGGGAGTTTCCGGCACCGGGGCCAGTCCGTCCACGACGGTGAAGCGGCGGATGAACAGGTCGTCGAACCAGTCGAAATATTCCAGATATTTGGCGTTACCCAAGGCGGACAGGGCAAAGATATCGGTTTCTTTGTAGAAATGGGAAGCGACGCGGACATTGAAAGCCCCGGCCAGCCGCGCGACCTGCATAAACTTTGTCAGTCCGCCGACCCGGAGGATATCCGGCTGAACGATATCGGCAGCCTGGGCCAGCATAAGCTCGCGAAACGGCGCCACACCGTATTCCCTTTCGCCGACAGCGACGGGAATATCAATCTTCCGGCGCAACAGCGCCAGATTTTTCTTATCGTCAAGCCGCAGCGGCTCTTCCAGCCAGTCCAGCCTGAGATCAGCCGCCGCCCGGCAGAAGGCCAGGGCCTGGTCGATATACCAGCCCTGGTTAGCGTCCACCATCAGGTCGATCTCAAAGCCGAGGCCCTCACGGACGGCCTTTACTCTGGCCACGTCGATACGGATATCGTCATGGCCGATTTTCATTTTGACGCCCTTGAAGCCTGCGGTCTTGTAACGCAGGGCTTCCTCCACCAGCATCTCGGTGGAATAGGACAGCCAGCCGCCGCTGCCGTAAACCGGCAGGCTTTTGTGCCGCCCGCCCAGCAGCACCTGAAGCGGAATGGCGAAAAATTTGCTTTTTACGTCCCACAGGGCAATATCCAGGGCGGCGATTCCCCAGGCCGCCAGGCCGGTGTTGCCGAAATACTCGAACTGGGCGTTCAACTGGTCACCCAAAGCCTCGATCTGGAGGGCGTCCTTGCCGACGACGTGCCGTTTGACTTCCTGATCCATCAGCGCTTTCATCAGGCCGGTCCCGTAGTCGAAGGACAACATGAAGGAGTGTCCCTCCGGCCCAGCGTCGGTGATAACCCGGACATACACCAGATCAAGACAGTGCAGCTGATGGGTCGAATCGGCGATCGGCCGCTTCAGCGGAATCCGCAGGATGTCGGTTCTGATGTCCCTGATCAGCAGTGCCATACCATTTTCCTCCCATGCGGCGAACGTTTTCCCTTATTATACCATAGCCGCGATGAGAGCCACAAAGAAAGGCCGGTCAAAAGAAAAAGGCCTGCGGACGGTTATACCGTCGCAGGCCTTTGCCGGTTATTTAGGGAAGAGAATTTTTTTCTGGCCGTCGTTCCACTGAACGATCATGATCTGTTTGTCGGCCTGGCCTTTGGCGTCAAAGGTGGTGGGGCCCTGAACACCGGGCATGTCCTTGGTCGCCGCCAGCGCATCGCGCAGGGCGACGCGGAAAGCCCCTATGTCTTTGGTATCACCCATTTTTTCCATATCGGCCTTGGCGACGTACACCGCCTCGTAGATAGCGGCAGCGAACATATCCGGGTCAACGTTGTATTTCTCTTTATAGGCTTTGACGAACTGCTGAGCCAGCGGGTTCGGCGACGAACTTTCGAAATAACTGGTGCAGATCAGGTCCTCGTTGGAACCGGCGGCAATCTTGTTGTAGTCGAAGGAGGACAGACCGCCGAACCCGTACAGCTGGGCTTTGATACCCAGTTCCTTGACCTGGCGGGAGATCTGGGAGCCTTCGGAAAGATTGCCGGCAATGATGATGCCGTCAGGCTGATAGTTCTTGATCTTGGTCAGCTGGGCATAGAAATCGGTGTCGCCGATGCCGTAGGACTCGGTGGCAATGTCGCCGCCCTTGGCGCCGACATAGGCCTTGACGGCGTTGGCCAGACCTTTGCCATAGTCGGTGTTTTCGTGGATGACGGCGAATTTGCGGAATTTGCTGCTGGTATAGATGTAATTCATCAGTTGTTCAGCCTGCATGGGGTTGGTGGCAGCGTTGCGGAATACCCACTTGTTGCCGGATTCGGTAATCTCGATGGCCACGGCGATGGGCACCAGCATCGGCACCTTTTCCCGCTCGATGATCTTCATGTCAGCCAAGGTGGTGGCACTGTTGAAGGTACCGATAAGGAAGGCTGCTTCGTCTTTGGTGATCAGCTTTTCGGTGGCTGACAGTGACTGGGCCGGTACCGAGGCGTCGTCCTCGAACAGCGGCTCCAGCATACGCCCTTTTACGCCGCCGGCTTTGTTGATCTCTTCCACTGCCAGATTGACACCCTGTTTCATGCTCTGGCCCGGTTTGGCGTTGGGGCCGGTATACGGACCGATGACGCCGAATTTGATCGGTTCTTTCTTAGCCGGGGCCTGGGACGATCCGCAGCCGGCCAGCACCAGCGAGGCGGCGAGAACGACCGCCAGTACGGCCAGCAGCCCCTTAACCCTTTTGCATCCTGTGAACATCGCTAAATCCCCCTATTATTTAATACTATCCTCTGCCGTCCCAGCGGCTCATTCGCCCAGGTAGGCTTTACGGACATGATCGTTTTCCAGAAGTTCGGCAGCCAACCCGGTCAGGGCGACCGTCCCGGTTTCCAGCACATAGCCCCGGTGGGCGATCTGCAGAGCCTGATACGCGTTCTGTTCAATCAGAAGAACGGTGACGCCTTCTGCGTTGATAGCCTGAATAATGCCGAAAATCTTCTCCACCAGAAGAGGCGCCAGCCCCAGCGACGGCTCATCGAGCAGCAGCAGTCTGGGGCGGGCCATCAGGGCCCGGCCCATGGCCAGCATCTGTTGTTCGCCGCCGGACAAGGTGCCGGCCAGCTGTTGTGTTCGTTCGGCCAGAATGGGAAAGTAGTCGTAGATCCGTCGGTAGTCGGCGGAGAAATTCTGTTTGTCCTTGCGGGTGTACCCGCCCAGTTCCAGGTTCTCCAACACCGTCATCCGCGGAAAGATCTGACGTCCCTCGGGACTGTGGCTGATGCCGCGGATAACAATTTCCCGGGCGTCGAGGCCGGCGATCGGCTGCTCCTCGAAAACGATTTCCCCGGACGTCGGGCGGACCAGGCCGGAAATAGCCCGCAATGTCGTGGTTTTCCCTGCACCGTTGGCGCCGATCAGAGAGACGATCTCCTTTTCACCGACAGTCAGGGATATTCCTTTCAGGCCCTGGACTTGCCCATAATAAACAGCCAGATTCCGGACACTAAGCACCTTTTTTCACCTGCTTCCCGAGGTAGGCCTTGATGACTTCGTCATTGTTCTGAATCTCGGCCGGCTGGCCCTCGGCGATCTTTTTGCCATAGTTCAGCACCGCGATACGGTCGCAGACATTCATCACCAGCTTCATGTCGTGCTCGACCAGAAAGATGGTGGTACCGCCTTCGCGCAGATGGATGATGAAGTCCATCAGTTCAGCCGTTTCCCGGGCATTCATCCCGGCGGCCGGTTCGTCCAGCAATAAGAGGCCCGGTTCCGAGGCCATGGCCCGGACGATCTCCAGCTTGCGCTGCAAGCCGTAAGGCAGGTTCTTGGCCAGTTCATCCTTGCAGTCGATCATTTTGAACATGGTCAGCATCTCGGTAATGCGTTCGGCGGCGGCTTTCTCCTGGGCCACTTTGCGGCGGGTATGGAAGATGTCGTCAAACACCGACTGGCTAAAACGGCAGTGGCGGCCGATCAGGACATTGTCCCACACCGTCATGTCGGTGAACAGCCGGATGTTTTGAAAAGTGCGGGCGATGCCGCAGCGGGTGACGGCGTCCGGCTTGCGGCCGGCGATATCCTGGTCGCGAAAAGCGATGCGGCCCGAGGTGGGGCGATAAACACCGGAAATCACGTTGAACAGCGTCGTTTTACCTGACCCATTGGGTCCGATCAAGCCGACGATCTGCCCTTCGCTGATGGTAAGATCCACCTGGTCGACGGCGGTAAGACCGCCGAATTTCATGACAATACGCTCACAATTCAGCATGACTAGGCCTCCTCCCGCTTGGCAACCCCGGGCTTCGCGGCCGGAGCGGCGGAAAAACGCCGCCTGAGCCGGCTGCCCAGCAGGGAAAACGCCCCGGCCAGGCCTCCCGGCATATAAACAATCATCAAAAACATTAACAGCCCGTAAATGAGCATCCGGTAGTCGGCAAATACCCGCATCGTCTCCAGAAGATAGGTGATGGTCATCGCCCCCAGGATCGGGCCGACGATGGTGCCCATTCCGCCCAGGACGGTCATAATCAGGATGTTTACCGCCTCGCCGACGGTGAAGGTATCCGGGCTGATGAACCGGACATAGCCGGCGTACAGGGCGCCGGCCAGGCCGGAGAACGCGGCTCCCCAGGCGAAGGCGAACACCTTGTAAAAGGTGAGGTTGATACCCATTACCTCGGCGGCGACCTGGTCGCTGTGAATGGCCTTAAGGGCCCGGCCGATCCGGGAAGAGGCCATGTTGCGGTAAATGATGAGCAGTACCAGCATCACCGTCAGAATCAGATAATAGCAGCCGACTTTCGTGTCAAAGGTCAGCACAGCAAACCCCAGATTGATCGGATCCGGTGCCGGAATGCCCGGCAGTCCGTTCGGCCCCCGAGTGACGGATTCCCAGTTCAGAAACAGCAGCCGGACGATTTCGCCGAAGCCGAGGGTGGAAATGACAAAATACGGACCCTTGAGGCGCAGTGTCGGCAAACCGAAGCCGACCGCCACCACCACCGCCAGCGCTATCCCCAGCGGCGCGGCCAGCCAGAAGGACAGTCCCAGGTTCAGCATGCACAGCGCCGTGGTGTAGCTGCCGATGCCGAAAAAAGCCGCCTGAGCCAAAGACAGCTGGCCGGCATAGCCGGCGATGCAGTTCAGTCCCAGAGCCAACAGCGCATTCAGTAGGCTGAGGACGGCGATATGCAGATAATAAGAGCGCACCATAAACGGCAAAAGAAAGGCCAGGATGATGATGAGGGCTATAGCGGCGCGCTTGATCCAGACAATCTTTCCCATGATATCCATCTACACCTTCTCGATCTGGCTTTTGCCAAACAGCCCCTGGGGCTTGAAAATCAATACAGAAATCAGGATCACGAAGGTCACCACATCCTTATAGTCAGAAGAGATGAAGCCGGCGGTCAGGCTTTCGGCCAACCCCAGGATGAAGGCGGCCCAGATGGCTCCGGCAACGTCGCCCATTCCGCCGAGGATCACCACCGCGAAGACCTTGGCGATCACCATCAGTCCCATCGGCGGCGAAACAAGAAAAACCGGTCCGACGAGGGTGCCGGCCGCTGCGGCCAGGGCCGAGCCGATGGCGCAGGTCACCATGGCCACCTGATTGATGTTGATCCCCATCAGCCGGGCGGCGTCGGGATTCTGCTCGCAGGCCCGCATGGCCTTGCCGATGGACGTATACTTGATCACATAATGAAACAGTCCGATGAGAAAAATCGTGACACAAAATACCAAGAGGCGCTGGGTCGTGATCGAAATGCCGAAAAAGGAGAGATAGTCGTTGGAGAACTCGGTGGGAAAGCGCATCGGATTGGGGCTGAACAGGACAATCGCGGCGTTCATCAGGAAAATGGAGATCCCCAGCGTACCGATGATCATATTCATTTCATGAGCGCTGCGCAGCGGACGGAAAACCAGCCGCTCCAGCACCACGCCAAAAGCAGCCATGACCGCCATCGACGCAACAAGGCCGGCCACGAACGGCATATGGAGATTAACGACAAAATACAGTCCGGCAAAGGCCCCGAGCATATACAGCTCGCCATGAGCCCAGTTGACGATCCCCAGTATCCCGTAGATGACAGTGAGTCCGAGCCCGATCAGGGCATATGTACTGCCAAGGACCAAGCCGTTCATAATCTGCTGGATTAGCTCCTGAAACAGGGCGTCCACCTCCTGAAAACCCGTTGAGGTAACTTGATATGGATAAAAAAAACAACCATGCAGCCTTCTTTCCATCGGCTTTATGGTCATCTTTGACGCATAAATTTCCCTTGGACCTGCATTTTTATCCTGATTATAACATGCCGTTATGGCCACAGCAACCCCCAAAATAGCCGCGGCCCGGCTGTGGCGGACCGTGCGCCGGCATGATAGGCAGGTGTCGGGAATTGCTGAATATAAAAGATATTAGGCAGGATGTACGGGCGCGGTGGAGAAGATATATTTTTACAAACGGTGAAAAGCCTGAAATAGCTGGGAGGCACCTTGATGAATCTCGTCGCAGACAAAATGAAGGAAATACCTTTCGCCGGCATCCGCCGGGTTTTCGAAAAAGCCGGCCGCCTGGAGGCCCAGGGGCAAAAAATCATCCATTTCGAAATCGGCCGCCCTGATTTTGACACCCCGGCACATATCAAAGAATCAGCCAAAGCGGCCCTGGACAAAGGCTTTGTCCACTACACCGCGAATAACGGCCTGCCGGCTCTGCGGGAAGCGCTGGCGATGCGGCTGAAAACAGACAAAGGCCTGACCTACGACCCGGACCGGGAACTGATTGCCACGGCCGGCGGCCAGGAGGCTCTGTATCTCGGTCTGCTGAGTATTCTCAATCCGGGTGATGAGGTCCTCATTCCCGACCCCTGCTTTCAGCCCTTTACGCTGATCGTGCGGCTGTCCGGCGGCGTTCCGGTCAACGTCCCGCTGCAGGCCGACAACCATTTCGCCTTTGATCTGGCTGCCGCCAAAAAAGCGCTGACGTCCCGGACCAAAGCGATCATCGTCAATTCGCCCCACAATCCCACCGGGGCGGTGCTGACCGAAGCGCAGACCCGGGAGCTTGCCGCCTTTGCGGTCGAGCACCGGCTGTTGCTCATATCGGACGACGCTTACGACCGCATGGTGTACAATGGCCGCTTCGTTTCCCCGGCCGTCTTCCCGGGGATGAAAGACCGGACGATTATCTGCGGCTCGCTGTCCAAGACCTACGCCATGACCGGCTGGCGGGTCGGCTACCTGGCTGCGCCTGAGGCGGTGATCGACGCCGCCCACCGCCTGCAGCAAAATATCCTGATTTCACTGAACACCTTCGCCCAGTACGGCGCCGTCACCGCCCTGACCGAATCCCAGGCTTGCGTCGACGATATGATGACCCAGTTCGACCGCCGGCGGCGGCTGGTCCTGGACATGATCGACAGCATTCCCGGCCTCGACCTGGAGAACAGCCCGCAGGGCGCCTTCTACGTCTTTCCGCGGATTACCCTGCCGGACCTGACTTCGGCCCAAGTGGCGGACTACCTGCTGGACAACGCCGGCGTGGCCGCCGTGGACGGCTCGTCCTTCGGCGAAGGCGGCAACGGGCGGCTGCGGATATCCTACGCTACGTCTTATGAAGACTGCCAGGAAGGACTGGAACGCATCCACCGGGCGATGGAGCAGCTGGCAAAATAGGTCTTCAGCAGCTGTAAAGAACCAACCATGTCGGCAAAGTCAAAGGCTTCCGGGATAAAAACCCCGGAAGCCTTTTTGTTTTTAGGGAAGCGGTTCCCTGCTGACTATCATCAGCGCTGCCTGTGAGCTACTTGTCGCCATGCTGTATGGCCTGCTGGCGATGCTGCTCGGCCAGTTTTACGTCGTCCACGGGGTGCAGCTTGTCGCCGTAGTCGTCCTGCAGCATCCTTTCAACCTGTTTAGAGGTCAGTGTGTAGCTTTTCGTTTCTTTCCAATCCTTACTTATTGCCATTGCCATTCCCCTTCCAGCGAATTTTTCACGCCAAGGCTACAGAAAAAGAAGGTGTTCCCCGATTATTTTGAACATGTACGCGTTATTTTACTACAAACCGGATGCAAGCCGGCCCCCTGCCAATTTCAGACAGGGGACCGGATTATTCTTCTTTATTTTTGGCAGTTGTCGGCCGGGGCCGTTTTTCAAGCCCGTACAAGTCCTCGATTTTTCCGCTCATCATGGTATGAGCGTCGGTTATCGCCTGGTTATAGATGTATGGTGCGATATGATCCAAAATGAAATCAAGAAGGAAGGAGGCCTGGAAGTCGCTGATATCTTCGTTTCTTTCGGTCAGAAAGAAATGCTTGATGTTGTTTAGCAGTTCCTGCTTCACTCCCTTATTGATTTCCATGATAGGTACCGCCTTTTTCATCGAAACACCTCGCTGCGTTATTTCATCAAAAGAGTATTCACCGGATCTTCTTAAAATCAATATAACCCCGCTCGACATCGGTATGGATCAGCCGTACCCGCAGTCTGTTACCAACATCTTCGGCTTCAAAGCTGCCGGCCAGTCTGCCCTCCACAGGCAGCTGCAATAAACGAACCCAGGTTCCTTTAGCTGATGCGCCGGTGATGATGGCGTCAAACTCTTCACCAATTCTTGATTCCAGCAAAATCGCGGCCGCGGATTTCTCAACCTGCCGTTCCACTTTTTTGGCGGCATCTTCGGCCTCTGTGCAGTGCTTCGCCAATAGTACAAGTTCATCATGCCCATAGGGAACGGGACTTCCTGCTATCGCCGCCTTCAGCAGCCGCTGGGTGATCAGATCCGGATAACGGCGGTTGGGGGCCGTGGAATGAGCATAATCCTTGACCGCAAGACCGAAATGTCCGGCAGGGCTGGTCCCCGGAAGTTCGACGGCGTATTCGCCAGGTCCCAGCAGCTTGATAACACTGAGGGAAAGATCGGGAAAGCGCAGCGGGTCGGCGGCTTTTTCGGCAGCCAGGAACTGATCCAGCGCTTTTGAGTCGGCGTCCTGAGGCAAGGCAAAATTCCGTTCTGCCGCCAGCTCGACGATTCGGTCCCAGCGTTTGGGGGTGCGGACAACGCGCCGCATCGACGGAAACTTCCTGACCGCGAGGTAGCGCGCGGTTACTCCATTGGCGGCGATCATAAAGTCCTCGATGATGTCTTTGGCAATATTGCGGGTCTGTACTTCCAGGTCCTTGATCTCATCTTCCTCAAAGATCGGGCGGGCTTCTATGGTTTCAAAATTGAGCGCCCCGTGCAGGTGGCGGAGGGCTTTGAGTTGTTGAGCCGCCTGATTCTGGAGCCGGAGATTCTCAGCCAGGCCTCCGACGGCGGCGACCGCCTCCGGCATCGGCTCGCCACCCTCCAGCCATGCGGCGACGCGGTTATACGCAAGCTTGGCCCGATTGCGGACAATGGCCTTGTAGATATCCGACCCCTGCAGCGAGCCGTCCCCGGCGAGAATGATTTCCACAACGAGGGCCAGGCGGTCTGCTTCGTAATTGAGGGAGGTGATATCGGTGGAAAGTTTCTCCGGCAGCATCGGAAATATCTGGGCAGCGGTATAGACCGAGGTTGTGTTGTGCCTTGCGTGCTCATCAAGGGCGGAGGCTTTCTTTACAAAGGCATCCACATCGGCGATGGCAACAAGGATTTTCGTGGCTCCGGGGAGTTGGACCGCGACAGTCAGCTGATCCAGGTCGTTGGAATCGTCATTGTCGATGGAGCACCACAACAAATTCCTCAGATCCCGGACCGAATCTCCCCCCTCCGGGACACCGGCCTGAATTCCCTCAAGCTGGGCCAGAGCCGGAGCGGAGAAATCCGGCAGAAACCCTCTTTCAAGCATCGCCTGCCTGGCAATGCGCTGCAGGCTGCCACGATGTTGTCGGTCACTTGTGTTACTCATCAGTACACCATCCTGTGATTATAGATTTCCGGCAATACTATCCGGCGGTTTTGCGCCATAGGATAGTATTTCTCTTTATCGTCTCAAGGCCCCTTTTTTCATAACTTATGGCCCCCCTATCTCCTGCAGGCGAAAATCGGTTATAATAAGAGTCTATGGGTAAAAGAATCAGGAAAATAGCGAAAGTGAGATTTAACATTAACATGATTGAGAAATCCGCAGGCATTTTAGGACTGGGGTCATATCTGCCGGAAAAGATTGTCACCAACGAAGACCTTGAAAAAATATTAGATACCACTGACGAATGGATTATCGCGCGAACCGGCATCCGCGAACGACGTATTGTCGGTGAAAGTGAAGCGACGTCGGATTTAGCCACGAAAGCGGCCCGGCTGGCTTTGGCGGATGCAGGGGTCAACGCTGATGAAATTGATTTGATCATTGTAGCCACCGTCACTCCGGATATGGTCTTTCCCTCTGTGGCCTGTCTGGTCCAGAGCAATTTGCAGGCCACCAACGCCGCCGCCTTTGACATTACCGCCGTTTGTTCCGGGTTTGTATACGCTCTGGCCATCGGCAGCCAGTTTATCAAGGCAGGCACTTATCGTAAAGTACTGGTCATTGGTGCGGAAACGCTGTCGAAGATCACGGACAAGACGGACCGAAATACCAGCATCGTCTTTGGCGACGGGGCGGGAGCGGCCGTTTTGGGTGAAACCCCGTCCGGGTTTGGCGTTCTGGGTATGGATCTGGGAGCGGACGGCTCGGGTGGCGACCTTTTAAAAATGCCTGCCGGCGGTTCCCGCCAGCCGGCTTCCATGGAAACAGTGGCCGAGCGGCTGCATTTTATCAGTATGAACGGTACCGAGGTTTTTAAATTTGCGGTCAAAATCATGGGAGAATCGGCGATGAAAGCCATCGAAAACGCGAAGCTTTCTCCGGCGGATATCACTTATCTTGTGCCACACCAGGCTAATATCCGGATTATCCAGTCGGCAGCCAAACGGCTTGGCCTGCCGATGGATAAGGTCATTGTCAATGTTGATAAATATGGCAATACTTCGGCAGCCTCCATTCCGATCGCTCTGGATGAGGCGGTCCGCAGCGGCAGAATTACAAACGGCGACATCATCGTGCTGGTGGGATTCGGCGGCGGCCTGACCTGGGCGGCCAGTGTCATCAAATGGTTCCGCTGATGCCCTGGTCAAGGCTTTTTTGAGCCTTGACAGAAGTTTTCACTTGCCTCTCCGACTTTTATGCCCATCTTATATAAAAATAAGCAGGAGAACCATCTCCTGCTTATTTTTTTTGCGATAAAATTATTTAGTATTGCGAAAAATCCTGACCATAAGTGTGAGCAAAACCGCCAGCACGCCTTCCATTCCCAAGACCAAACACAGGATTTCCGGCCGCACCAAAAAGGTGACACCCGCCAGAACTGCGAAAATCGATATGATGATGATTAACAATATTTTTTCAATACGATTCACGTTTTTGCTCCATCCTCAGCTCCTGCCGTACTCCGGACCGCCGGCCTCCCGGGCAGGCCGTGATGCCTGAGGCTCAGCAGTAAGCAGCGCCGCTATTACTGCCTGTTATTCTTACAAACTTTCTTCCCAACAAACCGTACCTTTCCTTCACCGCCGATAACAGGAATCATAAGTTGACCAGCCGGCCGACTTATGATTCCTGTTACAAATAGCGTCGAAACGCTCACGTCTGTTCCTTTCCGGGCCGGGCTGACGCTTCAGCCGCCCATGCTGGGGCGTTTGGGATCGTACTTCCAGCCAGGTACCAGGTACTGCATGGCCATGGCGTCGTCCCGGGCGCCCTGGCCGAGCTTGGTGTAGAGCCGATGGGCCTTTTCGATCTGCTCCATATCGGGTTCTATTCCCAGGCCGGGTTTTTCCGGCACCTTGACCATTCCGCCTACTATCGGAAGCGGCTCGGTGGTCAGCCGCTCCTGCCCCTCCTGCCAGATCCAGTGGGTGTCGATGGCGGTGATTTCGCCCGGGGCGGCGGCGGCAACGTGGGTAAACATTGCCAGGGAAATATCGAAATGATTGTTGGAATGCGAGCCCCAGGTCAGGCCCCATTCGTGACACATCTGGGCGACGCGCACCGAGCCCTGCATTGTCCAGAAATGGGGGTCTGCCAAGGGGATATCCACGGCGTGAAGCTGGATGGAATGCCCCATCTGCCGCCAGTCGGTGGCGATCATGTTTGTGGCGGTGGGCATCGCGGTGGCCCGCCGAAACTCGGCCATGATTTCCCGGCCGGAATAACCGTTTTCCGGTCCGCAGGGGTCCTCGGCGTAGGCCAGCACATGGTGCTGGTTGCGGCACAGAGCGATGGCTTCCTCCAGCGACCAGGCCCCGTTGGGATCAAGGGTGATGCGGGCTTCAGGGAAGCGCCGGGCCAGGGCGGTCACGGCCTCGATCTCCTGGGGACCGGGCATGACACCGCCTTTGAGCTTGAAATCCTTGAAACCATAACGGTCCTGGGCCGCCTCGGCCAGCCGGACGATGGCCTCAGGGGTCAGCGCCTCCTGGTGGCGCAGGGTCAGCCAGTCGTCCTTGGCACCGGAACCGGCCAGGTAGGGCAGGTCGGTTTTGGACCGGTCACCGACATAGAACAGATAGCCCAGCATCCTCACCGCATCCCGCTGCTGTCCGGCACCGAGCAGCGCCGCCACCGGAACCCCGAGGAACTGGCCGAGGAGGTCAAGGAGCGCGGCCTCAATGGCGGTGATCACGTTGTCGGTCCGCAGGTTGATCTCGTGCGGCTGTTTCAGCACGGCGGCCTCGGCCGCCGAAGTGACTTTGTGGACGATGGCCTGGGGGCCTGCCGCCTGCCGCTCCAGCAGGTTTTTCCGGACGGTGTTCAGGATGTTGTTATAGCTGCCGACGGATTGTCCGACAACAAGAAGCCGGGCCTGCTCCAGGGTCTGGCGGATGCCTTCCCCCCCGGGGACTTCACCGACGCCGGTGCGGCCGGAATTGTCCTTCAGGATGACGATATTGCGGGTGAAAAACGGGGCATGGGCGCCGCAAAGATTGAGGAGCATGCTGTCGTATCCGGCCACCGGAATGACCTGCATCGCGGTGACTACCGGCGCCCCGGAGTGTGTTTCACGGACTGTCTGATTATTCATAGTGATTCATGGTCCTCCTTATTCTTCCGGCCCGGGCCGCACTACTTCAGCACAACCCGCTTGATCTCGCCGACAACGACCAGATAGCTCAACGCAGCGATGAAAGCGTGAGCGCCGACAAAAACCAGGGCGCCGTTGAACGAGCCGGTTCCGGCGACAATGTAGCCGATGGCGATGGGAGTCGTGATGCTGGAGAGATTGCCGCAGATATTGAACTGCCCGCCGCTCAGGCCGGCGATCTGTTTCGGCGCCGTGTCGGAGTTGACTGCCCAGCCGAGGGCGCCGATGCCTTTACCGAAGAAGGACAGGGCCATGAAGGTTACCACCACCCAGTCGGTGCTGACATAGTTGCAGACAATCATGCTCATCGACAGCAGCATCCCGAGAACGATGGGTGTTTTTCTGGCAGCGGAAAGCGAAAAGCCTCTTTTTATCATATAGTCGGATAAGACTCCGCCCAAAACACCGCCGACAAAGCCGCAGACGGCCGGTATCGATGCGACGAAGCCGGCTTTGAGAATCGTCATGCCCCGGGCCTGCACCAGGTAGACAGGGAACCAGGTGATGAAGAAATAGGTAAGGGCGTTGATACAGTACTGGGCGACATAAATGCCCACAAGCATCCGGTTTTTCAGCAATTCTTTGATATAGTGAATATTGGGGCCTTCCTTTTGGGTGCCATCCTTGATGCCCTGGTCCATATTGACAAGGCCGCCGCCCTGTTCGATGTATTCAACTTCGGCGACATTGGCCATCGGATGATCCTTGGGATCGTGGATCAGCTTCTGCCAGATGACAACATAGCAAAGTCCCAGCACGCCCATGACATAAAAAACATAGTGCCAGCCAAAAGTATAGACCAGCCATCCCATCAGCGGGGCAAACACCACTGTCGCCGCGTACTGGGCCGAATTGAAAATAGCCGAGGCAGTACCGCGTTCCGAAGCAGGAAACCAGGCGGCAACGATCCTACTGTTCGCAGGAAAAGAAGGCGATTCGGCGGCTCCGACCAGAAACCGCAGACAAAACAGAATAATGATTGCCGTGAGCCCGGTGAAAAAACCGACCACGCCCTGCATCAGCGTGAACAGCGACCAGAAGAAAATCCCGGCTGCGTAAACCCGCTTCGAGCCGAACCGGTCCAAAAGCCATCCGCCCGGCAACTGACAGGCGACATAGGCCCAACCGAAGGCGGAAAATATGTAGCCCATGGCTATGGCGTCCATTTTCAGTTCTTTGGCCATTGCCGGACCGGCCAGCGAGATTGTGGCCCGGTCGGCGTAGTTGATCACAGTGATGAAAAACAAAACAGCGACGACGATCCAGCGGACATTGGTTTTCTTTACGTTGGGGTTATCCATTCCCCTCACCCTTTCTTTATTTTCCCTGAATAAAACCGGCCTTGCCGCCTGCATTCCCTCCCTTCCTTACCATCTGGCCCTGCTTTTTTATTCCCCCCGGCTCAGTTCGATCACCCTGGCTTTGCCTGCGTCGATATGCCTGGTGATCGCAGCCTTGACCTCGGCCAGAGATCCGGATTCGTAGGCCCGGTAAATTCCCCAGTGTTCACTTTGCCCGGCGAAGGATTTCAGCGGTCTGGTCATACACCAGCGGATGTTGTGGGCTTGGTAGATTTCATAGAGTTTCTGGTTGCCGGTCCAGTGGATGGGCACCGCGTGGAGCTGCCGGTCCAGGTTGCCATACTGGATGTAGTCGATATCCGGCGCCCTGAGCAGGTCGTCCAGGGCCAGCAGGATATCTTTAAGGACGCCGAGACGGTCAGGTGTTATCTGCCCGGCGGTCAGTTCCGCGGCCCGAAGTTCAAACATCAGCCGGACATCCATGTACTCGAGGATGTCCTTGGGCTCGATACTGGCCACGAACGTTCCCCGGCGCGGGACGACTGTGATCAGGCCCTCGATCATCAGCCGCTGGATGGCGTCATTGAGTGGGCTGCGGCTGACGCCCCACCGCCGGGCCAGCAGGTTGACATCCAGCTTGCTGCCGCCAGGCAGGACCCCTTGGAGAATGGCGTTGCGCAGCGCCTCATACACCTGGTCATTGAGCCCCGAATAGGGGGGCAGGTCGGCTAATCCGTCCAACATCATGGGTTCACTTCTTTCGAATTCCTAAAATTCTGTGAAATTTCACACTTCACATTTTAATACGCGACACAACCTTTGTCAATGACAACCGTCGGCGTTTCCGCCTTTGCCGGCAGGCCTTCTCCCCCTCTATTGCGCCGAACTGTGTTTGCGCAAACGAAAAAAGGCTTGCAACCTCAATCGGTTACAAGCCTTCACGAAATTTTGGATCACTTCTTTGTCAGCCAGTCATAATCCATGCCTTTGGAGACGTGGATAAAGGCCTCCAGCGGCGTCAGGCTGTAAGTCCCGGTGGAAAAGAGCTCTGTCTTGACGATCTCCCCGGTAGTCACGTCGTAAACGGTCTGCATCAGCGATATGAAATAAACGTTCCGCTCGTCCTTCAGCTGGTATCCGCCCACTTCGGGAACCACCAGCCATTTGCAGCCGGCCTGGGCGGCTCGTTTCAGCAGGTGATTGGCGGCAGAGCCATCGGCAAAGACATACCTCGGTATCACCCGACGGTACTCGTCCTTGAGCGCCTGCTCAATATACCAAAATTCTTTGGCCTGAGGTCCCTGCAGGCTGTTTTTCAGGGGAGCGATGAAGGTGCGTCCGCCGCCCGCTCCGTCTGCGGCCTTATCGGCCGGACGGATGATGCCGGCCTTTTCAGCCTGGAACCTGGCGTCGTAATAGTGTTTCATGGCAAGATCGGCGTATTCGGTTATGTCGTGGGCCTGATCGGAAGTGCTTTCCCAGAGGATTTCCCGGCCGAACTGCTTATAGCCGCCCACCAGGGTTTGCAGCACCCCGGTGACAGGATCGCCGGAAATAACGATCCTGGTCAGGTTCAAAACCGGCTCGAAGCGCGCGGCGAAGGCGGCGTTGCCTATGGCCGGGGCACCGAAGGTGATGATCTCGATCTGCTCCGGCTTTACGCCCATGCTGACAAGCCTTGCCCCGGCCAGGGTAGCCGCGGCGCCGCCCCTGCTGTGACCCACCAGATAGATCTTTCTGTCCTGATTGGCCGCCAAAATTTCCGAAAGATAATGGGACTCGCCGTCAGCATCCTGGGTCTTGACCGTCAGCCCGGCCTGGACAAACTCGTGAAAGCCCCGGTGAACCTTCGGCTCCGTGGCCGGCACCAGCGGCTTTGCGGCATTCTCGGCGAACTCCTCAAGGTTAGTGCCGGCGAAATAGACCTTATCCCAC
Source organism: Negativicutes bacterium (assembly GCA_031292015.1). The sequence goes on along the minus strand of JARLHY010000026.1, from coordinate 55,530 downwards.
TTCAAATTGGCCTGCATGTCCTTGACGTTCTCGGTGCCGACAAATGCCAGCACGAACATCGGCTGGCCCAGGTCCGACACTTTGCTGGCCAGCAGAAAACGCGCGTCGACGCTGCCACCGGCCTTTTCGTAATGGTCGAGGCGCCAGCCTTCCTGCTCCAGGTACTTATTGGCCAGCTGACCGTACCTGTCGCTGTAGGCGGACATACACGCCCCTGCCGCCACATAAATCTTATAGGCCTGCTCGTAATCCTCTTTTGCCCCGGCGTGACCCAGCCCTTGCGGCACAAAGACCAAAAGAAAGCATACCGTCATGATCAGACGCTTCATATCCATCCCTCACCTATCAAATCGCTGCGGCACTCCTGCCTGCCGTCGCTTCAGCGGCCCGGACGGCCTTAACCGGCGAAAAGAATTTACCTGATGTTTATGACCCTTATTTAGTATCATACCACACTTGCGGGTCATTTGACTACTCAGTCAGGAAGTTGGAAACTACTGGCCAGAGCCCCTGCCGTGCGGCGGCGAGGCTCCCCGGGCACAGGCCTAAGCCGTTCTGTTCTTGCGGATAAATAGCGCCAGCACCGCCCCGAAAAAGCACAGGAAAGCGATGGTATGGAACACGTCCTGAAACGACAGTATCGAGGCCTGCCTGACTACCATGGAGCCTAAGACGGCTTTGAACACGCCATACTGCTGAGGCAGGAGAGCCTGGCCCGTCATCCAGCCGTGAGCGGCAGTCGACAGCAGCGAGCTGTCCATTCCCTGATTTCCCCACAAAGCGCGGAGCAGGGAAAAAAGTTCCCCGGGAGCATGGGTGGCCGGATTCAGGTATTCCTTCAGCACAGCGGTATGATAGATCTCGCGCCGGGTCAGCAGCGTCTCGGCAAAAACCACGCCGATGCTGCCGCCGATGATTTTCGCGAAGTTGAAAATCCCGGAGCCGACGCCGACCTTATCCCGCGGCAGCGAGGAGATGGCGCAGTTGGTGAGCGGCGACATGGTAAGGCCGAGGCCGACACCGAACAGAGCCAGCCGGATCAAAAAATCATGGGGGGAATAGTCGGCATTGACGGTGTCCAGCCAGTAGAGCGAGCCGGCAATCATCGTGATGCCGGCAAAGGCCGGCAGCCGTGAGCCGAAGCGATCGGCCAGCCGTCCGCCGACCGGCGAGGAGATCACCATACTGGCGGTCAGCGGCAGCATGGCCATACCGGCGGTGGTCGAGCTGTAATCCAGGATCGACTTGAGGAAGAAGGGAAGCAGAAACATGCCCCCGTAAAAGGCGACAAAAGACATGAAGCCGACGACGTTGGCCACCGTGAAATTAAGGTTGCGGAAGAGCTGGATTTCGACCATGGGATGCTCCACCCACTGTTCTACGGCCACGAAGAGCACCAGAGCCGCAAAGGCGGCAAAAAAGAGCGAAAGAATGAAAAGGGAGTCCCAGCCTTCCCGCTGCCCCTGGTTCAGAGCAACCAGTAGCGAACTGATGCCGGTGATCAGAAGGGCCGCGCCGAGGTAATCGATCCTGGCCGACGGGCTGCGCCTGGATGCCGGCAGCATGGTCACCGCCAGAGCGATGCTGATGACGCAGACCGGGCCAACCGAAAAGAACACCGACCGCCAGTCGAAATGTTCGATGAGATACCCGCCGGCCAGCGGTCCCATCGCGCTGCCGGCTGCGGCCATCGCGCTCCACACCCCGAGGGCCTGGCCCCGTTCATGGGCGTCGAAGGTCTGGGCGACAATGGTCATGGCGTTGGGCAGCAGCAGTCCGCCTCCCACTCCCTGGGCAACGCGGAAGATGACCATGGCGGCGGAACTGGTGGCCATCCCGCAGAACATGGAAGCTGCGGTAAACAAAATCAGGCCCAGAACATAGAGGTTTTTCGCCCCGTACTGATCACCGAGCTTGCCGGTGATGGGCAGGGTGGACCCGTAAGGCAACAGATACCCGAGGGATGCCCATACAATCGAGTCCATGTTGAAATTCAGCGCCGACATGATGTTCGGCAGGGCAATGTTTACACAGCTCGAGACATAAGCGCTGAGTACGGTCCCAAGGCACACAGTGCATAATACGGCGTATTTTTTAAACATCTTAACAGCCTTCCGTCGATTTTCTCCAGTCGCCTGCGAATACCCCGGTCAGTCTACTTGGTGACAATATCGATGATGGCAGACATTCCGGGTTTCAGCACATATTCGGACGCGGCGGCCCTGATTTTGATCGGCAGACGCTGCGTGACCTTGGTAAAGTTGGCTGAGGCGTTTTCGGTGGGCAAAAGAGCGAACTGCGACCCGGCGGCCGGGCCGACCTCGGTTACCTGGCCGCTGAACTTTTGGCCCGGGTAGGCGTCGACAGTAAAATTCACCGGCTGGCCGGTCTTGATCCGGCCGATGTAAGACTCCTCGATATTCGCCCCGATCCAGACATCGGCCAGATTAGTGATGTTGAAAAGCTGCTGGCCGAAAGCCACGATCTCGCCCTGCTCCACCGACTTCAGGCCGACAGTCCCGGCAACCGGGGCTTTGATGGTCGTATCCGCCAGCTGGATCTCGGCGTTTTTCAGCGCCGCCAGGGCCTGCTGCACCTGGGCCTGGGCCATCTGAATGTCTTCAGCGCGGGTACCCTCGACGCTCAGGCTGTATTGCTGCTCAGCCGCGATGTGCTGCGCCCGGGCGATGTCGTAGGCTGTCCGGCTGGCTTCCCGCTGCTGGACTGAGATCGCGCCTTGCTGATAGAGAGTCTCGTCCCGCTCGCTGTTCCTCCGGGCGTTTTCCATATTGGCCCTGGCCTGCAGAACCCCGGCGTTGGCCTGGGCAATCTCCTGCGGCCTGTTTCCCGCCACCAGCGCGGCCAATTTCGCCTGGGCTATCGCCAGGTTCGCCCTGGCCTGCTCGGCCTGGGCCTGAAATTCCTGCTGCTCTATGACGGCGATCACCTGTCCGGCTTTGACCTCGTCGCCCTCGTCGACCAGCACCTTTTCGATCCTGCCGTTTATCTTCGCGCTTATCGCGACCATCGTCCCTTTTACCCTGGCGTCGTCGGTGGATACGATCCGGCTGGCCCGCAGCCACCACCACGATCCGCCGGCAACCAGAAGCACCGTCAAGAGAGCGATGATGACGAGCATAGTCCGGTTACTCAGTCTGGATGTTACGTTGCTCACTTTTATTTCCTCGCTTTTTCCGTAAATTGCTGCGTGTCTGTCAACAACTCCTGCTGCCTTACCTAGGCTTGCCAATCTTTACAGGCCGAGCAAGTCCGACCTTAAAATAGCTATTTTTCCCTCGGCCTGCTTCAGCCGGTCCGCCATCATCAGTTCCAGAGCCGGTATACGGGCGATGCCGGCCGGAGTGATGGTATAAATCCTTTTCCCGCGCGTGACGGGACTGTCCCATTCACCGACAATGTAGCTGCGCTCCTCCATGATCCGCAGCAAAGGGTAGAGAGCGTTGGTGTTGGGTGTGTAAAAATTCTGGGTGCGCCGTTTTATTTCTTCCGCCAGCTTATTGCCGTAGGCCGGCCCGTGCTGGAGGATCTTCAGGATGTATAACCCCAGGACCAGCCGCATGTAACTTACATAGTCGCTTTTTCCCGCGGGCAAGACAATTCCCCCTGTTCACACCATTACTATTATTATTATTAATTTTATCAAGAATATATATCCAGGTCAACAGGCCAAATAATAGTCGCCAAGGCTATTTTTAAGGAAGCTGGCGAAAAAGGGGCCAGGCAGAGGAAAATTTAACCGGCGTGCGCGAAGCCGTGGCAGGCTCTTGGGTTGCCTGCAAACTAAAAAGGACTGCCGAAGCAGCCCCTTTTATGCGACTTAGTGATGGCCCGGGTTGTTGTTCTCGACGGTCAGCGGGTGTTGATCCGGCCAGCCGGCCGGGCCATAAATAAGCTCCGTCACCGGCCTTTTCGCCATTTCCTCGTATTCGCTTATTTTGCCGATGTCCCACCATTCGAAGTCTCCCACAAAGCCGTAGATGGGAATATTCTCTTTAAGGAGAACCGGAAAAATGTCGCCAGGCAGATCGACCAGCCGGCGGTCGGGCCCAAAGCGCTCAATATAAGGGAGAATGGCCCTGTCCAGCACGTAGGCGCCGGTGCTGACCGGCAGACCGAGATTGGCCTTCTCGTAGAAATCGGTCACCTTATTACGCTCATCGATGGCCGCCAGGCCCACTTCCAGCCGGTAACGGCTGGAAAAGGCGACAGTGGCCAATCCGCCGTGACTGTTGTGAAACAGGGCCAGCTCACTGTAATCAAGCCGGCTGATGGTGTCGCCCGGCACGACGAGAAACGCCTCACTGTCGATGAGATCCCTGGCCCGCCAGATTTCGCCGGCCTTGCCGGCGGGAGCCGCGCCGTGACTGTAGCTGATGGCCGCCCCCCAGCGGCTGCCGTCGGCGAAATAATTCTCGATCTGGTCGGCCAGATAGCTGACAGCAAAGACAAATTCCCGCAAACCGCAAGACAACAGGTGGAGAAGCACCCATTCCAGCAACGGTTTCCCGTGGATGGGCACCATGGGCTTCGGGATATAGTCGGTGATCGGGCGCAGTCTTGTTCCCTTGCCGGCCGCCAGGACCAGGGTTTTCACCGGGCCACCGCCTCCCGGGAGACTATTTTTTCTGCCAGCAAAGCCGCCTCCTCCGCTCCGCCGTATTTCTCGCCCAGCGCCTTCAGCCTGGCGGCCTGGCGACGGTAATCGGCATCGCCCAGAATTCTTGCGACGGCCTCAGCGAGGATCGGCGCGGTCAGGGAGGCTTTATCGAGAACGATCCCGGCACCGTTGTCGGCCAGCACGGCGCCGTTGTCCTCCTGCTCACCCATGGAAGGAACGACCACCGCCGGGGTGCCGCAGGCCAGGCAGGTCATCAGGGTCGACGACCCGCCGTGAAAGACGGTTACATCGCTGGCCCGAACAAGCTCGGTGCCTGGGACAAAGCCCCGCACGACAGCGTTCCCGGGAGGATTCAGTGCCTTTATCCGTTCCGGCGGTATGGCTATGCCGGTGGCGATAACCCCGGTAAGAAGAGGCAGCAATCTCAGCCCCTCCAGCACCACCTTGAGGAACTGCTCGCCGATAAGCTGCGAGCCGCCGCCTATCGTCACATACACCAACTGCTTATCGCCGCTGCCGCCGTGTTTTTCCTTGAGCGCCTCCCGGGTCGGCAGCTCATCCGGATATTCCATCAGCAGCGGTCCGGTAAAGTGGACCTTGTCAGACAGGCCGGCGACTTTAGGGCCCAGGCTTTCCAGGGTGACACCGCCGCTTATTTCCGGCATACCTTCCACAATAATCACATCCGCCGCCGCCAGCGACCCGGCAAGAGAGTCTTTGATCCGGTCATCCTTCAGGCGCCGGGTAAACAGCTCCAGCGTTTTCGGCCCGTGGGGCTGGAGAAAGGTCAGCAGCGAGGGCAGGCCGAGCCGCTGACCCACTTTCGGCCCGGTGATGGTACCGCAGAGCAGCAGGTCAGGCTTTTCCCGCTGCGCTGCCTCGGCTTCGATGGCCATGAGCCGCTCCCGGACCAGCTGCATCTTTGCTATCATTTCCTCCTGCTGCCGCGGATCGTCCAACTGGCCGTCCAGCGGAAAGTCGTGCTGGGGCATGGCGTCGGTTTCGACAACATCAATACCGAAGCCCCTGATGACCTGGACAAGCTTGCCGCCGGCCAGGAACCGGACTTCATGACCCCGGCGCTGGAGGGCTTTGGCGATCGCCGCCACCCGCATGGTCTGCCCCATGACCGCCGCGGTACCCATCTGAGCTGTGCAGAGAATTTTCATTTCCTTGCTCCTCCTTGATTTCGCGGACAATTAGCTGCCCCTGGGTAAGGAAATCATCCAGCAAGGTGTGGAGATAGTCACGATAGTGGCGGTTAACCATCCCCCGCACCTCGGGCCTGGAAGGGAATTCGTTAATGGCGGAAAGCGAGGCCTTGACCGACCCGAAGGTATTGCCAAGCACCACCGCCAGCAGCGGATTATGCAGCTTGGCGTAAGAGTAGATGAATCCTGCCGAAGCCGAGTCGCCGCAGCCGACAGTGCTTACGACCTCCCCGACATCCACCACCGGAACGTCGGCCCAAAAGATCCGGTCACCGCGCCGCCAGGCGATCAGCGACGACTGATCGCCGAAAGTGATCCAGCACACTGTCGGACCCTTGCCGACCATCGCACCGGCATAGCCGGCGTAGTCCGCCGCCTCTTTCAGAGAATGCCCCGCTGCCCACGGTGCTTCCTTGTCGTTCATTTTCAGAATATCGATGACCGCCAGCCAGCTTCCGGAATCTTCCCAGTATTTTTTATAGCGCCGGCCGGCGGCATCAACACCGGTGATCAGCCCGTGAACATCAAGAAAGACCGCCGCCCGGGAAATGCTTCGAAACTCCTGAACCGCCGCAAGGGATATATCGGTGTCATTGAGCGGCATCAGTACAAGACAGTCGCAGTCAGCCAAAAGCTTCATTTCAGCCGGCGAAACCGGAGTCATGGTCCGGGTCTGACGGCTGACCCGCTCCTGGCCGCCGATGGGCCGCAGATCGATCCCGGTCCCGCTGGTATCGGCCGAATCGATGGCCAGGACGCTGATGTTGGGGTGATCGAGAAAAGCGCGGGCGTCCTGGGCGTCCTCCGGGGACAAATGAGACAGACATATGACCAGGTCATTCGTTCCTTCCAGCAGCCGGGCCAGAGCCAGGGCGCTATAGGCGACAGCGCCCCATCTGCTCTGGATGCGACCTGCCGGCAAAACCATCCGGTCTTTCGATATCGGGCCAACGATGCCGATTTTCATGCCAGTCACCTACCGATACAGCCTTCTGACTACTATTATTGCCGCTGTTAAAACAAAACCGACCTGGAAATAAATCCAGGCCGTCATTCTGCCAGGCCGCATCATCCGCAGCCCTGTCAATCGATTATATTTTTGTCGAAATTTATATAAATTTGTAGAATTATCAGAGTATTCTGGCAGGATTTCGCACTTGCCATGCCGAAAACATTTAGTATAAACCCCAGAAAACTCCCTCGGATAAATCGGTCGGGCCGTGGTTTCGCCAGACAATCAGGTCTGGGAAGGGGGTGGCAATGATGATGAATTCGCCTAAATGCAGCACTTGCAAAGATACCTGCATCATGGCCTACAACGAGGCATGCTGCGGCACGACCGCCAAAACCGCGGAAGAACAACCGGAATCCGGCAGCAGCGACCAGAGCAAAAAGCCCAAGACAGGCTGACGATACTGACTTGCTATTCTTAGCGAATCCTGCCGCCCGGTTCCGCTTGCGAATCCGGGGCAGGTTTTAAGGGCCGGCATGATCCCTTGACCGACTTCAGCCGGAGTCGGTCAAAGGAATCATGTCCGGTCCTATTTGCTTTGCGAAATTAGCCGTTTCTCGGCTGCTGGCCCAAAGAAGCGGAACATGACAAGCAGATGTGCTTGTCCCGGTATTCGGACACACTGGCGGTGCCGCCGCAGAAAATGCACACAGGACGGTACTTGCTCAGAATAATGCGATCACCGTCCACAGTGATTTCAAGCCCTGTATCATCGCTCAGTTCAAATCGCCGTCTCAGCATCTTGGGTATCACGATTCTGCCCAGTGAATCCATTCTTCTGACGATACCTGTCGCTTTCATGTGATCACTCCCATTCTTTAATTTTTGCTTTTGGGCTCGGTTTCAAACTCTCAGTTGATCTTAGCTTTTTGTTATGGCCACGGGCCTTGACCAGATTCACCGCACCTGCGACATGAGTACTCCAAGGTGGCTGACCGGGATATCCAACGCTCCTGATATCACCCGGGCTTCCTCAACAGTAGCCCGCCGCCGAAGATTTTCGATCTCCTGCAGATGCAGATACGAAACACCTGTAAGTTCGGACAACCTCTGAAGACTTATTTTCCGTGCCCTTCTCGTTTTCCTCAGCAGAGTCTGCCGTATATAGATATTGTCAAACATACGAATCACCGTGCCTATCTGACCATAGTAACCAGTATAAACAGCGTCCTGAACTGCTTAGTTGAAGGAATTTTTATTCTGGCGGAGCTTTTCACCATTTAATGAAGGAATTTGCTGCTATTTGTCGAAATTCGAAGTTGGAGGCGAATAATCTATGACAAAATTACAGCGGTTTCTGCTTGTCGGTTTATTGTCGGTCATTTCATCCACCTCCTGCCAGGCTTCATCGTCCGATATCCAGTCGGTCGAAATCAGCCTGCCCCGCTATCATTTTGATTATAAGGAAGACGTGACTCCCCCACTGAAGAGCACCGAGAAGGGCTGGCTCAACGGTTTCCGGCTCTCCTTCAAAGACCAGGACAGAACCACCGGGGATTTTTGGCGGCTCCGTTACGAAACCACCAATCACGCCACCCATTATGACGGCAGCACCGTCCAAATCAACGGCTCGAACTTGCTGGTCTCGCCGGCGCAGGGGACAACTTACAACAGGATGACCACTTCCGAACTGATTTTCGGCAATCCCATGGAAGGGTCAGTGAACGAGTACGCTTATATCGGCATCGGCTACCGGACCTGGGACCGGAAGCTGGACTATCAGGAACGGTATTCCTGGAAGTACGTGCCGGTGGGTTACCGCAAAGAGTATAAGATCGATGACAAGTGGAGCGGCGCCTTTGATCTTGCGGTGAACTTTACCTTCGGCGGCAAGATGACCGCCCAATTCTCCGATCTGGATCCATCCCTGAACAATCCCGAAGTGAACCTCGACAATAAGATAGGTTTCCGTCTGGAACTTCCCTATGCCTACAAATTCAACTCCCAGTGGTCGCTGCTGCTTTCGCCCTGGTGCGAATATTCGCGGATCGGCCAGAGCAATACCGTTCCCCTCACCTCAGGCGGAGCTCCCACCGGTTGGGGGGTCAGCGAGCCGTCGAGCCGGACCATCCAGTACGGGGCCCATGTCGGCCTGACCTTTACCTTCTGAGCCAGATCCGGTTCCGCCACTACGGCAAGCCCCTCTTGCGGACCGACTTCACCAGATAGCCCCGGTCTCTTTGCCAGGAAGATCTGAGGGCTTGACCCATATTCAGATATATGTATGCCGCGATCGTACCGAACGCTACGGCAGCGACGATCAGGATCCACACTTCCTTAGCCATTGTGCATGCCTCCCCCGGTCATCGTAGATAAGTAAGCTATGTGTTCCGCTTTTACCTACCCATGCCCGTACCAGCCTGATGCCGGTGCGGTTTTTTTCTGGCGTACCGGTGCCAGCGGAAATACACTCCAGTACTGGTAAATACCGTTTAATTTACATATTATTCTTATCTTTTATTGCAAAATCCTTCTTTTTTCGACTTAATTTGCCTAATTTTGCGTATGATAGGCCTTTGCCGTCATTCCGGCATAACATCGCCCCGATACTTCCTGCCTAATTGGGCGGCAAACAAAACTGCCGCCAGGAGCCACGGAAGTTTTTTGCTGTTTCAACCCCTTTATGGAAACGCTTTCATTGCCCTGGCGGCTTCTCTACTTGTTACGACTTCGGCGGCGTCGGAGCATTGGGCGGGTTCGTCGCCGCTTCCGCGCCCGGAAGCCTGCCCTGCGTCACCACCGTCAGATAGACGTTCATGACCATCAGATTGGCCTTGCCGAGCAGTCCCCGCTCCACAATCGTCGGTCCCAACAAGCCACCCTTGCTGCTGAACTCCTTTTCGAGCAGCGCCTGAATTCCGCCCACATCAAGAACCTGCCGGTTCAGCATGAACCTGTCATGAAACTCCACTGCCTGAACAGCCATGAACCTCGGGCCGGCATCCAGACGGCGGGCGTACTCCAGAAGATCCTGGTAGCTGCCGCCAACTTTGAAGACGACCCGGGTCTCGGTAAAACCATTTTTAAAAATGCTCTTGTCTGTGCTGAACGCCCCGAACACGACCCCTGTCGCCTTGGCGGTGTCCTCCAGGAAGGCTATCGTTTCACCTGTGTTGGCTCTCTCGGGCAACAGGGTATTGACCCGGACAATCTCCCGGTCCAGTTCCTGCAGATATTGCTGGGTATCGGGATGAGCGGCGGCAAAGGCCTCGACCACTGTCACCCGGCTCTTTTCCACCCGGATCTGGTTATCCAGTTGGACCTTGCTTTCCAGCTGAGGCGACAGCATAAAATCATAAAATACGAATGCAAGAAGCAGTCCAGCGGCGCAGGTTCCTACCAGCCACAGGTAACCAATATGCTTGAAAGATATGTTAGTTTTCATTATCGATCACATCTCTTTCAGCTTGAGTTCAATAGTAAAGGTCATGGTTTTCGCCTTGGGATCGCTCTCGGTGGATTTGACGGTCACCGAGCTGAATAGTTCGTCCGCCTCCAGCCGGCTGACGAATTGGGCCAATTCGGGATAGACGGCAGTGGCCCCTTTAATCTCAATCACCTGGCTGCCCCTCGCGCCTATTTTTGTCTCATCCAGCCAGACGGCGTCGGTCAACGCCGCCGTGACATGGGGTATGACGTTATAAGGCGAGGTGCGGGTCTTTTCCACTTCTTTCAACAGCACCAGCTTGGCGTCGATCTGTTTTTGCTTGTCGCCGGCCTGTTCCATGGCCTCCCGCACCGGCTGCAGTTCCTGGTAACGAACCTTGGTTGCCGCCAGGTCCCGCTCGGCTGACCAGGTCAGCAGGCCTTCGGCGGCATACACCGCCACCAGCAGCGCCACCAATAAGCCGAGGCAAAACGCCGACACCCGGGCATAAGGAATGTCGGGCCGCCTTTCCGCCTGAGGCAGAAGGTTAATCCTGATCACGGTTCATCCCCCCTCATCGCCAGGCCTATGGCCACCGCCAGCTGGGGTCCTACTTTGCCGGCGTGAGCCGCTGAAAGGGACGGACTCAGCTCGACGCCGGCAAGCGGGTTGTGCCCGAAGACCGGCTGGTCGACTCTGGTTCTTAACTGCTGCACGATACTGTCAAGGTTGGTCGCGCCGGTCAGGAACACTTTGTCAATGGAGGCCTGCTTGTTATGCAGGTCAAAAAACTGGGATGTGCGCCGCACCTCCTGTCCAAGCTCGTCCATAATATCGTTCACCGCCGCCGTTCCTTCCGCCCGCCCTGCGGCGGCCATCGCGGCAGCCTCGGCATAGCTTCCGGTTTTGAACGGCACCATCCGGGTAAAAACCGGGTTTCCCTTCTGAAAAAGGGAAATTTGAGTGTCAACGGTCCCCACATCCAGAATCATGGCATTGTCCGCCCCGGACAGCGTGCGGTATACAGCCATCGGTTCAATGTCCACCGCCACCGGCGACAGACCCGCCCCCCGCACCACCTGGGTAAGCTGCTGAACGATCTGCTTGGGGGCCGCGACGATGAGAATCCTTAAGTCTCCGGTCTGAGCGTCCTGACCGGTGACCGCGAAGTCGAATTCATAACTGTCCACCTCATAGGGAACGTATTTGGGAATCTCCCATTTAACGGCCTCGGCCAGTTCTTCCGGAGCCAGATAGGGAAAGGCCACCTCCCGCACGAAAATCATGCGGCCGCCCACCGCCAGCACGGCGTTTTTGGTCCTGACCCCGCTGAGGGACAGGGCCCGCTCGAGTCGTTCCGACAGTCCGGCGGTGTCCAGAACCGGTCCCTGCTCTACCTCTGTCTCCGGCTGTTCCTGCCTGCTTTCCTCCGGAGCCTCCACCACCGCAAAAGTTTTCAGATAAGGCCGGCCGCTGGACAGCGACACCTCAGCCACCTTTACTGCTCCGCCGCCGAAATCCACGCCCACCAGCGTGTCCAGCCGCGGCCGGAGCCTGCGGGCAAACTGTTTCCACCTTTCCCAAGCCATTTGTCTACCTCCCTATTTCCGCCGGCGAAAATTAATATATCATTCAAGCCAAGAAACTCGGCATCGTATTCAACATAATCTGAGCAATACCGCCAAACTAAACACTATGTTTTTCTAAGTGCTCCTATTGTGCAATGGAGCTTCCGGCTTGCTCGGACAGGCGGGTCCGGGAATAACCCGCCCGAAGGACGGACTTCCTTTTCCCGCTTGCCCCAAGCCTCCTTAAGCAATGCGACTATTACATGTTAACGTAATATTCCACAGGATGACCGTCGTACAGGGCCCTGGCCGGCTGCGCAACTCCATTGGTGGGAGTGTATGCACCTATGGTGTATAATGCCGTAGCTGAGGTCGCTACCGCGGTGGGATAAGACTTAGTCCCTGTAGGTGGATTAGGTTGAACGGTGATAAAGCCGCCGGAAATAAGCAGCGCAAAAGTGGGGACGGTCCCGGCGCCATTGACAGCCTGATACTGGGTAATGGCGCTGTCGAGGGTTCGCAGGTCGGCAATGACCTTGGAGCCGTTAGAACTGGCCTGCGATGTCTGGTATGCCGGAATTGCGATTGCCGCCAACACGCCGATGATCCCGATGACCACCAGCAGCTCAATGAGGGTGAAGCCTTTTTGATTCAGTTTTTTTCGGAAAAATTGTACCATTGATAAGAACCTCCTTGTATTTTTTATTATTAGTGGCCGATCTTGCCCATCATGTCGAACAGCGGATACATGATGGAAATGATCATTCCACCGATAACCAGACCCAGTCCGAGAATAAGAATAGGCTCCAGCAGGCTGCTGAGACGGGCGACCATGTCATCCACGTCGCTTTCGTAAAACTCGGCCACCTTTCGCAGCATCTGGTCCAGTTTACCGGTCTCTTCGCCAATGGCCACCATCTGGACCACCATCGGCGGAAAGAGGCCGCTCTGGCTGAGGGGCGCCGCGAAGCTGAAACCCTCGCGGATGCTGCCCTGGGCGGCGGTCAGTGCTTCGACCATCGGCTTGATGTCGGTGGTGTTTTTGACCACGTCGAGGGACTGGACGATGGGGACGCCGCCCTGGACCAGGGTACCCAGAGTACGACTGAAGCGGGCAATGGCCACCTTGCGGTACAGCAGGCCGAACACCGGCAGCTTGAGGATAATGCTGTCCATGATGGCCTTGAAGCCGGGAAAGTTGGCACTACGGGACAGTCCGTAAGCCCCCAGGGCCACTGCCGCCAGTATCATGAGGCCGTAGCTGCGGAGGAAACCGCTGATCTTGAGCAGAATCCGGGTCGGCAGCGGCAGTTGGGCCTGCATCTGGGCGTACATGCCCACAAAAGTCGGGAGAATGAACACGATCATGGCCGTCACTGCCAACAGGGCGAAGGACATGACCACCGCCGGATAGACCATGGCCGACTTGACCTTTTCATTAAGTTTATGGTCTTTCTCGAACTGAAGTGCCAGCTGCTCCAGCACCTCGTCCAGCACGCCCCCCAGTTCCCCCGACTCCACCAGGTACACCATCACCTTGGGAAAGACGGCCGGACGCTGGGCCATCGCCACCGACAGGGAAGAGCCTTCCTGCACGTTCCTGTAGACGCTCTGCAGCGCCCGCTTCAGCGCCGGGCTGGTCGTCTGTTCGATAAGAATGCTGATGCAGTTGACCAACGGTAGACCGGCTGAAATCATGGTGGAAAACTGGCGACAGAAGATGGCCAGATCCCGCAGAGCCACGCCGCGGAAAGCTTCCAAATACTCCGTCAGGCCTTTTTGTTCGCTACGGGCCTGCTCAATCTTGAGAACAATCAGTCCCTGGTTGCGGATATGGGCAGCGACGGCCGCCTGGCCGTCGGCCAGCATATCTCCCGTCACCAGCTTTCCGGTCCGGTCCCGGGCCCGGTAAGCATAATTTTCAGCCATGGCCTAACCCCCCCTTGGTGTATCATGTCCGGCCCAGCAGCCGTTTTAGGTTTTCCGGATCCGACGCCCGGGCCAGCGCCTCCCTGTAGTCGACAACTCCGCCGCGCACCAAGTCCCGCAGGCTGCTGTCCATGGTCTGCATGCCGGCCTTGGCACCGGTCTGCAGCACAGTGCCAAGTTGCTGGGTCTTGGCCTCGCGGATAAGGTTGCGCACCGCGGAGTTGGCCATCAGGATTTCCAGCGCCGCCACCCGACCGGTACCGTCAAGACGCGGCAGCAGTTGCTGGACCACCACGCCCTGCAGGGTCAGGGACAGCTGCATGCGGACCTGCTGCTGCTGATGGGGCGGAAATACATCGATAATCCGGTCGATGGTCTGGGCCGCGTCGCCGGTGTGCAGCGTCGCCAGCACCAGATGGCCGGTTTCGGCGGCGGTGATGGCGGTGGCGATGGTTTCCGTATCCCGCATTTCCCCCACCAGAATGACGTCCGGGTCCTCCCTGAGGGCCGCCCGCAGGGCACCGGCAAAGGAATGAGTGTCAAGGTTCATCTCCCGCTGATTGACGATGCTTTTTCCATGCCAGTGGAGATACTCGATAGGATCCTCCAGGGTGATGATGTGGCAGGAGCGTTCGCTATTGATCAGGGCGACCATCGCTGCCAGGGTGGTAGACTTGCCGCTGCCGGTGGGCCCGGTGACCAGCACGAGACCTCTGGGTTTTTGGGCAAAAGTTTTCAGTACCGCCGGCATGCCCAGTTCATCCAAGGTCGGCACCTTCTCGTTCACCAGCCGGATAGCGATAGCCACGCTGCCGCGCTGGAGAAAGGCGTTGACCCGAAACCTGCTCAGCCCCTGAATGGCGTAGGAAAAATCCACTTCCCCCTGCTCGGCGAATTTGGCCAATATCTCATCTCCGGCTATCTCATGCAGGCATTCCCTTGTGTCGTTGGGCCGAAAGGCGGTTACCGGCAGCGGCGTCAGTTGACCGTTGATCCGCAGCATCGGCGGCACACCCACGGTGATGTGGAGATCGGAGGCCCGGCGGTCCAACGCCTCCCGGAGCAGTCGGTCCATCGACAGCTCTTTCATAGTTACACCCCGCTATAGGCCACCCGCATGACCTCTTCCACCGTGGTGAGGCCTTGCAGCGCCTTCATGATGCCGTCCTGGCGCATGGTTTTCATTCCCGTGTCCATCGCGATCTGGAGCAATTCCCGGCCGGATGCCCGTTGGCTCACCGCCTCCTGCATATCGACCGTCAAAGGCATGACCTCGGTGATGGCCATCCGGCCCCGGTAGCCGCTGCCCCCGCAGCGGACACAGCCCTTGCCCCGGAACAGAACCATCGCGGTTCGGTCGGCTTCATCCGTGAGAACACTATCGCACTCCTCGCAGCTGGCTTCCAGAAACAGCCGCTCCGGTGAGCCGGCAAGAGGCACATAGGATTCCTTGCAATTGGGGCAAATGATCCGGACCAGACGCTGGGCCACTACTCCCAGCACCGACGAGGCCACCAAAAAGGGCTCGACCCCCATGTCGATAAGCCGGGAAATGGCCCCGATGGCGTCGTTGGTGTGCAGCGTGCTGAGCACCAAATGGCCGGTCAAAGCGGCCCGGATGGCGATGTCGGCCGTCTCGCTGTCCCGCACCTCGCCCACCATGACGATGTTGGGGTCCTGACGAAGGATGGACCTGAGGCCGCTGGCGAAGGTCAGGCCGGCCTTGGGATTGACCAGGATCTGGTTCACCCCGGCCAGCATATATTCCACCGGGTCTTCAATGGTGATAATGTTTTTCTCCGGTGAATTGATCTCCACCAAAGTGGAGTATAGAGTGGTCGTCTTGCCGCTGCCGGTGGGACCGGTCACCAGGATCATGCCGTAGGACTGGCTGTACATCTTTTTGTAGCGTTCCAGGCTGAGACCGGAAAAACCCAGGCTGGAGATGTCCAGCACCACCGCCGCCCGATCCAGTATCCGGAGCACCACCTTCTCGCCCAGCACTGTGGGCAGGGTGGAAGCCCGGATGTCGATATCCCGGCCCTGTTCCTGGACCTTGATTCGGCCGTCCTGGGGCATGCGTTTTTCGGCAATGTCCATGTCGGACATGATTTTTATCCGGCTGACAATAGCGTTCTGGGTGGCTTTGGGGAAGGTCACGATCTCCCGCAACACCCCGTCGACCCGAAAGCGTACCCGCACCAGCCTTTCCAGGGGTTCGATATGGATGTCGCTGGCCCGGTCCTTGACCGCCTGGCTGATCAGACCGTTGACAATGCTGATGATCGGCGCATCGTCGGCGGTCTGGAGCTCGGCGGAGGATGCCAGGTCTTCGGCCTGCAGCTTGGTCACCGCCCGCTCGACAATGTCCCGCACGCCGTAGGCGTTGGCGATGGCCCGCTGCAGCTCGCTCTCAGAGCAGATCACCGTCTCTACGTCCAGACCAGTGACCATCCGCACATCATCCAGGGCGAAGAAGTTGGTCGGGTCGGATGCCGCCAGCACCAGTCGCCGGCCCGCCTTGGCAATAGGCAACACCTGGTGCCGCTCAGCCAACACCCCGGGAATGAGCAGGGCCGCCTCCCGGTCGATGGGATACTGGGACAGATTTACCCTTTCAATTCCCAACTGCCGTTCCAAAGTCTGAAGAATATTCTCTTCACTGACGAAGCCGAGATTGACGAGGGTCTTCCCCAGCCGCTCACCGCTTTTGCGCTGCGTCCCCAAAGCCTTGTTTAGCTGTTCGTCTGTGAGCAATCCAGCGCTGACCAATAATTCGCCAAGCCGGAGTCTAGTCTTGCTGGCCGTGGAAGCCACCTCCTGCTATCGGATTAATAACGTTATTTGAGAACTTTTACGGTAAGAAAGACCATGATCTCGGAATCCTGATCACTGCTGTTTATATTCTTGAAAATACCGCCGACCAAGGGCAAATCCCCCAGAAAAGGCACCTTGTCCCGCGTGCTGTTCGACTTTTTACTGATAAGTCCTCCGATCGCTATCGTTTCGCCGTCGACCATCCTGAAGTCGGTTTCGGCGGTGCGGGTCTGTATCTCGTAGTTGGTGTTTCCCAGCGCCGGCAGCGGCTGAGACACCTCGGTCAGAAGATGGGCCCGGACCACGCCGTCAGGACTGACCACCGGCGTGTAGACCAGGCGGATGCCTGTATCAACATAGGTCACCGTGGTCGAGGTCGTGCCGTTAGTCGTGGTTTGGGACTGCACCGGTATCTTGTCGCCGATCAGGATTTTCGCTTCCTTGCCGGAAATGGTGCTCACCCGCGGTTTGGCCAGCACTTTGGCGTCACCGTGCTCCACCAGCGCGTTGAGCTGGGCCTGGTAGCGGAATTGATAGGGCTGGCCGTCCGGCGCCTTACCGAAGCGGATGGCACCCTTATTTTCAAATTTGTCGTCACCTGTCGCACCAGACTGCAGGGGAGCCGGAGCAAAAGTCCAGTTGAAGCCAATATTTTTGCTTGCAGTTTTGTTAATCTCAACCACCTGAGCCTCGATACTGACCTGCTTGCAGGGGATATCCAGGCTCGTCACCGCCGCCCGCAGTTGGGCGACCTCAAAAGGCGAGCCAAAATAGACCAGGGCGTTGGATGCCTCATCCACCCTAAGACGCTCTTCAGCCACCACTCCGGACAGCGCCTTTTTCAAGTCGGTCGCGAGGGCGTATTTCAGAGGAATGACCTCGGGCGACCCAAACCCGGCCAGCATAGTTTTTGCTTCGGCGACGATGATCGTGCCGTCAGCCATTTTCTGATACGACAGCCCCCGGGTTCTGACGATCATTTCCACGGCCTGGTCAAACGGTGTGTCGGTAAAACTGACCGAGATTTTCCCTTTTACCGATTCGTCGACAACCATATTGACGCCGCCGAGCACCGCCAGTGACGTCAGTATATCCCGCACCTCGGCGTTCTGCACCGTCATGCTCACCGGCTGCGCCAAAGCCAAATTCATCGTCAGGCCTGATAACAAAATAAGTCCGCATAGCATTCCAATAAACCAACATTTTCGCACCATCATCATTGCCTCCCCACCCGCAGTGTCAACTGTCCGCCCGGTCCGTCCAGAACAGCCCAGCCGGCGCCGACGTCCATCACGGTAAACGCTCCCAATCTGCCGCCGATCCGCACCGGCCGGCTCTCGCCTCCCAGAGCCAGCATCGCCGCCTTGGCGTTGCCGCTGGCCATTGTTCCGTATAGCTGCGGTACTGCCGGTGCCGACGCTCCAGCTTCCGCCCCTGTTCCAGCCGCCCGGACCGAAGCTTTCTCGGAAATACCCGAACTTTCAGGCTGCCGATACATCGCAGGCACCTCAAACGGATCGCGAGCCGCCGCAACAACCGGACCCGCCGGCACCGCGACCGGCGCCCCCTGGGAAACAGTCGGGACAGACCGCTGAACGGCAGCGGAACCGGGCGGCGTCCCGACGGCTACCGGTTTTGCCTGCGGCGGGTCTGACGCTCCTGAGACATAGTAGCCCACAAGCAGCAGCACCAGCACTCCCAGTAGTATCCAGGTCCGTTTGGTGAAACCGATTTTTTCCAGGTCGATGGCCATCATTTTTCCCCCTCGGTATGTCCGACCGTTTTTCCCCTATCCCGGTCAGCGTCCCCAGACGCCGAAGTTCGCTATATAGCTTGATTGAATCATTTGCCCATAATCGTCCACCGTATAGAATTTGGCCACCGCATTCCAGACGCGTAGCCCGGAACCAAGGCGTGAACTGGCAACAACTTTCTTCAAATCGGTGGTGTCGCTGGCGGCGACATTGGCGTACTGGTATGTATCATTAAAGTGAAGTTCCCAGCCCTTGGGAAGAATATTGTGCTTATTGGCGTTAGCCGGATTGGTTGTAGCGTCTTGATAGGTATCGTTGAACGCCAGCACCAGCACGTCGTTGACCCTGATAAGCTGAACCCGGTTGCCGGCATTGTCGGCCAGAAGCTCGATGCTGATCTTGTTTTTGTTGGTCATCTTGAAAGGCATGACATAGAGCGCAGCCGCGTTATTCGTGGTTCCGTTCACGTTGTTCAGTCTGGTCTGCAGATCATACATCGAAATCTTGGCGATCTGAATTCCATTACTGACCACGGCTTGGGCGATCTGCACCGAAGTCGGCACGGCCTGGGCCTGCCAGGTTATTTTCGTGTTGCCGGTTCCGTCGCTGACTTGCTGCCCCGCAGCGGTAGGCGTTGACAAGGCAGCCGTCCCGCTGGTTCCTTCGTTCAGAGCCACCCATACCAGACGGGTGCTGGGATCGGACACCCACATACCAGGCGACGCCATCACTTTTGCGTATTGCGCATAATGGGTACTGGCCTTCCAGAGGTTGCCTTCGGCCAGGTTGCCCAGTTCATAGGCCAGCCGCCCGTCGCCGGGATCTCCGTCGCTGCTATTCGTGACAGTAGGAGCGGCGAACTTGGTCGGTTCCTTGCTGGTACTGTAGTCGGTGCCTAATGCGATCGCATTCCAGTTCCAGTTATTACCGCTTTTGCTGGCATAGGATTCCGTCAGGTCGATATTGGAGCGGAACGCGTACGTGTAGGATGGGTAGCTGCTGCTCTCGTCCCAGCACTCGTAGCTGGAGCCGCCACCGGACGGGACAGGCCCGGTGGTCGGTCCGGCGGCTGTCTGACTGTCAGACGGCATGACCTTCTTCACCAGGAAAGCCCCGGACGGCGGACTGGTCGAGCCGGCGGCCGCACCCCAGTTGGTAATGCCGGGGTCGAACTGCACCACATAGGCCCGGGGGTTGTCGGGGTTGCCGGTGTCCCACAGCTTGGTTGACGGATTGTAATACTTCTGGGCCAGGTAGTAAATGCCGTAGCCGGCGGCGCTGCCAGTTCCGGAATACTGGCTCAACTCGATGTAATAGTTGATCTTGAACAGGGTCTGGGGCGCAGCTGTGGCCGTAAAGGTGGACAGCCCCAGAATGTCGTTGAACATAACCTGGGTGTAAAGATTGCTCCACAACGTAGTCCCATTACCGGGAGAAATGGCGGGGCTGCTGGTGTCGTTGACATTCGCCGGCAGCTGCCAGACAAGACTGGAGTTATTAAGGGCGTTACCACTTCCGTCGCGGGGAGTAGAGACCCTTCCTTGACTTATTAGCGACGCCGTTGTAAACGTCGCAGTGGTGTCTACAATCGTCAGGCTGGCCTGAATGTTCATATTCGAGTTGAAGGCAACCCGGTTGACGCCGTTGGCCGTGCCCACTGCCTGGACAGTGTTCCCGCCATTGCTGAGCAGCACAGACGTCGTCCCCATGGGAAGGGTCATGGTATACGGTTGCCCGTTCCAGGTCGTACTCCATTCCTGCAGGGAGGAAATTTGACCGTTGGTCCAGCCGTTGCTCGTTTTGACCGATTCCGCGCCGGCCACAAACATGACTTTTACCGCCGCCTCGGCGGTGTATTGGGCCTCAAGACCATCGGCATAACCCTTTGCAATGCTTATATTGCGGCTGGTCATGAAGGCGTAAGACGCTGAGGCGACGGTCAAAACCATCATCGCCGTGATCGCCATGATTGTCGTGCTGCCCCTTTGCCTCCACATAAACCTCACTCCGTTCGCCAAAATCGTTTCCCCTGACTGCTTATCACGGTACCTGCGGGTTATTGAGCGGATAAATCGTGGTATGAGCTGTTACCGCCGTTGTATCGGTCGAATTTGTCCGCACATTGTAGGTCAGACTCACCTGGGCAACCTGCTTGCTGCCTGTCACAGTGGTCACCGTAACGCCAAAATCCCCCGCCCCGACATAATCCTTGTTGGGATTGCCTACCGGACTGACCGCAGTCGCCGTTGTCGCCGTGGCCGGATTAAAGTAGCTACGGGTCAGTACATATCTGCTGCCCGAGCTTATCAGTTCATACCGGACCCGGACCGACGTCCCGGTCGAGTCGTTCTTCTTGATATCGACAACTGCTCCGCTGCCGGCAGCCGTGTTAAATGCAGTGGCGAAGCGGACGTCCTGGGCCACCATGTCCAGCGCCCAGCGCGCTTCCTGCTGGTGGTCAGTCAGGTCCATCCCTCTGATTCCTTGCCCGAGAAGGCTGGTCATCAGAGCCGCCACCCCACCCATGACCAGCAGCATCATCGCCATTCCCACAACCAGTTCCATCAGCGAAAACCCCGCCTGTGCGCGATTCATGACGACTTTCTCCCCTTTCACGTCAGTCACGCTCGATAAACGTCCTTAAATTCACCGAACGGGTCTGGCCGTTTTCGGTCCAATTTACGGTCACCGTGACGTCAATCAGCCGCGCGTTGATTTTGCTGATCGGCACGCTGACAGCCTGGGTCGTTGCCGGAAGCGTTCCTGCAGGCAAGCTCGCCAGTGCCACCGTGGTCGTCCGGCTGAAACCTGTTCTGGGCGGTGTACTGTTACCGGCATCGGCGGGGCTGGCTGGAGCGGTTCCCTGAGAGGAGTTGCCGCGCCAGGAAGCATCCGATTTCAGGTATTCCATCCGCTCCTGGGCCCAGTGGTAAGCCACGGTGCGGTTATCGGCAAAAATGTACGCTCTAGTACTTTGGTAATACAGCCCACCCATCGCGACAAGGGCGACGACCAGAATGAACATCCCCAAAATGACGTCCATCAGGACAAACCCCCTGGAACCATTGGTTCGTTTTTTGTCCATCGTCATCTCTCCTCTAAAGTGGAAGTGAGCCGTCGGTGTTGATCCACACCCGGCCGACCCGGGAATCGACGTTAACATATACGGCAGCGTTTGTGCCCGCGCAAGTCAGCTTCACCTGATAGGAAGCGTTCTCCAACTGGGGTGGGCTGCTGCTTTTGAGACGATCGAGATCGTACGTGTAATACGTGATCGCCGCGCTGGTCGCTCCGTTCGGAACAATGATTCTGGCTGTGACCCCGTAGTCGCTGAACTTCAGTTCTTTGAGGGGTTGCTGCTGAGTGCTGTCCTGGACCTGATAACGGTTGGCATAGGTGGCGGGAGGATCGCCGGCAACGGCAGGCGTGTAATTGCTGGCCCACAGGTGGAGGGTATAGCGATAGCTGGGGGGAGTCGACAACCGGGGGGTAGTGTCGTTAGCCGACAGTTGCTGCATCCAGCGAAGGTCGGCGGCCAGCTCCCAGGCGGCGCGGTTCAACTGCTGCCGGGCCTGGGACTGCTGCAACTGAAGAAATCCCATACCGGCCAAAACACCAATAATGGCGATTGTCACAACCAATTCGACTAAAGTAAAGCCCTGCTCGGAATGTCTGCGAAATATAGCCATCAAGGTTCCCTCCCCCCTTGGTTCTCCCGGAGAAACGCCGGCCGGCCAGCCGGGATCAAAACTATCGAATTATTCTTCACCAGGCACTGCTAGATCAGCAGAAAACCCAGCAGGGAACGCCCGTACAGCAGGACTAAAAAAGCGGCAATGGCGATGAATGGACCGAAAGGAATAAAATCTTTTCTTTTCTTGAAGCGCAATATGAGCAGCAGAGCCCCGGTCGCGCCCCCAATCATAAAGGAAACCATCAGTACCATCATGGTGAGCTTCCAGCCGAACCACAAGCCCAGGACGGCGGTGAACTTAATGTCGCCGCCCCCCATGCCTCCTGCACTGACAATGGCGATCAGCAACATTATCCCGCCGCCGGCCAAGGCGGCGATGATCATGTCCAGCACACCGGGATAGCCGGCGACCTGCAGGCTCTGCTCAGTGAAAGGAAGCATCGTCAGGATGGCGCTGCCGCTCAACAGGTTGATCAGCATCCCGGCTGCGGCCATCCACAGCAGAACTTTGTCCAGAATCAGCTGATGGTCATAGTCGATAAAAGCGACCACAAGTAAAAACGCCGTCAGCACCAAGGCCCGGACAAGACCAAAACCCAAACCATTTGCCAGCAGACACCAGACAAATAACACTGCTGTCAGTAATTCCACCGCTGCATAGCGGGCAGAAATGGCAGCGCCGCAGTAACGGCAACGCCCGGAGAGCATCAGATAACTCAAAACCGGAATCAGATCCAAAGGGCTGAGCCGCCTGCCGCATGAACCGCAACAGGACGGAGGGCTGACCACCGACCCGCCTTGTGGTAGCCGGTAGATACATACATTGAGAAAACTGCCGATCATGAGGCCGATAACAAAGATAAAAAGCTGGATAGTCATCATCTGTCTCCTGCCAACCTGGCTGCAACTTATGGTTTATGGAATTGCAGTCATTCGTGCAGGCCGCAATTTCTTTCACCTTAGCACCTGGTGCCAACCGAATCGGAAAAATAAGACTCCCCGGAGAGCATTTACAGAAGTCCTGCAAGTGCAACCAGGCAGTCATAGGTATTCATTGTACCCTTAGACCCACGGCTTTGCGCCCCCGCCTTTCAGCGAGTATGCCAATGGCATTGTTCTTTGGCCAGTCTGACACGGATCGATCATTTCTTGGCGGCGTTGAACCGCTCTTTGACTTGATGCGGCCTTTTGCAAACAGCTGCGCTTTGTATTCTAGTAAGGTTACTTTGACACATATGGACAATTTCCTCCTTTTAATTACAATTAACGGGAAAAATTAGCACGATTCTGCTTCCAGACATCTGAAGACAAGGTAGATATTTGTCGAAATTACCGCGCGAGATGATTTTAATGGTAGTACTACGTGTTTTGGGGTTTCTTTTCTGCCTGTCGGCCTCGGTTTTTATAAGCGGGGCAGGCACAAAAAAACCGCGTCTGAGGGGTTTCCCCTGGACGCGATGATATTTCCGGTTTTTGTCCTGAATGGATTCCGATATTCACCGGCCGTCTCAGCCAAAGAGCAGTTCTTCGCATTCACGCCGGCTGACATTCAGTGCTGAAAAGGCCGCTTGTTCCGGGTCGTCGGCCAGCTCGGGAGCCACGCTTTTCCATGCGTAATACACAGCCAGATGGACCGCGCACGTTGCTTCCTGGTCGATGACCGCGTCGTGGAGCGGATCATGATGAAACAGAGCGCACTCGACGATACCGTAGGGGATGCCCCACCAGTTCAGCAGATACCCTCCGAGTTCGGTATGAGTCACCCCCAGGGTTGCTTTTTCGAACTCCGTAAATCGCGCTGCGACGAATTGCCGCTCCCCGGCCATGAATTGCCGGTACTGGTCAGGAAAGTAATGCAGGCACAACAGCAGACCCAGATTGTGCAGAAGGCCGGCGGAGGCGAGATTGTCCGGCAGCGGTTTTTTCAGCACCCTGGCGTAAATTTTCTCCATAAGCAGATTCGCCGCGCAGGCATGCTGGGTCAGGCGGGAAACGCTGAAAGGCGGCACTTTGATATTGACTGATTTCGACAAACTGCAGGACAAGACGACCGCCTTGAGTACAACCAGGCCAAGAAAAGTGATGGCCTGGGATACTGAGCCGGTTTTAACGTTAAAAAAAGCGGAATTGACGATCCTGAGAACTGACGCCGCTACCGCCGGATCGGTCTCAATCACCCGGGCAATCGGGTCAATCGCCGCATCCTGACCGATCAACCGACAAACCGAGTCATAGAGACCGGTGACCAGCGACAGATTTTCCAGCTTGTTGATGATGGTCAGAATGGCGGGATTGTGATAAAGCTGCCTGGCGGCAAAAATTTGCTCAATCTTCTTTTTGAATTCCGCTCCGTTCCAAGGTTTGAACAAGTACAGGCTGCTGGAGCCGTCGATCAGGCTTGCGAAAATGATCCTTTCATCGGCATAGCCGCTTAGAATCAGTCTTGTTGTGCCGGGGTAAAGGTCTTTGACTTTCTGCAGAAACTGATGCCCGTCCATTCCCGGCATGCGCATGTCTGACACGACCACATCCACCGGCTGGTCCGCCAGCAGCCGAAGCCCCTCTTCGCCGCTTTCGGCAGTGAGAAATTCACAGTCGACGTCAGAGAACAGCCGTTCAATCGACCTTAGAATGGGTCTTTCGTCATCGACAAATAGAATCCGCCGCATAGTAATATACCGTCCCTTCATCGACCTCAGACGCTTTCGGTCCAGGGCAATTTTACACTAAAGGACGCCCCCTTGCCGGACTCGCTTTCGGCCGACAGTTCACCGCCGTGTTGCTGGACGATGCCATAAGCGATGCTAAGTCCCAGGCCGGTTCCGCTCCCAACCTCCTTGGTTGTAAAAAACGGATCGAAGATCCGCCCAAGATGATCGGCGCTGATCCCCGGACCGTCGTCACTGATCCGGCATACCACATATCGCCCCTCCTGGTAGGTTTCTATCGTTATATTGCCCATGCCGTCCCGGCCTTGGCTCTTTATCGCGCCAGAGGCGTTGAGAACAATGTTGATCAGCACCTGGGCAATCTGCCTTCTGTCACAAAACACCTGGGGGACGGTACCGAGTCGCCTGTCCACATTGGCGGTGTACTTCACCTCGTTGCGGCAGATCAGCAAAGCTTCTTCGACGATCTGGTTCAATTCGTTCACAGCCATTTCGTCCTCTTGCCCGGTCTTGGCAAAGTTGAGCAGGCTGCGGACGATCTTGGCCACCCGTTCAACCCCGTCCTGGGATTCGCTGATCAGAGGCCCGATATCTTCGAGTAGAAAGCCCATCTTCTGCTGCTGTTCCTTGTCCTGAATACGCTGCTTTTCCCGGAGCAGGACCGCTGGACCGCTTTGTCCGTCGGTGGCCAGCGCCGCGAATTTTTGCCACGCCAAAACCGTGTCTGCCAGTTTGCCGGCATAACTTGCCAGTGTTTCCAGGTTGCTGCCGATAAACCCGATCGGATTATTGATTTCATGAGCTATGCCGGCCGCCAGTTCACCCAGCGAGGCCAGCTTTTCCTGCTGCAACAGGTAAAACTGCGTGTCTTTGAGTTTTTTCGTCACTTCCTGCAGTTGGTTGTATTGTTCAGTGCTCTTGTCAAACATTTCCTTGAGCAGGGACACATAGTTTCTGGCCTTGACCGCAGCCTTCATTCTGGCGGTAAATTCCGTGACATCGATCGGCTTGGTGATGAAGTCGTTTGCTCCATGATCAAAGCAGATCCGCAGGCTGTTTTTATCGGTAAGTCCCGTAAACATTATGATTTGCAGGTCTTTGTATTCTTCCATTTTCCTGATTTCCCGGAGAAGTGCGATGCCGTCGATCTTCGGCATAATGATATCAAGGAGCACGATGCCGATATCCTGCCGGGCCAGCAGCGGCATTACCTCCTCCGGATTGCTGCACAGCAGCACTCCGTCGTTTTCCACGCCGGCCTCGATTATATCCCTGGCCATCACCAGATTGAATTTTTCATCATCAACGACAAGTATTTTCACACGCCTTTGTCACCGCCCTCTTCCGCTGGGTTTTGGCCGTCAAGCGCTCGGTTTTGGCTGAGCGGGAGCTTAAAGGAAAATTTGGTGTATTGCCCGGGAATACTTTCCACATGAATTTCGCCATGATGCCGGTTGACGATGATATCGTAACAGATGCTGAGACCGAGGCCTGTTCCCTGGCCGACAGGCTTGGTCGTGTAAAAGGGATTGAAGATGTCTTTTTGTCGTTCAGGCGGTATACCGGCACCGGTGTCTTCGATTTCACAAAAGGCGTGGGTTTCATTACCATATGTACTGATCCTGATCGTACCCAGGCTGGCTTTGTTCTTTTCCGTAATTGCCTGAGCGGCATTGACCAGAAGATTGAGCAGGACCTGGTTGATCTCGCCTCCCCTGGCTTCGACCAGCGGTATTTGTCCGAAGTTTTTTTCGATCAGGGCATTATATTTTATTTGGTTGTTGGCCACAATCAGGGTCGTTTCGATACCTTCGTTCAAATTGTAGGCTGCGAATTCGTCGGACTGGTCCACCCGTGAGAACAGCCGCAAGCCGACGACAATCTTATGAACTCGCTGCAGACCTTCTTCCACTTCGTGAAACAGTTCTGAAACATCACGGGAGAGATAATCCACTTTTTTCGTTTTCTCGAACTGACTGATCTGCCTGACTGCTTTGTCGATTCGCGGGTCTTCGCTCTTGAGCAGGGCTGTCAGCTCACGGTACTGGCTCAGGTTCTCCGTAAATATGGAGACATATTTTTTAAGAGCATCCATGTTGCTTACGATGAAGCCGAGCGGATTGTTGATTTCATGGGCTACGCCGGCCGCCAATTGTCCGATGCCGGCCAATTTCTCCTGATGGACGAGTTGGGTCTGGGTCTGTTTCAGATCCCGCAGGGCCGCGGCGAGTTCGTTATTGCTCTGGTGTAAACCCTGTTCCGAAAGCAGCAGGGCCTTTTCTACCCGCTTGCGTTCAAGGATCTCGATATTTAAAAAGCGGATAATGAGAAAGATCAGTAAGGTCAGCACGCCGCCGGCCGGCAAGATAAGCCAGTGGCTCCGGGACAGGTTGGCATGCACATAAATCGGTGTTGTGACGACCTGGATACGCCAACGTCGACCGGCAAAGTCAAAGTCGTGCTGGTTGCCGACAGCCGCGGCGGCGAGCAATTTTTCGGCCGGATAGCCGGAGGGAGAGTTTGCGTTTGAACCAAGGTCGGCGCTATTGTCAAAGAAAAGCTGCTCGTTACCGGTTTGAGTTATATCGTATATTTTAACAGCAATATTCTTGGGGAATTTAGCCAAAAAGGCGCCCTGCACCATATCCCCCGCACGAAAAGCGCCCAGTACAAACCCCCGGAGGGCGCTATTTCGCTCCTGAGCCGTCGTCAGACTCGCGTTTTTGGCGTAGATCGGTTTAAAGACAAGAAAACCCGACTGGCTGCCCGGCTCCTGTACTAGCTGGATCGGTGCAGTTGCCGCGGTCATGCCGGTCTCTGCAGCTTTTCCCAGGGCCTGGCGACGAACCGGGTCGGATCCGAGGTCATACCCTACGGCCCGTTCATTGCCGGATAACGGCTCAACATATTCCACCGGATAATAATACCGCCGGTAGGATGCGCTGGCGAGACGGCCGTTATCGTCCCGTTCCATGATTTGAAACTCGCGGAATTTTTCACCGCGCTCCAAAGCCTCATAAGCATCCCGTTCTTCGTAGGGAACACGGCGGATCCACTCAAAGGCCCGGATTCCCGGCCGGGTATTCAGCGCCTGCAACGTAAATGCAGCAAAGTCGTGCCGATCAACCGTCTTGTCATTGGCAAAAAAAACCTGAAGGGCTTCGAGTTCAATCATATGCTCCCGGAGGGTGCCCTCCACGGTGCTGGATATATAGTAGGCGTCAATTTCAAATTTTTTCTCCAGGCGTTCCAGATTGTAGGTCCGAAGCTGCCAGAAGCTGACGATGGTAAGGATCACGCCAAAAACTGCCACAAGAACCGGGAAATAGCCGGCAGTTTTATTCAGGAATTGGTCCAGTCCTTTTTTCATGGTTCTCACCTGTTTACTCAGCAATTCTTGGTCAATCGGCGGGAAATACACTTTAATTTTCGTCAATGGAGTCAGCTGCAATAATAATACGGAAGTTTTGCAGGATTTTCGACATTTATTGGCAAAATACTACTAAAACTGGCTTTCTACTGTATTGACCCCCGTACTTGCATCAGATACCTTCTGCCCGCGGCGAAAAAGCACGTACATATTCAAAATACCCTCTAATTCCGGCAAGAAACCGTTGGCTGTCGTCTCATCCTGCTTCATCGCCTGACAAATTACATCGATACGATCCACAATGCGGGTTTCTTGCTCTTTGTATGTAAGCAACTTAACTTCCTCCTCAGCTACTGCCATTTTCATCACCGGGGATACCTGCCGAAGAATATGCTCCTTCCGGTCAGCCGCAAGCGGTCAGTTGTTCCCGTTGATCCGGGAAACCAGTGCGTCGACTTGGGTCTGGGCGCTTCGCGCCTGATCAAACTGTCTGAGTATTGCCTCCAAATCGATGTGTAGTTCAGTGGCGTCAACCTGGTTCTCCACCGACGTCTTTATTTGCTCCAACGTTTCCCGGATTTCATTGATCTTGTCGCTTTCCTGCTTGGAACCGCTCATTGCTGCACTCTCCCTCCGTCGAAATTCGAGTTGATTTTTCTAAATTTTCTTGCACCGTTTTCATGTTTAAGATAACACGGGGCAGACCGCGCTCTCCATGTATATAAAGATACATTTTTCCGGCCCAGGCCGGAAGTGAGGTGACCGAAGGTTGGAGGATAAATACCCCCAGATTCTTTTTGTCGATGACGAAGATTACTTCTTGTCGTCAATCAGAAGGTTGCTGGCTAACGACTTTGAGCTGACCACCACCAATGACCCTCGCGATGCCCTGCGAATGGTAAAAACGCGCGGTCCGTTTGCGGCGGTGGTTGCCGATTTCAAGATGCCGGCAATGAGCGGCATTGACTTGTTGTCGCAAGTCCATTTGATTGATAAGTCCGTACAGCGGATCCTGCTCACCGGGGTTGCCGACTTTACTGTAGCCATCGAGGCAATAAACCGGGGCAAAGCTACCGCCTTTCTGACAAAGCCGATTTCAAAAGACGCCTTATCCTCGGCCCTGCATGACGCTATCAAAGCCTACCGGGACTCTCGCCTCGGCACCTATCGGCTGGGAGAATCCTCCGATCTGTTGACAATGAAAGAAAGCGAAATTCTGCTGCTTTTGGCAAGAGGATTGTCCAACGCGGAGATCGCCCGGGAAATCTTCATCACGGTCGGCACGGTAAAAAATCATATGAACAACATCTTTCACAAAATGAATGTCAACAGCCGCAGTAAAGTAGTCGCCAAGGGGATCGAACTGGGCCTGATCGTGCAGAATAGGTAGTCATCCGACAAAATGAAAGGAAGTCTTCCGGGCATTTCACGGAAGACTTCCTTTCATTTTGTCATTCGGAAGCTTCTTCCTTCGAAGCTTCCGGCGCTGCCGACAAGGGCAGGGTTTTCCATACCAGTTTGATGGACGTCATTTCGGATTTAGTCTCGATCACCATTTCCACACCATAACTTTTTCCGATCTCGTTCAAAAGGGAACAACCTATTTTTAAACGGTCCAGGTCCGCTACAGGAAACTTTATTCCCTTCTGCCACAGTCGACAGTCGATCAGCATGCCGCCGTCCTGGTTTTTGTCAATATTCATCTCACAGGAAACTGTGTTCGCCGGATCGGGCGCATAAAGTTGAACTAACCTCTGAAAGGCCATGACAAGAAAAGCGTGATATCCGGCTAACTGGAGCGGAGCGTTCAGCGGACTGCAGAACACCACTTGCTGATCGCATCCCTGGACGATGTCCTGGACTATTTTTTCCGCGGGTTTGGTCTCTATTTTAGTCGGCAAAATCTCAATATACGCAAGCTGAATGTTTTCAATGGTATCGATGTAGCGGGCGGTGACCTCACGGGCCTGGGTCGTTTGACCTCCGCCCAGTTCCATCTGCTTCTTCCAGAAAGTAAATATCCAGTGATTGATCCGCTTCAAATTGGCAACTTCTTTTTTCGCATTGATCCGCCGCTGCTCCAATTCCTGAAAAATGTGGAGATAGGCCCTATTTTTCTGTTCCAGTCCAAAACGGAGGTTATCGCGTTCTTTTTCGATATCATAGCGTTCAATGGCCTGGCGGACTCCGCTGAGAAGCTCTTCTTCCATTTCCCACGGTTTCGGTATGAATTGAAAGATATCCCCCTGATTGATGGTCACCATCACCTGTGATAATTGGGTAAACCCTGACAATACCATCCGGACCGTCTTCGGATATTTTTCCCGGATGATCTTGAGCAGCATCAGGCCATCCATACCAGGCATCCGCATATCGGTTACAATCACGCTGATTTCATTTTCTTCCATAACGCGCAAGGCTTCCTGGCCGCCTCCGGCAAACAGCGCTTCGAATTTTTCTCCCACGGTTGCGCGACGAATCGAACTGAGAATATGGGGCTCGTCATCAACAAAGAGCACCTTGGTTTTCATCTTGCTCACCGTTATCACCTCGCAAAATAGTTAACCCGGCAAGGAAGGGTACCGGTTATCCGATTCGCGCGTTCCTTTTCGCCCAGAATAGCAAATTCACAAGATACGGGTCAAAACGGGCGCCGCTTGCTTCCACTATTTTTTTTATAACATCTTCATGCGGCACTTTTTCCTGGTAATCCTGCGTGGATATCAGCCGGTCATATGAGTCGGCAATTGCGATGATACGGGCTTCCAGCCGTATTTCCGTACCGCGCAGGCCCTGGGGATAGCCTGTTCCGTCATAGTTCTCGTGATGCTGAAGGACGATATCTGCCACCTCATCAAAAAAACCGAGCTCGCCCAATATTTCCGCGCCATAGGCCGAATGAAGCCTAATCGCATTTAATTCATGTTCAGTCAGGAGATCTTGTTTGTCAAGGACATGATCCCGAATCGCTATTTTCCCGATATCATGAAAAAGACTTGCGTATTCCAGATTGATTTTTCGCGGTGCAGACAATTCCATAAGATCGGCCAGCTGGCGGGCATACTGATTCACCCGCTGGCCATGCTGCAGCAGCTCAAGATCTTTCACTTCGACTATTTTCTGGAGAGTGTTGACCGAGTTGGTCAGGTTCTGGCCCAGCATCGCCTTCAGCTGAGAAATCAGCAGTTCCTTGTTCTTGGTCAGCTCCTGTATCTGCTGGTCAGCCCGCTCCTGCGCCTCTGTCTTTTCATGCAGAACCAGAGCCTGATCAACGACTCGCAGCAGCTCGCTTTCTTCCCAGGGCTTGGCAAAATAATAATAGATCTGGCCTTGATTGACCGCGGTGATGACCACATCGAGATCGGTATAACCGGTCACGATAATCCGCACGGTGTTCGGCGAGATTTCCCGCGCTGCCTGCAGCAACTCAACCCCGCTCTTGGAAGGCATCCGCTGGTCGCTGATAATGACGGCAAACCGCCGCTTGCTGAGCAGGTCAAGCGCCTGGCAAGGGTCGGTGATGCCGACAGCTGAATACCCATTGAGCTCGAAGGTCCGCAGCAACGCCTTGACAACCATTTCTTCATCGTCAACCACCAAAATGGATGCCTCGCTGGTTTTCAAAAAAACAACCCTCCTAAACCCGGACTCCCACGGGATGAATCTATGACTTTTCCGGCCCGCAAATGCTTATTGGAAAGAGGTCTTGACTATGTTACTTTTATTGTAGCTTTTAACGGCAGAATTACCATATGCCAAAAGATACATGGCGGTTTCAGGCCGACAGTTGTCTTTGTCAGATGAGAATCAAAAACCCTGCGGACCAAGTCCGCAGGGTTTGATTCTTTTCCGTTTTTGTATCCGATCGTTCCTGTAATCCTTCATGATTGCCGCAGCAGGTTTTTTGCGACCTCCACCGCGGCGACCGCGTCCGGGATGTAGGCGTCGGCGCCGATCTTCTCAGCCAGGCTCCGGCTGACCGGAGCTCCGCCGACAATAATTTTTACCTTGTCCCGCAAGGCCGCCCGGGTCAACGACCTGATCACTTCGGCGAACTCCGCCACGGTACTGGTCAACAGGGCGCACATCGCCAGAATGTCCGGCTGATATTGCTCCACAGCTTCGATGAATTGCTCTTTGCTCACATCAAAGCCGAGATCAATGACTTCAAACCCCCCGTTCCTCAGCATAAAGGCTACAAGGTTTTTGCCGATATCGTGCAGATCTCCTTCCACCGTGCCCAGCACGACCTTCCCGGCAACCGGGGCGTTGTCCTCCTTCAACAGCGGCTCCAGCACCTTCATACCCATGTTCATTGCCCGGGCTGACAGGAGGAGATTGGGAACAAAAATCTCCCTTTTGCGGAAATTCTCGCCGACAACATCCAGCCCTGCGATCAGCCCTTCCTTCAATATGGTCAGCGGCAAGACGTCGGCGTCCAGGGCCTGAAAGACTCTTTCCTTTACCAGGTTGGCGTTGCCCTTGATAATTCCCTCCGCTATTTCGGACAAAATCTCCAATCCCATTCCCCCCCAATACCGGCCGGACAATCACCGGCGGGCGCCGCCGCGTTTTCGTCATGTGCCGTGTTTTTGCCGGTAGAACCCCGGTGTTCTGCCGGTCCGGCGTTTGAACATCCGCCCGAAATAAGTTTGGTTGGTAAAACCGACGGCAACAGCGATTTCGTTGATAGTCTTCGAGGTGTTGATCAGAAGGTCCTTGCTTTCTTCGATTCTGAGGCCCAAGATGTAATCAATGAAGTTTGCCCCCACGATTCTTTTGAACAGGGCCGAAAAATAGGATGGGTTCAGGTGAACATAGCTGGCTACGTGGTTCAGGGTAATGTCTTCTTTGTAATGAGAGTTGATATACTGAATAGCTTTCTTGATCTCAGTCATCGTTTCGGCTTCGAACATCGGCGTGATGCTCTCACAGTAATAATTCAGGGCATGGCTCATCCAGGAGGATATTTCGTCAATGTTTTTCAATTCCCTCAGTTCTTTGGTCAGCAACATGTTGAAGGCCAGGATTTCCTTTATCGGCGCCCCGCCGTCCAGCGCCGCCCTGGAGACAAGCGCGTTCAGTTCGTTACACCTGGCTTTGGTGGCGTCAAGATTTTTCCCTTCCAACAGATAGATCAGGGCCAGCAGTTCCCCTAAGATAATCTTCGCTTCTTCGTATTTACCCTGCTGAACTTTGGTAAACAGCCCTTTTTCCCTGGTACGGATGTTGATTGTCTCCAGATTATTGTCTTTGAAGGTCTGAATCTGCTCGTAAATCTGGGAATCAAGTTTGGCCTTTTCTTTGGCTTTGTAAAGCAGGTCGCTGTTGCGGGACGAACTGAGGATGTAGAGCA
Organism: Negativicutes bacterium; assembly: GCA_031292015.1. The sequence goes on along the minus strand of JARLHY010000026.1, from coordinate 22,144 downwards.
GGTTGCCGAGGTAGCCGGTCCGGATCGGGTCCACGCAGGGAATGACCTTCAGGAATTCCTCAAGAATGCGGTAGTTTTCCGCCTGGCTGGCGTCTCCCATATTATAAAGATGAATTTGGTTGTAAGGAGTGCTCATGACGACAGGGCCGGCGATCAGTCCGCCGCTGAAGATGCCGTTTTTCATGAGCGGGACGACGATGTTCACTAAATTGAGCGGACACATCATGAAATACGGTTCGTTAAGGCCGACAGACTGTTTGCAGGCTTTAAAGTGGACTTTCCCGCAGTCGCAGTTCTCTCCCGTCCGTTTGATGTATTCCCGGCAGTAGGATATTGTTTGCCCGTGGAAAGACCGCTCGATTCCTTTTTCGTCGATGGCCAGGACGTTGACACCTGTACACCGGAAATAGGTTTCCAGGTCTTCCTCCATGTCACGGAAATTTTCGTAGGCAGCATTGACCGCCTGCATAGTTAACACATCCATCACATTCATTCTGGCAAAGGTAACGCCTGCGAAAGCAGTCGGGCGCCACGCATAGTGTATACTTTCCGCAGCCCGGAGGGGAATCCTCTCCTTGGCGCGTAAAAACATTTTCGAATAGGATGGCCGTGGACCGACAAAGAGCATGGCGCAATAACCATGCTCTTTGTCCGGACCATCTTCGATTAGCGAGCGATGCTCCCTGGCCGGCGCCTAGGCGTGATCAATCTTGCCCATCACAGCCAGGCTGGCCGCCCCGGCTCCGACGATGATAGCGCCGATGCCGAAGCCCCATTCCCAGGCGCCGAAAGCGGATACCAGGGCGCCGGTCACAACCGGGGCGAAGATGCCGGCCAGGTTGGCGATGAAATGGACGAAGCCGGCCACGCCTCCCAGTTTTGATGTGTGAACATTATCGGCAACCAGGGCCCAATAGTTGGGGGCACTGAAGTAGAGCAGAAAAATAGACAGGCTCATAAGGGCGACGGCGCTATAGGTGGATGTTATCATGGCGCTGGGCGCGAAGGTAATGCAGACCCCGGTCAGACAAATGACGATCGTCCATTTATGGACCTTGGCATGCTGGCCTGTTTTCGCACCGAGCCAATCGGAAAATACCCCGCCAAGCATAAAGCCGATGGTCCCGGTAATCCAGGGAATCGCTCCTGTCACAGCCAGGGTTTTGATATCCACGCCGTGCACCTGGAAGAGATAAACCGGATACCAGTTGAGGAAGGTGAACAGGACCCAGGCGTAGCCGAAAAAGGCCAGTGAAACGCTCCACATGAGGGGAGTATTGATATAACGCCAGATGGACAGCGTAGACTGTTCTTTCGAGGAGGCCGCAAAGCCTGCGGTAATGTAGGCCAGTTCCTTGGCTGTAATCCAGGGATGCTGCTCCGGCTTGTCGCGGACAATCAAATACCAGCCGATTCCGAATAAAATGCCGAAGATGCCCAGAATAATGAAGGGCAGGCGCCAGTTTCCGGTAATCCCGATCATCCAGGCCACCAGCGGCACGGCAATGGCTCCTCCCAGCGGGGTAAAGGCCTGGGGGATGCCCATCGCGCGGCCGATTTCCTGCTGCGGGAACCAGCTGCCCATGGTCTTGGCTGTCACCGACCCCTGCGGTCCTTCGCCGAAACCGAAAAATAGCCGGATGAAGAGGAAACTGACAAAATTGAAACCATATGCCGTCAACGCCGTAAATATGGACCACCATATGATGCATAAAGCCATGATCCGGCGCGGACCAAACTTGTCGGAAGTCCAGCCGCCGATAAAACAAAAGGGTGCGTAGCCAAAGGCGAAGACCCCCAGAATAATGCCCCAGACCGCGGCTGAGAAGCCAAATTCCTTGAGTATGAACGGAGCTCCGACGCCGATCGCCGCCCTGTCGGCGTAGTTCAGCGCCAGTACCAGCGCATTGGTGCCTAGGATGTACCAGCGGAGATTTTTCAGCTTAAATGAGGACTCCCGGGTTAACGCAGGGGTTGACTCCATACTCTCTCCTCCTCGCCTATTTACAGTTTCCGGGCCAAAGCCTATCAAGCCGGCCTATTGCGAGGCCGCCCTTCCGTCGGGGATGAGCGGCCCGCAGTGATCAGCCGGCAATAAAAGCATCGGCGATGGTAACGGCGGTGCCGGCGTCAGGCGCATAGGCGTCGGCGCCGATCTCATCGGCGAATTTCTGGGTGACCGGGGCGCCGCCGACGACGATTTTGATTTTGTCACGGTAGGGGCTCAGACTTTTTATCGTCTCCTTCATCTCCGGCAGCGTGCTTGTCAGCAGCGCCGCCAACCCCACCACTTTCGGACTGTGCTGTTTTACCGCCTGGACAAATTCCTCGGCCGTTTTGTCGACCCCGATGTTGACGACTTTATAACCCGCGCCTTCCATCATCATCGAAACGATGTTGGTGCCAATATCGTGCAGGTCGCCTTTCACCGTGCCGATCAGGAACACCGCCTTCTCCTTGATGCCGGCCTGGGCGAACAACGGGCGGAGGACCTCCATCCCCTTGAGCATCGTACGGGCTGACATAAGCACTTCCGGAACATAAACCTCGTTCACTTTGAATTTCTCGCCCACCGAGTACATCGCGGCGATGAGTCCGTCATTGATTATTTCCTTGACTCCGAGCCCTTCGTCGACCGCCTTTTGCACAGTTTCCTGAATCTGCCGGGATCGGCCTTCGATCACGAGCCCCCGAATCTCTTGAATCATCATTCTTATCTCTCCCTTACCTCAATATTTAAGGCGTACTGCAACTGTTTTCCTGAAGAGAAGAACCGCTTATTTAGCCCAGCCGTATTTTAAAATGGCGTCATTCATAGCCATCACGTTCTCCGGCTTGCAATACGACGTAAGGCCGTTGGAGCTTGTGATCATATAGCCGCCGCCCTGGCCCACGGTTTCGAGTTTCTCCCGGCATTCGGCGGTGGTTTCCTCCGGCGAGCCCATCGTCAGGGTATAGTGCAGGTCAATGTTGCCCACCAGGCAGACTCTGCTGCCGTAAGCCGCCTTGAGCTTGACCAGGTCCATGTACGGCGGCTCCAGGTTGGCGATGCCTTTTACGTTGTACTGGAGAATGTAGGGCAACAGACTGTTGTAATCGCCGTCGGAATGATAGATAACCGGTTTTTTGATTTTGGCGATCATCTTTTTGCAGAAAGGAAAGATATACTCTTCGTATTGATCCGGCTTGACCATCGCCCCCTGCTGGAAGGCGATGTCCTCGGCGACCTGGACGATATCGAAATCCATTTCATTGACTCGCTCGATAATCCGCGAACACCATTCCCCCCAAGCTTCCAGGCAGTCGATGATGAACTCGGGATCCTCATATAGGTTGTAGACGAAGTCTTCATAGCCCATACTGTTATAGGTGTTGGCCATGCCTATTTTTAAAATGCAGAGGGAAGCGTAGTCTTTCTTGCCTTTCAGATATTCGTTGGCATTCTCATAGAAAGAGTCAGCAGTGTTGTCAGGCAGCCACTCTTTCAGGTTTTGCAGGTCCTTGCGGGTTTTCAGCCAGGGCGTCTGGATCAGGTTCATGTCGCCGCTTTTACGCATTTCGGCGTAGACCGGGGCCTGCATGCTGTAGGAGATGTGATCAAGACACAGTACCTCATGGATTTCATGGGGGAAAAGCACCCCGTCGGCCGTGGGAACGCTGCGGCCGAGAAGCTTGGTCACCAAGCTCGGATGAACATAGGCTTCCAGCCAGGGAACCCGGTCCGGTTGGCCCAGATTCAGCGCCGTCATTACCCTTTCCCGGGAAGTCATTTCACTTTTCATCAAAATCCTCCTCCTCAATGATGGCTCGACAGTCGCGATTTACCGATAAGTCCGGATGTTGCTAGCTTCACTATAATCGATAATCAAATTTCGCTTTCGAATTATTTTTGAAATTTTCGCATTATTTTTGTGGGTTTGCCGACAGCCGTGTTTTATTGTCTTGCCGCAGGCAACCCTTTTGCCCTCCCAATCATTTGCCATGTGCCGATTCGGTCAGCCGGAGCCTTGCCCTCTGCAGTCTGTGCGTTTTTGAAACGTACCGGTCCCGCCAGTGAACCAAAGGGTGCAATGCACCGTCGGCAAAACCGCCTTGAAAAGGCCATAGCAAAAGGCTTCCGGGGAGCGCCCCGGAAGCCCTGATTTTTTTTGACTGCCCGTGCCCTGTCGATCAATCGCCCGGCGGCGCCTTGGGCGAGAGGTCACGGGAAAATAGCGCCGCTTCCTGGCTGGCGCACAACAATACTAAACCCGCTAAGAACAATGTCAGGGTTTTCTCAGTTGAACTGAAGTTTTGCTGTCGGCAACACTGTCGGACTTCGCCGCACTCTGCGGCGCTATCGCTTTGCCGTCGGCGGCCCCGTTCGCAGTACCGGACATTTTTGCCACAGCCGCGGCGGCGGTGGCTGCAGTATCTTTCGCTGCAGCAATTGTTCCCTGATCGCCGCCGACGCCCGGCCTGGCCGCATAGAAGCCCACCGGTTTCATTTGCCCGCCGGTGGAGATGGCGCTTTGAGCGGCATAGGGGCGATAGCCGTTTTTGGCAACAGCGATGCTATAGTTTCCAAGGGGAGGAATAAAAAACGCCGTTCCTTTGGCATCCGTTTTATGTGACTCGACCTGACGGTCCGCCATTCGGCTGACCGCAGCGCCGCTGACAGGACCAGGGCCTGCCTCCGCTGCAGTGGCTGCGGCAGGCACAGCCGCGCGACCGGACGGACCGGCTTTGTCCTTGACTGCGACCAATTCGTCCCGGGTCTGCCTGGACAGGGAAATGGTATACATCGCCGTGTCGCGGCTCATGACTGCCACGCTGGCGGAAGCGTCGAAGTAACCCGGCGCTCTGACTGTAAAAACGTAGCCGCCGGCAGGCAGGTTGGTGAGGGTTGCCTTGCCGCTGGCGTCGGTGATCGCGCTCAGAACCTCACCGTTGACCGTCACGGTCACCGGTGCGTTGCTGACCGGGCCATTGCCGTCGGTGACCACGATGGCCGCGCTGCCGGAGGCGACCCGCACGACGTTGCCGAACGATTTTTGCGGTGGGTTGACAGTGTAGGCGGCCGGCTGCGGGATGACGAGATAGCTTGTCAGTATGACAGCGATCATCACGAGAATTTTTATCTCTTTCATCCGTCTGCCTCCCTTTCTTCAGGTTTGGGCCGCTCATTGCTACGGATAATTTCGGGTAAATTTTCCTAAATCCTGCTAATTTTTTTGCCAAATCTCTCAAAATTTGTCGCAACAATATATTGGAATGGTTAGCAAAAGGCTCCCGGCCGGAATCGGCCGGAAGCCTTATTTGTTTTATTCAACCCTGCGTCCAAGATCGGCTTCCTTTTTTTCGCCGACAGCCTCCAGCTTGGAACGGTAATGCACGTTGCCGGTGATGCGGTGACGCTTGACGGTGAGGCGTCCGGTGAAGTTGCGGCTGCAGGATGTGCAGCCAAACTTGGCGACGAAACGATTAAACTGCTGCTTCCAACCGGAGAGCTGTTTCAGATAGCGTCCGCAGTCCGGGCAGCGCTGCCTGGTCTTCTTAGGATCAAGCTCACCCTCGTCGGTGACGAATTCGCTGCCGCCCAGGGCATCGGCGTTGCCGTCGATGGTGAAGAGGTTCATTTTATCGGCATCAAATCTTTTTTTCAGGATCCCAAGCAGGAGATAGGTGTCGCCAAGAGCCCGGTGCAGGTCGTTCTCATCCACCTCGACGCCGCAGGAAAGGGCACAGGCCTGAAGGCTGAGCTGCTTGCCGTCCTCGACCATATCAAGGTATTCCTGAAGATTGACATAACGATTCAGCCACGGCAGCTCGCTGGATTCCGGATAGTAAAAGCGCCAGTTTTGCTTAAGAATGCTGATGTCAGCGCTGCCAAAAGTGCAAATCGTCGGTACTTCCTGGTCATGGGTCATCCAATCCCGGAATTGCTTTACAGCGGCAGGGAATCCCAACCCATGCTCCAGGTCGGCTTCGGAAAACCGTGTCAGTCTCTTCACCCGTTTATCCAGCGTCCGGTAAATTGCAGGTTTGATGCTTTCAGAAAAAGTATCTATGACATTGAGCGAGGCATCTGTCTTGATGGCGCCAATTTCGATGATCTCGTTAGGGCACGCTTTGTTAACCCGCCAGGGCAGAAAATTCCATTCGAAGTCACAGATGATGTAAGTATTAGTCAGCATATTGTCTCCATCTTAAGGATTTTGTTCAGGACATTTTGAAGAATCTGTCCGTGCGGGTTGCCGGCTGAATCTCCCCACCCCTTTTAGGGATCCGCAGTTTTTTAGATAATTCCTCTCCCACTTCTATCCCATAGGCCTAATTCCCTTTTAAAAAAGCAAAAAAGGCTTGTATCCTTAAATTGGCTGCAAGCCTTGCTTATTCTTGTGGCGGGGGCGTGCAGCGAATGCGCCCATATAGTCCGAGATAATCATTATTTTCGCGCTGTCTTCTTTTTTCTCAAACAGTTGTCGGCGATTGATCGCCGGTAAAAGCACATGCTTTATTCGGCTGTCGCTCTTGTTGCGAGACGGTCTCGGGGTTTTGCTCACCCCAGGCCATGATCCTCTTGCAGGAACAGATGCATACGGCCCTGGCCATCAGTACCTCAATGCTCTTACTGCATGATCGGCAAACGTGCCTGTACATCGGCAACATCCTCCTTTCCCGCCCTATACCTCACCCAGATAGCAAACGGTAATCATATCGCCATCACGCATTTTTCTGAAAAACTGCGGCAACGCTTTCCTGGCAAAGGCCACCACCAGATCAGTAGTCGATTCATGGGGCTCGATGTCGCAGGCTATCACTTTCGAAAGTGATGTCTTGGTGCGGTTAATGCTCACCCGATATTCATAAACGTTTTTATCGCCAGTCATATAGCGCCTCCCAGCTTCTTCCGCTTTCAGATACATTATACAGTACATATGTTCGATTAACAAGAAAGGAATGCAAAAGGAAAAGCACCGGGACAGTCTTTTTACGCTTTTTCGCCAGGCCAGGCATTGGCAACAGGACTATGCCCGGAGTGAAAAAGGGGTGAACAGCAAAAGATACAAGGAGCAAGTCCCCTTGTATCTTGGCGTAGTATGATGTTTTTTTGCCGCGAATCGGCAAAACAGGTACCTCACCCGGGAAGAATGGAGCTAAAGAGCGAAGATCCCACCCGACCAAGATAGATGGCACAGCCAGTGGCGACAGCAGTCAGTCCGACAATCAGCCACAGGTTGCCGGCAGCAAAGCCCTGATACAGATAAAGCGCCCATATTGCCAGTGATAAAATCTGCAGGAAGGTTGCGGCGATTATTTTATTGATCATCAATGGAGTTGTAAGCTTTTTAAAGCGCAGTTTGCCGTCAAAAAGGCCGGTGACTATCCCGCCCACAACCGTTATCGGCAAGGCAAAAATCGCCCACTTGGCGATAATGAGGAACTCGCTCCGCAGGGGGTCGCTCACCGCGAGGGACAGCAAAGGCATAACCAGAATCAAAAGGAGAAACACTTGCGGCAAATGCACGGAAATCGGATGAAGATGCTGACCAAGCATGAATCTGCGCCCTGGCGAAATTTTTATATCCGGCTCAAACACCACTTTCGGAATGCCACAGGCCGGGCATTTATCCTTGAGCAGCGCCTCATCCATGACATATCCGCAGGCTTTACAGCGAACATATTTTTTCATACCAAAGCCCCCCCAATCCCTCAATTGACCTTTTCGCAGCCAGCTCTTTGCTGCGCAGCAGTGTCTGAACTTTTGCTTTCTACAAATTTCGGCACTAATCGTCATTTTTCCTGCAAGTAGTTTACCTGAAAATGGCCATGGCGAAAACCGTTCACACTCGTCGCTTAACAAGGATTGGTTTCCAGGAGGGGAATCGTTCCTTATTATTGAATGACAAGATAATAATGTTTTGATTACGCCGTAAGTCAGCCGGATATTCCAGTACGCGGCCGGTTTGGGGAAGGAGACGTTTCCTGTCAATACAAATGATTACCTGTTTCAGCTCGAACCATCCGGCCTGATTGAGGCTATCCAGGCGCATCCGCCCGCCGGCTTCGAATCTTGCTCCATGGCCCTGAACGGGCAGCGGTTACCCGCCTTCCTGGCGGAATTCGATCTTCTCCTGACAGCGGATGAGCCTCTGCGGCGCTTCATCCAGAGTGCGGGCCGCATTCTGCCTGGGAAACTATATTCTTCTATTCTCCGCCCCCGCACGCTGTTTATCGGAACGACAGTCTCTGAATTCGCTCTGTTTCCCGGCACGGTGGACGCCGAATCTCTGCCGGCTGTCTTGCTGGGCGAAATGGCTGAGAGAAAAACCAAGTATCTGATTGTCAAAGATATCGCTCCGACGGCGCCATTTCTGTCGTCAGCGGAGAATGCCGCCGCGGCCCGGCTTTGCGCAGCCCTGACTGCCGCAGGCTTCGTCCTGCTGGACGGACAGGCTATGGCCTACATCCCGATTGATTTCGACTCCCTGGACAGCTTTTTCAGCCGTTTCTCCGCCAGCCGGCGCTCCGATTTCCGGCGTAAGCTGAAAAAACGCAGCGCCGTCACGCTTCGCCTGATCGCTGCCGGCGACCCAATGTTTCACGATTCGCAGACTGTCGGGGAGTTCTATCGCCTGTATGAAAATGTGTACAATAACAGCTATATTCATTTCGATAAATTAACCCGACCCTTTTTCGAGAAAATCCTGCGCGACGATCAGTCCGGCGGCCTGCTTTTCGCCTACTCGCGGGATGATCGCCTGATCGGCTACAGTCTGTGCTTTCGGCACGGCGACCATCTGATTGATAAATATCACGGAGCGCAATATCCTGATTTTCGCGACAACAATTTGTATTACGTCAGCTGGTTCGATATGCTGCAATATGCGCTGGATCACTCTTTGAAGACCGCCATTTTCGGCTGGACCGACCCCCAGATCAAGGCCTATCTCGGCTCAAGCTTCGTTTTCACCAGACACGCGGTTTATCCCGCTAATTCCCTGCTGCGCCTTCTGCTGCGCCTTCTGCTGCGCCGCTTCGCCGACACCTTTGAATCTGACCGCAAAACGCTTGATGACTGGTATGCCAGCCACGCGAAAGAAAAGAGGTAACAGCTTTGCAACGACTGCTAATTTTGATTCTACTGTGGTGCGGAATCAATACCCTGGGAGAAATCCTGATCAAATTCGGTTCCCGTTCCCTGACTGAGCCAAATTCAATCTCAGGCATCCTGGGCATGGTGTGGGAAGTGGTGCAAAACCCGCTGGTGATGGCCGGGGTAGTGGTTAGTGCCGCCGACCTGCTGCTGTGGATATACATCTTGAAAAGCGGCGATCTCAGCGTGGTGGCGCCGCTTACGTCGATCAACTATATCTTTGCCGTCATCGCAGGCTGCGTCCTCTTTAATGAAGTCCTTACCATCAATCGCGTCATCGGCATCCTGCTCATCTGCGGCGGCACATTTTTCATCAGCCGCTAGATCCAGCCATAATGGCCGACACCGGAAGAATAAAACAGCCGGATACATTGAAGGACCCGCTCAAAATGCGGGTCCTTCATTTATCGATGTAGGCTTCGCCGCATCGCCCAGCATGGCAATAAAGGCGTTCACCAGCGTTGGATCAAACTGGGTTCCTGCGCACTTTGCTATTTCACCGACCGCCTCATTCTCCTGCATGGCTGTTCGATACGGGCGGTCATGGGTCATGGCGTCATAAGCGTCCGCAATTGCCAGGATCCGGCATGCCAGGGGAATGTTTTCCCCTGCGATGCCTAAAGGATAGCCACTGCCATCCCACCATTCCTGATGTTTGAGCACCCAGTCGGCGATTGGCGCCAAATCCGGAGCAGCCACCGCTATGCGATGGCCGATTTCACAGTGTTGGCGCATCACAGCCCACTCTTCATCCGTCAAAGGACCCGGCTTAAAGAGAATACGGTCAGGTACCCCAACCTTGCCAATGTCGTGAAAGTGCGCGAATAACCGCAGATCTGCCCGATTTTGTTCAGGCAGGCCGATTGCTATCGACAACGCTTCAACCAGCTCCTGCAGACGGCGACCATGACCCTCTGTAATAAAATCCCGGGCTTCAAGAGCTTTCACCAGCGCCGGAAGAAAAGCACTTCTCGCGCTTTTCTTCCGGTGGAGTTTCTCCCGGTTCATGTTGTTGTCCGCTTCTTTAAACAAGTCGTTCACATCGACGGAGGACTGCCGGCTTACCGCATACCCCAGCGACAGACTGATCGGAACTTTTGGATTATCCTCATTGTAAAGATCAATCTGCTCTAAGATTCGTCGACGACCGACCTTCAGCGCCTTCGCGGAATCACCGGGCAGGAAGACGGCAAATTCATCGCCTCCGATGCGAGCCACCAGATCACCGTCTGCGAAGGTCTCCTTCAATATGAGCGCAACGGTTTTTAAAATAGCATCCCCCACCCCGTGGCCCAAGGTATCGTTGACAATCTTCAGCCCGTCAATGTCACAGACAAGCAGCCCGGCCGAGATATCTCTTGCCTTTTCAAACTGTCTCATCTGGGCCTCGAAGAAAGCCCGGTTATATAGTTCTGTCAAAGAATCGTGGATACTCATCCGCTTCAGCTCTTCTTCCATGTTTTTTCGGTCTGTGATGTTGCGGCTGATTGCCAACACTTCATTCTCACCGCTGACCACGATCCTGGCTTCATAATGTTGGATTCTGCCATGGGCGGGAAGATGGTATTCAAATGTCTGCACCTCTCCTGAAGCAAGCGCCCATTCAATCTTCTGCATAATTGTAGCGGCAAATTCTGTTGGGAACATAGCAAGAACTGAGTTCCCCAAAAATATTTCAGGCGGAACATGGCGCTGTTCCTTGCTCATTTTGAAGTCCACAAGGGTGCCGTCGCCCCTGATGATGAACATGAGATCAGGGATGGCGTTGATCAGTGCGAGATTGCTTGCTTGCGATTTCAGCAGTTCCTCCTCATGCTTCTTTCGTTCCGAAATATCTCTCACAATGGCCAGCAATCGGTCCGCATTCCCGATTACCGCCCGTTTCAGGTTGACTTCCACCCAAATATGCCGGCCGTTTTTATGTTTATTCTTCCACTCGAACAACTGTGGTTCGCCGTCTGCCGCAAGCCTGATCCAATGCTTGGCCTGGACCTGGGTATAGGGCCACTCACCTGTTCCGAGACCGGCCAGGTTACCTGCAAGCAGTTCTTCCCGGGTATAGCCATAAAGGTCACAGGCTTTGGCGTTTACATCCAGGATTTCTCCGGTCACCAAATCGTGTACATAGATGCCGTCATTAGCGGCTTCGAAGATGGCCCGATAGTTGGCCTCCTGGATTCGCAGCGCTTCTTCCGCCTGAATATGCTCCTCTATCTCTTTTTCGTAAGATGCGACCAAAGTGGCGTTGTCCAGGGCGATCGAAGCAATATCGGCCAACCGCTGCAGCAAAAAAACCTCGTGCTCGGCGAAAGTTCGCCCGGCTTCGGCAAAAGCCAGCCCTAAACCGCCGACGACCCGATCGCCCCGCTTTAAGGGAGCCACAACACAACTGTACAATCCGTCAAAAAACGAATCGGAAAGGCGATGTTCCCACAAGTTGTAGCTGTTTACAACCGCGATTTGTCCGGAGTGATAGGCCTGACCAAGAAGACCGGCGTCAACCTTCGTCCGGCGGGTCATATCCTGGGCAAATCGGCCCACCGCAACTTTTCTGACAAATACGCCTTCTGCTTCGTCCACCAGGTTTATGAATCCATCCCGGGCTTCCAACAGCTGCGTTGCGCTGGAAACAATAGCTTGCAGCACCTCGTCAAGGTCGAGCCGGTGCAGCAGTCCAAGCGCCGTTTCGTGGAGCGAGGTCAAAATTACATTCTGGCGACGGATCGCTTCTTCCCTGACAAGCAATTCGTCAAACTGCTGCCGCAGTTCTTCTTCAGAGGCAGTGAGCTCCTCATTCGCAGCTGTTAGTTCCATGTTTAGCTGCCGGAACTTTTCCTCGCTTTTCTTCAGGGAAGTTTCCATCGCAACTGTCTCGGTAATGTCCCGAACAATACTTACAACCGCTTCTCTTTCCACAAGACCAAGCCGCCTTGAGCTGACCTCCACCGGAAAACATTCCCCGTTTTGCCGCAAATGAACGGTGCGAAACAGCATACCCTCCTGTTGCGCCAGCTTTAGTTGCGCGCCGATCACGATCCGTGTATCCGGAGAACGCAACTCGTGAATACGCATGCTCCGCAGCTGCTTATTAGAGTAGCCATAGGCGTTTGAAGCGGCCGGATTGGCGTAAATAATCCTGCCGTCGGCGGCGACGACGAACATGATATCCCGGGCCTGTTCCGTCATATTTTTATAAAAAATGGCATTGATGAGACCGTCCGCATCTGTAGAGCGATTATCCATTGCGTCCATTACGAATTCCCCCATCAGTATCCGTTAAACAGAAAATTTATGAACAATTTTTTGGAGCTCTTCAGCCAAATTGGCAAGCCCTTCGCTCGCTGCGGCAACTTCCTCCATTGCCGCGGACTGCTCTTGGGTGGCGGCCGAGACATTTTGCGTCTGCTGGGCCATGCCTTTACTTACCGCGTCGATTTCCCGCACTGAATGAACAATTCGCTGGCTGCCGCCCGCCATTTGTTGGATGGCGGCCGAAATCTCACGGACCTGAACAGAAACCGCGTCTATGTTCGCAACAATTTCCTTGAACGCCTTGCCGGTGGAATTGATCACCGCGGTCCCTTTCTCCACTTCGTGAGTACCTTCCACCATGGCAGACACAGCTTTGTCTGTCTCGGTTTGAATATCGGTTATCAGCAGGCCGATGTGCTTGGCGGCTTCCTGAGACTGTTCGGCCAGCTTCCTTACTTCCTCAGCGACCACGGCGAACCCGCGGCCCTGCTCACCGGCCCTGGCAGCCTCAATGGCGGCGTTCAGCGCCAGTAAATTGGTCTGTCCGGCGATCCCCGAAATGGTATCCACAATTTCGCCGATTTCTTTCGACCGCGTCCCCAGTTTGGTTACAACTTCCGTTGAACCTGCCACACTGGACTCAATGCTGCGCATCTGGCTAATAGTCGTGTCAACCGCCCTATCGCCTTCCTGGGCCGCCCTGGCTGTCTTGTCGGCCATACCTGCCACCTCGTTGGCATTGGCGGCAATCTGCTGTATGCCTGCCGCCATTTGCTCCACTATCGCCGCGGTCTCATCGATACTTGTCAGTTGTTGTTCCGCCCCCTGGGCAACGCGGGATATGGCCGAAGCCACCTGCCCCGCCGCCTGAGCCGACTGTTCAGAACTTGATGTCAATTCTTCGGAAGATAACGCCACCTGATCTGATGCCCCCAGGATATTGCCAATCATCTCTTTCAAGTTATGCTGCATCTGCAGCAATGACCGGGCCAGATCACCCAGCTCATCCGCTGAATCAACGACGACACTGCTCCGCAGGTCACCCCGGGCGTACTGTTCTGTTACAGCGGCCAACCGAGCCACCGGTTTTCGAACCATGTTGGTAATCACAACAGTTACTATGATCCCAAGCACAAGGGAGACGCCACCGATAATCAGAGCCATTTTTTGAGCGGCGGCGGCAGCTTGCTTAGCATCTTTTACATTTTGGTCAACTATTTCATCATTGCTGGTTGCCAGGGCCTCAATCGTTGTCGAAGCCGCTTGGGCCAGCGGAATGACCACCTTCGCAATATCAGCCTGTTGATTTTTATACTCTTGCGCCATTACGGCATCGCCGGAGTTTACTGCCTGATAATAGGTTCTCACTGTCGGTATATACCTGGTTGTCATGATATCGCTGTACTTTTGCGTTGCATCAATAACATCCTGAACCGTCTGTTTTTTTTCCGTACGAGCCAGTTTGAGAAGCTCGCCTTCCAGCCTCAGGGTTTCCTTTAATTCGGCATCGACCTTCTGGCCCAGCGCCTCATCGCCAAACGCGGAATAAGTGGAAACGACAACCCTGGTTTTTGTATACTGCAAATTGATCTTGTCCGCCAGACTCAACCGGTCAACCGCTCTATCAATTGTCTCAATATTTTCCTGAATTTTCCCCAGAGAATAGAACGAATACACGACCATAACGACCATCAGCAATATCATTGCCCCAAAGCCTGATCCAACTTTAGCCCCAATCCGAATTCTCATCGTATACTCCTTTTCGCATCACTTAACACTAAAATCTTTCCTTATCTTTAATCCCTCATTGAGGGTGACATATTGATTGTTATAGCGATCAGGTTTCATCTTCTTTTCGATCAAAACAGGACAGGAAAGATTATCAGGACTCACAAGGTCCTGCATCTGCTTTCCGTTCGGCCTGAATCAGGCACGACAGTCTGTCCAGCATCGCCTGCTTGTCTTTATTTTTATATTCAACACCAAATTTGTCTTAATTTAGCAATATTTATCATGCAACGTTCATGCCAAAAAATATTTTTTTCCCCGTTCGTCAGACCCAGAGGGCTAACGGCCTTGCAAAGCTGGTGCCTTTCATTTTTTTGCCAAACAGTTTTTAAAAATCAAAAAACGGTGATTGCATAAAAGAAAAAAGGATAAGTGTGCCAATAGCGCCCACTTATCCTTCGCAGTCCTTGCTGCCTGCTATGCTGTTTTCGTAAAAAACTAACTGCTTACCCGCTCCAACAGACGATATAACGAACGCCGGGAAATTCCCAGGTAACGGGCTGCGGCTGCTTTATTGCCGTTACACGTGTCAAGAGCGTTCTGCACTAATTGGTCGACATGCTTCTCAATCAGCGATCCGCGCTTTTCCCGGAAGCAGGATGGCGTTTCCTCCGGCCCGACTGCACCGAGCTTCATCAAATGAGTATTTTTGAGGTGATGTGGCCTTAGTTCCTCATCATCAAACATAAGTACGGCCCATCTGATCATATTTTTCAGTTCGCGGATATTGCCAGGCCATTGCTGGCTGACTAAAATCTTTTCCGCGGCCTTGTTGATGGTCCGGAATTTTTTTTGCCTTTCGCAGGAGAATTCGACCAAAAACCTGGCAGCAAGCGGCAGTATCTCTTCCTTTCGTTCGCGAAGCGGCGGCAATAAAATTTCCCCAATCTGCAACCGGTAGTATAAATCCCGGCGAAACTTTCCTTCGTTTACCGCCTGCGCGAGTTTCATATTGGTGGCGCAGATGATCCTGGCGTCAACCGGAATTTTTTTCAGACCCCCTACCTGGTAATATTCCCTTTCCTCTACGACCCGCAGCAATTTCGCCTGTAATCCGTAAGGGATTTCCGCCACCTCGTCAAGAAAAATAGTGCCACCGCGGGCGATACTAAATTTCCCTTCCTGATCTTTACTGCTGCCGCCGGTAAAAGAGCCCCCCTTATAACCGAACAATTCGCTTTCGAATAAAGCGGGAGAGATCGCCGCGCAATTGATGTCGACAAATGGGGCATCGGTCTGCTTGCCGCCTGAATGAATCAGTCTGGCCACAAGCTCCTTGCCGGTCCCGGTTTCTCCCTGAATCAGAAGCGGCATTGTCCGGTCTTCTTGATATTTAAGGGCTTGCGCCACAATCCTTTCCATTTGAGGAGAAAACGCGTATAGCTTTTCCCCGTGGTCCAGGCCGATTTCGCCGTTTACTTGCCCCGCCTTTTTACCTTTTCGCGACAGTCGGGCTTCGGTCTGCGAACCGTCAGCTGCGGCAATTTTATTGACAACAGCCATTAAATCCTCGGCTTTGACCGGTTTGAGCAAATAGTCGTAGGCTCCCATCCGCAAGGCCGCAATCGCCGATTCCATCGAGCCGTGTCCGGTAAAAAATACGACCTTCGGACGCGTGGCCGCAGGCAGCAGTGAAATCTCCCGCAACAAATCCAGCCCGGACATTTCCGGCATTTTTATGTCTGACAGGACAACAGGAAAAGAGCCTGCGCGAAGAAGCGTCAGGGCGTCTGCGGCTGTGGCGCACTGCGTCACCCTGTGTCCCATCGTTTTCAGAAATCGGGCAACGCTGGCGCGGCTGCCGGCGTCATCGTCAACTATGATAATATGCAACTTTATCGCCCTCTCGTCCGATTTCGACCAGACCACGAATAACTACAGTCGTCTCTTTGCATCGTAACAACAGAAAAAGCGAGCGGTTTTGACTCATTATGCGCTATTTCGCACATGCCGGACAAACTTCATGATAACCAAGGAAGACTGACCCGGATCGTCGCTCCGCCCTCGGCGTTGTTATAGGCGCGAACCGCTCCCCCGTGGGTGCTGACAATCGTCTGAACAATGGACAGGCCAAGCCCCATTGCCTGGTCGTCGGATCGTTGGCTAAAAAACGGCTCGAAGATTTTTGTCGCCATATCGTCCGGAAGACCCAGGCCATTGTCGCAAACCTCCAAGATGATTGTGTCCTCAGCCCAGGCGTTTATCCTTATGATTTTGGGACTCCGTACGCTCCGGGAAACCGATTGGGCCGCATTGATGATCAGATTGGTAATCACCTGCTGCAGGTGGACCGGATTCGCCAGTACCGGCGGCAAGGCACTGCCGACATTCGTTTTTATTGATACTTCCTGAAATAAGGAACTGCCGGCGACACTCTTTATGACCTGGTCGATCACGTCCTGAAGTGCAACCGCCTCGCGGGAAGAGTAGTCGCTCTGCACGAACATCCGGATATTTTTGATGATGCCGTCGATCCGGGCGGCCTGCTCTGATATCCAGGCGAACTCTTTGAGCATGTCGGCTTGGCTGATCCTCACCTGGTTATTCTTTGCATAAACCATGCCACTTGCGGAAATCTGGATGGAATTAAGCGGTTGATTGATTTCGTGGGCAATGCTTGTCGCCATCACGCCGAACGCCGCCAGCCGCTGTCCTTCTTCCATCAGTCTTGCGGCTGCGGCAAGCTTTTGTTCGGCCCGTTTTTCCTCGGTGATATCGCGAACGACCACCAGAGCCTTCCCGTCCTGCTTGCTGACAATCCTGGCCTCACGGCTGAAGGAGTCGTTGTCGATGACTATATCATACTCTAAGATCGTCATTTTTTTAGTCGCTATAGTCTCCCGGACTTTGTCCAGGAGCAGTTGGGCGACATCCTCAGGATAGACGGCCAAAACGCTTTTGCCGATCACCTCATCCGATGAAACGAAAAACCGGCCTGACAGACCCCTGACCGAAAGAAATATCCCTTCCCGGTCAATTTCAAACAGCCGGTCAGGTACAGCCTCCATCAGTTCGCTGTATTCCTTGTCTCTGAGCGATAATTCGTCATGGATCCTTTTGCGTTCGACCGAGTTAAGGATAAGCTCCGCGACAATTTTCAGCCAGGCGATCTGTTCGGGATCCCAGGTCCCGGCCTCCCGGACCGTGGCCAGGACAAGAAACCCCAGTCCTTTTGGGCCGGATATCATCGGTAAGACCAGCATCGACTTCCAGCCGAAATCTTCCATAAATTGTTGAGCGGCTTTTCCTTCTTGCGGCAAGTCCTCAGGGGAAGAAACCTGCCCGATCGCCCCGAACCGATCCCTTTCCCAGGCGTAATCCGCTGCAGCGTAGCTGGGAAACCCGGCAAACCGTTCGTCCCGTTCGCGGCACCAATAATAACTCAGGTTACAGAATGTGCCATCGGGGTTGTCCAAAAAAACAACACAACGGTCGGCTCCGGTTGATTCTCCGGCAAGCTGCAGCACCTCGCTGATCTCCTGATCGATACTGCCGGTGGGGCGGGAAATCAGCTTTCTTGATATTACTGCAAGCAGCTCTTGCATTTCCAGCCTGCGCTGCAAAGCCAATTGATCCCTTTTGCGCAGGGTAATGTCCCGGGCAATCGACACAATGATTTGCTCGGATTTCAAAACACTGGCATTGATCTCCACCGGAATCTCCCGTCCGGCCTTGGTCACATGGGTCGTTTCGATCAATATCTGTCCCTGCCGCTGCCACGGGCGAAAAGAATCGGTGACATACGGATCGATATCAAATATATTCAGTTTGAGAAACTCTTCCCTGGTATAGCCAAGCCGTTCACAGGCTACATCGTTAGCCTCGCTGAATGTACCAGGGTTGCCTGCACAGTCGAAAGGAAAGACCAGCACCGCGTCGTTAATACTGTTAAACAGCTGCTGGTAGCGTTGCTCGGCCCGCTTGCGGTCCTTGATTTCCCCTTCCAGGGCGGCGTTGACGGTCTGTATCTCCCATACCTTGCTTTTCAGTTTGGTTTCATTCGCTCTGAGCAGCTCGACGGTGCTTTCGGTCGTGCGGCTCATCGAAACGAAAGCCTCACAAAGAACGCTCAGTTCCTGCGGGATCCCGGCTGGAGGCCTTTCCTGGCCGACCCTGGCGTAATCCTCCGTCTCCACCAGCTTCGACTGCCGGATCAGCCAGTCAATCGGCTGCCTGATCCGGTTGGTTATCAGCGTGGCCAGCGGCAAAATCAGCACAACGACTAAAAAGGTGCCGGCCGCCATTGTCTCCAGTTGGCTGTAAATAGGCGCCATAACCTCGGCCTGGTTGATCTTGCCGATAAGGGTCCAGCCCCGCTCAGGCACGTCAAAATACGCCCCCAGCACTTTGTTGCCGAGGTAGTCGATCCAGGTCGCCTCGCCGGATTCGCCCAGACGGATATTGCGAAAAGCGTCGTCGGTGATCTTAAACTTCATCACCGACGAGCCCTGGATGAGACCCCTGGCGATCAGCACTTCGGCAAAGCGCGGCTCGGTGAGCATCGTGCCTTCGCGATTGACCAAAAACACCTCTCCCGATTGCCCGATCCAGTTTCCGCGTAAAAGGGCCTGAAGCGTTGCCGTTCTTACTGATCCGAGCACCAAACCCTGCAAGTTTCCGGTATTGTCGAAAACCGGGGCCGAAAAGTTGATGACCGGTTGACCGCTGTTGCGGCCGATAAC
This sequence comes from Negativicutes bacterium, assembly GCA_031292015.1. The sequence continues at coordinate 3,283 of JARLHY010000026.1, read as the reverse complement.
GACATCGGAAACATATTCCCGGCCTGCCTGCGCTGCTGCAAAATAAGGCTTGCCTCTTGCCGACGGGTGGCTTATCCCCAGAACAAGGGTGGTCCTCTTGAAAAATCCGTCTTTATCGATGTAGGACAGAGAATCGAAGTTGGCGCCTTGCTGCGCCAAAACCAGACTATGCGCTATCTGTTCTTCATCCGCGCCACGAAACGCCTCTGACCGGCTGAGCCTTCGAACATCATCGGCTCGTTCCGCTATCCAGTAGTCGATCAACTGCTCCTGGGCCTGCACCCTTTGACTGATCATTCGCAGGTTTTGCTGTTTGGCTTCATTGATCTGGCCCACCGTGTAAATCGACATAATCACCAGGGCAGGTACAACGACAAGCAAAACCGTCCATACTCTGAACAGGCGCTGTAACGGTCGAATCTTCATGTCTTGACTCCTCAATTCATGCGTATCCAATATCGGCCGCAGACTCACGGGGACGGGGTTTTTGAGGCCACCCCGTTAGATCGTAATTCCATGCAGCAACCCGGAAATGCTATTCTCAGCTCATCATCCCGACCCTCTCTTACCAAGGCATCATTCGACAAATGGTGCGAAATTCCTGTGGAAATTCGCTGGCCCCGCCTTCCCCAACTATAGCCTGATGCACTCAGAATTTCAGCCCCATAAAATCAACAAAAAATTAGCCACCCTCCCAGGGCGGCCCGTTAATTGATCATAATGGAATACTACAATAGAAGATATCGGGATGTGTCCTTTTTTATTCAGTTCAGACCGTCTCCTCGTCTTATTACGTAGATTCACGGCACAAAGGAAATTGTAATTTTTTAGCGAAAGTTATATAAACAGGAAAATACTCTTGAGAAACCTATTGTTGGATAGTTCCCTGCCTTACATCATCAGGCATGTCGGACAATCAAAGGCTATTCAATTCTAAAGCGAAAAGGAGTATGAGAATGCAGCTAAAAGTAGGCACAAAAATCACGTTCGGTTTTCTGGTAATGATGTTATTGGTTTTGATCCTGGGCAGTGTTTCCTATTATTCCGGCGCCGGCATTAAGGATCAGATAAGCGAACTTCAGAAGGCCTCAGCGAGGTTGACGTTATCTTTAAAAATCGAAAATGAATTTACCGGAGCAATCGGTGAAGCCCGGGGTTTTGTCGCTTACGGCAATGAAGCAATGCTTGACAACTTCAGCAACAAACTCAAGAGCGCACTGGAATTGGAAAAGCAAATACTGGCAATAACCGATGAAAGCAATCGATCTGTGATCGAAAAGCTGATCAGCGATACATCTGAGTACACAAAAGGCACAGCGGCGGATTTTATACCGGTTGTGCGCGAACAAATGCGCGAACAAAAAGCAGGCAACCTGGATCGGGCGCAAGCGCTCCAGGCCCAATCCGTGGCGGTCGGCAAAAAATACGTACCGTTTGCCGAGGGCATCATGAGAGGCAGTCATGCCCTGGTCGAAGAAAATACCCAAATTGTTCAATCCCGGTTGGCGACCATCCAGGGATTAGTACAAAAGGTTATATTGATATCCGTTGTTCTGGGTGTTTTGGCCATATTTATTGCCGGGTTCGTGACGATCACCATTCCGCGGTACATTAAAAAGTCCTTACTGGCAATTTTACATTCCACCAAATGTTATGCCCAGGGAGACTTACGGGAACCTATTTTTGTGAAAAACCGTGACGAATTCGGGGAAATCGCTCACGCGATCAACGAGATGGTTAAAGGCATAAAAAATATGCTGGGAACCATCGTCCAATCATCAGAGCATATTACAACATCCTCACACCAGCTGACTGACAGCGCCGAACAATCGGCCCAGGCCGCCAACCAGATCGCGACGTCAATCACTGACGTATCTGCCGGGGCAAATGAGCAAGTGGCCGTTGCTGACGAAACCTCCGCCGTGGTCAGGCAGATGTCGGCTGGTATTCAGCAGGTCGCCGAAAATACCAATCAGGTGGCAACCCAGTCGGCCCAGGCCGCAGATAAGGCCAAAGACGGCGGTAAGGCCGTGGAGAAAGCGGTCAGCCAGATGAGTCAAATTGAGAACACCGTTAACACCTCGGCCAAGGTAGTGGCAAAACTTGGTGAACGCTCCAAAGAAATCGGCCAGATCGTGGATACCATCGCCGGTATCGCGGGCCAGACCAATCTATTGGCCCTCAACGCCGCTATCGAAGCCGCACGGGCGGGCGAGCAAGGCCGTGGCTTCGCTGTGGTGGCCGAGGAAGTGAGGAAACTTGCCGAGCAATCCCAGGAAGCAGCGAAGAAGATTGCCGAACTGATCGGGGAAATTCAGGGGGATACCGACAAGGCCGTCGTAGCCATGAACGACGGTACCAGAGAAGTCAAAACCGGGGCCGAAGTGGTCAACGCAGCCGGGGCTGCTTTCCGGGAGATCGCGGAACTGGTGACCCAAGTGTCGAGCCAGGTAAAGGAAATTTCGGCAGCCGTTCAGCAGATGGCTGGCGGCAGCCAGCAGATCGTGGGCTCGGTTAAAAAGATCGATGACCTCAGCAAGAAATCGGCGGGCGAGTCCCAAAGTGTCTCGGCAGCCACCGAACAACAACTGGCCTCGATGGAGGAAATTGCAACCTCCAGCGAAGTTCTGGGAAAACTGGCTCAAGACCTGCAGGCAGCGGTGGCCAAATTCCGGGTATAGTATAGGGTAACAAAAGAATGATCTGCCGCTAAGACTTATTAAGCAAGGGGTAGTTGAGATAATTTTTCTCGACTACCCCTTTTGAAATTTAAGCTGGACCAAACCAAGCTGTTCCGGCGGTCGTCAAAGAGTATATCGGATTTTACAATGAAGAAAGACCCAGCTTCGTCTGCAGGTCCCAGTGGCATTTAGACAACGCTTCGCATAAAACTAAGCGTTTTATGGTTGGGGACAGTGTATACTTTTTTGCGGTAGTCCAAACCGGCCCCTTGTCTTATTTGCGAGCGTTGGTTCTTTTTGTATAGAAAATAAAGGTAACCAGGGGAAAACGGCGAATTTTTAAAACCGGCAGATCATTATTGATGAGCAGCGATCTTGTAATTGTTTCAGCTATCGGACCTGCAAATTACCTTTTTTTTACCGGGACTATTCTGTTGCCAAGAAAGGAGATGGGTTTTATCCACTTGAGCGTAACCATGACATCAGGCACATCCTCATTGGGAGGTGGTCTCAAGAAACAGCAGCAGCTAATATACAAAACAGATTAGCATTCTGTACAAAGAGGTGATTGCGGTGATCGACGAAACAATCAACAAGCCTGC
>JARLHY010000001.1 GCA_031292015.1 Negativicutes bacterium | reverse complement strand
GAGACTAACTCTATAAAACGGACACCGAAAAAAGACAGTAGTGAAAACTGCTGTCTTTTGTTTTAATAAGATTGGGGGTGATAATATGGGAAAACACACTAAGAGGACAATAGATGAAAAGAACCAGATAGTAGAAGCGTATCTCCAAGGCCGGAGTTCCACTGAAATAATAAGGGAGCTTGAGCTATCTACGTCCGTGCTCACTCGCTGGGTCAAACAGTATAGAAAATACGGTACTACGGTAGATGGCAGAGGCAGAAGTAAGAATCCGCGAGGCGGAAGGTCCAAGAGTCTTGACCCAGACAAGATGAGCCTGGAGGAACTCAGAGAATACGTTAAAATGATGGAAGATATAAAAAAGGCGACGGCCTTCCTACGACTCCAAAAGAAAAATACCGAGTCATAGACCACTTGCAGGATAGATATTCCATAACGATCCTATGCGCAGTGCTGGACTGTTCAAGGAGCGGGTACTATGACTGGATATGTCTGGGAAGGCCCGAGCACAAGAAATTCAACGGAAAGATTGCTTTGTTAGTTGCCCAGATACACCATTCTCGCCCAATCTATGGTATTGAACGGATTAGGATGGTGCTAAAAAGAAAATACGGCCTTGTTATCAGTAACAAAACCGTTCATCGATACATGAAGATCCTCGCCATTCGTTCTGTAATACGTAGTAAAAAGAAGTATGGCCCTGTCAAACCTCATTTTACTCCCAACCTTATCAAGCGGAACTTCTCGACTACAGGGCCTAACCAGAAATGGTCTGTCGATGTCACCTATTTGAACTCAAAAGATGGTATAGAGTACCTTTGCGCCATTAAAGACATGTTTGATAAGACAATCGTAGCACACGCAATTTCCAATAAAAATGACAACGAATTAGTGTTGAGCGCAGTTACTAAAGCTATAGGCAAAGTACGAAGCCCGCACCGGCCAGGACTTATTATCCACTCGGACCAAGGTTCGCAATTTGGCTCTGTAGATTATGCTGAAAAACTTAGGAAAGCAGCTATCCTCCGAAGCTTATCCTTTCAGGGAACTTGTGTAGATAACAGCCCGATAGAATCTTTCTTTAGTGCCCTAAAGTCGGAATGCATACGACAAAATAGAGGTAGAACTCGCCATGAGACTCGGCGACTTGTTGAAACCTATATTGCTTTTTATCACAACGAACGTTTCCAAAAAGGCTTAAACGAAATGACGCCTGCAGAATACAGGCGCCACTACTACTGTTCTTTTTAACTGTCCGTTTTGGGGTTACAGTCTCATTTGACTTCATTTATGGTATAAGTAACCTTATACCATGGCGACAAACAAGATGGAGGATACCCTATGCCAGAAGTAATCATCCGAAGAGTTCGGCCGGAAGACCTAAAGCGCATAACGGAAATAGAAGCAGCCTGTTTTCCGGCGGCGGAAGCTGCGTCGCAGGAAATATTCAAGGACAGAATTGCCGTTTTCCCCGACTGTTTCCTGGTCGCGGAAGCCGCTGGGATTTTAATCGGGTTTATCAACGGGTGCATCACCGACAGCCCCGTTATTTATGACGAGCTGTTTCACAGTACCTTTAACCATATGCCGGACGGAGAGAATTTAACGGTTTTTGGACTTGATGTGATTCCGGAATACCAAAAACAGGGAGTTGCCGCCAAATTAATGAATCATTTCATTCAGCTAGCCCAAAACACCGGACGCAAAAGCGTCATTCTTACTTGCAAGGAACGGCTGGTACACTACTATGAATCATTTGGCTATGTAAATGGCGGAGTCTCCCGCTCGACTCACGGTGGTGCCCAGTGGTTTGATATGACCCGTATTCTCTAACGTCGACCGCAATTCAGGAATCGGCTCCGCCGCCGCCGCTGTCACCGCCGCCAAAGCTGTCGCCGCCACCGCCGCTGTCGCCGGAGTAGCCGCCTGAATCACTGCCGGAGCCGCTGTCATAATAACCGGCGCCGTCTCCGCTTGGATAGCGGCGCGGTACAAAAAAACGGTATATGGCATATACCATCATAATAATAAACAAGCCGCCAAAGAAGATGATGGGGAAGGCAAGGCCACTGTCTTTCGGTTTGGCATTAACTTCGGTTAAGCTTGCCGGATCAATGCCGTATTCGCGGGATACTTCATCAACTACAGCATGATATCCATCCATGATTCCGGCGTTAAAAGCACCGGCTTTTAACTGCGGCTGCATTTTGTCTCTGATGATTTCGCCGCATTTCGCGTCAGGCAATCTGCCTTCAAGGCCATACCCGACCTCAATACGAACCTGTTTCGTTGAGGTAACGACTAAAATCAAAACGCCATTGTTTTTTTCTTTATTGCCAATGCCCCATTTGCGAAATAGTCCATGGGCGTATTCTTGAATTGGCATGTCGTCCAAAGTTTTTATGGTCACCACAACCACTTGAGCCTTTGTTTTCTTATTCAGATTGGTGCTGATATTCATAATGGCATTTTTGGTTGTATCATAAGTTGCATAGGCGTAGTCTTGAATGTAAATACTGCTTGTCGGTACCGGCGGGAACGGATCGGTATCCTCTTTGGCAAAACAGGCGCCTGGCGCCGCGAGCAACAAAAGAACGAAAATTGCAATGCTGATTGTTTTTCGCAAACCTCTTCCCCCTATCCACAGATTGCTTTCGCAGGAGCTCATGATACCAGTGGTTATATACCAGTTAGTTCTTTTACCGTATATACAACATTTTCCTTCTTTCATAAATTCTGCGGACTTATCTTGGATTCGCCGGCAGCGAGGAAGAAAATGACAAGTATATTTTAGGGCGGGGCATTTTTGTTGTTGTTTAACAGAGTAGGCATCCCTGCCCAGAAATCTGAAATCAATCTTCGGCTGTCGATACCGACCTTGACTTCATCAGGGCTGAAAAGGAACTCGCCGGGCTGACAGCGAATAATATTTCAGTTGCCTGGCGCTGCCGTTCGGTGCGCTTGGAGCGGAAAGTGATAATATGAAAGTAGAATTATTTGATGTTTCATGGGCAATGGCGCTGATTTTATTATGCAGCTGCGGCATCCTGCAGCAGCTTGTGAAAACCTTTGGGGACAGGTTAAGCGATGCGGGTCTTAAGATCATGTTATTCCTTTGGACTCTATTCGTTCTGGTTGTTATCGGCATGGTTTCATCAGGGGTTTCTGTCAGTATCTTGCACTGATATATGGCGCAATGGAAGAAGGCACCAAGCCGAACAGGCTTGGTGCTTTTGGTTTGTTTTTGCCGGACAGGCGGCATTCCTGGGGTCGCAGATTAAGCGTAGCTTAAATTGACGAAATTTTTAGAAATTTGTAAATAGATAATAATTGACAGAATATTCTTTTTAGTATAAATTCTAGGTGGAATATTTTGTGTGTAAAATATCTCTATCCAGAAATTGGGAGTCAAACACACTATGATTTTACATCCTGATAATATATGTTTTTTACTTGCCAGAACGGAACAACGGCATTATCAATACACTAAGGATTTGCTGGCCAGACGGAATATTCCGGTTACCCCGGGGCAGCTGTCAATTCTTTGTACGCTTTTTGAGGGCGATGGAATCGGGATGACCGAGCTGAGCCGAAAAAGCCATTTTGACAACTCCACAATCACCGGACTTGTTGATAAGCTGGAGCGTGATGGATTTTTAGTCAGGAGTAATGTACCAGGCGATCGGCGCGCCTATAACATTTCATTGACAGAGAAAAGCCTTGAACTTCGTACTGCCCTTCAGGAGGTCTCCCATTTTGTTGCGCAGGAAATGCTGAAAGGCTGTTCCGCTGAAGAGATTGCTCACTTCAGGAAAGTTTTGATTAATATATTCCACCGACTTAAGTAGCCACATTGGCTATGAGCCTTAAAACGCTTATTAACGTAAAGGCGGTAGAGTGTGATGACTGTTCGGGATTATATGACCAGACAAGTCGTAACAATCACGATGGAATCCAGCATCAGCGACGCGATACGGATGTTGCGGAAATTCAAGTTCAAGGGAATTCCTGTTGTCAATGACGATGGCAGAGTATGCGGCATGTTTACCCAAAAGAATCTGCTCTATATCATCGAAGACCAGATCAGTCTGGATTTGCCGGTAAAAAACGTCATGCACCCGGATATAACCTTCATTGATCAGGATACCCCCATCGAAGAGACCTGTCTTTATCCGCGCAAGAGACTGCCGGTGCTGAATAAAAAAGGCGAACTTATGGGCATTTTGACCAAGAGTGACATCATTCGAGGCTTTAAGGCGAAATCAACGCGCGTGACGCAGCAGTTGCAGGCGGTGTTGGAATCGACTCCCCACGGAATTGTTGCCGTCGACCGGGACAATCGGGTAGTTTTTGTCAATCCCGCCGCTGAGCGTATGCTGGCGGTCAAGGCCAGTCAGTTGACGAACCGGCCGTTCGAAGAAATCATTCCCGAGTGCAAGATGCTGCGTGATCAGGTTCTGGAAAAAGGACAGATTATCCGCAACAGCAAAAACACCAGCAATGGCTGCACTTATATCGCCAACGCCGCCCCCATCAAAGACGGAGCGGAGATTGTCGGAGCGGTAGCCTCGCTCCAGCCCATCAGTGATATTGAATTACTCGCTGACGAGCTTAATGCGGTAAAGCAGCTGAACAGCGAACTGGATGCTGTCATTGAGTTTTCCTATGACGGTATTTTTGTAACCGATGAAAACGGCAAATTGCTCAAAATCAACGCAGCGTGCGGAAAGCTGCTGGGGATGGTGCCGGAAAGAGTCATCAATCATAATGCCATCGATGTGGCGAGCTATCATAATTTGCCGGCGTGCGTTACCCAGAAGGTTCTCGATAAAAAGAAGACCTATTCTGTTTCGTATGAGTTGAACGGCAAGACTGTGGCAGTGACCGGTAATCCGGTTTTTGACGAAATGGGCGGAGTATCCAAGGTAATCAGCAATGTGCGTGATTTTACGGAATTGGCGTCGCTGCGAATGGAACTGGAACAGGTCAACCGCTTGAAGGAACAATATTTTTCCGAACTCTCCTCTTTGAAGGTGCAGGTGGCCTCCAATACCGGTTCTTTCCGCAGCGAGGCAATGAAGCGCATTTATGATTTGGCGATGCGGGTGGCGGTGGTCGATACTCCTATTCTGATTCAAGGGGAGTCGGGAGTCGGTAAGGAAGTGTTGGCAAACTATATCCATCAAAACAGCTTGCGTCGCGAAAATGCGTTTATTAAAATTAACTGCGGAGCGATTCCGGAGAGCCTGCTTGAATCGGAATTATTCGGCTACTGCGAAGGTGCGTTCACCGGAGCTAAAAAAGGCGGGAAGCCGGGGATGTTTGAGATTGCGAATGATGGGACCCTGTTTCTGGATGAAATCGGGGAAATACCTCTGACTACGCAGGTCAAGCTGTTAAGGGCCTTACAGGACCAGGAAATATTCAAAGTGGGCGGGGAAAAATCGATACGGGTGGATGCGCGGCTGATCTTTGCCACGAACCGGGACCTGGAGGCGGATGTACGGGCCGGCAAGTTCAGGGAGGATCTGTATTACCGTATCAACGTCGTTCCGATCACCATTCCGCCGCTTCGGGAAAGGCCTGTCGATATCGCGATTCTTGCTGATACCTATCTGAAAAAGCTGAACGACAAGCACCGGACGGCAAAAAAGCTGTCGAATGAGGTGCTGGATTTATTCAACGCCTATAACTGGCCGGGCAATGTTCGTGAATTGATCAACATCTTGGAAAGATTGATTATCACCTGCCCTGACGACATGATCACCGCCCAGGACCTGCCGTGCAACATTCTTCAGCAGATGCCGGGCAAAGGCCCTGTCGAACTGGAGCAGCTGTTGCCGCTGAAGAGTGTTATGGAACGGATTGAAAGAGATATCGTGGAACGGTCCTTGCGCGAATGTAAGAGCATGCGGCACGCCGCCCGCACCCTGGGGCTTGATCCGGCCACCTTTTTGCGCAAGGTGGAAAAGTATAAAATCAGGTGTAATTCGCTGATGTGATGATGGAGTGACGGTTCAAAAACTTCTGCCTGATCCGATGATTCATGTTTGAAAAATCCGTTGCCTGCCGGCTGAGACATTCTGAAGGTGGCGGCTTTTTTGTGCCCGGACGAGTGCCGCGAAGTGGTGGCAGTGTGATGAAATAATGAAACAGCCATTTCAAATTACCAACAGTAAAACCGGCTTTTAATGAATTTTGTTTACAAACTGAAACACGGCAAAAACCTCCCCCGACCGCCGAGTCCTGCCATTACATAATCCGGGCTTGTTGGCACAGAAGTTGCAACATGGATAGCCAGGGCCTGTGAAATGAATCACAGAAACTGATCTGTCCGCAAGATAAATCTTGAAGGGGGATGTTCCATGGAAAAAGTAGATCAAAAACTCGCGGCGAAAACCTTGTCCTATCGATGGGTCTGCTTGGCAACTCTTTGGCTAGTGTATTTCTTCGTTTATTTTGACCGGGTCGCTCCAGCGGTTGTTGCTCCGGAACTTATGAAAACTTTTGGTATCAGTGCAGCCAGTCTGGGATTATTATCGGCAGCTTATTTTTATCCGTATGCGGCGATGCAAATTCCTTCAGGTGTTTTTGCCGACTTTCTGGGACCGCGTCTGGCGGTAACAATATTCTTTGTTGTTGCCGGCGTGGGTACTGCCCTGTTCGGATTGGCCACCAGTTTTGACTGGGCGATTATCGGCAGGGTTATGATGGGGTTGGGTGTGGCGGTCGTTTATATTCCCATCATGAAAATTCAGGCTCAATGGTTTAGGCCTTACGAGTTTGCAACTCTGACCGGCATTCTTTTGACGGTGGGTAATATCGGAGCCCTGGGAGCGGCCGCTCCGCTGGCCAAGTTCGTAGCAGCCACCGGCTGGCGGGAAGCTTTTTATTATCTGGGAGCGATCAGTGTTGTTCTTGCAGCCTTAACGTATATTTTTGTCCGCAATAAGCCCCAGGATATGGGTCTTCCCACCATCGATGAGATTGACGGCATCAAAGTGGATGCAGTGCAACAGGCCAAGGACGACAGCCTCAAGCTGTCGGAAGCAATCAAAATCTCGGTTACCAACAGAAATTTCCCCTGGCTTGCGGTTTATGCCTTTACGGTGTATGGTCCGATGATGGGTTTTCAGGGACTCTGGGCTGTTCCTTACATGATGGATATTCTGGGATTTGAAAAACAGATTGCCAGCAATGTTCTGTCGTGGTGGGCAATCGGCATGATCGTGGGTTGTCCCCTGGCCGGGATTGTGTCGGACCGGGTTTTACACAGCCGCAAAAAAGTAGTCATTATCGGCGCCGTGGTCTACACTCTGGGCTGGCTGTATATCTGCCTCAATCCAGGCGGGTGGAGCCCCGCCACCATGTCGGCTTTCTGCTTCGTGATGGGGGCCTTTGGCGGAGCCTATATCACCAACTATGCGAATCTGACGGAACGCCTGCCGCGTAAAGTGGTCGGCACCGCGATCGGGGTATTTAACTTGTTCTACTTTGTTGGGGGAGCTTTCTATCAGCAATACATGGGAAGCATCCTGGACGGCTATGGCAAGGTCGCGGGCAAATTCCCCATTGAGGCCTATACATCGACATTCTGGCTGTGCTTCGGCGGGATGGTGATAGGTACCGTGGCCTTGTTCTTCACTGTCGAGACTTTTATCAAAGTAGAAAAACCCCGTCCCAATTACGTGCCCGAAAGTTCAGTATCCCAATAGCAAAAGTAAAGGAAGGGCTTGCGGCGCGAACGCTTATCGCAGCTGCGAACGCTTATCGGCGCCGCGGGCCCGGCCTTTATGATTTGGCAGGCCCGGGTTGCGAGTCGAAAAAGAAAGGAGAAAAGCCGTGAAAAACAAGATTATAAGTTCGGCTGACGCCGTAAAATTAATTAAATCACGAGATACCGTAGCAGTATCCGGTTTTATCGGCATGGGGCATCCCGCCGAATTGACGGAAGAGCTGGAAAAGAGATTTTTGGAAACCAACGAGCCCCGGGATCTGATGCTGACTTTCGGTGCAAGTCAAAACGACGCGAAATCGAACTGGGGCCTGAACCGCCTGGCCCATAAGGGCTTGGTCCGGAAAGTGGTGGCAGGTCATTTTGGCTTGCAGCCTGATATGGTCAAAATGATTATCAACAATGAAATGGAAGCCTATAATTTACCGCAGGGTGTCATGATGCATCTGTTTCGGGCCATAGCCGGCAAAAAGCCCGGCATTGTGACTCATGTTGGCCTGCGCACCTTTGCGGATCCCCGGGAAACCGGCGGCCGCCTGAATGACATCTCCAAGGATGAACTGGTCAAACTGCTGGAAATCGACGGCAAGGAATACCTCTTTTACAAGTCGTTTCCGGTTGATGTCGCCTTGATCCGTGGTACCACCGCCGATACCCGTGGCAATATAACCATCGAGAAAGAGGGGATCGCGCTGGAATTCCTGCCGCTGGCGATGGCCGCCCGCAACTCAGGCGGGATTGTCATAGCGCAGGTGGAGCGGGTGGCCGAGGCCGGGTCGCTTGACCCCAGGATGGTTAAGGTACCCGGCATCATGGTGGATTATATCGTGGTTGCAAAACCGGAAAATCATATGCAATCCATGGGCGAACAGTACAACCCGGCGCTGTGCGGCGAGATCAAGGCGCCGATGAGCGGCTGGAAACCCATCCCGCTGGATGATCGGAAGATCATTTGCCGCAGAGCCGCCATGGAACTTATTCCTGACGCGGTTATCAATCTGGGTATCGGGATGCCGGAGGGCGTATCGGCGGTGGCGGCAGAAGAAGGCTTTATTGATCAGCTGACTGCGACCGTGGAACCTGGACCGATCGGCGGTGTTCCGCTGTCTGGACTCAGGTTTGGTACCGCGATGAATCCTGAGGCCCTCCTGGATCATCCTTATCAGTTCGATTTTTACGATGGGGGCGGACTGGACCTGGCGGTTCTCGGTCTGGCCGAAGCCGACGCATTCGGCAACGTCAATGTCAGTAAATTCGGACCGCGCATCGCCGGATCAGGCGGCTTTATCAACATCACCCAAAACACCATGCATGTGGTTTTCGCAGGCACGATGACCGCTGGAGGACTGGAGATCGTGGTGAAGGACGGCAGGCTGCAAATTGTCAAAGAGGGTAAAAACAAAAAGCTTGTGCCTAAAGTCGGTCATATCACCTTCAGCGGTGACTATGCCCGCCAGATCAACCAGAAGGTCATGTATGTCACCGAACGGGCAGTCTTTGAATTGCGGCCGGAGGGAGTTACCCTGACCGAGATTGCTCCAGGCATCGATCTGGACAGGGAAGTATTGGCCCAGATGGAATTCAGACCGCATATCGCCCCTGACCTGAAATTGATGGATGCCCGGATCTTCAGGGAAGAAACCATGAACATCAGACCGGAAATTTTGGCGAAGAAATGAGTGCAACTGACCATGGTCCGCTAATGGGGTGACCCATTAACCAATAAAATCAAAGGGAGAGTGTTGAGTTATGTTGATGAACGGTGAACAGTACAAGGCAAGTCTTAAAAAAATGCGTCCCAATATTTACAAGTGGGGAAAGCTGATTAAAGATGTCACCACCGATCCTGCCACAAGGCTTCATGTTCAGTCGGTCGCGCTGTCTTACGACGCGGCCTTTGATCCGGAAAGAGCTCCCATCTTCACCGCAAAATCGCACCTGTCCGGTGAAACGGCCCATCGCTGGAATACCTTTATGGGCAGTGCGGATGGAGTTTGGGGCAACTCCAAGATGAAACGCGCGCAGTACCACATGACCGGAACTTGCCAAGGGGCCACCTGCGCCGGCTGGACCGGGATCAATGTCCTCTGGGCCGTAACCGCTGAAATGGACAAAGAGTTCGGCACAGGCTATCATGAGCGGCTAAAGAAGTATTTCCGGTTCGTCGAGGACAATGCCCTGGCTTTGGCCGGCGCTATTACCGACGCCAAAGGCAACCGCAACCTGAAGCCTTCCCAGCAGCCCAACAAAGACAGCAACCTGCATGTGAAGGAAGTCCGCCCGGACGGAATCGTCATTCGCGGCTATAAAGCCCAGATCTGCGGCGTGGCGGCCTGTCACGAAATCATTGTTGTACCTGGCAGCGGCTACGGTGAGTCGGAAAAGGATTTTTGCGTTGCCTGCGCGGTGCCCCGGGACGCCAAAGGCCTGACCATCGTTGAAACCCGCCGCCCCAGCGACTCCCGCGATGAGGAAGAAGGCTGGGATGTTCCGAAGGCCGGCAATATTACCCAGGCGTTCCTTATCTTTGACGATGTTTTCGTTCCCAATGACCGCGTGTTCATGAACGGCGAATTCAAATACAGCGGAAAAATCATCGGTTATTTCACCGCGATCTATCGTGCAGCCATCGGCGCCTGTGTGGCCGGGCAGGGCGACATCATGGCCGGCGCCGCCATCAATATGGCCAGGGCCAACGGACTGACCCAGAAGGCTTTCCAGGATAAATTGAATCAAATGGCCATTAACAACGAGGTCACTTATGCCGTCGGACTAGGCGCCATGCTTGCCGGAAAGAGCCATTTCTCGGGCTTGTGGATTCCCGACATGTTGCTGGCCCATGTCAACAAGACCCAGGTGGCCAAACTGCCTTATGAAACCAAAGTCATTGCCCAGGATATCAGCGGCGGTATTGCCGAAACCGGTTGTTTCCCGTCCTATAAAGACTTCCAGTCCGAAGAATACGGCGACGTTCTCCACAAAATGCTTGAAGCCGGCTGCGACGGCGAAAGCCGCGCCCGCGCCGCGCGTCTGGTGGAATGGCTGACCGTCGGCGGCGGCATTCCCGGCTGTATGCATGGCGGCGGATCGCCGGACGGCGCCCGCATGGTCGTCCGGGGCATGGAACCTTGGGAAAAATATGCTGCCGAGGCGAAGCGTATTGCCGGCATCACCGCCGATCTTTCCGAGCCTGCGCCGGTCAAGAAGTAAAGAGTTTGTCGGCCGCTTTGCGCCGGAAGAGGGGGGCAAAGCGGCCTTTGCGAAACAAAATTGGAGGGTAGAGGGATATGAATTTCTTATTGACTCCCGAACAGGAAGATATTCGCAAGCTTGTTCAAGAGTTTGCCGCGAAGAAGATTGCACCGACGGCAGCTGAACGCGATGAAAAAGAATTTTTTCCGCGGGCGCTGTTCAATGAAATGGGCGAACTCGGCTTCCTGGGCCTGCCGTATCCGGAAGTGTACGGCGGCGGCGGGATGGATTTTGTGGCTTATGCCATCGCGGTCGAGGAAATCTCCCGCGCCTGCGGCTCAACCGGTATTGGTGTATCGGTCCATGTGTCGCTTTGCTCCTGGCCGATTTTCAAATACGGCAATGAAGAGCAGAAACAAAAATATCTTAAGCCCCTGGCTGAAGGGACCAAACTGGGCGCCTTCGGCCTGACCGAGCCGAATGCCGGCACGGATGTGGGCGCAGGCTCCACAACCGCGGTTAAAGAAGGCGACTCGTATGTGTTGAACGGGACAAAGGTCTTCAACACCAACGGCGGCGAGGCGGAAATCGAAGTGATCTTCGCCGTCACCGACAAAGCGGCCGGCATGAAAGGCATGAGCGCCTTCATCGTGGAAAAAGGCACACCCGGCTTGTCTTTCGGCAAAACGGAAGTCAAGATGGGCATCCGTTCCTCGGTTCAGCGCGAAGTAATCCTGGAGAACGTCCGGGTTCCCGCCGCCAACCTTCTGGGTAAAGAAGGCGATGGTTTCAAGATTGCCATGACTACTCTGGACGGCGGGCGTATCGGAGTGGCGGCCCAAGCGGTTGGCCTTGCCCAGGCGGCCTTGGACCATTCCATCAAGTACTCGAAAGAACGGGTTCAGTTTGGTAAACCTATTGCCAGCCAGCAAGCAGTGAGCTTTATGATGGCCGACATGGCCACCAAGGTGGAAGCGGCGAGACTGTTGACTTACCGTGCTGCCTACAACAAGTCGAATCATCTGCCCTACAGCAAGGAAGCGGCTATGGCCAAGATGTTCGCCTCGGATAGCGCGATGGCGGTAACCACCGACGCAGTTCAGATTTTCGGCGGGTACGGCTACAGCCGTGAGTATCCGGTGGAACGCCTGATGCGGGATGCGAAGATTACCCAGATTTACGAGGGTACCAACCAGGCTCAGCGCATGGTTATCGCCGGTAATATTCTCCGCTAGCGAAGCGAAGGGTATGTGACATCCGGACCAAACTCATCGACTTCGTGAGAGCCTGAACCCACGTTCTGCAACCTGGAAGAAGCGGAGATCTGGTCGGGGTATTGCCGCTGCTCGCTGAAGAATTCACCGAAGATAAAAGCAGGCTAAAGCCAGGATAGAACATGACAAATCACAGACCCTTACCACGCCTTATAAAGCATGGTAAGGGTCTGCTGGCAAGTGGTTGTTTCCTAAACCGCCGATGAATGGAGAGGGTCTGATGACTTTTCATGATGCGCTCAAGCCGTATATAGAAGCAGCGAACTTTCTCAACCATATTGTATTTAACGATGTCGGCATTGGGGTATTTGACCTGGAAAAGTGTTTGATCTATAAGCCGGGTTTGAAAATGGATCTTAAGGCAAAACCGGGGGACGCCGTGAAAACCGGCAGCGGGGTCTTTCGTGCCATGCGCGAGAGACGCCGTATTGTCATGAAAATTGACAAAACGGTTTACGGGCAGCCGTATATCGTAGTGGCAGTGCCGGTTTTGTCCGACCTGGGCGACGTGGTTGGGGCGGTTGCGGTCAGTGAGCCGACCGATCAACAGGATGAGATGGCTGAAATGGCGACGGTGCTTGGGGCGAACATGACTGTTTTAGCCAGTACAACCCAGGAGATTTCGGCTCAGACGGAAGAAATAACCGCCGTCAGCCAGACCTTGGCGGCCTTGGCCCAGGAATCCCTGGGCAGGACCCGGGAAACGGATCAGGTGATCGGTTTGATCAAACGCATTGCCGGGCAGACGAATCTTCTTGGTTTAAACGCGGCTATTGAAGCGGCCCGGGTAGGTGCCGAAGGCCGCGGGTTCAGTGTCGTGGCCGAAGAAATCCGCAAGCTGGCAGCCGACAGCACCAGATCTGTCGAGCAGATCAACACTATTTTAAAAACGATTCAAGCTGACAGCGAATACAGTTTCAAACAGATAACCCACATAAAAGAGGTCATGACGCAAATAGCGCTGGCGACTTCGGAAGTAGCGACCGCAGTGCAGAAAACCGGAGTTTTGGCGGCCAGACTTGATGAGTTGTCAAAGTGTTACAGCGAAGATGTCGATGTATGAAGGAACGCGCAGCGATGGATAAAAACAGCCCTTAAAGCCCTGAATTGCAGGGTTTTAAGGGCTGTTGCAATGTTTTTCGGTCGGCAGGGGAGGGGGGCGGCCAACAGCAGTGATTCATCAGTTGTTCTTTTTTATAAAACGCAGGAGAGTGGTGATGATATTTTATAGGCCTGTGTGGTGATTTTTTGATCGATGGTTGGCATTCAATTCCCAGGTATTATGGTATTATGTTATAAGAAACTAATATTGCAGCTAAGGAGTACTTGCCAATGGAGTTTGAGTCTGATTTCGAAACTGCCCCGGAAAACGCGTACTGCTTTTTGTTTTGCGGTGATGAGCTATTGCTCAAAGAGAATGACGGCACTGATAAGATTCCCTTAATTTGCGACCTGAAAGCCCGAAACATGAAACTGACGCAAGTCTACCTGATAGGCTTGCTGGATGGGAATAAGTATTATGCGGCTACCGTTGGCAGCAGCATTCCTGACGGCTATTCCTTGAAAAAGATCAGACAAGTACACGGACTCATAGAAGATCGGTGTTACTGGTTCATGCTTCGTGGGTTTCATATCACCGGCTGGCTCAAAACAAACCGGTTTTGCGGCTGCTGCGGCGGTCTGATGAAGACCTTTCTCCACGAACTTGCTGTCAGATGCGTGCATTGCGAACATACCGTCTATCCGCGGATTTCTCCGGCGATTATTGTTGCTGTTGTCAAAGATGACAAGATTCTGCTGGGCCATTCCAACCGGTTTCCCCCCGGAAGATACAGTGTAATCGCCGGCTTTGTCGAACCAGGGGAAGCCCTTGAGGACTGCGTCCGAAGAGAACTGAAAGAAGAGGTCGGCATTGATGTGACCGATATAGAGTATTTCGGAAGTCAGCCCTGGCCTTTTCCCGACTCGCTGATGATTGCCTTCACGGCCAGGTGGTCTGCTGGAGAAATTAAGATCGATAATGAAGAAATCGTCGACGCGGATTGGTATTCTGCCGACAGTCTCCCCAGTATTCCTCCCAAGGACAGTATCGCCAGACAGCTGATCGACTGGTTCGTCAACCGCTGAGGTTGACCCTGGTTGACTGCTGGGGAAAGGGCGCGGGCTTTATTTTTAAACTTCTGCTTTGCCGGGGCAGGCTTCCGGCCGGCAATGTAGAATAATCGTCGTAAACAGCTTTGGTAGTCGAAAAACAGTTTTAAAGGAGATGGCAAAGGTTGAAACTATTGACAATGCGTAAGGGATCCAACTTCGAGCTGGGGGTGCTGACTGAGCAGGGAATCCTTGGTGTCAAGCAAGCGGCAAGTCATTTTTCCCAAACTGTCCCCTGTACTGTGGAAGCCTTGATCGAAAGCGGGGCTGAGGGCCGCAAAGCGCTGACAAGGCTCGTGGAGCAGGCGCAGGCGGCGAAGCTGGCGTCTTTGTTTGTGCCGGAAAAGGATGTCGTATATGGGCCGTGTGTGACCAGCCCGGAAAAAATTCTCTGCGTCGGGCTGAATTATCGCAAGCACGCCGTCGAGACGAATATGGCCATTCCAACTTCGCCGGTGCTGTTTAACAAGTTCAATAATTCGCTGTCGGCTCACCAAGAGATTATCACGCTTTCGCCTTTGGCGGAGAAGATTGATTATGAAGTCGAGCTGGTCATCGTAATCGGGAAAACTGCCCAAAACGTCCCTGAGGCCGAAGCCTTGTCCTACGTATACGGCTATGCTACAGGCAACGACTTGTCTGACCGCGGTCTTCAGTTTAAAACCAGCCAATGGCTGCTTGGCAAGGCCTGCGACGGCTTTGCCCCGGTCGGGCCTTATCTCGTTACCGCCGATGAAGTGCCTGATCCTGGTCAACTGCACCTGGAATGCCGTGTGAACGGAAAAGTTCGTCAATCGTCGAATACCAAGGACATGATTTTTACTTGTGCAGAATTGATCAGCTATATTTCCCGCTACATAACCTTAAAACCGGGGGATTTAATCTTCACCGGCACGCCTGAAGGGGTTATCGTGGGCTATCCGCCGGAAAAACAGATATGGTTGAAGGCCGGCGACAAGGTGGAAACTTTTATTGAGGGTCTCGGCGAGCTGCGCTTTACACTAGCCTAACAAAAACGTCGGCAGACGGATCTTACACGGCAAGCAGTGAAAGTTTGCCGGTGAATAGGCGACTACATACACACCGGCCATGGTGGCGAATCATTGCCTTAGCCGGTGTGTTCTTTTCATCCGGTTACAGGTATGCAAAGGACAGGGGGGAGCGGTTATGGAGAATGTCGCGATGATTATGGGGGCGGTACAACAGGAGCTTGTGGAGTTTGCCCGGGATTTGGTCAGAATAAGGAGTTATTCCGGCCAGGAAGAGCAGATAGTAAAGTTTATCGAGAAAAAAATGCGAGCTCTCGGCTATGATGAAGTAAAAATCGATTCGATGGGCAATGTCGTCGGCCGGATCGGCAACGGCCCCCAAACAGTCATGTTTGATTCGCATGTGGACACTGTTGAGGTTAAGGACGAAGCGACATGGGAGGTCCCGCCTTTTGACGGCGAGATCAAAGAAGGAAGGCTTTATGGCAGAGGTTCTGTCGATATGAAGGCGGGAGCGGCGGCTTCTATATACGCCGGCGCCATCGCCAGGCGGGCCGGCCTGACTTCCGGCAAGACGATCTACGTTTCCGGCAGCGTATTTGAAGAAGATTGTGACGGGGAGAATTTAAAACATCTATTTAAAGAACGCAGTATTAAGCCCGACCGTATGATCATCTGCGAGCCGTCTGACAACAAAATTGTCACCGGCCATAAAGGCAAGGCCCAGATGATCATCAGAACCAAGGGCCTGTCGGCTCACGGCTCGGCGCCGGAAAAGGGCGTCAACGCAATCTATGAAATGGCTGATATCATCAAACGGGTTGAACAGGCCAACACCGAACTCATGCGCAAGGCTGGCCCGCGCGGAACGCTGGTCATGTCGAGCATCTCCAGCACCAGTGTCTCTTTAAACGCTGTTCCGTCAGAATGCGAAGTCTATCTGGACAGAAGGCTGGTGGTGGGAGAAACCGAAGAAACCATCAAAAGGGAAATGGCTAAGATCCTCGACGGCAAAAATGCCGAATGGAAGCTCGGGACGCTGCAGCGAAGGAGCTGGACCGGCCTGGATATCAGTTATGAGCCCTTTCATCTGGCCTGGGAAATTGATTTGAACCACGAGCTTGCTAAGGCCTGTGTGGCAGCATACCAGGAGAATTTTGGCGACGCTCCGGCCTTTGATTACTGGGATTTCAGCACAAACGCGGTGACGCCTGTCAGCATGGGAATACCTACCATCGGTTTCGGCCCGGGGGAATATAAACTGGCTCACATGCTGAACGAAAACTGCGCAGTGAGCAAAATTGTTGATGCCTGCGGTTTTTATGCAAGACTGATTGGAAGGCTGTAAACGGTGTGACCTGGAGCGCCGGGCCGGCGATATTTTTGCCGGAGGACATAGCGATTAAGGGCGGTGGCACGCATCATGTCACCTGATAAAGGACGGGGAAGCTGCTTATGAATCATCAGGAACAGGTAAATCGGTGGATTGAGCAAAACCGGACAATGATCATTGGCTTCCTCCGGGATTTGCTCCGGATACCCAGCGTCACAGGGGACGAAGGGCCGATCCAGCGGTTCATCGCCGAACAACTGGAGCAAATAGGCCTGGCTGTGGACGTATTCGAGCCGGATATGGCTGCACTAAAAAAGCACCCCGCTTTTGTGGCGGTGGCCCGGGGCTATGAGGGGCGGCCTAATGTGGTGGGAGTGCTGAAGGGGACAGGCGGAGGACGGTCACTGCTGTTTAACGGCCATGTGGATGTAATCCCGGCCGGGGCGCCGGAAAGCTGGCGGTACGGCTGCTGGTCCGGCGATATGGCTGACGGCAGGTTGTATGGGCGAGGGGCTTCTGACATGAAATCCGGCCTGGCGGCGATGACGATGGCGGTGAAAGCGGTCCGGGAAGCCGGCCTCCGCCTGCGGGGCGATATCATCCTGGAATACACCGTGGATGAGGAGCTTTCCGGCAACGGGACCCTGGCCTGTGTGCTGAGAGGATACAAGGCTGATGGAGGAATCTGCTGCGAGACTTCCGGTATGCGGGTCCAGCCAGGCTCCATCGGGCGCATTTGGTTCGAAATCAAGGTCCGGGGCAAAGCTGCGGGTATCCAGCGTCGCTGGGAAGGCGTCAACGCCATCGAAAAAGGTTGGTTGGTTACCCAGGCAGTCGCCGATTTTGAGCGATTCAGGGTTGAACATATCAGCCATCCTCTCTATCCGGACATTCGCGGTGCCATTCCCTGCATGGTGGGAGTCTTTGAGAGCGGCTCCTATCACAGTGCCTTTCCTGACAGCTGCCTGCTGAAAGGTTCTCTGGCGACGGTGCCGGGGGAGGATTCGGACGTGGTAAAGGCCCAGTTCATTGAATTTATCCAGCGAAAGGCGGCTGCCGATCCTTGGCTGAAAGAAAATCCGCCGGAAGTCGTTTATACCGGATACTTTGCCGAACCTTCGGAAATTCCGGTCAATAGCCCTATCGTGCAGACCCTCTGCCGGAAGTATGCCGAAGTTCTGGGGAATGAGCCGGTTATCAGCGGCCGGGAGGGGGCGGCGGACATCCGGTTTATGAACCGGTACGGGGAAACGCCGACCGTGATTTTCGGACCGGGCAGAACCGAACAGATGCACGCCAACAACGAATGGGTTGATGTCGAGGACCTGATGCAGAGCACGAAAGTACTGGCGTGTACTATTCTGGAATGGTGCCGCTAGCAGAAGATATCCGGAGAATTCGTTTTCTTATAGTAGGCAGCAGGGATTTTTTTCTTTGAAAGAGCCGGGCGACGCCTCAGGGGAAATTTTTCCGAAAGACTAGCAGGATTCGCCAAATGAATGTTGAATATATTTTTACAAGATGCCTGTAAACGTTTACAAGTACTTTTGTTTTTGTAAACGTTTACAGAAAATCATGCAGACATAAGGGAGCGAAGGATCCTGAAAAAAAGTAAAGATGGCAATAACATCACAATTAAAGAAGTAGCCGCGGAGGCCGGGGTTTCCATCGCCACAGTGTCGCGGATCATAAACGGTCAGGATGTGGTTTCGCCGGAACTGGCCGAAAGGGTGAACAGCGCGGTCAAGAAACTCCACTATCAGCCCAATTCGCTGGCCCGGGCCTTAAAGGTGCGGGAATCCCTCAGCATCGGGCTGGTTATTCCGGATATTGAAAATCCGTTTTTCCCCGCCCTTGTCCGCGGGGTGGAGGATGCCGCCAGGCAGCACGGCTACTCGGTAATCCTGTGCAACACCGACGGCCGGCAGCAGCTTGAAGAGAAGTACATCCGCCTGCTGGCAGGCAAACAGACCGACGGGATTTTGTTCACCGGCGGGTCCGGCAACAAAATATTAAACATGTTGACGGCGCTCATGATACCTATCGTCATTCTGGACCGCCGACTGCCTCTGGCCAAGCTCAATACGGTAACCGCCGACAACCGCCTGGGGGCGTTTCTGGCGGCAGAGCATCTGCTCAAAACGGATCGGCGGCGAATCGCCTTCATCGGCGGTCCGCCGAAGCTGCCTACGAGTGAAGACCGGTTGACGGGATATCAGGATGCTCTCATGAACTATGGGGTTAATTTCCGGAAAAGTCTGCTTTTCAGTGGGGATTTTACTTTTGCCGGCGGTGGTCAGGCGGCCAGGGCGCTGGTGGAAAGCGGGACTGCGTTCGACGCTGTGTTTGCCACGAATGACGTGATGGCGATCGGCGTAATCGATTATCTTCATAAGACCGGCCGCGCAGTGCCTGATGATGTGGCGGTGGTCGGCTATGACGATATTCTTCCGGCTGTATGGTATAAGCCCAGCCTGACCACTATCCGGCAGCCCGTCTACGCTATGGGGCAGGCCGCGGTCCAGATGCTGATCGAGAACCTGAATTCGCCTCAGGATGCAGCAAAGATGCAAGTATTTGAGCCACAATTGGTGATTCGTGAATCATCGTCTAGAGGTGAAGGGCATTGATGAAAGAAAGCACGCCGGTTCTGGTTGTCGGCAGTCTCAACATTGATCTGGTGGTGAATGTGGACCGGTTTCCGGCGGCAGGGGAA
This sequence comes from Negativicutes bacterium, assembly GCA_031292015.1. Next base: position 31,319 of record JARLHY010000001.1, on the reverse strand, counting down.
ACAATATTGGGACGGCAGTTCGCCACTTATCCGGGGGGCAAAGGAGCCAATCAGGCTGTTGCTGCAGCCCGGCTCGGAGCCAAGGTTTATATGGCCGGCTGCGTTGGCCGGGACGAGCATGCCGGCATACTGCTGAAAAGCCTGGCCGACAATTTGGTTGATGTGACTTTTGTGCGGCAGGTGCCCGAACCGACCGGGGTTGCCTTGATTACGGTGGACCGGGCGGGAGCGAATACGATTATCGTCGCTCCGGGAGCCAACGATTGCTGCGCCGTCCAGGATATCGACAAAGCCTTGGCCGATATTGGCACTGCCGGAGTCCTGCTTGTTCAGCATGAAATTCCGGCCGCCACTGTTGATCATGCCGTCAGAGCGGCAGCGGCGAAAGGCTGGAAGGTGATCGTGAACCCGGCGCCGGCAAGGGAACTGTCGCCGGCGACGCTGGAGCTGATCGATATCCTTGTCCCTAATGAAACCGAAGCAAGCATTCTTGCCGCTATGCCGGTGAATACCGTGGAGGATGCCTCAAAGGCCGCCGGAAAATTTCTCGGCCAGGGAGTGCAAACAGTCATTGTCACGCTGGGAGAGAAAGGGGCGGTGGGCTGCACCCCGGCCGGACAGTGGCATATTCCCTCCCGGTGTGTTCCGGTTGTCGATACGACAGCGGCCGGTGACGCTTATATCGGCGCACTGGCGACAGGATTGACCGAAAAGCGTTCGCTGGAGGAATGTATGCGTTTTGCCGCAATGGTGGCGTCCATTTCCGTCACCAGGCCCGGTGCCCAGCCCTCATTGCCATGGCGGCACGAATTGCCTGAGCAGAGCCATGTAAAGTAAAAAAAGAAACGCCCGGGAGGTGATGCCCCTGAGCCGGGGAGCGGTCACGGATAATTCAATGATTCTAAAAAAAGCGAGGAGTGATTGGGATGAGAATAGCCGTCGGTGGTGACCATGCGGGCTTTCCTATGAAGGAAACAGTGATCAATGTGGTTAAAAATCTTGGCCATGAAGTGACCGATTTTGGCTGCTTTGATTTGACGCCGGTGGATTTTCCGGACGTCAGCCGGAAGGTCTGTAACGCGGTGCTGGAAGACAAGGCCGACCGGGCGATTCTGGTTTGCGGCACCGGCGTCGGCGCAAGTATCGCGGCCAACAAAATTCCCGGCATCCGCGCCTCGATTTGCCACGATGTGCATATAGCCCATCAGTGCATCGAGCATGATGATGTCAACGTGATATGCATCGGCGCGAAGATCGTCGGCCCGTGGCTGGTGGTCGATCTTGTCGAGCGTTATTTGGCAGCCGTGTTCAGTACAGACGAGGACTGCCGCCGGAGGGTGGCAAAACTGAAAGAAATGGAACAGGAGTTTTGCGGCAAACGGGCCTAATGGCCCGGGAAGTTGCCGGATAAGGAGGGAGAAAGAATGAATACCCAGGTGATTCCGGCACAGCGGTGGGTTAGAATCATCCCGGCGGCATTTTTGATGTACACGATAGCCTTTATGGATCGCAATAACATTGCCTTCGGTTTTTTTGGCATTCAGCACGACCTGGGCGTTGGCGCAACAGCCGCCGGTTTCGCTGGAGGGATTTTCTTTTTCGGTTATCTGCTGCTGCAGGTGCCGGGAGCTTTGTGGGCCCAGCGCTGGAGCGCCAAAAAATTTATTACCGTGGTGCTTGTCCTGTGGGGCATCTGCAGTGTGGCGACCGGGTTTGTGCAAAATTACACCCAGCTGCTGATTGTCCGCTTCCTGCTGGGGGTTTTCGAAGGAGGGGTGTCGCCGGCCACCATGATTCTGCTGACCAAGTGGTTTCCGCTGAACGAGCGGGCGCGGGCCAACGGTTACTGGTATCTCTGCATTCCTGTGGCCTCAATCGTTACTGCGCCGATATCCGGCTGGATACTGACCTATTACGACTGGCGAATGATGTTCATCCTGGAAGGCCTGCCGCCGCTCATTTGGGCGGCCATCTGGTGGTTTGCGATTGACGATGATCCCACCAAGGCAAAATGGATCAGCAAGGAAGAACGGGAATATCTGATCACTACCATCGCGGCAGAGCAACAGGAGATCAAAAAGCAGACTCCGAGTCTCAAACATGTGCTGAAGAACCGTAATGTCATTTTGCTGCTGGTACTGTTCTGCTTCCTCCAGGTCGGCTTTTATGGCTACGGACTGTGGCTTCCCAACCTGATTAAAGCCATATCAGGCGGTTCAATGATGTCGGTGGGCTGGCTGGCGGCTATCCCCTGGGCGTTGGCGGCGATCGGGTCGATCATCAATTCCACCCATTCCGATAAGACCGGGGACTACAAATGGCATATCGCCATTCCTATTCTGGCCGGGGCGTTGTTTCTGACCATTTCGGTGTTCTCCGGCAAGGAAAATCCGATTCTTGCGCTGGGATCGCTCAGCATCTGTCTGGGCTTCATGTATTGCTACGCGGTTTACTGGGCCGCCCTCAGCGCTTACGTCGCCGAAGACGTTCTGGCTGTCGCCATGGGAACCATCAACGCCATCGGTAATCTCGGCGGTTTTTTCGGCCCGCTGTTGGTGGGCTATCTTATTGAGACAACCGGTAATTTCCTGGTGGGCGAGGGAGCCCTGATCATCTTTTTAGTGATTGCCGGATTATTTGCCACCCAGTTGCGCAACCGGACCGGGAACGCCGCCAGGCAGTCGGCCGCCGGTTAGATGAGTTGTTTCCCTTTCGCAAGGCAGGGCACCATCGACAAACCGGTCGGCTTAAAGTTCCAAACGATAAAATGGAGGTATGGGAATGTCAACAAACACGACTTCTAATTCGCCTCACAACGTCGTTCAAACCGCTGTACAAAAGATGTCCAACTATCGGTGGATCGTTTTAGCTATATTATTTGTAACATATACCATCAACTTCGCTGACCGCAGCAACATCGGCATCGTGCTCCCTGTTCTCAAGACGGAGTTTGATTTGTCCAACCTGGAGCTGGGCGCGCTGAGCAGCTTCTTCTTCCTGGGTTACGCCACAACCCAGATTCCGGCCGGATTCTGGTACAGCCGGTTCGGCTGCCGGGCGCTGGTTCCGGTGTCGGCCCTGGGATTTTCACTGGTGACATGGTTTATGGGGTCGGCAGGCAGTGCCGTTCAATTAAAATGGCTGCGTCTGGCGCTGGGTGTCGCCGAGGGGCCCGGACCGGTAGGTATGGCCACCACGGTGAAGACCTGGTTTCCGAAAAAGGAACAGTCTTTCGCCACCGCCTTTTTTTCGGCATCGGTCATGTTTGCCCCTGTTTTTGTTCCGCCGATCGGGGTATGGATCATGGTCAACCACGGCTGGCGGTCGGTGTTTTACTGGTTTGCTATTCCGGGTATCATCATGGCTATCGTCTGGTATCTTTTTGTTCACAACAACCCTAAAGAGAGCCCTTATTGCAATGAACAGGAAATGGAATACATCAACAGCGCCATCCCGGCGCCGATGGTTCCGACAACCGCAGCCCCCGGAGTCAGGGCGGCTCGCGACTTCGGTTGGCTGGATAAGATTATCCGGGCGAAAAAATGCCCGACCCTTGATACCAAGACCAAAGTATTCGGATCAAGGAATATCTGGACCGTGACTCTCGCCTATTTCATGATGACCCAGGTGTTTATCGGCATGCTGACCTGGGTGCCTTCCTATCTGGTGAACGCCAAAAAGTTCCCCCTCACAACCATGGGTTTTGTTGCCGCTGCTCCCTGGATCGGCGGCGTCCTTGGCGCGATCTGCGGCGGCTGGATCTCCGACAACATTCTGATGGGACGGCGCAAGCCCAACATGATGTTTGCCGCCCTGACGGTGGCGATCATCATGCTTGTGATCATTTATCTGCCGACCACCGTGACCGCGGTCACCACCGGCCTGTTTTTCTCCGGCTTTTTGCTGAATATCGGCTGGCAGAACTTCATGGTTTATTCGATGGGGCTTACCACTGTCGAAACCTATCCGGTGGCGATTTCCATCGTCAACAGCGGCGGAAACCTCGGCGGCTTCTTTTCGCCGATGATCGCCGGCTGGATACTGGACACCTACAAAACCTATGACATCATGTTCATGTTCTTCGCCGGCTGCAGTATCGCCGGCCTGTTGCTGCTTTCGCTGATTGATGAGCCGATCTAGACGGCAGAGGGACCTTCTTCGATTACTAGTCTGAGATTTCTCCATGACGCTGTTTGCTTTCGGCGGTGTAGGAGCCTATCCGGTTATGACTTGGTACCCAGTCATAACCGGATTTTTTGATGGTTGTAAAAGTACAGACCGAGGTGGACCGCGTGGGTTTCCGGACCAGCGCCGCTACCTCAGCGCAATTCTGTAGGCGGCAACCGCGATGGAGACAGTAATCAAGGCGTACATGCCCCAGGCTCCGGCAATATTGCCGCTTTTATGCAGCCACCGGGCGAAAGTGTAGGTATAAATACTGGCCAGCAAGGTTGCGGCCAGAAAAAAATAGCTCATTATCTACTCCTTGGAGCCGCCGACAATCGGGGAAGATTTTCGCATCAGGCCGCTGCGTTGCAACAGGGTTTTGACATGTACCCGGATGATGGCGGTCTGGTATTGGGTGTTCCAATTGTAGTCGTAAAATTCGTCGATGATGCTGAACCGAGGTCGCAGACGGTAGCCTAATCCCGCCACGTCGCTGTTCAATTCCTGGGTCTTGTGCAAAAACTTGTTGATTTCCTCCTCATAAACGATGGAAATCTGTTGTTGCAAAAGGGTTCGGTACTCAGCTTTTTCATAATTGATGCCGCTGGGAACGGCCGTTATTTCGCCACCTACCGTGATATCAATATCAAATACCGGCCTGCCGTCCTGGAGGGTGGCAGTAATCTTTGGTTTTTCCTGCAGACCAATATAGACGTTAACGCTCATCTGCGGCATTAACGGGTCACGGACAATCTGATAGCTTTGCGTGAATTTTCCGGACAGTATTGCAAGGGCCCGCGTTTCCTGCGTGGTGAGCAGCCCCACCATTTTGTCTCCCATGAACACGGCCGTACCGGCAAATTCAACGGCGTTTCCGCCGCTGCGGGGCAGGGAACCGGCCAGGTATTCCCGTGTTTTTCCCTCCGGTACCGGTGCCTCGCCGGCGCCTTCGCCTGTTGACGGATTTACAGCCGCATACGGAGCATATGCTTGGGCGCTGTGATCCTTCATCAGGAGATAAAATTCATGGAGCAGGATCCGGGGATAGTAACTTGCTTCGCTGGAGGTTCCCATCATCTCCTCATAATATTTGGCGGGGCTAAAGGCGAACAGGGGCTTGTTGACTTTGAGAAAATCCTTGGCCGGGCCGCGGGATATCACGACGAACATCGACCCCCTGTACTCGCGAAAACGCACAATGGGAGCAATAATATCCTGTAATCCATGCCGAGCCGCTTTTTCGCTCACCACCAGCACTTTGGCGTGGGCCATGTTGGGGGTGGGGGCGATCACGGAATTAAGCAGGTTGCGCGCTTCGCCGAGGGACGGGGCCTTAATGGTAATGATTTCAGTGCCGCCCGGCGACGATTGTCCGCCGTCGTTTTCCTGAGGGCTGGGGGTTTGCCTGCTCAGCTGATAGCTTACTTCGATTTCGCCGCCTTCAGCCAAGTCAATGCCTATTGCAAGAATGAAAGCGGTCTCGTCCAGCTCCCGGCCTTGACCGAAGCAACCGGTGAGAAGCAGACAGGTTGCCGACAATATCGGTATCAGTAACCAAGCTATTGGCGTACGCATGGCTTGTTCCTCGCTTTTAGCAGGGTGGCCAGAAATAAAGCGGCGGGTATTACATACAGACCGATCAGGCCCAGATGAGTGAATAGCGCGTCGGCGGCAAGAACCTTATCGACCGACTCGAATAAAAGGGCCAGACCGCCTGTGAGGAGCATGAGCAGGGGCAGGAAAGGCCGCAGTGTGGGCAGGGAAAGCAGCCGCGCCAGGACATACATGGCAACATACATGCTGCCTGCAATGGCCAGCAGGCCGGACAGCACCCAGAGCAGAATGAGCACTGCCTCAATATGCTGCAGGTATCGGCTGAGATAAACGATGCGGGCCATTTCGAAGAAGGGCAGCATTTTTTCCACGCTGACCGACAGGCCGAACACCATTAGATAAACGATGGTATGGAAAGCTCTAAGCGATACCGACAGTCCGAGGCCATAGACGGTGGCGGCCCTGATGGTTCGCAGATTTTGAAAACTCGGCGCCATAATAAACAGCGCCATGACGCCGATGTTGGTGCCGGCTGCCTCCAGGCTGAGTCGTAGGCCCTTCATGACGCCGTGTCCCTGCCAGGGGGTCAGGTGGTAAAAGTTGTAGTAGGGCAGCAGCAGAAAGCAGATAGCCAAAAATAAAACCACCATATACCACAGAAACAAACCGGTGCACCGGGCGATGCCACCCAGCGAGAGAAAACAAAGATGGCCGGCAAATATGACGTAAAAAGCCACTACAATTTGAAAATCCATATGAGGGAGGGCCGTGGTCAGCGTATTTTCGGCAAACTGTCGCAAAAGTAAAATCCCGTTGAACCAGAAGATGAAGAAATAATACAGGCTGATCAGCCAAGCCCCCGTCCTGCCGAGAAGCTGGTGGGAAACGGCAAAGAGATCGCCTGGAATGCGGGTGAAAACATAGAGCAACAGGTATACGCCCATGACACTGTATAGTCCGGCCAGCAGGACGCTGATCCAGCTGAACTGCCCGCCGCGCTCCAGAACAGTTGCTCCGGTGGTCAGATAAACCCGGGGAATAGTGATGATAAATACAAAGGACAGAGCTTCAAACAATCCGGTCACACCTGGTTGGTAACTCATCGGTCTTCGCTTCCCTCCGGCGGTGCCTGCTTCCAGGTCCGGCTGATGTGCGGCTGACGGTATTTATCCAGCGGCTGCAGAAAATCCGGCCGCAGTTCCTGGTCATATACAGGCCCGCGCAACACAACATCCCGGCCATAAAAGGTCCGGGGCGTGACGGGGGCCAGGTAGGGAACGCCGAAAGACTTTAGGCCTCCTAAAGCAGCTCCCAGCGAGACCATTCCGGCTGCCACTCCGACCAGGCCAAAACTGGCCGCAAGCAGAAGAAAGCCGAAGCGGGTCAGGCGGATGGCGTTGGCCAGTCGGTAATCGGGGACGACATAGGAAGCCAGGCCGGTGACCGCGATAATGAGAATCATGATAGGGCTGACGATTTTTGCAACCACCGCTGCCTGCCCGATAATGATGGCTCCCACTATTCCGATGGTCGGGCCAAGAATGCCGGGGACGCGGATTCCTCCTTCACGGATAAGTTCAAAAGCGAGCTCCATGATGAGGATTTCCACCAGGCTGGGAAAAGGTACTTGTTGTCTGGCTGTTGCAATGGTCAGCATCAGGTCGGTGGGAATGGCTTCGGGATGATGGATGCTGATGGATAGGTAAAACGCCGGCAATAGCATCGACAGGGCGGCCCCGATGATTCTGAGGGTCCGCATCAGGGAAGAATAAAAATATTGCATGCTGTAGTCGTCCGGGGAGTGCAGCAGCGTGAGGAGCGTAACCGGTACCACAAGCGCGGTCGGACAGCCGTCCAAGACAACTGCGGCTCGCCCTTCCGCCAGGTGGGAGACAACCCGGTCGGGCCGCTCGGTAATCAGCGCCTGAGGATAAGGGTTGGAGGGTGAATCTTCAATGTACAGATCAAGCGTGCTGGTATCACCGATATAATCTACTTTGAGACCTTCGATCCGCCGTTTGACCTCCGCCACGAGCCGGGGATTGGCCAATGATTTAATGTACAACACGGCGCATTTTGTCCGGCTTCGGGTTCCCAACACGAAGGTTTCGCTGACAAGGTCGCTTACCATCAGGGAGTTTCTGATCAGAGCCACATTGGTGTTGAGCAGTTCAGTGAAACCCTGTTGCGAACCGCGGACGGTTTGTTCGATAAGCGGCCGCTCAACTGCCCGGTGCTCGATTTCCTTGGTATCAATTAAAATTGCCTCAGTGCATCCTTCAATAAACAGGGCTGTATAGCCGCTATTGACCCCGTCCTGGACGGCGGCGAAGTTTGACGCCAGCGAAGTGCCGCCGGCAGGAAGGTGTCGGCAAAGAAGACGGGAAACAACTGCGTCCGGTTCGCTTTCTTGTTGTTGACCTTTAAGCGACATCAATGGTTCCAGCACCATCCGGCCGACCATCTTTTTATCGCTGAGACCTTCCAAATATAACAGCATGGCTTTCGCCGGCGGTAGGACGGCGATGTCAAAAATTCGAATCGCCACTCCCTGACTGGCCGGCAACTCATAGAGAGCTTCGATCGTCCGGCGATTTTCCTCCAAGATGGCACTGATCGGCTGATCTGACATATTTTGATCGCTGCCGGAGTAACCCATCAGCAAGGGGGTCAGTTTGGCCTGCTCTACAGCCAACGCATCATAGCTTTTTTTCAATTCGTCGAGACGGGACAAAGATTCTCCACTCACCAGGGACGCGCTCAGTCTTTCCATGAACCTGCTGAGGCGGCGCGCCTGACGAAGCAGGGTTTCATGCTGGGCGATGATTTGACCCAGGGGATCACTTTCCGCAGGGTTTTCATTATTGTCGTCATCATTCTCAGCCAGGACAAAACGATGCGGAGTTGACGGCGGCTGATAAACCAAAAACGTTTTGGCGGCCCGTATCAAAATAGCCAGGATGTTTTTTTCCAACAGTAAGCCTCCAGAAGGTGGTCGGTTATTCTATTATTCCCAAAGCGCACCAAGTAATCCGGCAGCACGCAACCTCAATCGCCGGCCCCGATTACCTTGAAATCAGGTAAAGAAAAACACAGCCCTCAATGCAGATGAAAGGCTGTGTAAAAACTACCATATATTCCGGCAGGCGCGGTCAACGCCTCTGATCTATCGGTCGGCTTCGTTTTTGCCGGTCGCGGTCATCAGGGCGGCGACTTTGGCGGCAAAGCCGGCGGGATCGTCGGGGGTGAGGCCTTCCATAAGCAAAGCCTGGCCATAAAGAAGTTCGCAATAGTCTTTGAAGGCTTCCGGTGCGGCGTTGGCCCCATGCAGCTTTTGTAATACCCGGAAGATTTCGTGATTCGGGTTCAGTTCCAAGATGCGCCGGGCTTTGAACTGGGCCTTGTCCATCTCCGACAGAATCTGCTCCATGGAAAGGCTGATGCCGGTGTCGCCGCTGACCAGGCATACCGGGCTTGATTTCAGGCGGCTGCTGATTCTGACTTCGGCGATTTTTCCGGCAAGCTGTTCCTGCACCGCTTTCAGCAGGGACTCGTTTTCCTTGGTCGCTTTTTCAGTTTCCTGCTTGATTTCCGGGGCGTCGACGCCTTCGAGTTTCAGGTCGCCGCGGCTGATGGACTGGAATTTCTTGTCCTTGTATTCCCGCAGGGCGTCGATGGCGAATTCGTCGACCCGGTCCAGGAGAAAAAGGACTTCGATGTTCTTTTCCCTGAGCAGTTCCATCTGCGGCAGCCGTTCCACCGAAGAACGGTCCTTGCCTGCCGCATAGTAGATCGCTGCCTGACCTTCCTGCATTCTGGCCACGTAGTCCGCCAGCGTTGTCAACCCGTCGGCGGCATGGGAAGAAGGAAAGAGCAGCAGTTCCTGCAGCTTGGTGCGGTTGTTGAAGTCGGAGTAGACGCCGCTTTTCAGGGCCTTGCCGTATTCCTGCCAGAAGGTTTCGTATTTGGGTCGATCCTTGCTCAGCAGGTTCTCCAGGGTTTTCAGCAGGCTTTTTTCGAGATTTTTGCCGATTTTTTGCAGCTGAGCACTGTGCTGCAGCAATTCGCGGGAGATGTTGAGGGAGAGGTCAGGCGAGTCGACCAGCCCCCGGACGAAGCGCAAATGCTCCGGCAGTAGGTCTTTATAGTTCTCCATGACAAAAACGTTGCGGGAATAAAGACGGATTCCGGAGGTGGACTCCCGCTGGTAAAAATCAAAGGGAGCGTGCGAAGGGATGAACAGGACGGTGGTGTATTCCAGCGCCCCTTCCATTTTGGAGTGAATAATCTCCAGCGGGTCTTCCCAGTCATGGAAGAGGTTTTTGTACAACTGGTGATATTCTTCTTTGGTGATTTCGTTTTTGTTCTTTGTCCATAGAGGGGTCAGCGAGTTTAAGGTCCTGACCTCTGTGGTCCGGACCGCCGCCGCGTCTTCGATAACTTTCCCGTCAGCGTCCCGGGGCTTTTCCTCGTTGATAAAATTCATCTTTATCGGATAACGGATGTAATCGGAATATTTTTTGACCAGGCTTTGCAGGGTATAGCGATCCAAAAAGTTCTCTGCGGGATGATCGGGGGAGCAGTAATCCTCGTGCAGGGTCAGAACGAGGGTCGTTCCCCGCGCGTCTTTGTCGCATTCCTCGATGGTATAGGTGCCGTCGCCGGCAGATTCCCAGCGCACACCCCTGTTCTGTCCCGGCGCCCGGGTGATGACAGTTACCTTTTTTGCCACCATGAAGGAGGAGTAGAAGCCGATGCCAAACTGGCCGATAAGGTCGTCAGCGCCGCTCCCCCCGTTGTCTTTCAGTTTTTCCAAAAAGGCTTTGGTCCCCGATTTTGCGATGGTGCCGAGGTTCTCGACGACTTCGTCATAGGTCATGCCTATCCCGTTGTCTGAGATGGTCAGGGTTTTTGATGCTTCGTCGGGAAGGAGGAAGATTTCGAAGTCCGGGTTTCCTTCAAGCAATTCGCGGTTGGTCAGTGATTCAAAGCGAATCTTGTCAAGGGCGTCCGAGGCGTTGGAAATCAGCTCCCGCAGGAAGATTTCCCGGTTGGTGTAAATCGAGTGGATCATCAGATCGAGTAGCTGTTTGGTTTCGGTTTGGAATTCGCGGGTTTGTCTACTGGATGATTGGGTCATAAACAAAGCCTCCTTGGTATGGTAAGCTTCCGGAAGATGGCGTTGTTAGCACTCTCACGTGACGAGTGCCAATGATTTTATCATACTGAACATTGTGTTGTCTATCAACCGGAACTGGAGATCATTATAACCGAATTTTTGCCATTTTGGTACAATACCATATAAAATCTTCTCCTCTTTCTTGCAATTATATTATTTCAATGATTTCCGCGGCGGTGGAAACAAGAAAAGCTGTACTATATTGATAGTGCAGCCTGTTGAGAAACCTATTCTTCAGGCCGTTCAGAACCCCCCAGATGCACGACGGCCACACGAACCCAGCAGCGACGCGTACTGGGAAGTACGCTAGCAATGGGGTTGTGTGACCAAGTGCGCAGTTCTTGCGCTTCAGTGCTTAGAACTGCGGCCTACCCTTTACGGGTGCAAAGCAGATGGGGGATTATCAACGGCCTGACTATATTGATAGTGCAGCTTTTATAAGTCAGGCGGGAACAGGCTGAAAGGAGCCGGCCGGCGTCCGTAGCCTGCGTCTATACAACCGAGTCGTTCCTTTCGGCCGGTGTTTTCAGTACATACACCCTGACCGGTTTGATGCCGAAGCGGTTGGCTTCGGCCACCGTCCACCTGGCTACATCGATCCGGCTTCCCTTGATGGCGCCGCCGGTATCTTCGGCCACAGCATGTTCAGTATGTCCGTCAGGATACTTGATCATGACCCGCGAGCCGAGGGGAATGACCCGGGGGTCAACGGCGATGACCCCGGGTCGGACTTCAGTGCCGAGGTGGGTTTTGCTGCCCCACTGATCGTTGTCGTGGGGGCCGGGGGCATAAGCGGTGGCAGTCATTTCAATAACCCGCTCGGCGTCGGCCTCGGAAGCGGCCTGTCGCGTCGACGGGTTGTCCGGCCCGGTCAGCGGTGCGGCCGACTGGGCTTCGACCGCGAGCTCCGCGGGGGTGAGCGGGTTTTCCTGGGTGCTTCGGCCTATAGCCGTCCCCTGGCGGGTGCCCAGTGGTTTGGCAGCCGGGCCGGGCAAATGAGCGCCGACCGGCACGCCGTGAATGACGGCCGCCGAAAGGCAGGCTGCGCCAGCCAAAGCGGCCGCGAGTTTTTTATAGCGACGTTTAATACGCCGGGACATTTGATGCATAGGTCTACCTCCTGCCGATAGTATCGGCCCGATCCTCCTTTGTAATGCAAAATAGCTGACTGAAGCGGCAGGTTGGTTTCCTGCCGGCCGTTGTGAAAGACCGCAGAAGTAAAGATTGTTGTTGCGATTTTCAATTTCGCTGGAAATAAAGGAAAAACAAGGATTATCTTCCAATATGTCGAAAAACCTAAGATGCCGTCAAGTTATGAAACACAGTTGGCGGGAAGAGCCTGACAACTGGGCAATAAATAACCGCAAAGATCGAAAACCTTGACCGAAATATTTTGTTTCTCACTGAACGAAACAGGGTCCCCAGTGGAGCCTGATCATGTTGTATTTTTTTGGCGGTTTTTCGATAAGGATTGGGGCTGTGGAGGCTGGTATGAGAAAAAGGGGTTATCCGGCAATTGAAATCGGACATGGGCTTGCCAGAGGTGATTCTTCGTTTGCCGCCGGAGCGGAGGCGGTTTCAAAGGCCGTGTCGTCGATACGCGAATACGCCGTCTCAGCTGTTTTGGTTTTTGCATCGGTGACTTATAACCTGACTGAAGTCCTGCAGGGTATTCACAGTGTAGTGGAGGAGGTACCTGTCTTCGGGGCCACGACGGCCGGAGAGATTCATGAGGGCATACACCATCAAACGGTGACTGTCGTTGCTTTGGCGTCACCGTTTATCAGGGTTCACATCGGAATCGGGCGAGATGTTTCAAAAGACTGGAAGGGTGCTGTAGAAGCAGTAATCGCTTTTCCCGATATCAAGCAATTTTTGGACGACGATTCCGAGCGTAATCGGGAACTTCGGCGAAAGGGTACCGGGGTTTTCGCCATGCTGTTTTCACCTGGTAACACCCGTGAATGTGACGATCGTTCTTTCGAAATTGTTGAGGTACTCAAAGAGAAATTTCGGGGCAAGATTCCGCTTGTGGGCGGATCGCCGGCCGACGACTGGCGGATGGAAAAAAACTATGTTTTGTGTGGACAACAGGCGTACTCAGATAGCTTGCTTCTGGTGATGTTTGAAACCGAACTGCAGTTCGGAATCGCAGTCACCAACGGTTTTCGCCCCACGGCGAAAACCGCCACGGTAACCGCGGTTGACGGCCCGGAGGTCCTGGAGATGGACGGCGTTCCGGCGGCCGATGTTTTTAGCGGGTTGGTGGGGCTGGCGCGGGAAGAACTGGAGGGCGTTCATTTAACGTACCTGACCGGAGCGACGATTGGCATATCCAACCCGATGCGGCAATTTAGTGTCAACGTCGCCAGTTATATCACCAAGCGAGGCGGCCTCCGACTGACGCAGCCGGCAGCGGTAGGCGATGTCGTTACGATCATGAAACCCGATTTGGACGGCTTGATCAGCGCCGGACCGGAAGGGCTGCGCCAGGCGATTATGCGGGGGGGGATCAGCGATGTCTCCTTGGCTATCGTCTTTTACTGTGCTTTACGGCCCAGAATCATGGGCGAGCACAAAGCGGCGGAAGAAATCGCAGGCATGATGGAAGTCTTGTCAGGGAAGCCCTTGATCGGTTTTTGCAGTTTCGGCGAGCAGGGAATATCCGCCGATGGAGTCAGCCGCCATAATAATTCGGCGGTGGCTTGTCTGGTGCTGGGGAACCATCTTTCTCAGACAGCTCAGATCGCTCTGGAAAACTACGAATTGTTGACAGAGCTGGAAGTGAAGACGAAAGTGCTGGTTAAAGTCAACGATGAGTTGTGGAAAGAAATCGCCGAACGGGAAAAGGCCGAGGAAGCATTGCGCGAGAGTGAAGCAAAACTGAAGGATTTTGCCCAGGCTTTTCCTGACATAAGTTTGATTTTGGATGAGGATGGCCGCTGTATCGAAATTCTCGGCGGCGATGAGCCAGGTGACAGACCGCAGGAGGAATCAGTCAGGCGGACGGCCCGCGAGCGATTCCAGGCTCTCGATGCCGAGGCCATGCTGAGCCAGATACGGCGGACTATTTTGTCCGGGATACCACAGTCTTCGGTCTATGAAGTGAATAGTCGCGGCGAGAAACGGTTTTACGAGAGCTGGACGGCGCCGATGCGGTATCTGGCCAATGGGAAAAAAACGGTGGCGGTGGTAGGGCTTGACGTTACCGGCCAATGGAAGGCAAAGCGAATGCTGGCGCTGGCCTATGAACTCCGGCGCAGAAGTGATTTTTTGAATGAACTTATCGCCGGAAATACACCGGTCAATGGGCAGGACATGACTACCATCGAGTCACTGGGGATTTGCCTTGGCAAATCATTATTCTGCTGCTTGTTGTCCATTGAAAAGATTTCCGGTGTGACGGTGGAAACCAGCGACTATTCCACCGATTTTCAAATGTTGAAAAACAGCCTGATCGATTTATTGAGCGACAACTCTGATCGCTTAGTATGGGATTGCACCGACGGGATAGGTATACTCTGTCAGACAAATGACACTTTGGATCATTGGGAGAGTAGCATGCAGTTCGCCTTGAAGATGAAGGAAAAAGTGGCGGATTATGATCCCGGTCTTGAGATCATTGTCGGTGTCAGTAATAAAGTCGCCGGGCCGGACAGTATCTGGAAAGGCTACCGGCAGGCCTGGAGCGCTGTTGTTTCTGCAAGGTGCAAAAATGAGGGCGGCGGTATGGTAGAGCACTTTCGTGACCTGGGGCTTTTTCAGTTGCTGGCAAATCTGGGCGGGGAAGAACAGGCGGGTGAGTTTGTGCGGGAAAAAATCGGCAAATTGATTGATTACGACCGGCTCAAAGGGACCAACTTTCTCTTTACCCTTGAGCAGATTCTTCAGAGTACCAATCTGAAGGAAGCGGCGGAGAAAATGTACCTTCACCATAAGACTATGGTCTTTCGGAAACGCCGGATTGAAAACCTTCTGGGCGGTGCCATCGATCAGTTTGAAACAAGACTTGCCCTGGCGGCCGCGGTAAAGTTGCATAAGTTGGGCAATTACATCACCAAGTAGCACCGTTACACGGTTGTTATCTTCCGAGGATAGAAGAGGTGTTATATTTTGTAAAAGAATTGGCAATTTCAGATAATAGAAATATTTGCTATTACTGTATATAATTGAAGTATATTGGTTTTCCCTATCGGTTTTTGACAATACCAGGAAACTAATGGGACCTTGGAAGGGGGAGAATGTTTCTTTTGCCTGTGGGAAACCTTTAAGTTCATAATGCTTATAGATAGATATATATATATATGGATGTCGCGATTCTGATAACTGTTCTTTCAGAGACTGCGCCAATCAACCTCGATGAGTAAGGGCAGTCATTCGGACTGCGGGTAAAGATTCAGCACGAATTGCCGCTTGAAAAGCGGCAGCGGAGACTGATCAGCCGGGTCAGGAGTTCAATGGATAGTGGGTGCGCGCTGAATTTTCTCAGTAGTTACAAAGAGGAGGTTGGGGCAAATGTCCCCGAAAGGATTGGAAGTTTTGGAGCTGGGCGCGGGATACTATACTAGCCCAATCGAACAGGTGCGTGCTGTTATCCAGGCATACGAGACAGCCGGAATTTACGGTATCGAGCGGTTTCGCAATATTTTTAGTGTGGAGATTGACGTCCGGGTGCTTATGGCGATAATGCAGCAGACTGTCGAAAATACCTAGTGCGGAACCGCCGGCGTCAGCAGCGACGCTAGTGGCGGAAGAACTCACTCGGGCGGTCAGTAGGTTCAAGTTATTACCCGGAGGGTTTGTTATGACGGAAGAACAGGTAGTTATATTTCAGGTGGAAAACGAAGAATATGCCCTTCGCATGGCGGATGCGAAGGAAATTGTTTATTATCAGGAAGCTGTCAAGCTGCCCCACACCCCGGCGTACATGGAAGGCATGATCATGGTGCACGGTCAGAGTATTCCGGTGGTCAACTTATCCGCCAAATTCGGCTTGCCGAGCGGCAAAAACCCCGACCGGCGGATTATCATCACCGAGATCGGCGCCAGGAAGATCGGAGTCGCGGTCGACGCGGTGAACGAGGTTCTGTACCTGGCAACTGCCAATATCGAACCGACCTCCGGCGGCTCCAGCGATCCGGGGGCCTGTATCAAAGGTATCGGTAAGGTTGGTAAGCGCCTGATCGTCTTGCTGGATCTCGGTTATCTCTTTTCCGGTGAAGAACTCAATTCCTTCCAGGGAGCATGCTGCATATGACAGATAGGGGCCGGGGCAAGCCCTGATCCCCGGCATGATAGGATGGGCCCGTCCGCGGGACGCCAGAATAACGAAAAAACAGATCCAAATCCATTTGCCGGCTTATGCCGGTTTTTTTTGTCTGAAAGGAGAGCTTTCTTTAAGGATATGGGCAACTAGGCTTCCGCCGGCGGCGGGACTCGGCCAACTTTATGCCCCGATCTCGCCCTGCGGGAGTGGTCGTAACGACCGTAAGCTTACTCACCAACACTATGGCGGTGACGTATTCTAGTGTAGGGCATCTGTCGGAGGTGATCCGTCATGTCATTTCTGGAAACAATGAGTGCTGAAGAATTGGCCGCCCTGGCTTTCTCGGCCTCGATAGCGCTGGCAAGAACATTCAACGACGTGGAATTGAGCATTATTGCTTTCCTGCTTATCAGTATCGCCAACGTCATTCAGACTATGGCGGCCATCGAAGAGGTGCAGCAGGTTCTAATAAGTGTAGCGGCAGAGCCTGTTCCCGTCCCGCCGCCGCCGCCCGAACTCCAGCAGCTTATCCAACAAATGGATAAGCTGCTGGCCGAGGTGCAGAGTCAAAACGAAAGTCTGCGGCAGGAGATCAGAGAATTACGCGATAAATTGCCTTAATCGCCTGCCGGCGGAAAAATATTGAATAATGAGAGAATCACCGGTGTTGCGGGCGTCGTGGGGGTTGTGGGAGTCGTCGGTGTCGCGGTGACCGGGGTTACTGCCGTCGCCGGAGTCAGGGCGCTGCGGACAACGGGAAGAAGATTGCTGAAGAACACCTGGGCGATATTCTGCAGGTCGGAGGGCAATACCAAATCGTTGAAGTTATTCAGGGAAGCCGCCTGGAGAGCGAGGACAAGCTCCGGGGTGATGAAGATCACCGGCGTTGTGGGCGTCGTGGCGGCAACCGGCGTGGACGGGGTCAGGGAAGTGGTGGGAGTCGCAGCGGTATTCGAGGGCGTTGCTATGGCAGAAGTCGCAGCGGCGGTAGGTATGGCTGGCGAAAGCGGCGTGGCCGGGGTGGTGGGGGTGACGGGAACTGTAGGCATTGTGGGGATTATCGCGTTGGTAAAGACCACCGACTTAGGAGCAGTAGGGTTGGTCAGCACCGGAAGGTTAGTAAAGATGAAAACTTCCAGGATGTTCTGAAAGTCTGGTCGTAGCGTCATCGCCGACACTCCTATGCGATTGTTGTTGCCAAAGTATATGACTCTCTGGCGGCGATGATACCCGGGTATTGAGCCAAGGGCCGCGGCATAGGATATAGCAGTACGTTTTCTCCGGGCTGGAGGGGATGTGGTGCGGTGACAAGAATAGCGATGGGCTGCATTGTCCGCAACCGGGCATGGATACTGCCGGAATACCTTGCGGCGTTGGATAAGGTGGATTTTGCGGACAAAGAGTATATTTTTCTTGAGAATGACAGTAACGACGATACCCTCGTTCTGATCGACGCTTTTATGCGGCAACAGATGGCCAGGAACAAACAGGTTTGGCTGGGACTGGACTACCGGCTGGACCCTCCCGGGTATCGACGGCACGAATACGGCGTGAATGGCTATGCGCGAATGGCGAGGCTGCGCAACTTGTTGCTGGGCATGTTCTTATATACCTCCGCCGACTACTTGTTTTCTGTCGATTCGGATATTATTGTTCCGCCGGACGTTGTCCGCAAACTGCTGCCCCTGGCCGGCGACCACGGTATTGCTGCAGCAGCCATCGCTAACGTTCCCGGGCAGAAACCCGATGGCCGGACCCCTGGCAATTTTATGATCCAGTCGGCTGCAGGACTGATGCATCCCCCTGAATATCCTCTTTCCGGCATGCTGGATGTGGCGGTAACCGGCGCGGTTTATCTCATCCCGCGCTGGGTGGTGGAAACCGGGGCAAGGTACGGGCCGCACCCCCAGGGGGAAGATGTACCGTTTTGCCTGACGGCCAGCCAAAAAGGCTGCCGACTGATGGTGACCTTCGATGTCTGTTGTGAGCACCGAATGATAGAAGGGCAGTAAACTGGGAACCCACCGGAAAAGGCCGGTGGGTTTTTCGTATAATTTCCGGAGGATGAGCGTCCTGCAGCTTATCAGAGAACTTTTTGATGCCAGATTCAGGTTTTTGCCGCTATAACTATTCATAATTAATGCCCTAAAGGGGAAAATTCTATTAGACTTCTGTTTTGCGGCTTCCAGCGGATGGAAAATATCGCCCAGGCTATATCACTGATGATTTCAGGAGGAATATGATTCTACATACTGAACAACTCCGACAAAAAGCTCATGAGCTAGCACTGACTCACGATCCCTGCACCGGAAGCTGGGCTTCAAGGCGTCTGTGGCGGGATCTGTCCGCCGATGTCGGGAAATTGCGCATGTTTGTACGCTTGTTGCGGGATGGTGATGCAAGCTGTTCGCAGCCTGCGGAAGAATGGCTCTTGGATCATGCCGAGTTCATCGAGGAACAGGTGCTGGTTGTCCGGCAGCAGCTCTCCGGAGCATTCTGGCGGAATTTGCCTGACTTACGCAAGACCGGCCGGAAGAGGATACTGTCGATTTGTACCGATTATCTTGAGCAGGTGGACGGAAATCTAAATGAGGACTCGCTCATCGCTTATATCAATTTTTATCAGGAAGTATCGGCGCTGGCCATCGCCGAGGCGTGGGTCGTTCCGCTGATCCTGCGTGTCGCCCTGATTAAACGGCTGGCTGAGGTCATGGAACTGGTCCGCGAACGGCGGGAAGCCTGCATGTCGGTCGAGCGTCTGCTGGCCCGACTGGAGCCCCTGAAGCTGGAGCCTGAGGTGCTGAGAGCCGCCCTTGAAGAAGGGGGCCAGGATATGCCGCTCTCCGGCGCGGCTGTGGTTTACCTTGCCAGGCGCCTGCGGGAGTGGGCGGATGATTCGGCCACTGTGCGGGAATGGCTGATGTGCAAGCTGGAGAACGGCCCGGACAGCCTTGATCGAATCGTCTCTTATGAGTATCAGCTACAGGCTGCCTATCAAGTGTCCACAGGCAATCTTTTCAGTAGTCTGCGAAAAATTGCCCGTCTGGACTGGAACGAACCCTTCGAAGAGATTTGTCTGGTGGAGCGCACCTTGCGCGGCGAAAGCACCGGTGTCTATCCGCTTCTGGAATTTTCCAGCCGCGATCTTCTGCGCAGGCGGGTGGAACAACTGGCCCGCCGTCTGCGGGTGCCGGAAAACCTTGCGGCGCAGCAGGCTGTCGAGCTTGCAAACAAAGAGTATGAGACAGTGGGTACGTCGTCGCCGAAAGCAGCTGATCCGGTCCGCGATCCGGCAGAATTGCCTCGTTCGGCTTTTGTTGCATATTACCTCCTGGAAGCGGACGGTATCAAGAAACTGCGGCAGACGCTGAAAGTTTGCGGTTCGCTTCGCTGTTTGCCGGAAACGGAATTTTTACGCCGCGCCACCGGCCTGTATTTCACTGCTTTGGCCGGCCTGTTTGCGATCGCTCTTGTCGGTTTCACCGGCTGGATCGCCGGCGGCGCAAGCCTTGCCGTCGGCCAATGGGCAGCGGTGGCTTTGGCGCTCTGCCTGCCAGCCAGTGAGTGGGCCGTTACCGCTCTACACTGGCTCATCGAGTGCGTCCGGCCGCCGCGGCCGTTGCTCCGTTACGATTTTTCCCGCGGAATTCCTCCTGAAGCGGTCACGATGGTGGTTATTCCCGTTATCTGGTCCACAGTCAAAGAAGTGCAGGAATTGGCGGACAGGCTGGAACTGCATTATCTGGCCAATCGTGACGCGAATATTCATTTTGCTCTTCTCGGTGACTTTGCTGACGCCGCTGCCGAGAAGGCTCCGGAGGATACGGCCGTCCTCGCCGCTGCCCGCGCCGGCATTGAGGTGTTGACCTCCGCGTACTCCACCCCGGGAGGAAGCACGTTTCATCTGTTCCAGCGCCGCAGGCGGTGGAACCCGTCCGAGGGGGTATGGATGGGCTGGGAGCGTAAGCGGGGTAAGCTGGTGGAATTTGTTGAAATGCTCAAAGGCCGCAGCGATACGAGTTACGAATTTGTGGTGGGGGATAGCTCCGTCTTGCCGCATATCCGTTACATCATCACCCTGGACGCTGATACCGAGCTGCCGCTGGCAAGCGCGCAGCGGATGATCGGCACCATGCATCTGCCTTACAACCGGCCACGGCTCAATGCCGCCCGGACAAGGGTCGTCGAAGGATACGGCGTGCTTCAGCCCCGGATTGGCATCAGTCACGGCGGGGCCCTGCGATCGCGGTTCGCTTATCTTTGGTCGGTGGATCCGGGAATCGATCCATACGTATTTGCCGCCTCCGATCCGTATCAGGACGGGCTGGGGCAGGGCATTTTCACCGGGAAAGGCATCTTCGATGTCGACACCTTTGCGACTATTCTATGTGAACGCATCCCGGAGAACCGGGTGCTCAGTCACGATTTGCTGGAAGGCGGTTTTTTACGGGCCGGACTGTTGACCGATATCGAACTGATTGATGACCATCCGGCCACATTCAGTGCCTACCAAAAACGGATGCACCGTTGGGTACGCGGTGACTGGCAGCTTATTCCCTGGCTGCTTTACCGTGTCCGCGACCGGCGGGGCGCGCTTCAGCCGGTTGACCTGTCCCCGCTCACCCGCTGGCAGATGATCGACAATCTGCGGCGTAGTCTGTTGCCGCCGGCCCAGTTCGCCATACTGCTGCTTGGGTTGACTGTGCTGCCTGGCTCCCCTGGCCGCTGGATATTCCTGGTGTTAGCGACTTTATTTTTGCCGTTGGTCCGCCAATTGGCGGCGATCAGGTGGTCAAGCTGGCGTTCATGCAGTTTGCTGGGTACCTCCGGTCAGATCCTGACCATGGTAATGACGCTGCCGTACCAAAGCGTGCTGTTGCTGGACGCGATCACCAGAACGCTGTACCGGCTACTTATCTCCAAACGTCAACTGCTGGAATGGGTCAGCGCTGCCGAGACCGAGCGCCGCCAGCGCGGCGGGCGTTATCCGGTACTGCTGGGGCTGTACGGCGGCTGCCTGCTGGTGCTTTTGTTCGCGCTGGCGACGGCCGGCACCGCTCCGGTTTTGCAGCGGATAGGCCTGGCTCTTTGCTGTCTGTGGGCTTTAGCACCTTTTGCGATCCAGTGGCTGAACCGCCCCGCCGTGCGGACCGAGCCTCCGTTGGCACGGGCCGAGGCGGAGGAGCTGCGCAGGCTGGCGCAGGAAATCTGGATTTTCTTCGAGGACTATGTGACCGAAACCGAGCATTGGCTGCCGCCTGACAACGTCCAGTTGGAGCCTCCCAACGGGATTGCCCATCGCACTTCGCCCACCAACATCGGGCTTTATCTCACTTGCGTATTGGCTGCGCGGGATTTCGGGTTCATCGATTCCCCCGGCTTGATTGAGCGCCTGGAGCGAACCATCGCTACCGTCGAGCAGATGGCCAAATGGCAGGGCCATCTTTTCAACTGGTATGATACGGTTACCCTCGAACCGTTGCCGCCGCTGTATGTTTCCACCGTGGATTCCGGCAACCTGGTCGGCTGTTTGATCGCCGTCAAGGAAGGGGTGGCCCAGTGGCTGAGATCGGACTTTGCCGGCGACGGTGAGCCACCAGCAAAAGAAGGCCGCGTCAGGGAAGCGGGAGTGCTGGATGTGGCTTTCGCGGCAGAACTGGCGCCTGGACCGGTAGGCGAACACCGGCAGTGGGTGCTTCGCGGCGAGACACTGCTTGCGCGCCTGGAATCGCTATTGAGCGGGACGGATTTCCGACCTCTTTACGACCATAAGGCAAAATTGTTCCACCTTGGCTACCACGCAGCACTTGGCAAACCTGATTCGATTCTGTACGACCTGCTGGCTTCTGAGGCGAGGCAATCCAGCTTTATCGCCATCGCTCTCGGCCATGTGTCTGTGGCTCACTGGCACGCCCTGGGCCGGACCATGACCAGGGTCGGGCGCCGTATCACGCTGCTCTCCTGGTCCGGAACAATGTTCGAATATCTGATGCCCTGGCTGTTCATGCGCACCTATCGCAACACGATCTGGGACAGCACCTACCGTGCGGTGGTTTGGCGGCAGGCTGAATACGCCCGTCAGCGGGGAGTCCCTTTTGGCATTTCCGAATCTGGTTACTATGCTTTCGATTTCCGGATGAATTATCAGTATCGGGCTTTCGGTGTTCCCGGACTCGGCTTCAAGCGCGGTCTTGAACAGGACCTGGTGGTGGCGCCGTACGCGACCATCCTGGCCCTGCCTTTCGCCAAACGCCAGGGAATTGAGAGCTTGCGCCGCCTTGAGGAACTTGGCGCCCGGGGAAAATACGGCTACTACGAAGCAGTCGACTTCACGGAAGAACGGTTGCCCAAAGGCCGGACCAGCGTCGTCATCCGCAGTTTCATGGCCCACCATCAGGGTATGAGTTTGCTGGCTCTGGGAAATATGCTGTTGCCACAGACCGTTGTCGACCGTTTCCATTGGGACAAGCGGGTTCGGGCGGCCGAGCTGCTGCTGCAGGAGCGTATCCCGGCGCGGCCCAGGATCATTAAACATCCCGCGTTGGCCCGGGTTCGCGGACTCGACGCCAGCCCGGCAATGGTCGGCGCGCCCCGGGAATACCGCGGAGCGGACACCCTCGCGCCCGAGGTCTGTATCCTGTCAAACGGGACCTTCACCACCATGGTGACCAACAGCGGCAGCGGCTTCAGCCGTTATGAAGGGCTGGCCGTCTCACGCTGGCGGGAGGATCCGGTGAAGGACAACTGGGGCAGCTATATCTACATCCGCGACATAACCAGCGACGCGGTTTGGTCGCCGGCGTTCCAGCCCTGCCGGGTGGAATCTTGCGAGCAGCGGGTACAGTTCTCCCTGGACCGGGCCACTTTTATGCGGGTTGACGGACAGGTGCAGACAAGCCTGGAGATTTGCGTGTCGCCGGAATGGAACGCTGAGGTTCGGCGACTGACCCTTACCAACACCGGTAAGGAAGCGCGGATTATTGAAGTCACAACCTTTCTCGAATTGGCTCTGGCTCCTCCGATGGCCGATGATGCCCATCCGGCTTTCAGCAAACTGTTTGTTAAAACGGCGTATTTGGAAGAGGCCCGGTGCCTGGTGGCCCGGCGCCGGCCCCGCCGGGAGGACGAAAAGCCGCTGTGGGCGGCGCATGCGCTGCTGACCGCAGACCGGAACCTCGGACCGGTGGAATACGAGACCGACCGGGCCGGCTTCATCGGTCGGGGCCACAGCCTCGCTCTGCCGCAGGGACTACGTTCCCATTTGCATGGAAGGGTTGGGTCGGTGGCCGACCCTGCCTTCATTATGCGGCGGCGGGTGAGCATCGAGCCTGGCGAGCAGGCGCAACTGTTCGCCATCACTGCCGTGGCAGGGACAAAAGAAGAGACGTTGGACATTGTCAGCCGCTTTTCCGGGGACCTGGTGGTGGAACGGACATTTCAACTGGCCTGGAATCGCAGTCAGATTGAGCTTCGCCATCTCCATCTCACGCTTCAGCAGGCGTCGGCTTTCCAGACTTTTGCCGGCCGGGTACTCTACACCCCGCCGCTGCGGCCGGACCGGGAACAAAGTATTGCTGCCAATGGCAAGGGTCAGTGCGGTCTCTGGGCGTTCGGAGTTTGCGGAGACCTGCCGGTAATTGTGGTAAGGATCGAGAGTCAGGCCAATATGCAGTTTGTGGCCAGTCTGTTGACCGGTTACGAATATCTGCGCCGTTTTGGGCTGTTCTTCGATCTGGTGATTCTGAACGAATCGGCAGGAGGCTACCAGCAGGATTTGCAGGAGGCACTGCGGCGGGCGGTGGAACAAGTCATCGGCTGTCATTGTGCGGGATCAGGCGGGGTTTTTGTTATCAATGCCGGTCAGTTGCGGGATGAAGACAGGACGCTGCTGCTGGCGGCGGCCCGCGTGACCTTGCGGGCGGACGGCCCCAGCCTGCGGGCGCAATCCAGGCTGGTCCGGCGGGCCGTCGCCCTGCCGGCGCTCCTTGAGGCTGTGGAGCCTGTGGATTCTGCAGCTACGCCCGCGCCCGCGCCGGAAGACGTAAAGGAACTGCTGTTCTTCAACGGCTCGGGCGGGTTTTCACCAGATGGACGGGAGTATCAAATCATTCTGAAAAACGGTAATCATCTGCCGGCACCCTGGATTAACGTCATCGCCAATCCGCGCTTCGGCTGCCTTGTCTCCGAACTAGGTCCAGGCTACACCTGGTGGCTGAACAGTCGTGAGTTCAAGCTGACCCCGTGGTCCAACGACCCGGTGCTCGACCCGCCGGGGGAAGTCTGTTACCTGCGGGACGAGAGGAGCGGTGAGGTGTGGTCCGCCGCGCCGCTTACAGGACAGGCCGACCGTCCTTACACAGTGATCCACGGCCGGGGCTTCTCCCGCTTCCGTTACGAAGGACCTGGCATCAGTCAGGAAATGACTGTTTTCGTTCCTTGCGACGATCCGGTAAAGATCATCAGCCTGCGGCTAAAGAATACAACTGCCGTGCCAAGGCGTCTGTCTGTCACTTATTACGCTGAATGGGTGCTGGGGGTGCATCGCCAGGCAAACGCCGCCTTCATTGTCGCCGAGTGGGACGAGACGGCCCGGATTCTGCTGGCCCGTAACGCCTATCAGGAAGTCTTTCGCGACGCCTGGGCCTTCTTAGGCGTTTTTCCGCAGACGGAAAACTCTGCCGGGGCAGCCGCCGGCGAACTGTCCTGGACGGTGGACCGCAGCGAATTTCTCGGCCAGAGCGGTATCCCGGACAAGCCTGCCGCTATGGGCCGGGAACGCCTGTCCGGCCAAACGGGGCCGGTCCACGACAGCTGCGGCGCGGTGCAGGCCAAGTTGACACTGGAGCCTGGCGCCGAACGGTGCGTCTATATTCTGCTCGGCGCGGAAAATTCCCGCAACGCCGCCGTGAATCTGGCGGCCAAGTATCGCCAGCCCGGGGCCTGCGATCAGGCCTTGGAACTTGTACGGCAGTTCTGGGATGGCGTTCTGGACCAGATCGTTGTTTCTACGCCCTGCCCGGAACTCGATATATTGTTGAACGGCTGGCTGCTATACCAGACAATCGGTTGCCGGATGTGGGCCCGGTCCGCTTTTTACCAGGCGGGAGGCGCCTACGGTTTTCGCGATCAGTTGCAGGATTCCCTGGCTCTTCTCCACTCCCGGCCGGAGTCTGCCTGGACGCAAATCTTGCTTCACGCCGGCCATCAATATGAGGAAGGCGATGTGCAGCACTGGTGGCACCAGGAGACCCAGCGCGGCATCCGCACCCGATTTTCCGACGACCTGCTGTGGTTGCCGTATGCTGTCGCCCGCTATGTCGAGCATACAGGGCAGGACAGCATTTTGGGAGAGACAGTACCCTTCCTTTGCAGTGAACCTTTAGCGGAGGGAGAACACGAACGGTATGAGCTGACTGTGATTTCCCCTGAGCGCGGTACCGTTTTTGAACACTGTTTGCGGGCCATCGACCGGTCCATCCAGCGGTTCGGCGAGCACGGGCTGCCGCTGATCGGGATCGGCGACTGGAACGACGGGATGAACCTGGCCGGCGCTGAAGGCCGCGGCGAGAGCGTCTGGCTTGGCTGGTTCCTCTGCGACGTGCTGGACCGGTTCGCGGCTTTATGCGCCGGGCGCGACAGCGAGCGGGCCGACCGCTACCGGGCTGTACGCGAACAACTGGTGGCCTCCCTGGATGCGCATGCCTGGGATGGGCAGTGGTACCGGCGGGCTTTCACCGACGCCGGTCAGTGGCTGGGGTCCGTATACAGCGAGGAATGCCGTATTGACGCCATCGCCCAGTCCTGGTCGGTCATCTCCGGGGCGGCGCCGGAGGAAAAGGCCCAGCAGGCTATGTCGTCCTTCGACCGCGAGCTGGTGGACCGGGAACTGTCTGTGGCTCGCCTGTTGACACCGCCCTTTGACCGTACCGAGCCGAGTCCCGGCTATATTCAGGGGTATCCGCCCGGGATACGGGAAAATGGAGCCCAGTACACCCATGGTGTCATCTGGAGCATTATCGCCTGGTGTCGGCTCGACAGAGGCGACAAGGCTTTCGAGCTGTTCCAGCTGCTGAATCCCCTCAATCATACCCGCACCGCCAATGAAGTGCGGCAGTATGCCGGCGAACCCTATGTCATGGCGGCAGACGTTTATACCGCGGATCCCCACCAGGGGCGGGCCGGCTGGACGTGGTACACCGGTGCCGCAGGCTGGATGTATCAGGCCGGGATAGAGTGGATGCTCGGCCTTCGCCGGCGTGGCCGGCGGCTGTACTTTCGCCCATGCATTCCCTGTGACTGGTCGGGGTTTTCCGCAAACTACTGTTTAGGCGCCACCTGCTACCAAATCTTTGTCAACAATCCTGACCACAAGTCCGCTGGAGCGACGGCCCTGCAAATCGACGGCCGCGAAGTTGCCTTCAGCGGGCAAGATCTAAAAGACGGTCCGTATGTCGAATTGGCCGACGACGGTCAGGTTCATCGCATAATTCTGACCATATAGCGTCGGTTGGGCAAAAACGCTCATGTTATGTAACTTCCCGGATGTTCGTCGCATATGATGTAGTACAGGACAAACGGGAGGACGGAGAGTAGCATGAGCAGTTATTTTGACAAAGAATGCGGTTGTGGCTGCGGCTGCGGCAGCGATTGCAGCTGCGGCTGCCATGAATCCGGTTTTTGTGATTGTCACAAGCCCGGCAAAAACTATCTGGGCTATTATGGCTACTGCGGCGGCATATATGACGTCTTTCTCTGCCGTTATTGCCGCGAAAGATATAATTGCAGGCTTATTGCCGGATTTCGGGACAGGAGGTTCTGACCTGCCGCCAGTGGAAATTGAACGCCCAGACGAAAAATGCCTCCCGTTTTGGGTGGCATTTTTAATGATTGGTCTTCTTGTCATACAGATGAAAAATCAGGGAAAAAACCGCAAAAATGATGCCGGAAATCAGGGTGAAGCCTTTGACTATCTCCCACTGGCCGCAGCAGTCCATACCGTTACCTCCGGCTTTATCCTGCTGTATTTTATTCTGCGGGACAATAATCTGTTCACATAATTGCTGGGTACGGCTTAAATTCGGGCTAGAGGAAGATTAGAGGAAAAGGAGTAGAAAAAGGGGATGAAGAAAACCATTTCCGTATACGGCATGTACTGCTCCGGCTGCGAGACAGTGATCGAGATGGCGCTCCGCCGGATTTCCGGGGTAGAGGAGGTCAGGGCGGATTTTACCGCCGGACAGGTAGTGGTGGAATACGACCCGGAAAAAGCGCAACCGGAGGATATCGAGCACGCTGTCGAATTAGCCGGCTACAGGGTGTCAAAACCAAATTGGCGAAAATACGGGCTTTTCGCCGTCTTGGCCGCGGTGATGATTATCCTGAGTTTTTCCAAGCCGGGACATATGACAACACACTTTTTTAATCAGAACGATCTGAATTATGGTCTGATTTTCGCGGTGGGCCTGATCACCGGGCTTCACTGCGTAGGTATGTGCGGCGGCCTGGCGGTGTCCGTCATGCCGGCCGGGGGCGGGGGTTTGGCCGGAGTGACAAGGCCTGCCCTGCTTTACAATCTCGGCCGGGTGGTGTCATATACCCTCACCGGCGTTCTCCTGGGTGCGCTTGGATCGGCCTTTGTGCTATCCAGTCCAATCAAGACCGCCGTAATGATCGCTTCAGCGCTGCTGATGGTTCTGATGGGGCTGAATATGGCCGGAATTCCCGTTTTGCGATGGACTATGCTGCACGTACCTGCCGCATGGTGTCTGAGGCTTCGCAGCTGCAGGCCGTTGTCGTTTGGTCTCGTCACCGGCTTCTTCCCCTGCGGACCGCTCCAGATCATGCAGCTGTACGCGGTAACTACAGGCAGTGCCTTTGCCGGCGGTATTGCCATGCTGGTATTCTCGCTTGGCACCATTCCGGCGATGCTGCCTGTCGGTCTCCTGTTCGGCGCCCTTCTGCAGGGTCACAGCCGATCGCTGCTGCGGCTGAACGGCTTGTTTATTGTCGTACTTGGCGTTCTTCTGGCCGGCCGCGGGTTGAGTCATTTATAGGAAGCCTGGCTGTCGGCTGCATCGCTGGCCAGTATCTTGCGAAAATAATAGGTGCCGGCAGTCAATATAACTGCCGTAACCAGAAACAAGACCCGGTAACCCAGATGCTCCGCCACTCCCCCCAGTATCGAGGCCGACAGAGCCACACCGGTGTCGCCCGCTGCGGTGAGTATGCTTAAAGAGGTGCCTCTGTTGGCCGCTTCGACCCGGCCGATGAGCAGCAGCACCAAGGTGGGAAAGACGACCCCGAAGCCCAGGCCGAAAAGAACGCCGGAAACGGCCAGGATTGCCGGCGTAATATTGCTGAAAAGCAGCAGGACGCTGGCCAGCATGGTCAGGCTGGCGAAGAGGGTGGTCTTTTCCAGCCCCAGCCTGTTGTTGATCGCCTGGACAAAGAAGCGGGAACTCACTACCATGACGGCAAAAGAAATAAAGAAGACGGAATAGAAGGGGATGCCTCGATCCAGGGCAGCCAGAGGGGTGAAGGTAAACAAAGCGCTGAAGGCAAAGTTTGCGGCAAACTGACAGACGGTGGTGGCCAGAACGACTTTCGATCTGAACACAACGAGAAACGGCACCCGGATACCCCCGCTGGACGGCTTGATGGGGCGGGCAACCAAGCCGATGATCCCGGCGGCGATGCCTATCAGGACAAGGCTGCCGATCACAAGCATCGGAAAGCCAAATTGGTCGAAAGCTATCTGGGAGACGCTCATAGCCAGCCCAATAGCCAGCATCGTGGTCAGAGTATAGAGGGCGATGGCACTGGAAGTGCCTTCTCCCGATTCGACGCTGCTGGCGAAGGTAACCGCGCCTGTTCCGTAGAACGCCAGTGCAATCCCGTAGAGCAGCCGCAATCCGAAAAAGGCGGCAAAGGTCTGTGCCCCCAAATAGCCGGCCGTAGCCACCAGCAGCAGGAATTGCCCGACAAGAATAGCCGGACGGCTTCCTTTCGTATCAATGCGAAAACCTACCCAGGGTCTTACCACAAGGGCGCCAACTGCTGTGATACCCATCAGCAGACCGATTTGCGATTCCGTAAAGCCGTTGGTTTGAAGAAAAACCGGCAGTACCGGCAAAATCATGTTCATTCCCAGGGTCGTGCCAAGATGAGAACCGACAATGCTCTGAAATTGCTTATTGCGAAAAAGAAAACCAAGTTTCAACGATGAACAACACCTTAAATGTTTGTTTGATAATATTAGCCTAATTGTATCTTCGAGTTGGGAATTCCTCTATTTTTTTCGGTCCTGCTGCGGCGGAACCGCCGAATAAGGAAGAAATACAGGGGGTTTGGAGGCGGGAAATATTTATTAAGGTAAAATTTGACAGGCGATAGAGGCGGTGATAAACTGGTTTCACAAGACTGGGCGGAGGGAGGAAACAGCTTGCCGGTTATTACTTATGAAGGGACTAAATTGAGCAGAGACCAGAAGCGGGAGTTGGTGACGGCGTTTACAAAAGCCGCCAGTAGCATCACCGGCATTCCTGAGCAGGCCTTTGTGATTCTGCTCAAGGAATACGATATCGACAATATCGGAACAGGTGGCATATTGCTGTCGGAAAAACTAAAGTAAACACTGGAAAAAGCCAATAAGCCTACCGCTTGGTCGGCAGGCTTTTTGTTATGGCCAATAGCAAGTGGTACCCGGGGTCGTATAAGCTTCAGCTGACTCTTGCGCCGCGTCCGAGGATCGGGTAGGACAGGCGAAGAAAAAGGAAGGGAATGGGATCATGGCGTTGATGAAAGCGGTCCAGGTTAGTGCTCCGGGCAGGGATTTCGAATTGGTCCGGCGCGAGATTCCCGAACCCAAGGAGCACGAAGTTCTGATCAAAGTGGAAACCTGTGGGATATGCCATGGGGATGCGATAGTCAAGGAGGGCCACTTCCCAGGCATCGAATATCCCCGGATTCCGGGGCATGAGGTCATCGGGAGGATTGACAGGGTAGGAGCGGGCATTACCACCTGGCAGGCAGGGCAAAGGGTGGGTGTAGGCTGGCACGCAGGCCATTGCTTCACTTGCGGAGCCTGCCGGCGGGGCGACTTCAGAAATTGTGAAGATTCCCTGATAACAGGTATTTCTACCGACGGCGGCTACGCCGAATACATGGTAGCCCGGGAAGAGGCGCTTGTTGCCATACCGGAGCGACTTTCTTTACCGGAGGCGGCACCGCTGCTCTGCGCCGGCAGGACTACTTTCGGCGCCCTGAAAAGCTGCCGGGCCAAAGGCGGGGATCTGGTGGCGGTCCATGGACTTGGTGGGTTGGGCCATCTCGCGGTTCAATACGCGGCAAAACTTGGTTTTAAAACCGTCGCTTTGTCCCGCGGCCGCGACAAAGAGGAGCTGGCGTACCGGCTTGGGGCTCACAGCTATATTGACACAAGCGCCACGGACGCTGCCAAGGAACTGAGGAATCTTGGCGGGGCCCGGGTTATTCTCTCCACTGCTCCGGACAGTAAAGGGATCTCTGCTCTGATTGGCGGGCTTGACCGCGGCGGTGAGCTTATCTTTGTGTCGGCTCCGGCTGAAATGATCCAGGTTCCGCCGCTGAGTTTTCTGCAAAAGGGTCTCTCCCTCATAGGGTTTTCCGCCGGTAGTATGGAAGAAGCCATCCGTTTCAGCGTCGTTGCCGGAGTCTTGCCGCTGGTCGAAGTTTTTCCTCTCGAGCAGGCCGCCGAAGCTTATCAAAAAATGTTGACAGCAAAGGTGCATTTCCGGTCGGTTCTGAAGATGGCCGACTGACATACCTGACTAAGGCCTCCTTTTCGGTTACAGCAGGAGGATCGTAATGCCGGCGTTGCCCCGCTCGAAATCCCGGTCGCGGCTGAGATCGGGATAGATATCGAGGATGCGGCGGGCGCCTTCGTCGAAAATGCTCCAGTTCTCGCCCGGGACCGCTTCCTTGATCTGGCCCCGCTTTTTTTGCTCGGCCAGCACTGACCGGATACCGATCCTCAGTCTGCCGCCGACACCCGAAGAGCCGTAACCGTGAATCAGTTTGACGACCTTCGCCCCCTGGGCGCGGGCCCGAATCAGTTCTCCGACCAGCCTGTGGCTTGCTTGCTCGACTGTCGGCATGCCATGTTCCAGATTGATG
>JARLHY010000149.1 GCA_031292015.1 Negativicutes bacterium | reverse complement strand
TGGCCGTTGGCGCCGTTGGAGCTGAGTCGTTTGAAGAATTTGATCTGCAGCGGCTCGTAAGTGGGCCAGGGCGGGGTGAGATGACTGAGTTTCTGGGTCAGATCGTACATTTTTACTTTGTCCCAATTTTTAACCATGATTAGTCTCCTTTGCGATTTATTTTGTCTTCCACTGGGCCATGGCCAGCAGCGCTTTTTCGAAGCACTCCCGGGGCGGGTTGACGATGCCTGCGCCAACCTGGCCGACACCGGGATCCTTGTGCGCCATACCTGTGTTGATATGCGGCAGAATCCCGGTCTCGATGACTTTGCGGACATCGATGGCAGTGGGGGCGCCGCGGAAATTGAGGTTAGGGCAGGAATAGTTGGTGTTTTCGGCCAGGGTGATCTCGTACATTTTCCGGGTGTAACCGATGGCGTCGGACACCGTTCCGCCGACGAACTGGACGATTGCCGGCGCCCCGCCCATCAGGAAGCCGCCGATGCCGCCGGTCTCGGTGATGGCACTGTCCCCGAGGTCAGGATTGGCGTCCTTCATGGTGAAGCCCGGGAAGAGCAAGCCCTGTACGAATTGGGCCGGACCGGTAAACCAGGTGTTGCCCGGGCAGCCGCTGACCCTGATGCCGAATTCGACACCGTTGCGGCACATGGTGGTGACCACCGTGGAGAAGGGAATGCCGTGGGCCGCGTCAAGGGCGGCTTTCATGGCCGGCATGGACAGATTGAGGAAAAAGTGGTCGTTGGAGTTGATGAATTCGAGAACCCGGATGTGGACGTCCCGGGGAATGTCCACCTGGGCCAGATAGGGCGCGATGGCGCGGATGAACATGCTGGTGCCGGCTTTGTTGCGGTTGTGGCACTCGTCGCCCATATGAAGAGCCTGGGCGATAAGACTGCGAAGATCGATCCCCCCGGACAGGCGGACCGCTGCCTGCAGCGCCGGCCCCAATTCGTCGGCCATCCATTTCAGCCGGGTGATGACTTCCTCCCCGTAGGCGCCGAAGCGCAAGACCTTGCCGAGCCCCTCGTTGAGGCTGCAGTAGCTGAAATTGCCGTGGGTTTTGTTTTCAATGATCTGAACCGGCATGGACGGGGAAATGATGCCGGCCATCGGCCCCACTGCGCTGTGTTCGTGACAGGGGGCGAAGTGGATGGCGCCGGATGCGGCCAGTTTGACGGCTTCGGTTTCGTTGCCGGCTAGGCCTTCGTAAATCAGCGCCCCGATAATGGCGCCTTTCATCGGGCCGGCCATGCGGTCCCAGCTGATCGGAGGCCCGGCGTGGAGAATCGTCTTGCCGGTCATCCCGGGAATGACGTCGATGGCTGCAGCGATGTCGACAAGCACCGGCCTGGCGCTGGTAATGATCTCGATGGCCTTGGCGTTGGCTGCAGCCACCTCATCAAGGTCGGACAAGAAGTCCAGGGCTTTCAGCAGGGCGGGATTTCCGCCTGCAGGCGGCTTCCAGTCCAGCTGCACAGTGGGCGAGGACTGGCTTTTCAGATCCTGGGTGAAGGTCTCAGCGCCTATGTTGAGTACATGGAGCTGACTTTGAAACAGTTCATTGATTTTGCTCATCATCGGCCCCCCTTTCACGATACGATTGCAGCCGCCAGGTTGGCTGCCCTGGCGTTGCTCTTGGCTAGAATGACTCCGGCTTCGGTCAGCTTACGTTCCTGGTCGGTCTTGTCCTGCTTATCGGTGGCTGTGCCGCAGATATAGGCGATAACTTCGAGGTAACGTCCGGCTTCAGCGGCGATTTTCTTGGCCTGCCTGATCGCCGGCGCCGTGATCCCGGCCGGGTCGGCGTGGGAACCGTAGCCAAGCTCGACGTCAAGGAGCAGTACCGCGACTTCAGGATCGCGGGCTTCCTCCAGGATGCGGGCCAGGCGAAGGCCGGGTTCGATCATCGGATGGGGCCGACCCACTGTGAAGGCGTCGTCGCCAAGGTCGATGAAGGTGTGCTCTTTGCTGATATGAAGGTCGGACAGCTTATAGGCCTTGTCTTTGGCGATGTTGCTGAAAACGCGGCCGGTCCTGGCCTCGACAATATGCTCGGCTTCGCCGCAGAGGGTTCCGCCGCAGAAAAGACCGCGGACATATTTTTGGCCAGGTTTGAGCTTAGCCTTCGTTTCCTTGGCCATGGCCAGCAGCGGCGCGTGGCCGCACTGGGTTTCATCGACGGCTTCGCCCCGTTCAAGCTGGACGGCTTTTCGGGCCGTGGCTTCGAGGGTTTCGCCAAAATAGGCTCCGGCCGCTACTACCTGGGCCGCGTCGCCGTTGATAAAGCAGACGACCGCCGGCTTGCCGCACTGTTTTACTTCAGTCAGGATTTTATCGGCGACCGCCGGTGCCGGCTGTTTGGAGATGAGTACAATCACCTTGGTGGCCTCGTCGCGCTTTAGGGCGGCGAGACCGTCCAGCATCATGATACCGCCGACCGCCTCTGAGAGATCCCGGCCGCCGGTGCCCAGCACCTGGGAAACACCGCCGCCGAAATGGTCGATGAGCACGGTAACTTCCTGGGTCCCGGTGCCTGACGCTCCGACGATGCCGATGGAGCCTTTGCGGACGGCGTTGGCAAAACAAAGTCCGACATTGTTGATGATCGCTGTGCCGCAGTCGGGGCCCATCATTAAGAGGCCCTGTTCGTGGGCGAAGGTTTTTAGCTCGATTTCCTCTTCAAGACCGACGTTGTCACTGAACATCATGACATGAAGGCCGTTTTTCAGGGACTGCATCGCTTCCCGGGCTGCGTACTGGCCTGGTGTGGAAATAACGGCGAGATTGAGTTCGGGTACCAGTTTTACCGCCGAATTGACGGTGGCAGGCTTTTCTTCGCTGTCTTCGCCTTTGGCGGTCGCCCGTTTGGTGAGAAGTTCTTCGACCGTTTCGGCGGTCTGCCGGCAGATGTCCTCGGACTCGGCCTTGACGGCAATTACGAGGTCGTTGGCCTCGCATGCGACCACCTCGGCGGTGAGCATGCCCACTTTGGCCAAAAGATCTTTGTTCATGGCGGTGGCCATCGCCACAACGGCTTCGGCAACTCCCTCGATGGCGGTAATCTTGCCGGAAATCGCCATCAACGTCACTGAGTCATGGTAAGCATTTTTTTTGATGATT
Organism: Negativicutes bacterium; assembly: GCA_031292015.1. Next base: position 50,446 of record JARLHY010000149.1, on the reverse strand, counting down.
ACTTTGATTGTCACTGTTGTCCCCCCTTGCTTTTCAAAACGCCCCAGGCCTTGTCTTTCATCCAAACAAAAGACGGGCAAAAGGCGGGATGTTCTGTCCCTCTAAGATGTCCCGGCCGGATAAAATTATATACCGATTGGCAAAAAAGAACGCGCAGTATCGTTCATCCGGCGCAAAGCTAAAGCTCCCTACTACTATATTGGCACTAAGTCCTGTGAATTCCTATGTAAATAGTATATAAATAATCGGCATATATTTATTGAGTTTTTGTAGGTTTTAACCAAGAAGTTTCCAGTAATCTGTACGCCTTCAGTCCAAGCTGGAGGTTGAGGCAGACCGCAGGGTCTCCCAGGTCTGCGCCGATCAGGGCGGCAACCCTGTCAAGGCGGTACAGAACAGTGTTGTAATGGACGAACATCGATTCCGACACTTTTCGCAGGTTTCCCTGGCATTCAAAGTAGCGTTCCAGGGTTTTCAACAGTTCGCTGTCTTTTTTCTGGTCGTACGCCAGAATGGGTCCGATGGTCTCTTCCACGAAGATCCGGAGGGCGTTTTCGTCGGTGATGCTGGCCAGCAGCCGGTAGACGCCGAGGTCGCCGAAATAATAAATATTCTGGTCCGGCCAGACAGCCTGTCCCAGTTGATAGGCTCTGAGGGCTTCGCGGTAGCTGTTTTGGAGTGCCGCCAGCCCGTTGCCGGGGCGCCCGGCGCCGACCAGGACGCGGGACGCGGGATAGATGCCTCTGAGCCGCTCTTCCACATACTCCTGGATACCCCGGATCCTGCTTTTATCGGTCTCCGTTCCGCCAGCCCGCGGCTTGGACAGGAACAGGAGGATGCTGTCGTACTTGTAGCCTATCGCCACTTCCGGGAAGCGGTCTTTCAGGCTCTGAACCACGTGCTGCAGGACAATGATCTTGTCGTCTTCGCTGTCGTCGCCGAGTTCAAGGCGGCTGCCGTTTCCTTCCGCCTGCAGATTGACGATATGTATGACCGCGGCGCTCTGGATCCGGCCAAGATCAAGACCCAGATCCTTGGCCCGCTGACGCAGGCTTTTCTCTTCCGAAGGATCAGCCATCAGCATTTCATTGATAAATTCATTATAATAGCGGGTTTCTACCGCGTTGATCGCCAGTCTGTTGACCATTTCCAGGGCAGCGACGGTGGCGGCCCGTTCAATGGTAATTTCGTCCCGTCCTGACAGGTCGCGGGATGTCTCGTACACCGTAATCACGCCATAGCATTTCTTGCCGGCGCAGATACTCAGCCGGGCAAAGCCGGTTTCGCCGTCGGCGAGAGCAGATTTCCCGCGCCAGATCTGGCCGGGGTCGTCGCCGCCTTTGCCGCGGGCCAACAGTGCCAGACCGGGGTCTATATCCTGGTCGCCGTCGGCTGCCTTGGCGACGATTTCGCCGAGGCTGTTCTCGATGATCACCATGTTGTCATGAAGAAGCTGGGACAGTGCTGCCGCGATTTCCGGCAAGCTGCCGCCTTCCAGAACGACCTGACTGAGTTTGGCGTGAACCTCGTCGGCCTGGCGGAGGATCATGGCCTGATGATCCAGGATTTCGCTGGTGATGGGGTTGATGATATCGGAAAAAGAAGTCACCAGCGGCAGTTCGATAAGGGGGAGCTTGTATTCATCGGCCTGGGCGATCATAATATCGGGAATTTTTTCGATATAGCGGCCGGGCTTGATGGCCAGGCCGGCCAGTTTTTTCGCAGCCAGCTCGGGAATCAGCCTGGATTGGGCGCCAATGTCGTTGCGGAGGGCGTAGACGGTGGTAAGAAGCAGTTCTCCTTCTTTCACCCATTCGGTGATATCCGGCACTTCCATCACATTGACGTATTTCACCAGCCGGTCGATGCCGGCTGCACCACCCACCAGACGGGCATGGGCAAAACTGGGGTGGGCCAGTATCTCCTTGAGCGGTATCCCGAGATCCCGGGGCATGGATATTCCTCCCCTCAGCTGTGAGACCACCATGAGGAGGAGAGATGCCTGCCTTGCGGGCATCTCTCCTGCCTTGCAATCATTTCGGTGTCGAAGGTCAGTCGCCGTCGTTGAGAATACCCATTCTGCTGAAAAGCTCGAACATCAGGCTGATGACGATCGCCACCGCGGTGCCGAGCGCCATGCCCTTTAGTTCCACGGTGCCGAATTTCACGGCTGCACCGCTGATACCGCTGACCAGAACCACCGAGGTCAGGATGAGGTTTCTCGCCTTGGTGTAATCCACTTTCTTCTCGATCAGCATCCTGATACCGGCTGCGGCGATGACCCCGAAAAGAAGGATGCAGACGCCGCCCATGACCGGAACGGGAATACTGCGGATCAGGGCCGCCAGTTTGCCGACAAAGGAGATGGCCACGGCGATAACGGCTGCGCCGCCGATGACCCAGACGCTGAAGACTTTGGTGATGGCCATGACGCCAATGTTCTCACCATAGGTGGTGTTGGGGGTTGCACCGACAAAACCGGACAGAACGTTGGAGATGCCGTCACCGAGGAGCGACCACTGCAGGCCGGGATCTTTGATAAGATCGCGCTCGACGATGTTGCCGGTGACAACCAGATGGCCGATGTGCTCGGCCAGAACGACCAGCATGGCGGGAGCGATCATCAGGATGGCGTTAATGTCGAAGGTTGGGGCGTAAAGGGTCGGAACCTCAAACCACGGAGCACTGGCGACCGAGCTCAGGTCGACGATGCCCATGAACAGGGAGAGAACATAGCCGGCGATGACCCCGATGAGAACAGGGATAACCGACAGGAAGCCGCGGAGCAGCACCGAGCCGAGGATGGTCACCGCCAGGGTGAACATAGAGACGGTGATGGCGGTGGCGTAGGGGATGTGCAGCTGTTCAATCAGCTTTCCGGTCAGGCCCGCCATCTCGGTGGCCACCGGAGCAAGTTCAAGGCCGATGATGGCAACAATGGCACCCATAGCGGCGGGGGGGAATATGACATCGATCCAGTCAACGCCGAAAGCACGTATGATGAATGAAACCACAATAAAGAACAGACCGAATACGATGAATCCACCCTGGGCCGCCGAGTAGCCGCCGGGGCCAAAGGCGGCCATCACGGCGAAAACCGGAGCGATGAAAGCGAAGCTGGACCCCAGATAGGCCGGGATTTTCCCTTTGGAGACAATAAGATAAATCAGGGTGCCGATACCGTTCATCAGCAGGGAGGTGGCGGGGTTAACCTTGAACAGGAAGGGGACCAGCACCGTCGCGCCAAACATGGCGAACAAGTGCTGCAAGCTGAGAGGAATGGTTTGGAGAATAGGGAGTTTTTCCTCTACATGGATCATTCTTTTTTCCATCAATTAGCACCTCACTTCTTTTTTTCCTTCAGGGCAGCCAGCACTTTTTCGGCAGTCAAAGGCAGGTCCCGGATCCGGATTCCCAGCGCGTCGTACAGGGCGTTGGCAATAGCCGGTGCGGTGGGAACCATGGTCGGCTCTGCGACCCCTTTGGCACCAAAAGGACCATCCGGTTGAGGCGATGTCTCGAGGAGGATGACATCCATCACCGGGATGTCGAAGGCTGTGGCGATCTTGTAATCGACAAAATCGTTGTTCCTCGGCTTCCCGTTTTCCAGGATCAGCTGTTCGAACAAGGCCGAGCTCAGACCTTGAATGATGCCTCCCTGGACCTGGGCGACACACATCTCCCGGTTGATCACTTTTCCGACTTCATAGGCGGCGGTGACCCGTTTCACGGTGATCTCACCTGTCTGGGTATCGACTTCGATATCCGCCACCTGGGTACCGAAGGTGTAAAAAGGAGCCGGACCTTTGCCGCCGCCGACCTCTTGGCCGGTCTCCTTGTCAAGGCCGGTCAGGCCTTCAGGGACAAATTGGCCCCGTCCGACCACCGGAGCCCCGACCGCTCCCTGGGCGGTGAGATAACCCATGGCGATATCGACCACATCCACGCGGTGTTCGGGGTTCTTGATCTCATAGACATAGCTTTTGCGAATCGAGACTTCATCGCGCCCCACTCCCAGGACGACAGCCCCGGTTTCCACCAGTTGAGCCCTGGCGTCCTTGGCGGCGCGCCACACGGCGTTGCCGGCGGAATAGCTGATGCGGCTGGCGACAGTCTGCCATTCGTAGGGGGTGTAGTCGGTATCCGGGAGGTTGGTCTTGATCCAGGCAAGAGGAATACCCAGTTCTTCGGCGGCAATCTGAGCCAAAGCGGTCATGGCGCCCTGTCCGATGTCGCAGGCGGTGGTCAACAGGTTGACGGTGCCGTCCTCGTTAAATTTGAGAACTGCCGAAGACTGCGCGTTGGGGGGCATGGAAGGGGCTTTGAACATCGACGCCACGCCGCGGCCCACGGCTTTGTGGGGGGCGGAAGGCGCGGGTTTGGGGCCGCCCCAGCCGCATTTTTCCTTGACGGCGGCGAGGGTGTCGGGCAGGGTGGCGCCGTGCATCGGCACGCCATAAGAGGAGATGCTGCCTTCGCGCAGCGCGTTGATCAGCCGGAACTCCAGGGGGTCGATGCCCACCTGCTCGGCCAGGATATCCATTTGCTGCTCAATGGCCCAGTGAATCTCCGGCATGGCAAAGCCGCGCATCGGTCCGCCCACCGGGTGATTGGTGTAGACGCAGTAGGAGTCGACATGCATGTTGGGGATTTCATAGGGGCCGGAGGCACAATAGCCGCCGCTGCGGGTCATGTTGACGCCGTATTCGGTGTAGGCGCCGGCATCCCAGTACAGCTCTGCCCGGGTTGCCACGATTTTGCCGTCTTTCGTGGCCCCGGTCTTAAGCTTGGCCACAAGGCCCTGACGGACGAAGGTGGTCTGAAAGGTTTCCTCCCGGGTCAGGGCGAGTTTGATATGATGGCCCGGCAGCTGCATCGCCAGGGGTACAACAAGACCTTCGGTGGTCACGCCGGCCTTGCCGCCGAAGCCGCCGCCGACATAAGACGAGATGACACGGATCTTGTTCATCGGCAGTCCGAAGCCTTCGGACAGGATCTTGCGCACGGCGTTGGGGGACTGGCTGGAGGCCCAGAGGGTGAGGTTGCCGGCCTGGTCGAAAAGAGCGATAGCGCCGTGATTTTCGATCTGACAGTGCTGGATATGAGGAACATAGAAAATATTTTCGGCAATATGGTCGGCCGAGGCAAAACCCTGGTCCATATCGCCTTTGCGCAGTTTGAAGTGATTTGAGATGTTGGTGCCAGGCACCGGATGGATGAAAGGAGCGCAGGTGTAACCCGACAGGTGGTCGTGCAGCAGAGTTCCCTCACCGGCGCTGGGCTTGACGGTGAGGCAATGCATGCCTTGCCACCACAGATCGGTGGAACTGGGCCGGTCGTGGACCAGAGGGCCGGTGGTGATTTTGGCTCCGGCCACCGGATCGAATACCCCCGGCAGCACTTCGTACTCCACCCGGATCAGCTTCAGGGCTTCCGCGGCGATCTCCACCGTTTCAGCCGCAACCCCCGCTACCGGCTCGCCGACAAAACGCACCCGGTCCCGGGCATAGACCTCCCGGTCGGCAAGATACAGGCCCATTTTTCCGGAAGCCTCCGGGTCGGAGCCGCAGATGACGGCTCTGACACCAGGCAGGCGCAGGGCGGCGGCTTTGTCAACACTGAGGATGCGGGCATGAGCGTGGGGGCTGCGCAGGATTTTGACCATCAGGGTTCGTTTGCCAAACTGGATGTCATCGACGAATTTGGCGGCCCCGGTAACCTTTTCCAGACTGTCGATACGTTTCGGACTATGGCCGATTACGCTGTATTCCTTCATTTGGCTCACCTCCTGGTGTGTGCGGCGACCGCCATGATCGCCCGGACGATATTCTCATAGCCGGTGCAGCGGCAAAGGTTGCCGCTGATGAATTCTTTGACTTCTTCTTCTGTTGGGTGGGGATTTTGGGCCAGCAGCGCCTTCCCCATGAGAATCATGCCTGGGGTGCAGTAGCCGCACTGCAGGGCGAAATTATCAACAAAGGCCTGCTGCATTTCGTCAAGTCCGTCAGGCCCGGACAGTCCTTCGATGGTGATGATCCGGGCGCCGTCCATCTCCACGCCCAGCACCATGCAGGAATTCACCGGATGGTCGTTGATCAGAACGGTGCAGGCGCCGCATTCGCCTGCTTCGCAGCCCGGCTTGGCGCCGGTCAGCTCCAGGTCTTCCCGAAGGACGGTGAGGAGGGTGCGGTTGGTGGGAATGGTCAACTGCTCCCGGTGGCCGTTGACGGTCATCGTTATTGTCTTCATTGTCAGCATGGCTGTTCACCTCTGATTAAAGACTGCAGGGCCCGCTCGGCCAAAACCGCCACCATTTCCAGGCGGTATTCGCGGGAAGCGCGGATGTCGGTGATTGGCGCGGCGGAAAGTGGAACCATCCGGGCGGCTTTGGCTGCTGTTTCGTGGGTAAGCCCCTCTTCGGCCAGCAGCAGTTCGGCCGCTTTGGCGCGGATGACGGTGGGGGCAACGGCCCCGAGGGCGATGCGGACGGTCCGCGAATCGCTGAAGGCGGCCAGCCCGACGGTTGCCAGATCGACCATCCGCCGGCGGGAGTGTTTCAGGTAGACACCGCGGGCAGCGGCGGTAAAAGGCGGAATCAGGAGGCCGGTGACCAGCTCGCCCGGTGCCAGCACGGTCTTGCCCGGACCGGCAAAAAAGTTTTCCAGCAGGACCACCCGGTTTCCGCCGGATCCGGCAATTCTCACCTGGGCGTCAAGGACGACGAGGGCCGGCAGCGTGTCGGCCGCGGGAGAGGCGTTGCATACATTTCCTATTACGGTTGCCCGGTTCCGGATCTGGCAGGAGGCCACGCTGTGGATCGCCTGGGCCAGCACTTGGTACTCTGGGAACTGGGAACAATATTTTTCGGTGTCGTACATTGTCGCGGCAGGACCGATTTCCAGCCCCTGTTCAGAAAAGCGGACAGAGTCGGTACCAGGAATTTTTTTGATATCGATTATATGCTGGGGTTCGAGAGAGCCTTTGCGAAAGCGAACGATCAGATCGGTTCCGCCCGCGAGTATCTTGGCTTCATCGCCATAAGTTTCAAGCAGGGAGATCACGTCAGCGATTGCTTTCGGTTCGTGGTATTCGAACTTGTGCAAAACAGTCCACCTCCTTAGAATGGTAAATAAAAATAGATGGCCCTATTTGTAAATATTCTACAAACATATGGCACATCTATGTGCATAAACTTTGACTGGCTCATTCTTTTCATAAACCTCGCCAATCCGCTTTCAATATTGTACACGAACACAGGAGAAAAAGGAAGTATCTCATTGGCCCCGCCTGGAAGGAAAGACTGCTTTAGCCGGTATAATAAGGCCGAAGGTCCGGCCGGGCGCGCTGTTTAATTTTATAGATAAATTCCTTGAGTCAAGAGACAGGATGTTCCGGAAAAAATTGTGAATAAACGATAAAAAAGGAAGAATTCCATAGGAGGAAGAATGGGCAGCCGCCGCCTGTCCGGCGGCCGCCCGTTCTTCTTAGGCGTGTACGCTCCGGTTGTAGCCGGGGATCTGAACATAGGACTGGGGAAGGATGAGTTTTTTTGCGGTTTCGAGAAGCTCGGCGGGGACAGGGCGGATGCCCTTGCACTTGTCTGCTTTTTTCTTGTCCCAGATTTCCTTGGTCAGGACATAGGTCGGGCCGCCGCCCAGTTCATGCCACTGGGAGGGACGGAACTCCAGGCCGTATTCTTCCATCCAGCGACGCATGCCATGCGGGCTCTCGGCTACGATCCATACTTCTTTTTGTTTCAGATAATCAAGATGATGCTCCATTTTGGCTGCGAACAGATGGGCGCCGATGCGGCCGCCGCGACGAACGGCGAGGGTATGATAGGACATGCCGACGTTGTCGTCGACCATGCGGCTGTTGACGAGGCCGACGATTTCGCCGTTGATGGTTCCGACCAGGCAGAATTCGTCTTTTACCCGGTAGCGGTACCAGCCGAGCAGTTCGGAATAAATGCGGGAGGTAACGATATCATAGTAGTCCTGGGCTACGGTCATCAGCGGCTTTACTACTTCCATCAAGTGCGGCGCGGTTTCTCTGTTCACTTCGTGAACAACCAGTTTTTCGCCATTGTCAAGATCGATATATTTCGCAGGATACGGAACCATCGGCGTCTCGGCCGGACGCAGGGTCTGTTCTACATTATCAATCATTGTCTGCACTCTCCTTTTTAATAAGCGGTATTCGGATGGAGTTCGCCGAGCAACTGTCCGCCGTTTCACTCCTCTCGCTTCGCACTTGGCGATGGCTCCATACTTTACCTTAAGATTTGTCCTGATAATAGAATTTTGCGAAAAGTCGGAATATTCCTTTGTAAACTATTCACAAATTTTACGGAAAAGCCTGCCTGGTTTATTATATATATACTATAATATTTTTAGAAGTTCCCGCCCGGACTACCGGGAAGAAAAATTCGCGGTCGCGGCAAAAACAGCCGGTTTCCTCAAATCACCTTTTGACAGGAAGGCCAGTCATTGATACAATGTTTTCCATCAACTGTATGGTTGTAAAAAAGCAGGCCGGATGACGACCAGCGCTGTTTTGCCATCGTCGGCTCTGCGTAAAAGAAGGCGTTTGAAATGAAACAACAGATTTTTTCAGTGGAAGAGGCCACTATCGGCGGGGTACATGCAGCCATGGTGGCAGGCAAACTTACCGCCCGCCGTCTGGTGGAAACGTACCTGAAACGGATTGAGGCTTATGATAAGCAAGGCCCTGCGCTGAATGCCGTGGTCTGTATCAACGAAAAGGCGCTGGAGGAAGCCGACCGGCTTGACCGCCAGTTCGAAAGAGTGGGCTTCGTCGGCCCGCTGCACGGCGTGCCGGTGCTGTTAAAAGACAATATATTTACCGCCGATATGCAGACAACCGGAGGATCTCTCAGCCTGGAAGGCTTCGTTCCTCCCTGTGACGCTGTTGTGACCCAGAAATTGCGCGAGGCTGGCGCGATTATCCTGGCGAAGGTCAATCTCCATGAGTTTGCGATCTGGGGTGAAACCATCAGCTCCATCTGCGGCCAGACGCTGAATCCCTACGATCTGACCCGGGCACCCGGAGGGTCGAGCGGCGGCACCGGCGCGGGCCTGGCCGCAAACTACGGCCTGGTGGGACTCGGCACGGACACTGTCAACTCCATCCGCTCCCCGGCTTCCGCCAACAGTATCGTGGGTCTTCGGCCCACGATGGGGCTGATCAGCCGCGAAGGGATCATCCCTTATTCCCTGACCCAGGATACGGTCGGCCCGATGGCCCGGACGGTCACCGACGCCGCGACGGTGCTCAATGTGCTTGTGGGGTATGATTCCAGCGACCCTGTCACAGCCTGGTCGGTTGGCAACTATCCGAAGAATTTTCTTTCCTTTTTAAACCCAGACGGTCTTCGCGGTGTTCGCCTGGGAGTGATGCGCAGCCTGTTCGGCGATCAGGAGGAACACCGCGAAGTCAATGCGGCGATGGAGGCGTGCCTTGCGGTAATGGAAGAACAGGGGGCCAGCCTGGTCAGCATCGAGGACCCGATCATCGATATCAACCAGTTGTTGTCGGAGGTCAGCGTTCATCTTTATGATCTGCGGCAGCATCTCAATGATTTTCTGGAAAAGTACGGGGCCACAGTCCCTCTGCATTCGCTGGAAGAGATCATCTCCACCGGGAAGTTTCATCAGGGCATCTGGAAGGTGCTGCTGAAAGCGGTGCAGCTGACCCATGAGGATCCGGCCTACAACAAGCGGCTGGTCCGCCAAACCGATCTTCGGGTCAAGGTTTTGGAAATCATGGCCGACTACGAGCTTGACGGGCTGGTGTACCCGCACCAGCGGCGACTGGTGATGCCGGTGGGCAAAAGCCTGATCGAGCGCAACGGCGTTCTGGCGGCCACTACCGGGTTTCCGGCCATCACCCTGCCTGGCGGCTTTTCCCGCCCCACCGCTTCGGCACCTGTCGGCGTGCCTATCGGCATTGAACTCTTAGGGCGCCCCTGGACGGAACGCAAGCTCATCAAGATGGCCTATTCGCTGGAGCAGGCCACTTTGTATCGGCAGCCGCCGAAGAGCACGCCGCCGCTGTGACAGGCTGTTGAAAAAGGCCAATCTGCGTCGCACCCGCAAGGGGCAGGCCGCATTTCTAAGCGCTGGAGGCGCAAGAACTGCGCACTTGGTGCTCCGGGAGCGCGCTTGCCGTACGCCTTCATGTACTGTCGCCCCGAGCGTATCGCCATCCATGGCGCGCTCGGGACTAGGCCATCCAAGGCCGTCGGCGCGCGCTTCCTCGCAGCGACCCGCACATATCGCGTAAGACTATCGCCAGAGAACACAATGCGCTGATACGACCGGCGTAGTCAGAACGTGCATCTCGACCTTTTTGAACAGCCTGGGAATATGAATAAATTTAGACGATCTGGGGTTATTCACAAAAAAACCAAGGACTGCTGAGCTGCGGCAGTCCTTGGTTTTTTATCTTCGCGAAGAAAAGGCGTTGGTCCCTTGCTTGCAAACCTTCTATGCTGTCTGCATGCTGAGGAACAGAGGCAGTGTCATGTGTGAGACCTGGTCCTGCAGTTCTTCGATGCCGTCGATATGCCGGTCTTCGTCGTTCAGAATGTGTTCGAGGATTTCCCGGGTGGCGAAGTCGTTGACTTCACCGGCCAGTTTAATGGCGGCGTTGTAGCCCGCGATAGCGATTTCCTCGGATTTATGGTCGAAGTCGAGCTGTTTGGCTACGTCGCTGCCGATATGTATGTCGTTCAGCTTGGAGACGATGGGCTGGCCTTCAAGGAACAGGATTCTGGCAATGAGCTGCTCGGCATGCTTCATTTCATCGATGGCCCGTTTTTCAAAGCGGGAGTGCAGTTTTTCGTACCCCCAGTTGGCGCACATTTCCGAGTGCACGATATACTGGTTGATTGCGCTCAGTTCGTCGGCAAGCAGGGCATTTAAGGTGTCAATCAGTTGCGCGTTGCCTTTCATCCGGCAAAACTCCTTTCTGACTCTAACTATTTACTATAGGATAAAAATAGCATTTCTGGGGGAAAAAATCAATAGCAGGACAGAGGATCACGGTGTGAAAAACGACCGGTGGCGTGGGCGTAATAGCGGAAGATCACAGCTGAGGAGAGCGAAGCCCCGGCGGGACCGGGGCCTTTTGCGGCCTATCGGCTCCTGGCGGTGGCTACTTCCCGTTCGCCGATGATGTTTTTGGCCCGTTCGAACAGCAGGTGGGCGGTGTCGGCGGTCACAAGCTCGCCGTTGGCCAGGGCGATGGGGCCCAGGGCGCAGTGCTCGCAGTGACCGAGACAGGATTCGATGGTGACGTCGACGTTAGTGAATTCGGCTTTGGTTTTTTTGATCAGGCGATGCATTTCCTCGCTCAGATTGTTTTCGCAGAAACTCAGTGAATTCATAGCAACACCTCCCCTAGTTTATGGGGTTATTGTGAGAAGCGGGGAGCCATTTTATGCGGCCGAAACCTTCGTGGCGGCGCCGGTCAGGCGGATTAAAACCGGCGGCGACTGGCCACACTAGCAAAAGGAAGGACAAAATGGAGGTGCCGCAGGTGTTGTTGAGCTGGCTGCTGATGAAGATGACGGATCCGCTGACCGATGAGGCAACTGTCAAGATGCTGACCGAGGATTACAAAGACAACCCGTTTTTATTGGTGACAGTGGCGGAGAAGATGACGCCGCGGGCTATCATCGAAGCCGGGATGCGGGCGGAGTCAGGCCGGGTTCTGGCCAGGCCGCTGGGCAGTCCGGTGGTGCTGTCCCCCTGGAATAAGATATTACTGAGTCCCAGACAATTATTCCAGCTTCCCACTGCCAGCACGCTGGAGATAACTACCAACACCGTTATCGGTCCGAAGGCCCGGAAACCGCTGAAGCTGGATCTGCCGATCATGATCACAGGCATGTCCTACGGCGGCTCGCTGAGCCTGCAGCTGAAAACGGCGCTGGCCAAGGGGGCGTCAATGGCCGGAACGGCTACCAACACCGGCGAATCGGCGGTGACGGACGAGGAACGAAACAACGCCAGGCTTCTCATTGGCCAGTACCACCGCGGCGGGTGGCTGAGCGGGCCGGAGCAACTGGGAAGGCTGGACGCCATCGAGATTCAGCTGGGGCAGGGCGCCTGGGGCGGAGCGGTGGAGGAGCCGATCCGGGGCGATACCATTGGCGAACATCTCAGACAAGCCTGGCACCTGGACAAAGGCGAGGACACGGCGATCAACGCCAGGATGCCCGGCAAGGAGTCGGTGCGGGACATCATCACCATGGTCAATTCCATGAAGAAGCAGTACGATGTGCCGGTGGGAATTAAAATCGCCGGCAGCGACTATATCGAGTATGAACTGGCGGTGATCGCCCAGACGGAGGCAGATTATATTGTCATCGACGGGGCGGAAGGCGGAACATCCGCGGCGCCGCCGACCCTGGAGGACGATCTGGGTTTGCCGACGCTGCACTCGCTGGTGCGGGCGGTGGACTGGCTGACAGAAAATAATCTGCGGGAGAAATTTTCCCTGATCATCACCGGCGGACTGGCGACGCCGGGACATTTTCTGAAGGCGCTGGCCCTCGGAGCGGACGCGGTGTATATCGGCACGGTCGCGGTGATGGCCGCCGAGCAGAGCCAGGTGGTGAAGGTAACGCCGCAGGCGCCGCCCACTGAGCTGGCGCTGTACGACGGGCGGATGAACGACAAGCTGGATATCGACAAGGCGGCCTTGCATCTGGCCAATTTCCTGAAATCGTGCCTGGCGGAGATGAAGCTGGCGGTGCAGGCGCTGGGGAAGACTGCGCTGAGCGAACTCGACCGGAGCGATCTTGTGACAGTGGACAAGGACCTCGCCGATTTTGCGGGAATCCGATACGCCGGCAGCCATCGCCAGCCCCGGCAGCAGGATGCCCCGGCGGACTGGCCGGAATGCGAAGACAGCAGCCGGCTGCCCCGGCATTAAAATAAATGATTTTAACATTAAGAAAAAGAGGTTTTTGTCCGATAACATCTAAAGATAGTGTTCAGTGGATTTCCATGAGTAGGTGAGAATAATTCATGATTAGCCGCCGACAATTCCTTAAAGTGTGTGCACAAGCAGTTGTAGCAACAAGTTTCGCGGGATCGTTTTTTCCCGGCGCCGCCGGGTTTGCCGCCGGCCGGGTTCCGGTCCTGGCCTATCACCGGATCGGTTACAACGACGGGGATCTCACGGTAACGCCGGAAAGGCTGGCTTCCGACCTGGGGGCTCTTGCCAGAGAGGGTTATCAGTCGATTACGCTGGATCAGTTCGCCCGCTACCTGAAGGGTGACGAGGCTAATCTGCCGGCCCAGCCGATGCTGCTCACCTTCGACGACGGTTACCGCGACAACTACGAGAACGCTTTTCCGGTGCTGCAGCGCAACGGGATGACTGCCGCTTTTTTCATCATCACCGGGATGGTGGATACGCCGGAGCGGATTACCGCCAGCCAGATCCTGGAGATGGCGCACTATGGCATGAGCTTCGGCTCCCATACGGTGAGTCATCGGTCCCTGGACGAACTGAGTGGGCAGGAAGCTCTGCAGGAACTGACTTTTTCCCGGCAGCAACTGGAGGATATTGTCGGCCGGCCGGTGGACTTCATCGCTTATCCCAAGGGCGGCTTCAATAACGAAACCATCCGGATAGCCAAGGACACAGGCTATTTCGGCGGGCTGACGGTCCGGTACGGGACCTGTTCAGGCGATTCGCCCCATTATACGCTGCGGCGCATACCGGTCTTCCGTCCGGACCCCGGCGTGCTGGCGGTGATTTCCCGCCGCAGTTAGCGCATCCGGCGTTAGGTGAATTTGCCAAGGCGTTGTTGTTGACAATGCTCTTGGCCGTTTGCTATAATACTATATGTGCCGGACACGGAGGGGTGTCCGAGTGGTTTATGGAGCTGGTCTTGAAAACCAGTGATCCCGCAAGGGACCGTGGGTTCGAATCCCACCCCCTCCGCCAACCGCTTCCGGCGGCAGGGCCAGAAAATATAATAGGTTTGACAGCATGTTTTTAGCTACGGAGTGGTACTCAAGCGGCTGAAGAGGATGGTTTGCTAAACCATTAGCAGGGGTAACCCTGGCCCGGGTTCAAATCCCGGCCACTCCGCCATACATATGAAACAGAGGCACTCACCTTGGATTGGGGTGGGTGTCTTTTTGTTGTTTTTCACAGGCTGCACGAAGTGCTTGGCGCTGTTGCCAACTTTTCTCCCTATAGCCGAGAAAAAGTGGTAAAATAATCAAAGGAAAACTTCGAAGCGTTTTTACCGCAGCCATCTTTAGTGAGGCCGGTTACGCTTGATGGTAGACTGTAATGCTTGGAGGAGGAGTCATATGGCAACCTATAATCCCGTTACGCCCAGGGTCGTGGCTGAACTGCAACAGCTTGTCGGCGTGAAAAATGTCACGGTTGAGCCTGACAAAATGGAGCCTTACTCCCACGACGAAGTCACTGATAGCCGCTATCATTCTATGCCTGAAGTCGTAGTCTTTCCTGAAACTACCGCACAGATTGCCCAAGTCGTACGATTGGCCAACAAGGAACGCGTTCCTGTCGTACCGAGAGGGGCCGGTACCGGTTTGGCCTGCGGTGCAGTTCCGGTCCATCGGGGTATTGTTCTCAGCCTGGAATACATGAATAAGATTGTCGAAATTAACGTTGAAAGCCTTTACATGGTCGTCGAGCCTGGGGTTCGAACCGAAGATGTCCAAAAAGCAGCCAAGGCTGCCGGGTTGTTTTATGCGGGTGACCCGTGCAGCGGCGACAGCTGCTTTATTGGCGGTAACGTGGCCACCAACGCCGGTGGCAATCGCGCCGTCAAATACGGCACAACCCGCGATCAAGTCTATGCCATCGAAGTCGTAACCCCCACTGGTGATATTGTCAACCTTGGCGGCAGGCTGGAAAAGGTCTCAACCGGATATAGCCTCGAACAGCTAATCATGGGTTCGGAAGGCACCCTCGGCATTATCACGCAAGTCACTCTCCGGCTGCTGCCGCTGCCCCAGTATGTGGTTGACCTGCTGGCGGTTTTTCCCACGATCGAGTCGGCTATAGCTATTGTCGGCAAAATCGCCAAAGCGGGCGTTACGCCCACCTGCGTGGAATTTCTCGACAATGTCACGATACGCGGTATCGAGCGTTTCCTTAACGAAAAATTGCCGTTTAGCGAATCCTGCCACTACATCATTATTCAGGTGGAAGGCAAGGATGAAGATGACCTTGACGACAAAAGCGCGCTGCTTGACGAGCTGTGCACCGGCAACGGGGCGCGCAGCGTTCTTGTGGCCGACCCGCAGCAGATTTGGCGGGCCCGCAAGGCTTTTACCGAAACGGTACGTTTCGAAAGCCTTATTATGAGCAAAGAGGATATTGTTGTTCCGGTTGACCAGATTCCCCAAATGATGCGCGACATTGCCGTCCTCAGCGAAAAATACGCCATGGTCACCCGTACCGCCAGCCATGCCGGGGATGGGAATATTCACCTGAATATCCTCCGGTGCGATATGCCGGAAGCAGAATGGGACAGCAAACTGGACGTCTTCCAGCACGAATTGTACCGCATTGTCTACGAGTTGGGCGGCAAGCTCTCCGGCGAGCACGGCATCGGGGCAAAGCGACTGCATCTCATGCAGGAGGTCTGCAACCCGGTCGAACTGAGTATGATGCGGGCCATCAAAAAGGCTCTTGACCCGAATCTCATTCTCAACCCCGGCAAAATTTTCGATATCATTGAAGAATAGCGCGTTAGGAGTGCCGCGGGTGCAATGCTGAAAATACTATGATTGGAGGAAGGTTGGCATGACGCTTACATTTGCGCATATTGCCGGAATTGTAGCTGGATTTGTCTTGATTGCTGCAGCGGGGCTATATGCAGGCAGCAAAGTCAAATCCACCGCGGATTTTTCGACCGGTGGACGAAAAGCCGGGTGGTCCCTGGTGGCAGGTACGCTTCTTGGTACCTTTGTCGGCGGGGCGTCGACGATCGGAACGGCGCAACTGGCTTTTCAGTTTGGCTTTTCTGCCTGGTGGTATACTATCGGCGGAGGTATCGGCTTCGTCATCCTGGGACTGGGTATGTCGAAAAAGTTTTATAACAGTTCGGCTGAGACAATACCCCAGTTCTTAGTGCAAAATTACAGTGACCGTATCGGGCCGATTTCCAGTATCTTTACATCTGTCGGCATTTTTCTTAATCTTGTGGCCCAGGTTCTGTCCTTTGTAGCACTAATGGGAGCGATGTTCCACGTCAGCCCGCTAGTGTCGTCGAGCATCGGCGTGGTCTTCGCCCTGGCGTATGTATTGTTCGGCGGGATTTGGGGGACGGGTTATGCCGGCCTTGCCAAGTTGCTTTTAGTCTATTTTGCGATGTTGAGCTGCGGTATCGCTTCGTATTTCTACATGGGCGGAATCAGCGGCTTTGCCGGTGCGTTTCCGTCATTCCCCTGGTTTTCCATGATCGGACGCGGCGTGGAAAAAGATATGGCGTCGGTTTTTTCGGTACTTGTCGGTATTCTTTCCACACAGACCTATATGCAGGCTGTGGTGTCGGCGAAAGGTCTGTCCGAGTCACGCAAAGGAGCTTTGGCTGCGGCGATTTTGTCACCGCCGATTGGTTTTGGCGGTATTTTGGTCGGATTATTCATGCGGGCAAACTTTCCCAATACTCCGTCGGCAGAAGTTTTCCCGGCCTTCATTATGCAGTTTTTGCCGCCGGTTGTCGCCGGAATCATTTTAGGTACTTTATTGATTACCGTTATTGGTACTTGGGCCGGTTTAACTTTGGGCGTTTCTACCATGTTTACCCGCGATATTTATCAGAAGATCTTCCGGGTGAACGCCAGCGGGAAAGAAACGCTGCTGGTACAGCGGCTTCTCATTGTGATTATCTGCGTTGTTTCGGCCATTATCGCCAACGGCAACGCGGGTTCGCTGATCTTGGGCTGGACCTATCTGTCTCAGGGGCTTCGGGGCTGTGCCGCTTTATTCCCGCTGCTGGGTGCGATGCTTTTGCCGCGGTTTGTTACCCCGGCAGCCGGTGTGACTGCAGCCATCCTGGGGCCGTTGACCAATATTGTGTGGTTTATGCTATATCCTAAAGGCGTTGATCCCCTTTATCCCGGTTTGCTTGTGAGTGCCGTAGCCCTCATTGCAATCAGTCTGGTTACCAGAAAAAATCCGTCGACAAGGTAATCTTAACCAGACCGGTTAAACATTCTGCTGCGGGGAAACAGTCAAAAGCAACCGCAACAAGGAAAATCTTAGGGGACAGGTCCGAGTGATATCTTTGGAAATCAGGCCAGCTGCGGCACCCACCCGGGATACAGGTGGGTGCCTTTTTTTGCGGAGCACTAAACCGGAGGCAAAAAATATCGGGCTTGAAGTTTGCTGTATTTCAGTTTTGTGCTATCCTCTCTTGCCGGAAAGTGTCGAAAAGACTTGACCCATGGAACGGAAATCTATACAATAAACCTGCCTGCGATTTATAGGATAATTTGGCAGAAAGGATGTGCCGCTTTGATGACGACGCGGTTGGAAAAACGCCTGTCAGATCAAAAACGAAATCAGAAACGGCGCCTCCTGGCGCTGGCGATATCCGCTGTTTTATTATGTACCGTATTGGTGGCCGGGGCAGTGGCTTATTGGGTTGCCGATTCCTTCGGCTATCTGGACAAAGCAAAGCAGGCTATCGGACTGTCCGCCAAAAAGATAAATATCTTAGTCCTGGGCATCGACCAGCGGAGAAATGATATCGGCCGTTCCAACGTTACCTGCGTTGTGACTATCGATACAGGCACCAAGGATGTCTCAATGCTGTGGGTGCCGCGGGACAGCAGAGTCAAGATTCCCGGCCACGGCTGGAACAAGATCGGACATGCCTATGCTTACGAGGGGCCGGTGCTGTCGAAAAAAACGGTGGAAGAACTGCTCGGCATACCGATTGATTATTATCTGACAGTCAACATGGCCGGGTTCAGCAAGGTGATTGACGCAGTCGGCGGGGTCGACCTGTATGTGGAAAAACGGATGTACTATTACGATCCTTATGATGAGGGCGAGGTAGCGGATAATAACGGACTCATCGACCTCAGGCCGGGGCAGCAGCATATGGATGGCAACACCGCGCTGCAATACGTTCGGTTTCGCCACGACGAAATGGGAGACATCGGGCGTATCGAGCGGCAGAAGAAATTCTCCAAGGCCCTTTTGGCACAAGTGGCAAGTCCTGGGGTCATTACCAGGTTACCAGCCATCCTCAGCGAGGTGAATGCCGCGGTCAAGACCGATTTGCCGCTCAATCAGATGCTCAGCCTGGGCAAGATCATCAATGACGCCTACAAGCGCGGCCTGGACACCCAGACGGTCCCCGGCAAGCCGGTATTCATCGAAGGCATTAGCTACTGGCTGCCGGATATTGTGGCGATGCGCAAGCAAGTCGCCGAGATCCAGGGAATCGCTCTGGATGATAAATATATGGCAGCAGGACGCAGTTTAGCTGCAGAGTACGCCAGGGCGCTGTCCGGGGAAACCGGCGAGGGCGAAGCGTCTCCGGCGACCCGAAAGGAAGCCGGTCCGGACAAGGCCGCTGCTATAGCGGCGAAACCCGTGGCGGCCGCGAGCGACAAACCGCGGGTTGAGATTGTCAACGCCAGCGGGCAGAACGGTCTCGGGGCCAAGGTTTCTTCGATCCTGGGGGGGCGCGGTTTCACCGTAGCCGGAGTGAGCACCGGCACGGTTCGGAAGAACACTGTCGTCGTTTTGCCGGCAGCAAACAGCGGCATGGCCGACAAATTGAACGAACTGCCGTTCAAGTATGTTTTACAGGTCGGCAATGACAACGCCAAGGACGCACCGGTAACGATATTCATCGGACAAGACTATACGCCGTAGACAAAGGAAAACCCTGAGTTTTATACACTCAGGGTTTTTCGGCGTAACCGTATTGCGGAACCGCCTGCGCTGGTTTCAGCATACTGTCGACAACCTTTCGCGTGTTTGCCATGTCCGGTTGCCAGTAACTAAGATCATCGATGGTGGCAAAATCGCCGGGGATCATCGCTGTGTGCAGATGATCGGGGCCGACGTCTTTCAGTGTGCCTGCAAGTCTTATCATAGTGTAGATATTCATATTGGTGTGAACATAGCGATACAAGGTGGTGGCCAGTGCCGGGAGCTTCAACAGGGTTCCGGTCTGCATCAGCTGACTTTCAAGAGCGTGCAGGAAGAGTTCCTGACGCTGGACGCGGCCGATGTCGCCCAGCTCGTCGTGGCGGAAGCGGACGTATTCGCCGGCTTTTTGGCCGTCGAGGTGCTGATAGCCTTTTGGCAGATGGATACTCAGATTCTCATAAGGATCATCATAGTTCATGGCGTGTTCGACATCGATGTTCACTCCGCCAAGAATGTCCACAGCTTCCATAAACGCCTGCCAGTCAATCACCACATAATAATCGACGGGGATATTCAAAAAGGACTCAACGGTGTGTACAGCCAGTTCCGGGCCGCCGTAGAAGAAAGCATGGGCAATTTTGTCATGGCCTGGTTGGCCGGGGATTATGACCCTGCTGTCGCGGGGAATCGACAGTAAATTAACCGTTTTGGCACCAGGATCGATGCTGGCAACGATCATCGTGTCCGATCGCCGGGGATTGTCAGGATGATCGAAATCGCCGTCGTCCAGGCCGAGAAGCAGAATGTTGATACGTTTTTCGATCCCGCCGGGAGCCTGCTCAGGAGCCGGCGGCGGAGCCGCATCAGCGTGATTTGCCGCTCGGGAAGGCGCCGGGTTTATCGACAACCAGGCTACTGCGCCGGCCAAGGCGACAACAACAACGAACAGACCAAGTAAGGACACCAGCGCTTTATTCCAAAAGAACCAGCGATTGATCAACGCGCCCCTCCCCTTTCAGCTAGTATAAAAAGAGCCTGTAATCTCTCGAGGAGAACAGGCTCTTTGTGATTCGCCCACATTGGTGCAGCCTTTATCGTAGCAGAGTTGCCCGCTGTTTACAACCGGAGGATTTTGGCTGCCGGCAGAACAATGACTAAAATCAGGTCGCAGTCAGGCTACACGCATGGACCGTTATCAGCTACCCCGTTTCAAAAAAAGGTTTCAGCAGCAATCGCAATGAGGATGATCCCGCTTAATGCCGTTCCGGCTTCGCCCAGAGTAAACGGACCGATCCGGATATTGGCCGCCTTATTCCCGAGCAAGGTACCGGCCCATATTGTTATGAAACTGCCGACTGAGGCCGTAAATGAAATGGCAAAAGGTGAAAGCCCGAGCAACCCGGCTCCCAGGCCGTTGGTAAGGGCATTCGCCGAGAGGGCGATACCGAGGATAATCGACTCACCGAAGCCGATTTCTCCAGACTTATCGACATCAGCGATCTCCGGATGTTCCAATATTTCTTTCAGATTGGTAGGTGCCGTTGTTTCGTTACTGCCACCACTGGCAGACTGCTTTTTGCGGGGAGCGGCCAACAAGACGATTCGCAGTCCGATAACAAATAACAAGAAGCCTCCAACCAAACTGGGAAGTATGCCGGGCAGAATCTCCGCAAGCCACAGACCAAAGACAATGCCGGCTATACTGAATAGGAAGCAGATGACGGCGATCACCATGTTCGACAGCCAACTGATACGGATATTGCGAATACCGTAAGCGATACCTACGCCGAAATTATCCAGACTGGATGAGAAAGCCAAACCCAAAATAACAAGCCAGGTCATGCCAGGAACACTCCTCCAACCTTTTCTGTTTCTACCCTGCATTGTATGCGCCGGGAACAATGCTGGTTGTCAGGAAAGATATGGAACAGTGAAGGCGGTTGTCATAATTTCCTTGGTGATATGTTTGACAAATGTCTGACTTTTTTCAGTATCTTTTCATTTTGCGCGACTAAAATTGTCGTTAGATGCAATCAGTGACGCAGGGATTCGACAAATTTATCCGAACGTAAGGACATAAGGCCATAAAATCGCGGATTAACAATTGTGTTTCCACGGCCAGGTCTATTATGCAACCGGGTCATTTTTTTTACTGTGTAAATTACATTTTTTTCTAATTAGCGTAAATACAGGCAACTTAAATCAACTTTAATAAAATGTTGTGTGAGGTATAGCCATGACTGAATGTTTTCTTGCTATCGACTTTGACGGCACGATTGCCGAAACGGACGTCACGGACATGATCTTAAACAAGTTTGCCCGCCCGGAATGGCTCGAAATAGAGGAACTGTGGGTAAAAGGAATTATGGGATCGCAAGAGTGCCTGACGCGCCAAATGGCGCTTGTTGACGCGTCCCTGGAAACGCTGTTGACTTTTGTTGATGGGATCAGCATGGATCATTATTTTCAGGAATTTACTGTGTTTGCCCGTGCAAAAGGGATACCTTTTGCTGTGATAAGCGATGGATTTTCTCTGTTTATCAAGAGAATCCTCGCCAATGCGAATATCCGGGGGATTCCGATTTATGCCAACCGGCTGACGGAGGAAAGCGGCCGGTTGAAGGCTTCGTTTACAAATCACGCGATAGGCTGTCCGGCTGGAACTTGCAAGTGTCTGACAGCAGGCAAATTGTCGCAGGGACTTCCGGTGGTGCTGATCGGCGACGGACGCAGCGATTTTTGCCTTGCCAACAAAGCCGATTATGTGTTTGCCAAAGGAAGTCTGATCAGCTATTGCAAAGAAGCAGGCATCCCCTTTTCCTGTTTCGACGACTTCAGCGATGTCGTCCGGGGTCTGCAGTCGCTTGATATTTCATTGCCGCGCCGCGTAGGCTAATCATCACGAAGAAGAAAGGATCAGTCAATGACCGAACAAATGAATGAACAAGAGCTCTTGAAGCTGGAGGCCCAGTATTGTTCCCATGGCGACACGGTACACTACATCGATCCACCGAAAATTTTCGAAAAATGCGAGGGATCATGGCTTTATGATACGGCGCAACGGCCATATCTGGACATGCAGATGTGGTATTCCGCCGTCAATTTCGGATATCGCAACAGCGAAATTGAGGCAATGCATAGCGAACAGCTCAGCAGGCTTCCCCAGCTTGCCAGTCAGTATCTGCACAAGGAAAAGATTCTTCTGGCGGCGGAAATCGCCGGTGAGACCGAGAAACGCTTCGGTGCTAAGGGCCGGGTACATTTTAATGTCGGCGGAGCGCAGGCCATTGAAGACAGCATGAAACTTGTCCGCAATTATCGGGGCGGAAAGTCGCTGATGTTTGCTTTCATGGGCGGCTACCATGGACGCACCTTGGGTTGTTCGGAAATAACCAGCAGCTACCGGTACCGGAGGCGGTACGGCCATTTCGGCAGTCGTGCGGCATTCATACCCTACCCGTATTGTTACCGTTGTTTCTACGGGCTCAAGCGGGAAAACTGCGAAGATGAATGCGTCAGGCAGTTCGAGAAGCTGTTTGAAACAGAGTATTATGGTGTTTTCGACCTTAAGGCAGGCGAGGCGGAATTCGCCGCCTTTTATGTTGAACCCATGCAGGCGACCGGCGGCTATATAGCCCCGCCGCCCGGGTATTTTCAAAAGTTGGACAAAATATTAAAAAGATATAATATCCTGCTGGTTGATGACGAAATTCAGATGGGTTTTTATCGGACCGGCAAGCTTTGGGCGCTGGAACATTTCGATGTCAAGCCGGATGTCATTGCCTTCGCAAAATCCCTGACCAATGGACTCAATCCGTTGTCCGGGCTGTGGGCGAAAGAAGAGATGATCAACCCGACGGTATTCCCCCCGGGGTCCACCCATTCCACTTTTGCCAGCAACCCGCTGGGCACTGCGGCCGGCCTTGCTACGATGCGCTATATCAAAAAGCATGATTTCGGCACAATCGTAAAGGAAAAAGGCGCGTATCTTCTGAAAAGGCTCAAAGATTTAAAGGAACGCCACAGTGTGATCGGCGATGTCGACGGACTGGGACTGGCTCTGCGGATCGAAATGACCAAATCCGACGGATTTACGCCGGACAAGCTGTTGACCGACAGGATAGTCGACGAGGGCATGAAGGGTGATATCGAAGTAAACGGTAAAAAGTATGGCTTGGTGCTGGATGTCGGCGGGTATCACAAAAACGCCTTTACCCTGGCGCCAGCACTTACCATCAGCTACGAGGAAATGGATCTGTTTGTCGAATTGTTCGAAGCATCACTGAAAAGGTGTGGTGTTTAATGTCCAGAGATGCGATCGAACTGGCCGGGGGAAAGGCGGGGGTCGTCCTCATCCACGGTTTGACCGGCAGTCCGTTTGAACTGAAGTATCTTGCCGGACAGCTCAACCGGGCCGGCTTCTCCGTCAAGGTCCCGTGTCTTGCGGGACACGGCGGAGCCATCGAGGAGCTGAAGAAAACAACTTGGCGGGACTGGTACGGCACTGTGCAACAGACAATCGCTGAAATGCGAAAAACCTGCAGCGAGTTATTTGTCGGCGGTCTGTGCATGGGAGCGGTACTCGCACTCCATGCTGCGCATGAATATGGCGGTATCATAAAAGCGGTGGCGGCGATGTCTTCCACCTTCCGGTTCGACGGCTGGAGCCTTCCCTGGTACAGTTTTTTGATGCCGCTCAACCACTACACACCCATCAGGTATCTTTACTCCTATCCCGAGGGGGAGCCCTACGGCATAAAAAATGAACGTCTGCGCCGTAGCGTCGCCAGGGGGCTGAAGGATAACAGCCTTGCCTATGACTGCGTTCCGGGGGTCAGCATGTATCAGCTTCATAAACTTGCCGGAGTTGTCATTCCTGAGCTGCCGGCGATCACTGCTCCGACGGTTATTCTCCACTCCCTGGAGGACGACACCGCCAGCAGCAAGAACGCGGACCTCTTGGAGCGGCGTATCGGTTCCCGCGATGTTCGCAGGGTCGTCCTGGACAATTGTTATCATATGATAACAATCGATAACCAGCGTGAATTGGTCGCGCAGGAAGTGACTGCTTTCTTCACGAAGTTTACAACCGGGACTGCAAAAGTTCACGCCGGATAGGCCGAGTAGATCACAGGCATTACCGCAAACAGAGAAATTCTGGCTGTATGTCTTGCGGCGCCTGGATTTGACTTGAAATTAAACATCTGTGTCTGAAATAAACCCTTGACCGGGAGCGCCACTAAGGCCGATAAGGATGGTTTGAAGCATGAAAGTATTGCTGGTCGAGGATGATAAGCGATTGGGGAGACTGATTCATCATCTGCTGTCAGAACAGGAGCTGCAGGTGGATTGGGTTGATTCAGGCGATGTCGCGGCTGATTTTGCGGGAAACCATGAATATGACATTGTTGTCCTGGATTGGATGCTGCCGAAGAAATCCGGCTTGCAAGTGTGCCGCGATCTGCGGGAAGGACACTTTCAAGGCGGAATTCTTATGCTTACGGCTAAGGACACCGTGGATGACTTAGTGACTGGGTTAGAGGCAGGCGCCGACGATTATCTGGTGAAGCCGTTCGAAATTGAGGAGCTGTTGGCCCGTATTCGCTCGGTGGGCAGAAGAAGTAAAATTGCTTTCAAAGAAGAAGTTGTAAAAGTCAATGATCTTGAGTTGAACCGGATGACGCGATCAGCCCTGCGCGGCGGGCGGGTCATTCAATTGACAGGAAAGGAATTCCAGCTTTTGGACCTGCTGGTGCAAAACCAGGGGCAAGTCCTGCCAAAAGAGGTAATCCTGGATCAGATCTGGGGTCTGGAAAGTGAAGTGTCTGCAAACAATCTCGAAGCTTTGGTGCGTCTGCTGCGGATGAAAGTAGATCATGCCGGCGAAGTCGAACTTATCCACAATATTCGCGGGGTGGGCTATAAAATGGGAGACCGAAATGCTAGCAAGGATTCGTAGGAATTTAACCATCCTTTATACCATGCTGTTTGGCCTCTTTCTTCTGGCGTTCGTCGGAATCGTGTACACCAGTATTTTTTGGGGTACCTATGTTGAAAAAACAGATGAGATCAGACTGCTGGCAGGGCAGATAGCAAGAGAACAGCGGAGCGAGATTGTTCAGTATTATAAGAATGGGAGACCGGCTTCGAAAGAGATCGTTTCAGAAGACGATTACGATATAAGCGGGCAGGTTTTTTATTATATTATGGATCTCAATGGAAAGGTGATTAAGGCCGACCTTCCTGTTCCCGTGCTTCGTGATGCTGTTTTGGACCAGGTGCTGGATTGGGACCCGGCGACAGACACGCATGTGGCCACCGTTTCTTTACCAACCGGCGAGTACGCCACCTTGGTTTTTGCCGCGCAAAAAGTGTACAGTGGCGAGAAACTGCTGGCTACCGTTTATGTGGGCAGAGACGTAACAGCCTACTCCCGTTCCATTAAACGCAGCGTAATGACCATTGCCGGGACGGGAGTCCTGTTCCTGCTGCTGGCGGCGCTGATCGGGTATTATTTATCAGGCAAAGTGATGATTCCGATTGTCCGGTCGATTGCAAGGCAGAAACAATTTGCGGCGGACGCGTCCCATGAACTGCGAAATCCGCTGAGTGTGCTGCTGACTTCTGTTGAGGCCGTTGAACGGGACAAAGACAGCAGCTTGTCGCCTTTTTCCAGGCAGATTATAACGGACGCAAAAGATGAGTTTCTGCGGTTGAAGCGGCTGATCAACGACCTGCTGACGCTGGCGAGAGCCGACACCGGCGATGTCAAGCTGAACAAGGAAGTTTTTTTGCTGGAATCGGTTGCCGCCCAGGTGATCCATTCACTTGAGGCCGTGGCCGAGCAGAGAAATATTTCCGTCCGGCTGCAGGAGAACGGTCCGATAGAAGTGAATGCCGATCCGGAACGTATTCATCAGCTTCTTTTTATATTGATCGACAACGGTTTAAAACACAGTTCCCAGGGCAGCGAGGTATCGGTGTATATTAAACTGGTTCAAAGCGGCAGAATCCATTATGCCGAGATCGTTGTCGAAGATAACGGACCAGGAATTCCTCCGGAATTTCAAAAACAAATTTTTCAGCGCTTTTTCCGGGTTGACGAGGCCCGGGCCCGGGATACAGAGGGTTCGGGGTTGGGATTGTCAATAGCCCAATGGATCGTTAACGCCCATCAAGGCGAAATTCACGTGAACAGTGAAGAAGGAAAGGGCAGTCGGTTTGTAGTGTTGCTGCCGGTGAAATAGGGCGGAGGACAAAAAGAATTTGAGAAAACGGACCGTCTGAAAGTTTAAAGACAACAACCGCCGTAATAGGCAAACCAAGCAAGTCAAACCGGTATTGTACAATGATACCGGTTTTTGGCTGTACAAGACGCTTTATGGACAGGGAAAGCTATATCTTAGATGTTGGATTTTAATTTTCAGCGATTTTTCAGGCCCCGATTTTAAAATGTAATAAATTGTCTGCAATCCAACCGTTGATGCGAAACCAGGTATCGACTTCAAGCGGAAAGGATGAACGGCGAGGTCTGATGAGGTGTAATAAGTGAAGTTCAATATAAGGACTTGGGGAAACGGATTTACCCTTACGTGGGAAAATCTGGTAGAAAGAAAATAAAGGGAATAATTGTAATTTATCCTATGATTTTTTTATGCTGTATTATTGGAAAACTATTTTAGAAGACAGAAAAGCCGGCTATTTGAATTTATAGAGCATACAACGAAATCGCAGGTGAGAGAGATCGGACCACTGGGAAAAGCTGATAAACCAATTCGATGGTTGTTAACTATTTGGGCCTTGTCGGGCATTATGCTTGCCGTCGCGGCGGGCCTTTTATATTTACGATGGGACGGGTTCAGTGAACAGGGTGAGGTTACTTTTTCCGCTGTATCTTGGCTTCTTTATAAAGGGTGCCCGCTCTATACCGCGCTCGATGCCGCTGATCGCTACAGCTTACAGCATGGGCCTAATATATACCTGGTTATCGGTGGCGTCATGAAATTACTGGGGCCGAGTTACATGACAGCTAAGCTGGCGAATGTTCTTGCGCTGTTTTTAGTGATTCTGTTCTCGTGGCTGTGGTTATCCAAACTTGTCAAAAAACAAGATGCTTTGTGGCTAGTAGGGTTGGAAAGCTGGCTCTTGTTGCACTGGCATTATTCCTTTGCCGCCCGCCCAGACTCTTTGATGTTACTTTGTGTGACGGTCAGTATGTATATTGTCACGACAGCCCGTAATAGGTTGCTGATAATACTGGGGACCGGAATTTCGCTAGGGCTGATTATCAACCTAAAGGTTCACGGCATATTTTACCTTCTTCCCATTATCTTGATTGCCTATCAGCAATTAAACCGGCGGAGCCTTGTGGCGATCGCTGCCGTGGCAATGTCAGTGGCAATTGGGCCATTTTTGTTGCCACAAGTTTCTTTTGTAAATTATATGTTATGGTTGACCCAGTCTGCTCATATGGGAATCAGTCTGGGGAATGTCCTGGCTAAAGTTGTTCTTGTTTTTGAATTAAGCATGATTGGGGTCGCCGTCGGAGTCATTGGTAAGATTAACCTAAGACGGTTTTACCAGCAACACAGGACTATAATACTTATTCTCCTGGGTTCTTTGATCGTCCCAGCCATTGTTGGATCAAAACCGGGAAGTGGCACAAACCACTTAATGCCGTATATACCTGTTTATATCTACATAATGTCCCTGCTGGCAGCCGATATAAGGGCAAAAACTGGTGAGCGGGCCGGGTTGATCAGAACCCGTTTGGCGATCAACCTGAGCCGGGCATTTTTGATTGCACTACTGATATTGGTTACCATCAGCGGAGTTGGGAAGTCAATATCATTAATTAAGCCGAAATCTAACGGGGATCGAGCGGCAGTCATACAAGAGCTCTTATCGATAGAAAAGTTATATTCCGGCATGACCATGGAAGTCGGATATGGAGAAGAACGGTCATTGCAAGCCTATCGTGATTATGCGGTTTTATTGGTTTTCCATGGCAACCCCTACCTTGTCGATAAAGTGGCGCTTGGCGACATGCGTGGCACCGGATTACCGGTACCAGATGCGACTATTGATAAAGTGAAAGAAGGAGCAGTCAAGATTTGGCTTATTCCAGCGGATAATACTCCTTTCGCGATTCATGAGTTTGATGAGTCCTTCCGAGAAGCTTTTTTCCAAAACTACCGACTCACCGCGCGAACCCGATATTTCGATATATGGATTCATTATAATAATCCAAGCAACTGACCTGAATTGTTGTGCGGTATCGTTCATGTCTGGTGACTTATAGCCAGGCATGGCAGGCGAACGTTCTTCCAGACACTTATCCTGAATGCAGGTAAGTGTCTTTTTGTGGTTTGTGGGCACTTTGGTGGCAGGGGTTAACCATGTTCTGAGAATGAATTTTCAAAAAATAGTACTGTCAGGGAGATATTAGGTATAATATGAAGCTAGTCAGCGCAAATTTGCCTAAATTACCATAACTGAAGGTTGGATGGATAAAATATAATTGATATCATAGTGGTGACAATCTATGTTTATCGATTTCGGTAAACGATAAACATAGCCTGAAAATCGATGATTGAAGAGGAATCGTTATGGGCGGGATGACAGGTAAAGTTACGATAGGGGATGTAGCCAAACAGGTCGGGGTATCGAAAACGACTGTTTCGCGTTACCTGAACGGCAAGTACGAGTTTATGTCGGCAGAATCGCAGAAAAGGATACAGGCTGTCATCGAAGAGCTGAACTACCGTCCCAACAATCTGGCCCGCAGTCTGAGGCTGAACAAAAGCAGGCTGATCGGCGTGATCATGGCCGACATCGGCAGCCCCATATCTTCGATATTGGTCAAAGGGATCAGTGATCAATGCAAAAGTTTCGGTTATCAGGTGCTGATCGCCAATACGGACAACGATCCGCAAAAGGAGCAGGAATATATCCTGTCAATGATCGACCAGCGGGTGGAAGGCCTGATTGTCCATACCACCGGCGAATGCAGCGATTTTTTGCTGGATATTGCCCAAAACCATGTGCCGGTGGTTCTGGCCGACCGGCCCACTTTCCCCACGGCGCTTGACACGGTAAAAACGAACGACCAGCGCTCCACGGCTGAAGTCATCCGTTACCTTGCCGGCGAGGGCTTTCGCAGGATCGCTTTCTTTACCGAAACCATCGGCAAGGTTGGCACAAGGATTCTGCGGAACAGAGCCTATCAACAGACATGCCAGGAACTGTGCATCAGACCGCAAACTTACCAGATTGACACAAATGACGCGGCAAGCGTGGAAAAGATGGTCGGGGAATTCGCCGGAAGCGGCGCCGGCGAGGCGAAGGCGATTTTTGCCGGCAACGGCGTTGTCATGCTTAATATTCTCAGCGCTGTCGACAAGCTCAAGCTGCGTATTCCCAGGGACCTTGGGATCTGCGGGTTTGACGACTGGCCCTGGGCTGCGCTGATCGGTCCGGGAATAACTGCTATTGCCCAGCCTTCTTACGCAGTGGGCACGGAATGCGTAAACAGGCTGATCTATCGCCTGGAGAGGAACCGGACGGCAAAACCCAAGGTGATCGAACTCGCCAGCCGGCTGGTGGTCAGAGGCTCTACGACCATCGGCCAATAGGAGAAGTTCGGATAGAAATCGATAAACATAAAAGGAGACGTTGCGGTGAGAATCAAGTACGAAGACATGAAGAAAGAGTTTAAGCGGGTGCTGCTGGCCAAAGGATTCAATGAGGAACAGGCCGACTTGTCGGCGGAGCTTTTTACGGAAAATAGCTGTGACGGGATTTATTCCCACGGGGTCAACCGGTTTCCCCGAGTGATTGAATACATCGGCAAAGGATACATAAACATCAACGCGGTCCCCAGCCTTGTTTTGAGCAAAGGGGCTTTCGAACGCTGGGACGGCAATCTGGGGATGGGCAATGTCAATGCGAAACTGTCGATGGACCGGGCTGTCGGCCTGGCGCGGCAATTCGGCATCGGGGCGGTGGCCCTGGGGAACACCAACCACTGGATGAGGGGCGGAGCATACGGGTGGCAGGCCGCCCGGGCCGGCTGCGTTGGAATCTGCTGGACCAACACAATGCCCAACATGCCGGTCTGGGGCGGGAAAGACTGCCGCATCGGCAACAATCCGATAATTTTCGCGGTACCGAGAGCCGAGGGGCATGTGGTTGTGGATATGGCTGTAGCGCAATTTTCCTACGGGAAAATGGAAGAATGCCAAATGAATCATAAGCTGCTGCCGGTGCCGGGCGGCTTTGACACAAAGGGCGAGCTGACGCAGGATCCGGCTGAAATATTGAAAACCTGGCGGCCGCTGCCGGTGGGCTTCTGGAAGGGATCAGGCCTTTCCGTTCTCCTGGATGTGATAGCAGCGGTATTGTCCGGCGGAAATTCGACCCATGAAGTAGGCAAACTCAGCGCGGATGAATACAGTCTGTCCCAGATGTTTATCGCCATCGACGCGGTCAACATCGCCGGCAGCGAATTTCTGAGCCGGTCGGTCAACAGCGTCATCCAGGACATACTGGGCTCGGAAAAGGTTGATGAAAAGGCCGGTATCTTCTATCCGGGCCAGATGGAAGAGAAGACCCGGGCCGACAATCTGGCCAACGGCATTCCGGTTCACGAAGAAGTATGGCAGAAAATCCTGTCCCTGTGAGAAGCGCCGCCGGGCTCTGATCAGGGAGAGAAAGAGGGAAGAGGATGAGAACCATTCGCTGGGGAATGATCGGCTGCGGGTCTGTCGCCGAAGTGAAAAGCGGACCTGGTTTTTATAAAGCTGACAATTCGATGCTGCTGGGGGTTTACAGCCCCACGGCCGGGCGGGCGCAAGACTACGCCAGGCGTCATGGCGTGCCGAAAGTCTATGCTACGGCAGAAGAAATGCTGCTGGATGCGGAGGTGGACGCGGTATATGTGGCCACACCGCCGGCTTTTCACAAACAGTACGCGCTGCTGTGCGCGCAGTACGGCAAAGCCGCGTACGTGGAAAAACCGATGGCCGAGTGTTACGAAGACTGCCAGGAGATGATCGTCGCCGCTAAGCGGGCGGGCACGCCGCTGTTTGTGGCTTTTTACCGCCGGGCCATGGCCAGATTCCTGAAAGTAAAGGAACTGGTGGACGGCAAGGCGATCGGCGCGGTTCGCAGCGTTCATGTCACGCTGCACCGGCCACCCGAGCCGGAGGAGTATGACCGGGACAAGCTGCCGTGGCGGCTGCTGCCCGCTATCGCCGGCGGC
This sequence comes from Negativicutes bacterium, assembly GCA_031292015.1. The sequence continues at coordinate 19,266 of JARLHY010000149.1, read as the reverse complement.
GGCATTTGCCTGGACATGGGCGTGCATCAGATGGATATTATTGATTTTATCTTTGGGCCTGTGGTCGAGGTATATGGCATAGCCGGCAACCAGGCCGACCTTTATGACGTGGAAGACATTGTGACAGCCGTCTGGCGAACCGCTACCGGCGTGCAGGGAACAGGGAGCTGGTGCTTTACCTGTTTTGAACAGCGCGACGAGGTGGAGATCGAGGGTTCGGAAGGGAAAATCATGTTCGAATTTTTTTCGGACAAACCGATAGTTGTGAAAACCCGGGCCGGGGTACAGGAGTTTTCCTGTCCTAATCCCCAGCATGTACAGCAACCGCTTATTCAGTCGATCGTGGACGAACTGAACGGAGTGGGCAAATGCCCCAGTGACGCGGCCAGTGCGGCCAGGACCACCGCGGTCCTGGATAAAATGCTGGATTCTTACCGTAAGGCAAAGAAGGCTTGAGGACAGGTATACCGAGTATCGACAGGCGGACCAGTGACAATGAGGGCGGGGTGGTACCAGGGCGTATGCAGGCGGTCCGGCTAATTCAAAAAAACGGAGGATGAGAAAATTGACGAAACGCAAATGGATTGTAGTGATGATGGTAGCCGTCTTTTCCCTGGCCGCGCTGCTCAGCGGCTGCGGCCAAAAGGCCGATGCCCCGAAAGCGGCGGAGGGTCCGAAGTATAAGCTGAAGCTGGCGACAGGCCTGCCGGAAGGCTATCCTGTGGCAGATGCCATGATTCAGTATGCTAAAAATATCAAAGAAAAGAGCAAAGGCGAAGTAGAAATCACGGTGTTCAATAATGGTACCCTCGGCCAGGAACGGGACATTATTGAAGGACTGAAGATGGGCACCATTGACATGGCTGATGTTAACGCCAGCATGATGTCGGCCTTCGCCCCCCGGTGGCAGGTGTTTGCGCTGCCGTATGTTTTTGAGTCCGAAGAACATATGCTGAAGGCTGTCAACGGGCCGATCGGCCAAAGCCTGATGAAGGATCTTGAAAAGAGCGGCCTGAAGGGAATGGCGCTGCAGTGGACGGGTTTTCGCAGTATTACCACTAAAAAGGGCCCAATCAACACCCCCGACGATCTCAAGGGCCTGAAAATCCGGGTTATGCCTGCCAAAACCTTCGTGGATACCATTAACATGATGGGGGCCATCGCGACGCCGATGGACCAAGGCGCCGTGTATAACGCTCTCCAGTCGGGCGTACTGGACGGCTGGGAGAACTCCCCCGCCACGGTCATAGCCTTCAAGATGCACGAAGTCTGTCCTTATTATTCCTACACCAAACAATTCGTTGCCCCCAACATGGTCATCGCGAGCCTGAAATCCTTTGAGAAACTGCCCCCGGAAATACAAAAATTGCTGATGGATGAAGCGGTGGCATCGCAGAAATACGAAAGCGACCTGTTCCAGAAGGCCCAGGCCGACGCTGTTCAGAAGCTGACAGCCCAGGGGATGAAGTTCAACGAAGTGGACACCCAGCCCTTCATGGAAAGAACCAAACCGATCTGGAAGACGCTGGAGGGAGAAATCGGTAAAGATATTCTTGACGGTATCGACGCCCTGCGGGCCAAAAAGTAGCAGCGATTCGGCGCGGCTGCGACAACAAGATGAAGCGCAAAAGACCAGGCCTTCGGGCCTGGTCTTTGTTGCATATAGAGCGTCTCTTCATGGCAGGAAGACTGTTGTTACGGGCTGGCGTCCGGGGTCATCCTCGGCGGCTCGTCGAGGGGCCGAAGCTTCACCTGACGCTTTTCCGGCGGACCGTCGATTACCGCTTCGAATACCTTGGCCTGGCCAAAAATCTTGCTGAATACCTCCAGGCGATAGACGCCGTTAGGCAGCTTCTCGCCGCTGTAGCTGTAATGTTGCCCGTCGCGTACCACCCGCAGCAACCGGTCATGATCTGACAGGAAATAGGTCAAGTCAGGCACATCGCCGTGGTCGCTGAGGGCCTGAAAATAGTCTGTTCCATTAAGGGAGACGATCCGGGCGAAGCGAACGAAGAAGACGGGATCTGTCGCAAAGGACCATTTGATCTCCCGGGGCTGGGTTTCCCCGGTGACTAGCACCCTGATAAGCTTCACCTGGACGCTATATCTCGTGCCGGGGGTCAGCGGTTTCTTCGGTATCAGGATCAGATCGGTCTTGCGATCCTGGCCAAACACCTTGTCATTCTCCAGCGAGGAGTCGACGATATAGACCGGCACCGCGCCGCCCTTCTCGTCCGTCATCTGGGCATAGACGGTACGCAGCTCTGCGGTCTGGTCGTCGTGAATACTCACCGATACCGGGTAGCCCACCATCGCCCCGGTCTGTTTGAGAGAAAAACGCAGCGGCGAGGGTATTTCAAAGTCTTGCCACGCGATCGGCGCGTTGGTCTGGCCGGGATATGGATAGACCATGATCCGATCATCTGCGGCCGGCTTCATTGCAGCCATTTCCAAAAACACCGAGGCTGTTCCCTGACCGTTGGTATCCCAGTTGACCCCGGCGCCGACGAATTGCAGGTTGGGATCCATGAAGGCCAGGCGATGATAGGGCGCGTCGGCGAGCCGCCGGACGGCCGCTTCGACTGGCCATGATTCGCTTGTGCCGACTTCGTCAACGCTGAGGCCCACAAAACCGGCCATCATCGCTCTTTCCCTGACAAATTTGCCGCTGAAGCCAGGCTTGCCCGGATCTTCAAAATGACTGAAGCCGTTATTGATATACAGGTAGTTTGCGTGGCGCTGGGCACTGACCGTCAGATTGTAATTGGCCTGAAGCGGCGCCAGACCCGCTTCGGCCCGCCAATCGTTCGCCGCCGCGATGGCGGCGGTGACTTCGTTGTCGATGATCGCCGGCGCCGGACCGCCGCTGACGACGGTGAAACGGATACTGGCCTCTGTGGGCTTGTAACCAGGAGAGAATATCGTGAATTTGACGACATGATTCCCCGTCGCCAGCGGTTTATTGGGAACATACCAGGCGAAGTTGGCGGATTTGTCAAAGGCTGCGGCAACCTGGCTGCCATCCAGGGTGATTTTGATATCGGATAAGATCACCCGCCTGTCCAAAATCCGGAGCGCGAGGAAGGGCTGCAGGGAAGTGGTGACGTCACCGTCACTTATGGACAACGAGAACGAGAGTGTCTGCGCAGCACCCGTAGCCATCGGAACCACGATCATCGTCAGCAGCAGAACCAAAAAGATCAGAATGAACCGCCCTTTGCCCACCAAGACACCTCCGCATTCAATCTACCTATCCTTATTCCAGCTTACAGGCAAAGTTCCTGTCTTGTCGTTATGGATGCATATATGATAAAAGGCGGCTATCCTGAATCGAGGCGGGTGCTTTTGGCGGCAGACTTGTTTCCGGTGGGCCGCAAGGAGGTTTTTGCTTTTATCCTTGCAGGATACATAACGATTAACACCTTTGGAAGCTGCCGCGTAGTATATCGTAGCTGATGATCTCACGATAAGGAGGCGTCCAGATGGGATTTGGCGGATGCGGGTGTGAGGGTAGAGGCGGAGGATTCGTTATCGTCATCATCATCATAATCCTCCTCCTATTCTTCTTCATTTGGGATGAAGAATCCAGTTGCTCGCTTTAAGGCTTTACTACATCCCGCCCTTCAGGTAACATAGGTAAAGGTGAAAAACCAAGGGCATCTGTCCTTGGTTTTGCGCCTTTACCGGCTAAACTTGGCACCGGGAAGATCCGAAACCCATCGCATAAAAGGCACCTACCCTAAAAGAGGGAGGGTGCCTTTTATGAGGAGCGGAGTATTTCGCTCTCCGACATGGTCAGACAAAGGTCAAAGGCGTTCACCGACTACTGTCGGTCGCTCATCGGGCCAATGTCGCCGTATGCCGAGCTGGAATCAGGCAGGGTACTTTAATTGTCGCAGTCTAGGCGAATCATGGGTTTGATGGTTTCGCCCCGGCAGAATTCCAGGTGAAACTGCTCAATTTCATCCAACAGACCGATTTTAGTGATCAGTTGGTTGAAGTCGGCCCGGCAGTTGCGGAAAAGCTGGTAATTGGCCTCCATTTCGGAAAGAAGAAAATAAAAGGAGCGGATATAGGCGCAGTCTTTTCGTCTCAGGCGGGGTGTGGGTGTTATCGTCCAGGGGCTGTTGTTTTCCCCCAGAAGCAGTATCGCACCCCCGGCTTTGACGAGGTCAAAGGCCTGAGCCCGGGCTTCCAGGCTGCCGCTGGCCTCCAATATCAGGGGAATGGCGTCCTGAAAGGCCGCTCCGCCGGGATCAAGCCGCTGGGCCCCGAATTGTTCGGCAACCGCCATCCTTGTGGGCGAAATGTCGTAAGCATAGATTTCCGGGATACCCATAGCTTTCAAGACAAGCAAACTGCCGAGCCCCAGTGGGCCGCAACCCAGGACCGCTGCTCTCGGCGGCGTTTTTTGGCCGAAGCTCATCAGGCAGAGGCGGATGCCGTGGGCCGGGGTGCTTACCGTGTCAAGCAGCAGTACCCCTTCTTTCAGGTCGATGTCCTCCGGCAGGGGAATCAGGTTTCTCGCCGGAATGGCGATGTATTCGGCATAACCGCCGTCGACCTGCCAGCCGACGAGGCCTGGTTTCGTCTCGCAGCGGTTGGGGAAGCCTGCGGTGCATTCTGGGCATTTACCGCAGAACAGGGGTATGTAAACAATCCCTTTTGTCCCGACAGCAAGATTTTCGACCTGACTGCCCCGGGCCACCACAGTACCGGACAATTCGTGGCCGGGGGTGACCTGATGGCCGTTGTGGAAAATGCGTTTGTCGGAGCCGCAAAGGCCGCAGTAGGCGATTTTCAGCAACACTTCCTCCGGACCGACCGCCGGAGTAGGTTTTTCCACAAGATGGACGGTGTCGTTTCCTTCAAATTTGGCGGCGCGCATAGATAGTACCTCCCATATCGTATCTTAGAATCAGCTGCTAGGAATTCCGTTCTTCGATTTCGGCGATGTCTTCCCTGAAAGTTTCGCTGGCCAGATAAGCCGATATAAAGGAAATCAGGGCGATGCTGAGCAGGAAAGTAGCGACGTACCAAGGCTGGCCGTTGTCCGCGGCAAGCAGGGCCGTGGCGATCAAGGGAGTAAACCCGCCCATGATCGAAGAAACCTGATAGGCAACCGAGATACCGCTGTAACGCACCCGGGTGCCGAACAATTCGGAAAAGAACACCGACTGGATGGAAAACATCAGAGTGGGTCCGAAGGTGTAGCCCAGGATAATCGCCAACCACAGCAGTGAAGTCTGTTTGGTGTTGATCATCATGAAAAACGGAAAGGCAAACAGCACCAGGAAAGCTGCTCCTGCCAAATAGACAGGGCGGCGTCCGACCCGGTCCGAGATATAGCCAAATACCGGACAAGCAAATATGCCGATGGCGGAGGCGATCAAGATGCCGGTAAGGGCGTCGCCTTTGGACATGCCTAGCACAGTCGAAATATAAGCTATGCAGAAAGCGTTGAATGTGTTGGAAGAAACGGCCTCGCCGATCCGGGCGCCCAGGGTGAGAAGGGTATTTTTGGGATAATGGCGGATGAGTTCGAACAGCGGCACCTTGGCTTCGGCTTTTTTTTCTTTCACGGCGAGAAAGGCCGGTGTTTCAGCGATATTCAGCCGGATAAACAGACCTATTCCCAGCAGTAGTATACTAACTAAGAAGGGTACCCGCCAGCCCCAGGTCAGAAGCTGCTCATCAGGCAAAGAGGCGCAGAGGGCGAAGACGCCTGTTGACAACAAAATCCCCGATGAAGCTGCTGACTGGGGAAGACTGCCCCAAAATCCCCGCTCGTGCCTGGGCGCGTGTTCGATGGTGATCAGCGCCGCGCCGCCGTATTCCCCGCCGAGGCCGATGCCCTGGGTGATCCGTAGGATGACCAGCAGAATGGGGGCCCAGATGCCGATGGTCTGATAGGTCGGCAGAAGGCCGATAAGGAAGGTGCCAATCCCCATGATAAGTATCGTAATGATCAATATCGCTTTACGGCCGATTTTGTCGCCATAGTGGCCGAAAATGATTCCGCCGAGCGGGCGCACCACGAAGCCGACCCCAAAGGTGGCAAAGGAAGCAATTGTTCCGACCATCGGGTCAAGATTGGGAAAGAACAACCGGTTGAAGACCAGCGCCGATGCGGTGCCGTACAGAAAAAAGTCGTACCATTCCATCAGCGATCCGGCAAAGCTGCCTAATACAACTTTGACCATCGGCGATAACGCCGGCGATTTCTTATTGTCCATTTCTCGTTGATTCCTCCCTTATTTTAGAGCAAATACGGGGTGTGATCGACTGGACTCGCCGCTACCTTCACCTCCAAAAGAGTTGGTTTATCTGGGATGCAGACAGTAAATATTGTAATATTGCAATATTTACGATTAAAAAAATAGGTTTGACGCGTAGGGTCAGCGTCTTCTGAGGGCCGGTATCTCATCCGGGTTCATGGTCGGGACGATATCGTTCAGCAGGGGACTGAGCCAGTCGACAAAACCTTGGGTGACCCGCTTGTTGGTTTTGTCATAGAATTCTTCCGGGAACAGGCGCTCGATGCCTGCGACCGACTCGAAGGGAACGGCGTCCGCCTGGTAGCCCGTATCGACTCTTTTCACGGTCACCATGTTTCCTCCGCCTCCTGTTTGGGCCAGATTGGCGCCGGCCTGGCCAAGCGCAAAGGCCTGAGCCTGGTCCACATTGGAAACGCAGCCTTGGAAACAGCGCTGATTCATGCCCAGAATCTGGGCTCTGGCCCGCACGCCCAGGGTCTGGGCGACAAGGTCGGCCAGGTAATTGGCGGAACCGACATGGACGGTGTGACAGCCGCCGTCGGCCATTCCGGCAAAAGGTGTCGCGCCCAGCGGCTGGCCGTCGCTATTGGTAATTCCTTCGCCAATGACGGCTACGGCAAAGCCCTGAATCTGATAAGCTTTTTCCACTGCGCGGAGGAAGGCCGGTTCGTCGAGACGGTGTTCAGGAATAAACAAAGGATTTACTGTGGTGGTCGGGTTGTAAGCCATGAAACCGGCGGCAGCCAGCCAGCCGACCTGCCGGCCCATGGTCTCGATGACGCGAACCTGCTCGAAGGCTTTCATCGCGGCAAGGTCAAGGATCTGGTCCCGGACGGCAAGGGCGATGTACTGAGCCGCGCTGGGGTAACCGGGGCTGAAGTCGATGCCGTGAAGATCGTTGTCGACCGTCTTGGGAGCGCCTACTATGTCCAGCTTCAGGCCTTTTTCCCTGACCAGCTTATGCAGTTTCAGTCCGGTGTCCATGGTGCCGTTTCCGCCGATCAGCAGCAGATAACGACAGTTTTCACCCTCAAGAAAGTCGCATACTTTTTCCAGATCACCTGCTTGCAGGGGATAACGACTGCCGCCCAAAAAGGCTCCCGGCGTTGCTGCCAGGCGCACAAGCTGCTGCCGGGTTAAAAGGCTTAAGTCGACAATGTCGTTTTTCAGCGCGCCCTCCAGGCCGTGAATGAGGCCGTAGATACGACTGATGCCTAGTTTTTGAGCCTGGGTCACTATACCGGCCAGGGTGCTGTTGATCACCGAGGTAGGGCCGCCCGACTGGGCTATGAACAATGCTTGCTGCTTTGGCACCGGCATTCGTCCTCCATTCTTATTCAGGAAAAATCAAGCGTTCCGTGTTGCATTCATCCGGTAAGAGAATAACGCGGTATCTATATTTGTCGGCGCGGTAGGAATTGATGGAAAGCTCGATCGGCCGGCCGGCAGCAAACGCCAGGCGTGTCATCGACAAAACAGGCGCCCCTCTTTTGACTTCGAGCAGTTGGGCCTCTTTCGCGGAAGCCGAGGCTGCGGCGATGACCTCTTCGGCTTTGGTAAACTCCAGTCCGAGCTCAGTTCTGACGATTTCGTACTGGGCCCGGGAGGTCAGATCTTTGCCGAGGAAAACCTTTCCATATTCGTAGGGCCAATAGCTCTTAAGATAAACGATGGGCTGGCCGTTTATTCTGTGCAGTTTTTCGACGAATACCAGCCGGTCGGCTTTGAGCTCTTCCAGTCCGGGAACCTTGATCAGGAGATTGGCGGTAACATCAAGAACCTGGATGGTCAAGATATCGGCGGTGGGAGTGTAACCGCGGCTGGCCATCTCCTCGAAAAAACCGGTAAGCCGGCCCAGGGTTTCCTCTACCCGCTCTTTTACAACGAAAGTCCCTTTGCGTGCCCTTCTTTGCAGCCAGCCTTCCAGTACCAGCTGGGACAACGCTCTTCTCACAGTGGTGCTGCTCATCTGGTATTGGGCCATGAGTTCCTTGTCGGTGGGGAAAAGGTCGCCGATGCCCCAATGGCCGGCTGTGATCATTTCCCGCAGGCGGGTTGTCAACTGGTGATGCAACGGAGTATGGTTATTATCGTCTCTGATCATCAAGAATCACCTCACTTGTCACAACAAAATGAAATATTGCAATATTACAATATTTAATTGACGATTTAATTATATTCTGCTAGTATAAGGCTGTCAAGATTTGGAGGAGGTTTTTGCCATGATAACATCTGGCGTCAAGCTTTTAGGATACGCCCAAGCGAAGAAGTACGCGATTCCCGCCTTTAATTTTCACAATCTTGAGGTCCTGCAGGCCATCGTCGAGACGGCGGAGCAGGAAAAATCACCGGTGATTCTGCAAATCACCCCTGTATATCTGAAGAACATCGGCGCAGCGGCGGCGGCAGCCATGGCAAAAGCCGCGGCGATGAACGCCGATGTGCCGGTGGTGCTGCATCTGGATCACGGCAACGACTTCGACTGGGCTGTCTGGGCGCTGTCTCACGGGTTCAACTCAGTGATGATCGACGGTTCCAGGCTGCCTCTGGAACAAAATATAGCCATCTCCAGGCTGGTGGCCCAGGCCGCCCACGCCGCCGGCGCCAGCGCCGAAGCGGAGCTGGGTCATATCGGCGGGGTCGAAGACTCAGTGGACGGCGGCAGCGGCTCGGTGCTGGCCGATCCTGAGGAAGCTGCCAAGCTGGCAAGGGAGAGCAATATCGACTTTTTGGCACCGGCATTGGGGACTGCTCACGGAATATACACGAAAAAACCAACGATCGATTTTGCGCGGCTCAGGGAGATCCGCTCGCTTACCGCTGTTCCGCTGGTTTTGCACGGCGGGTCGGGAATACCGGAGGATATGATCCGGGAAGCGATTGCCGGCGGTATTAGCAAGATTAATTTCGGCACAGAGCTGAAGAACGCCTGGCACCAAGCCGTTAAAGACATGGTGGCACAAGAGAGCGAACCCTGGAAAATTGCCTGCGAAGCTCGCAAACAGGTTGGCCGGGTGGTCAAGGATAAAATATTATTGTGTGGAAGTGGCACTAAAGCATGAATCAGCTGAAGGAGTTGATAGCATGAACAATATTTTTGTCAATCTAAAACGGTTTGAGGTCTCACGGACACTGGGCGGGGTATGTGACGCAAGCTCGCCCAGGGAATGGACAGAGACGGTTATGGAAGAAGCTGTGAGACTCGGGCTTGGCCAGATGCCTGACACCAGGGTGGTCTTTCTTCTGCCGGAAGCGCTGCTCATCACTGCGGTCAGCAGGCTCGGCCAGTTTCCACCCGATCAGACCGCAAACCTGAGCATCGGCTGCCAGGGTGTTCACCGGGAGGACATCGCCGTCGGCGGGAATTTCGGGGCCTTCACCAGCGTTCTTCCGGCCACCGCGGCTGTGGCCATAGGCTGTGAGTGGGCGATCATCGGCCATTCGGAAGAGCGCAAGAATATGCAGGGGATTATCGGCCATTATGCCGGCAAGTACGCAAACCCCGGGCCGGAAGATATAAGCGGCAGCGTGAACGAGCTGTTGAACCAGGAGGTCTTACGCGCGCTTCGCGCCGGCCTGAAGGTCCTGTACTGCGTGGGGGAAACGGCGGAAGAAAAGGGCAGCGGGACTCTGCAGGAACAGGAGCTCCGCGTCAAGGAGTTGCTAGGCAAACAGCTGGATGTCGGACTGAACGGAGCCGCCCGGCAGATGACGGCAGGCAATATCGTTATCGGCTATGAGCCGATATGGGCCATCGGTCCGGGGAAAACGCCGCCTGACTCGACCTACATCGGCTTTGTATCGGCGTTTATCAAAGCGGAGATGATGAAGCTGTACGGGTTGGAAGCGGCTGTGGTGTACGGCGGCGGTCTCAAGGAAGAGAACGCCGGCACTATTGCCGCGGTGCCAAGCATTGACGGAGGGTTGGTCGCCCTGACCCGTTTCAGCGGGGATATCGGCTTTTATCCAGGGGACCTGCGCAAGATTGTCGACAACTATAGAAGACAGTGAGAGGGAAATGCCCGGCGATCATCGCGCTGAAACACGGCGATGAAAGCGGACCCAAAACGAAGATGCCCCTGCAGCCAAACGATTGAACTTGGCTGCAGGGGCATCTTTTTTAAAATGCAAAGAACGGTGTTTTGAATACCGCTTTACAACCGCGAGAAAGAGAGCCCCTGATTATCCAGGCCGATCTTTCGCAGCTTTAGTGCCAGGCCCAGAGCCATTCGCGTTTCAAAGCAGTCAAGGGAGATTCCCATTATCTGTTCGATCCGCCGTTTGCGAAAATCCAGTGTTTTCAGATGAATAAACAGTTTATTGGCCGTATCATTCAGATTACTGCTTTCCAATATCGCTTCCAGCGTCATGAGATAATCCACATTCTTCGGCGATTCGTGCAGCAGCAGCTTGCCCAGGATCCGGTCGACATAGAGCGCCAGCTGTTCCTGATTTTTAATCTGGGGAAAGAGTTGCAGAATCCCCAGGTCCAGATAGTGATATATTTTTCGTTCCGGCCATATGTTCCTGCCGGCGTTGATGGCAGAGCAGCATTGTTGATAGTGCTCGCGGACATTCAGCGATTCTCCCGAAGGTTCCGATACGCCGATACATACCGTCAGGTCCGGAATACGGAAAGCCAATTTTTCGAGGAGCTTTTCCGCTATTTCCAGCTGACTGCTTTTTCCGTCCTGGCCGGAACCGGATCCGGCGTAAAGAATCCCTACGCCGTCGGGGCATTTCCAGGCAAGAATGCAGGGGTCTTCGTTGAAAAGGTCAAGCTTGTTGTCCTGCAGATAATGCAGCTCCTCCAGATGCTGCTCCCAGAATTCCCGCGGTTTTCCCTTCCATTCCCGCATCTGAACAAGATAGCAGGTCAGCGGCCGCGCCGACGGGAGTCCGGCTTCCTGCAGCAGCAGCTTCGCCTGTTGCTCAGGCAGGTTTTTCGTCTCCGTGATTTTGTTCAGCAGATCATTGCGTTTTATTCTTATGTAGGAGGACCGGAGCAGTCTTTCGGTGTCATGCCGTTCGGTCAGATCGCGGGCCGTCGTCAAAATATAGGCTTTGCCCTCGTGGGAAAAGGACCTGGCGCTCAGTTCCACCGGGATCAGCGTGCCGTCTTTCGCTCTGTGGACATCTTCCTTGGTGGCCATGCCCTCGGCCTTCAGGCGGGCAAGGAATTTGACTTCAGCTCCATGTGAGGTATCTTCATAGATATCGTTCACGGTAAAGCCAAGCAACTCTTCCCGGCTATAGCCCAGCCGTTGGCAGGCCACGTCATTTACCTCGGTGAAAGTTCCCGCCCTTCCCTGCCGGTCCAGTTCCAGCAGGAAAATGGCGTCATTGACATTGTTGAACAGCATGCGAAAACGCAATTCGCTTTCCCGCAGCTTTTCCTCCATACGTTTACGTTCGGTTATATCCAGGGCAACCGACAACAGCGATTCCACCCGGCCTGCCTCGTCGGTCTCCGGCACGATCCGGGCCAGGTAATTCCTGGTTTCACCGTACTTGTTCATGTAGGTGGTCTCGAATTCTACCACCCGGCCGGTATTCAGCACCTCGGCCAGTTTTTCGGCCCATGGCAGGTAAACTTCTGCGGGTATGCCACTTTCCGCCCAGGTTTTGCCTAACAGCATATGACCGTTCAAGCCGAAATAATCGTCCCATTGGGGGGACATGTACAGGTAACGGAATTCTTTATCATAGCGGGAAAACACCAGCGGAGTATTCTCCACCAGCGTCCGGTAGTGGCATTCGCTGCGCCTCAGCTGCTCGGTCCGTTCAGCGACAAGCCGCTCCAGGTTGTCACGGTGCTGCTGCAGTTCCTCAGTCAAAAGACGATACTTTTCTTCGGCTTCGGACGAAATGCTGCTGTTTTCCTCACCCAAAGCAGAATCACCTCCCACATGATGCTTCATTAACTATCAAATTTCGACGGTATTTGTCAATTTTCCTGTAGCGGAGAGGAGATACTGTCGGAGCAACAATCGGCGTCAGCCGAATGGAAGCGGCGCTGTTATAACGATGTTATACCGGCGCCGCTCATGACAAGATGAGACTGGCATGAGTATGAGAGCAGTAAGAACCAGATGTAAATTTGTAAAAACAAGTAAATTTAATAAGTAAAAATGTCGTTTATTAAAGGAAATTAGCAATTCTTGTCAAATATATTAGTGAAGATTGATGTTGTTTTAAGCCTGAATCCTTACTACGACTCGATATTCCTGCGATTGCTATCAGGCTGCCAAGGTCAGCCGTGGTAAGACCCGGCAGAGACAAATCAGATGACGGAGGAGTATAACAATGTTATTCAGATCAATCAAACAAAAGGTTATTGCTGCGATGATTCTGACAGGACTTATCGGTTCGGTGACTCTGGGGGTTTACAATGTCGCTGAAAGCATCAAGGTAAACGAGGCGGAAATAAAACAGTACCGGACGGTGTTGTACGAACAATTCGACCGCAGCATCAAACTGCAGGTGGAAACGGTCATAAGTCTGCTGCAGGATGTCTACGACCAGCAGCAAAAAGGGCTCCTGCCTGAGGCGGAGGCCAAGACCAAGGCGGCCGAGATTATCAGAAAACTCCGGTTCGATAACGGCAACTATTTCTGGGTGGATACGACGCAAGGGGTCAATGTTGTCCTGCTCGGGCGGGACCAGGAAGGAAAAAGCCGTTATGAAGCAAAGGACGCCAAGGGGTTCACTTTTGTCAAAGACGGCTTTATCGCCAACGGAATGAAGCCTGAAGGCGGTTACACCGACTACTGGTTCGCCAAACCGAATCAGACCGAGCAGCTCCCGAAACGGGCCTATACCATGCTTTTCAAGCCGTACAACTGGGTTGTCGGCACAGGGAACTGGACCGACGATATCGACGGCTTCGTCCAGAAAAAGACCCAGGAGCAGTCGGCTCAGCTGAAAACGAAAATTATGCTGGATATCATGTTCTGCCTGTTGGCACTCGGGTTGTCCGCCATTCTCGCTTTTTATCTGGGCAGCAGCCTCGTCAGGCCGTTTCTGGTTATGCGTAACCGGACGGCGAAGATGGCGGACGGTGACTACTCCCAGGATATCGAAGCAGTATTTTTGCGACGCAACGATGAATTTGGCGATATGGCCAAGGCGTTTGATGTTTTGAATCAGAGCATGAAAAAAGTGATCCGCAATATCATGCAGGCTACGGAACAGGTCTCGGCTTCATCGGAGGAACTTACGGCCAGTGCGGAGCAGTCGGCCCAGGCTTCCGACCAGGTGGCGGTGGTGATTGGCGAAGTGGCGGCCGGGGCGGAAAAACAGCTGAAAGCCGTGGATGAAACCGCCGCCACGGTGGAACAGATGTCGGTCAACATTCAGCAGATCGCAGACAACGCCAACACCCTCGCCGGAAAGTCGGCCAAGTCCGCCAGCGAGGCGCAGGAAGGCAGCAAAGCGGTCGAAAAAGCGATAGCGCAAATGGGGCAGATCGAAGATACCGTGGCTCGCTCGGCTAAGGTGGTGGCAAAGCTCGGCGAGCGGTCCAAGGAAATCGGTCAGATCGTGGATACCATCGCCGGCATCGCCGGTCAGACAAACCTTCTGGCCCTGAACGCCGCCATTGAGGCTGCCCGGGCCGGTGAGCAGGGACGAGGTTTTGCGGTGGTTGCGGAGGAAGTACGGAAACTGGCTGAGCAGTCCCAGGAAGCAGCCAAGCAGATCGCCGGACTGATCAGCGAAATCCAGGGCGACACCGACAGCGCCGTTGTGGCGATGAACGAGGGAACCAACGAAGTCCGGGTGGGGACGGAAGTGGTCAACGACGCGGGCCAGACCTTTGGCCGCATCTTTGTCTCCTTCAATGAAGTGACCGCCCAGATCAGGGAGATATCAGCAGCCATCCAGCAGATGGCAGGCGGGAGCAAGCAGATCGTGGCTTCGGTCAAGGACATTGACGCCATCAGCAAGGCGACGGCCAGTCAGTCCCAGACGGTGTCAGCCGCAACCGAGGAGCAGTCGGCAACGATGGCGGAGATCGCTGTTTCGAGTCAGGCACTGGCCAGGATGGCCGAGGATTTGACCAAGGCTGTCAGCCAGTTCAAAATTTAGGGCGGAAAAAGCCAATTATTCTGCCTGATTGCTAGAACTGATTTCGGAGGAAAAATGATCCGGAACGGAAACCTTGTACGGTTTTTTGTAATGGTAAGGCGAAGTCGGCAAGAAGTCTTGAAGAGGACAGTGATCTATAATGCCAAAAACGGCGCTGGCCGCCCTGCTGCTCGGATGTTTACTGCTTTGTTCAGGCTGCTTTGCCGACCGGCCTGCTGTTTCCGAGCCGCAGAAGACGTCTGGCAGCGCGCCTACCGCTGGCGCTGACAACAAGATAGTACTGGTTACCGGCGAGTATGCGCCTTATACCTCGGAACGGCTGGCTGATCACGGTTTTTTCCATCAGATTGTGGCTGCTGTTTTCAAGGAAATGGGCCAGGACTGCGAGATAAGATTTTATCCCTGGGCCCGCGGCGAAGAGATGGTCAGGACCGGACAGGCCTGGGCCGCGTTCCCTTATGGCGCGTCAGGGAAGACTGCCCAAAACTATCTGACCTCGGAGCCGATTCTGTCCTCCCGCCATAAGATCTTTTATTTAAAAGCCAATGAGCAGATGCGGGTTAAGCTGGATAACTTTAACGATATCGCGGACTTTAAGGATTACATCGTCGGCGGAGCCAACGGCTATTGGTACGGGACGAAGGAGGACCTTAAGCGGCAAGGCGTGGCCCAGGTCGAATGGGCCGATGATATTTACGGCCTTGTCAGAATGCTTTACAGCAAGAGAATCGATCTGTTCATTGAGGACGAACTTGTCGGCTGGGACGTTATCGGAAGACTTTATCCCGGCGAAGAAGGACGGTTCGCAACACTTCAGGGTGATGCGCGGCGACGCGACTACTTTTTGATTGTTTCCAAGAGTTACCCCCGATCGCAGCAACTGCTCGACCGATTCGACGCTGCCTTGAACCGGCTGAAGGAAGGCGGAGCGATAAGTGAAATGGCAGCAAAGACCAAGGAGCGATAGCGACCGGATTACTCAAGGAGGGCGGGATAATGCCACTAGGAAATCTCAAACATATCACAATAAAGAAGCGGCTTACCCTGCTGATCCTGCTGGCCGTGGTCGCCATCATGGCGATCGCCGGCGTGGTGCGGATCTTTTTGTTGAAGCAGGATATCCAATCACGCCAGGACAGTGAAATCGCGATGGTGTCCGCACTGGCCCTGGAAAGTCTGGTCGAGCCTTTATGGACTTACAACGATAATGGTCTCAAATCGGTTGGGGACTCGCTGTTCAAAGACGCAGCGGTGGGGACGGTCATGATAACCGGAACCAACGGTGACATCCTGTATCAAAGGAGCATCCAGTCACCGGTGTACGACCCCTCCAGACTCACTGTCGTCCGGCGTGAGATCGTCAAGCAGGATCTTACCCTGGGCCGGGTTTCCATCGGTTTTACCGACTATTACAATCAGCTGGAGCTGCGGAATCAGATTATCCTTATCCTGGTCAGCATTTTACTGACCTGTGCCGTTTTGTGGCTGTTGATCGCTTTTATTGCCGGCATGGTGACAAAGCCGCTGTATGAACTGAGCGCCGGGGCGGAGAAGATCGCCGACGGCAATTTTGCTATGCGTATTACCATCAATTCCCAGGACGAGGTTGGCTGGTTGGCGGAAAAATTCAACAGCATGACGGAAAATATTGAGGAGATGATGCGCGAAAGGCAGGTCCAGTATGAACAGCTGACTGCCGCTCACGAAGAACTGACAGCCGGCGAGGAGGAACTCCGGGCCCAATATTTTGAACTGAACCGCATGAATGACGACCTGACGGCTCAAAATGCGGTACTGGAAGCGCTGCAGGAAACTGCCGCCGGATGGATGAGCCAGACGGATATGGACTTGATGTTAGGCGCTATCCTGGCCAAGGCGACTCAGATCGCCGGGACTCCGCACGGCGAAATCGCTCTGCTGAACGAGAAAGAAATGATGATGGAAGTGGTTGCAGGAGCAGGGTTGTTTGCCAGGCACACCGGTTTTTCGATCCCTGCCAATACCGGTCTGACGGGAGCAATATTCAGTACCGGCCAGCCCAGAACCATCAGAAACTATAATGTCTGGGACAGGCGGCATCCTGATCCTGCTTTGGATGAGATACGCTGCTTCGCCCAAGTTCCCATCAGGCGAAATGCCGGGGTCGTCGGGGTTATCGGGGTGGCATTTACCTCGGAGGAATGCAGTTTTCAGGACAGACAGCTGGCGATGCTGGACCGCTTTGCCGAACTTGCGTCCATCGCCGTGGAGAACGCCAGGAAGATCAGTGAACTGGAGAACAGCCGCCGAACGATCGAGGAGATATTCAACGCCGCCAGCGACGGTATCGTGGTGAATGACGGAGAGACAGGGGAGATTTTGGCTGTCAACCACAAGATGACAGAGATGTTCGGCTACACGGAGGAAGAGTTTAAACAACAGGGGATTGTGCTTATCGCCGGTCCGGCTTATCACGAACAAGCGCTTGCCATTATCCGCAAAACCGTCAGAGAGGGCACCCAGCTTCACGAGCGGGAAACGGCGGACCGGTCGGGTCGCCGCTTCACTGTTGAAATCAATGCTGCGCGGGCGGTTATCGACGGAAAGGTCTGCTGCCTGGCTTTGATGCGCGATATCACGGTCCGCAAACAGATGGAAATCCAGATGGAATATCTGCGCTTGAGGGATCCTTTGACCGGAGCGTACAACCGGGCCTATTTCGAGACCGAGCTGCTGCGGATACAGCTCGGGGCTGATCAGGGTACCGGGGTATTCGTCTGCGATGTTGATGGCCTGAAACTCATCAACGACACTTTGGGCCACCGTCAGGGGGATGAGCTTCTCAGAAATGTCGCAGACCTACTCAGGGCGGGGATAGAGCTTCCCGATTTCGTTGCCAGGATCGGCGGCGACGAATTCACGATGATCATGAATGGACCGACAAAGGCCCGGATGGAGAAGATTGACCGGAAGATCCGCCGGAAGGTTGATGCATATAACAAGGAAAATCCGCATCTGCCGCTCAGTCTGTCGATCGGCTGGGCCTTGGCTGAGGAAGGGACCGATATCGAAGCAGCCTTCAAGACGGCGGACAACAATATGTATCGCCAGAAGATGCATCAGAGCCAGAGTATCCACAGCTCGATCGTCCGGATCATGATGAAGGCGCTGGAGGAGAAGGACCATATTACCGAAGGACACGCCGACCGGCTGGGGGACCTGATGGAGGAGATGGGCGAGATATTGCTGCTGCCGCGGGGGATTGTGGCTGATCTGCGCCTGTTGGCCAAATTTCACGATATTGGCAAGGTGGGGATCCCGGACAGCATTCTGACCAAACCGGGGCGGCTTACCGAGGACGAAATGGCGGTGATGAGGCAGCACTGCGAGATCGGTTACCGAATAGCCAAGTCCTCCCCCAATCTCGCCCCCATCGCCGACTGGATTTTAAAACATCAGGAGCATTGGGACGGCGGGGGGTACCCCCTGGGCATCAGCGGTGAAGATATTCCGCTGCAATGCAGGATCCTCGGTATTGCCGATGCGTTCGTCGCCATGATTAACGACAGGCCTTACCGTACGGCTATGAATGTCGAGGACGCGTTGGCTGAAATTGACCGGTGTGCCGGCAAGCAGTTTGATCCTGCTTTGGCGCGGCATTTTATCGAGTTGGTCAACAGGCGGGTCAGCGACAACGGAGGCTTTGGCCGAGATTTGAGTCAGCTGATGTAAGTGGCAAGGAGCGGCCCGTTGCAAGAGGGGACAAAATAACTGATTTAGGAAGGAGTGGATGTGTTTGGCAAAGAATATAAGAATTGTCATCAGGGACGGGTAGTCTTTCCTAGAAGGAGGCCCGGGAATGTTTCCAGCCGGCATAATGTCGTATTGCCCAAAATGGCTGCCCAGGCTAATTTTCACGACCCTTGTAGGGGGAATATCAGCCGTCTGGATTAGCTTCAGCCATGGGGTGGGAGCTATTTTCCCGATATGTTTCGCGCTGCTTGTGCTGGTGGCGAAGTTTTTCGCCCGCTCTGACCGGCAGCGGTATCTATGCGGCGCGGCGGCGCTTTGTGCGGTGGGGGCGGGACAAATCCTCTATCCGCTGGATTATTACGCGTTGTCCCATATTATTTTTAACCTACCTTTTGTATCTGCTTACTTGTTTCCGCACATCTGGCCGGGGCCGCTCGTCGGGGCTGTTTCAGGCATTCTTTTTTTTATGGCGGCGGCTCACGCCAACCTCGCTGTTGCCGTTTTCGCAGGTCCTGTGGTGGTGGCTGTGCTGTTGCCGGTGCTCTGCCATATCATAGCGCACCTTATCCAACGCCTTATAGCCGACCGTAACGCTTACCGTGAAACGAGCGTCCGGCTGCGGGCCGAAATTGAGCTGGAATACCAGGAGAAGGAAAGGGTAAAAGAAAAACTTTACAGGCTGGAACGTCTTAACCTGATTGGCGATATGGCGGCCAGTATCGGTCACGAAGTGCGTAACCCGTTGACTACCGTCCGCGGCTACCTGCAATTTTTTGAAGGCAAAGATGGTTTTATTCAGTACCGGGAGGCCCTGCGGCTGATGATCGAGGAGCTCGACCGGGCAAACTGCATCATAACCGAGTTTTTGTCGTTGGCTAAAAACAAGAGGATGGACTTGCGGCCTGTCAATCTCAACCGGAGCCTGCTGGCGCTCCGACCGATACTGGAAGTTGACGCAATCAGCAAGGGACATGAACTCAGGCTGGAACTGAGCGATATCCCTGATATCGTCATTGATGAAAATGCAATCAGACAAATGGTCATAAACCTGGTCAGAAACGCCTTTGAAGCGATGGATCAGTCCGGATGCGTGGTTGTAAAGACGATGTATGCCAAGGCGGTCTCCCTGTCTGTCCAGGATTGCGGGAAAGGTATACCGCCGGAAGTC
>JARLHY010000148.1 GCA_031292015.1 Negativicutes bacterium | reverse complement strand
TTGTTTAGCCGTTTATGGGTCCGGCTGGGGGTGAATTCCTGGGCGCGGATGCGGATGGGAATGCAGGAATTGCAGCTAGGGCAGACCGGCGCGTAGGCGATATTGTGGCTGCGGCGGAAGCCGCCGCGGGAGAGACGGTCATGCAGGCTCTCGGCGCTGACGCCGGCAAGCTCGGTAACAACCTTGCGTTCAGTGCGGCCAGCCACATAGGGGCACGGCAGCGGCGCCGTGGTATAAAAGAAATGCGGACGGCGGGCAGGTTTGAAGCTCATCTGCCATTATGTTTGTGCTTGTCCGTGGTCACGTCAAGCACTGTTTTAGCGGATTCGTATAATTACCAACCCTGAGAACACATCATGCCCAGCACGATGGCGTTCGCCCACCAGCGCCATGGCAAAAGGCAGCCCTGCCAGTATGAAAAAACTCAGCCAGAGCAGAATGGTCCATACCAGCGCCTGCGCCGGCGAGGGGGGTGAGAGGTCAATATCCTGGCGGACGGCCAGGCCAAAAATGCGCTGGCCAGGCGTGCCGCCGGTGGCGACCGTGAGGGTGTAATAAATGATCGGGAAAAACGGCATGATGTGAAACATGAAAAAGCCGAGCCCGAAGGTGAACAACCCAAAGATGAAGATATTGGTGGCCACCACCCAGCCGAGAAGGCTCATGAAGATGACATCCAGCGCAAAGGCGCAGAGACGGCGGGCGATGACGCCTTGAAACAGGGCGGGGGAGTCGAAGTTCGTAATGGTTTGGCTCATGCCAACAGCTTCGGCCTGGCTTATGGCAAAAATGCGGCGTGTTGTCGGGGCTGGAGTGATCGTTTATGCGGTTTTCATGACAATAAAAACGCCGAGCGGCCCGCTGACAGGGCTTAAAGTCTTTGACCTCACCCGGGTTCTGGCCGGTCCAACCTGCGTGCAGATGCTGGCCGACATGGGGGCCGATGTCATCAAAATCGAAAAGCCCGGCAGCGGCGATGATACCCGCGGTTTTGCCCCGCCGGTGATGCCGGGAACCAGCGAGAGCGCGTATTTTTCCGGTGTGAACCGCAATAAGCGCTCGGTGACTTTGGATATCGCGACGCCGGAGGGCCAGGAGATCGCCCGCAAGCTGCTCCTGCAATGCGATATTCTGGTGGAGAATTTCAAAGTGGGTGCCTTGGCCAAATACGGGCTTGGCTATGAGGATGTGCATAAAATCCACCCTGGCATGGTGTATTGCTCGATCACCGGCTTTGGCCAGACCGGCCCCTACGCGCCGCGCCCTGGTTATGACGGGCTGATCCAGGCGATGGGCGGGATTATGAGCCTGACCGGTGACCCGGAGGGCGAGCCGCAAAAGGTGGGCGTGCCGGTGGCGGATGTTTTTGCCGGGCTGTATGGCTGCATCGGCGTGCTGGCGGCACTGCGCCATAAGGAGCGCACCGGGCTGGGCCAGCAGGTGGATATCGGGATGCTGGATACGCATGTGGCGTGGCTGGCCAACCAGGGCATGAATTATCTGGCGACCGGGGTTTCGCCGGTGCGGCTGGGTAATAACCACCCCAACATCGTGCCTTACCAGGTGTTCGCCACGGCTGATGGGTATATTGTGCTGTCGATTGGTAACGA
>JARLHY010000147.1 GCA_031292015.1 Negativicutes bacterium | reverse complement strand
CAGGTGATTCGCGATGCCGGCCACGCCGCCTCCGAGCCTGGGATAACCGACGCCCTGGTGCGAGCGGCCGACCAGATGGCCCGACGCCTGCTCGACTTGCCTCTGGAGGAGGCATGAAAGGACTGCTGCAACGGGTCAGCAGTGCGCGGGTAGAGGTTGAGGGAGAAATTGTCGGTGCCGTCGATCATGGCCTGTTGGTCCTGGTTGCCGTTGAACCGGGAGATACCCGAGCCAGTGCCGACAAACTTCTGCACAAGCTGCTTAACTATCGGGTGTTTGCCGATGGGCAGGGCAAGATGAACCTGTCGCTGAAGGACATCGGCGGTGGCTTGTTGCTGGTTTCCCAGTTCACCCTGGCCGCCGATACTCAGAGTGGCCTGCGCCCCAGCTTCTCGACGGCGGCGCCGCCAGCGCTCGGCATCGAGCTGTACGAGTACCTGCTGGAGCGGGCGAGGGCTGCCCACGACAGCGTCGCCGCCGGAATCTTCGGGGCCGACATGAAGGTCAATCTGGTCAACGATGGGCCTGTAACCTTCATGTTACAAACCTGAAGACTCAAAAAACGTTCGATTACCCGAAAAACAGGGGGTTTGCAGCATAAATACTTCATCTCCCCTGATGCGTTGTAACGCGGCCTGCTAGATAATCTCGCGCTATCAGGATCTGCGTTCGTTGGTCCATTTGGCTTTTGTTCGAGCTTGCTCTTGCACCGTTTGGGGAATCATTACGCCCTTTCGGAGTCGGAACAATGCTCGCCAACCCGGCGCATGAAGCTGGCCGTTGGTTCTTTGACTTGTTTTTCGGCGAGGGTTGCTCGTGATTGTTAGTCCCTGTATTGCACCAAGCGTCCCAGGCAAGCGCCTTCGCAGCGCGCTGTTGGCCGGGTCTGCACTGTTCTGTCTATTGAGTGCTGGCCAGATCTGGGCGTTCGGTCTTGATGACGTTGCAGCCAAGGCGAAGGATCTTGCCGGGCAAAAATTTGAGGCACCCAAGAGCAATCTGCCGGGTGAGTTGCGCGACATGAAGTTCGCGGACTATCAAAAAATCCGCTTCTTGCCGGAAAAAGCCGAATGGGCCGCTGACAAGACGCCCTTCAAGATTTCGTTCTACCACCAGGGCATGCACTTCGACATCCCGGTCAAGATCAATGAAGTCACCGCCGACAAGGTCGAGGAAATCAAGTACGACCCGAGCCGGTTCGACTTCGGTGACCTGAAACTCGATCAGAAATCCATTGAAAACCTCGGCTATGCCGGTTTCAAGGTGACTTACCCGATCAACAAGCCTGACAAGCAGGACGAGATCATGACCGTT
>JARLHY010000146.1 GCA_031292015.1 Negativicutes bacterium | reverse complement strand
ACTATTTATACAACTATTTCAAACCTTTACCATCATCCAGCATGGCGGCGAAACCCCTCCCCGCCACTTCACAGTCGGCCGCACCCCTCCCGTTGGGAGGGAGTTTTGGCGGTGATTCAAATCTTCCGAACAGATCTGGTGACAACACCAACAAGGGCGTAAATCTTCAAATTTTCAAATCAAACCATCTGCACATCTGCACATCAACCTTGCTTTTCGATCTTGCGGAGGGCTTTAAAAATGGTGGTGGTGCCGAGGTTGAGGTCGGCGGCGATTTGGCGGATGCTGAGGCCCTGGCGGTTAAGATCGGCAATGCGGGCCTGGCGTTCGCGGCGCAGTTTTTCGGTAAAGTGTAGCAGGTGGTCGGCCTCGATGCCCTGTCCGTAAAACCGGGCGTGTAAAAAGTTGCCGGGTTTTACCAGGCGGAAGAGGCAGATATTGCCGGCGCCATAGGCCTCGGTAGTGCTGCGCTGCTTGATCTGTTTGAGGTAGCGCAGGCCGGTTGCGCCGGGCATTTCGGGCGCGGGGGCATGGCTTTCGCCGATGGCAAAGGCGCTGTCGCAAAAGTTGATGAGCATTTTGCTGCCCTGCAGGCAGTTGCGGCTAAGGGGTTTAACGGGGTTGCGCTTGGGGGTATGGGCCAGCACCAGGATACTGAGGCCGTAGGTGTTTTTGATGGCCTGCAGGCCGCGTACCAGGTTAATGGTGCCGGCGGCTGCTTGCGCGCCCTGGCGCAGGCAGGTAATGTTATCGATAATGAGCACCTTGGCCTTGGTGGTAAGCAGGGCGTTTTCGATCTCGTTATTGATAAATTCTTCGTAAGTGGCAAAGGAGGCGGCCTTGGTGGAGGCGGGGTTAAACACGCCGCGGTAGAAACGGGGGTGCAGGGGATAGGGTTTGCCGGCGGCATCGCTGTAGCGTTTGGCGAATTGTTTTTCGCTGAGCTCGAAGTCGAAATACAGCACCGGGCAGGGCTGGGCATCCATGGCGAAGGTGCCAATGGGTTTGCCGGAGGCGATACTGAGGCCGATTTGTACGGCGAGGATGGATTTGCCCACGTTGGTATCGGCGTAGAGGATGCAGAGTTCGCCCTGGTACCAAAAATGGCCGAACAGCATTTGTGCTTCGGCGCTGCGGTTGGCGCTTTTTACCCATTTGATACCCGGTTTGATGATGAAGCCGGGCTGGGGCCGCAGCAGGTTGCCGGGTTTTTTGCGTTTGATTTTGGGGGCGTCGGGCTGTTTTGGGGGTTGGATGCCGCGGGCTTCGGCGCGGAGGATTTCGATTTGAAAGGGACGTTCGGGGAACATGGGTTAGTTGATTAGTTAATTGGTTGATTAGAGATTAGTTAATTGGGTTTGGCGGTTACCTGTCGCCGGAGTGGACTCACCCGGTCGTTGCTTCGCCCGACCACCCTCTCTAACGCAGGCGTTAAAGAGGGTTTGGGGAAGTTTTAACTTTATTTTTTCTTCGCCCTCTTTGCCGCCTGCGGGAGAGAGGGCAGATCGAGCGGAGCGATGATCGGGT
>JARLHY010000145.1 GCA_031292015.1 Negativicutes bacterium | reverse complement strand
TTTTTCGGTGTCGATCCGGGCGAGAAAATTGCTGGGCTGGACAGCGGCGACGCCGTGTTCGTTGATGGAGCGCAGCGCTCCGCAGCAGCAGCCGCAGCAGTGACAGATGAAAGCCGGTTTGTTCTGGACGTTGTCGGCCAGATGAACCAGACCGAGTTTTTCGGTCGCCTCCAGCACTCTGAGCAGTTCGTCGGCAGAGGCCGGGCGGGCGAAGCCTTTGCTGATAAGCCATTCGGCGGCCACCCCCAGCGAAGTGCAGACATCCTGGATCGGGGCGCTGCAGACGGTGCCCCGGTGGAGGGCCTGGTGGCGGCAGTAGCACATCGTCAGCGACCCTTTGCCGGCATCGCGGATCATCGCCGAGGCTTTTTCGAAGTCCAGCACCTCGGTGGTTAGGTGCTCACGTATGGTGCTCTCAAAGGCCCAGGTCTGAAACAGCTTGGTTTCGGCGCCGAAAAACTCCTCGGCTACGCCGCGTTCGTTATGATAACGTTCGAAAAGTTCAGCCAGTTCGGTGAGGGGGAGCTTGTCGGTGACCCGCATGAAGGTGTACTCGAAAAAGCCGATGACCAGCGGGCTGAGTGCGTATAAAACCCGGCCTTTACGCGGGATGTCCATTACCAGGCCTTTGCCGGCCATGGCGGCCAGATGGCTCTCCAGGTCGCCCGGCGCCAGACCGGTGAGTTGAGCCAGCTTGTCGATGGTGACAAAGCCGGGGGGGAATTTGCTGCCGATGGCTGCTTCCTGTTCGCTGTACATAATATGAAGAATCTTCATCAGCGTTTCGCTTTTCGGTGCTCCCACCGGATTGGAATTCAGCCGCTCGGCCAGCGCCCGGAAGACTTCGCTTTTCGCTGCTCCCAGATGACCCACAGCCGTCACTCCCTTCTATTTCACTTTATCGATAGACATATTCAGGCGGTAATTGCCGTAGCGCAGGATGTTTTCCAGCAGGTTGTTGAGGTCGGCGTGGGAGGCGAGGTCGGCTTTGAGCCAGTAACAGCCCTCGCCGCTG
>JARLHY010000144.1 GCA_031292015.1 Negativicutes bacterium | reverse complement strand
TTATCTTCGTCTCAGCGGAACTGTTCCCCACCTTTAAACTACATTATCGTACAGTTCGCAATTTGCTACTGCCAGTAATTATTCATTTTCGTAGTTTATTGTCTTGTTTGAGCCCCGACCGCGCCGCCGCCGAAATGGAGCCGGTCGCCCTGGATACGTTCCGGCAGATGGCTGGCCATGCTTGTAATCTGATACCAAGTTGAGACCGCTGCGAAAGTCCCCTAATACCAAGTTGAGACCTCTGCTAAACGGGGTTCTATAAATGGTTGCTGTGGTGCACGGCATTTTTGAGCATTAAGGAAAGCGATGAACCCTTCTGAGTCCAGTTACAGAGCTCCTGGGGAAGGCCTCCAAGGTCCCTTTGAGGCCTTCTTTAATCCTTTAAGCCTGCCACCCCACACCAGAAGCTCAGGTGGCCCCTTGCAGGACCAACATCTTTTTCAGGTTGTAGCATATCCCCTTGAGCCAGAAGTGACATCGATTGCGCATCCCACCCACATAACGACATCGCTCCATCCCATAGTGGCGTTTCAAAGTACCGATGACCCGCTCCACAGCCCGGCGAACCCGAGAGTAGAATTTATTCCGCCTCTTTTGCTTCTCCGTTATGGGGCGATAGCGCCAGGGCCGATTGATGATGCCACAGAACACCCCTCGGCCTCGCAACGCCTTCTTGCGGGCATCTTTGGCATAGGCTCCATCGGCAAACACCGCGGCTTCGTCGCCGATGACCATCCCCTCAAACAGATTCGACTCGGAGGTCCTGGCCGAAGTCAAAGCCAGACGCCGGATCAGGCCGCTCTCTTGATCGACGGTGAGGTGGACTTTGTAGCCAAAGTGCCCATCCTTGCCCCGGCGGGTCCAGTCCGCCTCGGGGTCGGGGCTGGCTTGCCCTTTGCGGGGCGGATGAGGTTGGGCCTTGACCAAAGTGGCGTCAATCAAGGAGCCACGCCGCACAATCATCCCCTTGGCATCGAGCTGCTCCTCCAACAAAGCAAACAGCCGCTCTCCCAACCCCGCCTGGGCCAACATAGTGCGGAATCGGCAAATCCTGGTCTCATCCGGAACCGGGTCGGTAAGAGACAGACTCAAAAACCGCTGAAACGACAGGCGGTCACAGATAGCTTCTTCCAGCCCGGGATCGGCCAAGCCGTACCATTGCTGCAAAAGCAGGGCCTTAAACATCATCACCGGCGGATGGCTGGGGCGCCCCAGGGTGGGATGATAGAGAGGTTCCAAAACCTTCTCGAAGGGCTGCCAGTCAATCTGGCCGTCGATCTTCTTCAGAAAATGGCCTTCCGGCAGCCGCCCCATAGCCTCCATGTCTCCAAAGCCCATCTGCCCCGACTGTTTTCCCAGCATCTGCGACCTCCGGCATCTATCTTTTGTCACAGATTAGCACGTTATTTCAATGTGTTGAACTGTTTTTTTCGTTATAGTAAAACTATTTTTCAAAGGACTTTCGCAGAGGTCTCAACTTGGTATTAGAGATAGCGGGGGGATAGATCGGGCCAGAGCTGTGAGGTGCGGCAGCGGGCCGCGGCGACGATGGCCTGAAGCCGGGCCAGGGCCGTGGTTTTATCGTCGTTGATGACCAGGTAGTCGTACCATCGGGCCTCTTTGAGTTCGGCCCGGCCGTTTTCCAGGCGGCGGGCCAATTCCTCGGGGTCGATGCCGCCCCGGCTCGTCAGGCGCCGCACCAGTTCAGTCAGGCTGGGGGGCAGGAT
>JARLHY010000143.1 GCA_031292015.1 Negativicutes bacterium | reverse complement strand
GTGAAGGTATCAATTTCAACTTCCAGATACCGCCGCACATCATCATCGCCATCCCGCACGCGGACCGAATGCGGGATCTAACCCCCACCCACCACAAGGATTTCGCGACCAGCGGCGGCGGCCCGGACTTCCTTCGCTTCCAGGAAAAGGAATTGGTGCCGCACATCGATGCCAGCTACCGGACAGGGCCGCCGCATGATCCATTCAATGAGGAACGCCAGTTGATGGGCGCGGCGAAAAACCGAACAGAGCAGCCAGGCGGTAGTCAGGCGACATGGCGGCCTGCATGCGCCTGAACTTGATGCTTCCCGTTTTATGTTGAGACTTCCGTAATGTGGAGTCCCACGCCTGGAGAGCCTGTCCCAAAACCCCCTGTCTGGCCAGATTTGCCATCCGGGGCCGCAGCCAAGAATCTGCAAATATTATGCTGTGCGATACTTTAGCATGACATATCATGACTTATGACCATATTTCGTCCATGGAATTACGATTCAGAGATGCTGCTGCCGTCTAGCCCTAGAGACTGGCTGTCAAAAGACCATGAAGCCTTTCTTTTGGCAGATATTGTCAGGCGTTTAACCAAGGGTGATCCCATTCTCAATCGGGTTCAACCTGAAGGCGGTAGGCCTGCTTACCACCCCATTATGATGTCGATTGTATTGATCTTCTCCTACATGCGCGGGGTTCATTCCAGTCGCAGAATTGAACGGCTCTTGGAAGAGAACTTGGCCTACAAGGCTATTTCTGGCGACCAGACCCCGGATTTCCGCACCCTTTGTCGCTTCCGGAAGGCCAACCTGGGCTGGTTCGAGCTGCTCCTCAAGCGGTCCATCCACGTCGGCTACGCCCTGGGCCTGATCGACCTTGGCGCCGTGATCGTGGATGGGACGCCCATTCAGGCCTCGGCCAACAAGTCCAAATCGCGGCGCCTGAAAACCCTCCGCCGCCTGAAGGCAGAGGACCAGGAAACCCTGGCCGGCATCGAGGCCAAGCGCCTGGTCGCCCAGGCCGAGGCCGTGGACGCCGAGGAGGACGGCCGCTTCGGCGACGACGGATTTCCCCGCCCCCTGCTGCGCCAGAAGGTCGCGCTGGAGGACCGGTTGCTGCGGATCGACCAGGCCATCGCCCTGGCCGGGAAAGCGGAAAAGATCCGGCGGAGCATCCTCTGGAAAGCCAAGGCCCGCATCCGCCGGAAAGCGAGGCCAGCAAAGCGGCGCCTCAAAAGGACCGGAAAGAAAGGGCGAAAGCTGGACCCGGAAGGCGGGCGAAAGATCCTCTCCAAGCTTTCCAGGATGCGAATCCCGAAGCCGGCGAGGGTCAACACCACCGATCCGGAATCCTTGCGACTCAAGGCAAAGAATGGCGGCTTCCTTCAGGGCTACCAGGTGATCAGGGTGGTGGACAGCAAAACCGGCATGATCCTCCACAACCATGTCAGCCCTACCGGCGGTGAGAGCCGGGAATTGCTGCCGGCCCTTCTCGCGACCATGCGTGTGCTGGGCGTGCCCCAACTGCTGAGGGCGCTGGCAGACATGGGCTATGCGGGCGAACCCAATCTCAAGCTCATCGGGAAGGAACACGTCCACGAGTTGCTGATTCCCCAGGCCAAACGAGCAACGAAGAGCGTTCTGATCCGGGAGCAAAAGGCGTTGAACGCCCGACGGGCCTACTGGCTGAAGCGGCGCGGCCGGATCGAGGCGACCAACGGGAGTACCAAGGAAGCCCGGGGGTTGCGGCAATTCCGGATCCGGGGACGGCTCGGGGCGGCGATCGAGCTTAGCCTCGACGCGGTGGCCCACAACTTCCAGAAATTGTTCTCAGTTTTGCAAAACCTATCGGAACCAAAACTCAAACGTTCCTTGCGAAACGCCGCCATGGCCGGGGCGTAAAAGAAGCGCGCTTGCTTTGCTGGCCGGAAAGAAGAAGGGGCTCCCCTGGAGCCCCTTCTGGTCGTTTTGTCGGGTATTGGGTCAGGCTCGGCTGCCCCCAGCCGAACGGCTCCAATTTCACCAGGAGAACAGCCGCCCGGTGATGGAGGGCCTGCATGCCTGGCTCAAGGACCAGATCGACGGCAAGAAGACGGAGCCGAACTCCGGCCTGGGCAAGGCCATCCGTCACATGCTGAAGCATTGGGAGCGCCTGACGGTGTTCCTGAAGGTCGAGCTGGCGGCCATCGACAACAACCTTTGCGAACAAATTCTGAAAAGGGCCATCCTGCATCGGAAAAATTCCCTGTTCTACCGCAACCTCAGTGGTGCCGAGGTGGGGGACGG
>JARLHY010000142.1 GCA_031292015.1 Negativicutes bacterium | reverse complement strand
TTGTCCCTTCTGAACAAAGCCCAGCCGAATCAGAAGCTGGGCGTCTCATAAGTCGTTGTATCATTGCTATACTCTTTTTTCAAATTGTAATATTCTAAGCGGCATGTCATATATTTGTAATGATTAATTCAGGTTTCGCCGTAACAGGCGGAAACCTTCCCATCCTCGGTCATAATGCGTTGAAGGAGGGGTGACAAAGTATTGACGGAGCGAAAAGCTCAGTGTTTTTAGATATATTCAGTAGGGGAGGGAAACAACCAGAATGGAAAAATTCGACCTGTTCAGAGATATCGCTGAACGGACCGGTGGTGACGTCTACATCGGCGTGGTAGGTCCGGTGCGCACCGGTAAATCGACTTTTATCAAACGGTTCATGGAACTGATGGTGTTGCCCAACATCGTCGACCCGTATGATAAGGTCCGGGCCAAGGATGAACTGCCTCAAAGCGCCGCAGGCCGTACCATCATGACCACCGAACCCAAGTTCATACCCAACGAGGCGGTGGAGATCACCGTAAAAGACAACGTGACCGTCAGGGTCAGGGTAGTGGACTGCGTGGGCTATATGGTGGACGGAGCCCTCGGCTATGAGGAAGAGGAAGGCCCTCGCATGGTTCTGACGCCTTGGTTCGATGAAGAAATCCCCTTCGAAGAGGCTGCGGAAATCGGCACCAAAAAAGTGATAACCGAACACTCCACCATCGGTCTTGTAGTCACCACCGACGGTTCGGTGACCGACCTGCCGCGGGATAAATACGTGCCGGCGGAAGAAAGGGTCATCAATGAACTGAAGGAACTGGCCAAACCGTTCCTGATCATTTTGAACACCGCTAATCCCTCCGCCAAGGATACCCGCGAACTGGTCGCCAAAATGGAGAACAAATACGACGTCCCGGTCATACCGGTGGACTGCCTCCAGCTCAGCCAGGACGACATCTACTCCATCCTGCAGGAAGTACTCTACGAATTCCCGGTCAAGGAAGTCAATATCACCCTGCCCCGCTGGGTGGAAGAACTGGAAACCGAACACTGGCTCCGCCAGAAATTCGACGGGGCGGTGCGGGAAACTGTTCAGTATGTTCGCCGTCTCCGGGACATCGACCGGGCCATCGACGATCTGTCAGGCTACGACTTTGTTGCTGATGTCATCCTCCACGACATGGACCTCGGCACCGGGGTGGCCGTCATCGAAATGACCGCCCGCACCGAGCTGTTTTACCAAGTACTGGAGGAACTCACCGGCTTCACCATCTGCGGCGAGCATCACGTGCTGCGCCTGATGCGGGACCTGGCCGGGGCCAAGCGCGAATACGACAAAATGTCCGGTGCCCTGGAACAGGTACGACAGACCGGCTATGGCATCGTTCCGCCGCAGCTGGATGAGATGGTCCTGGAGGAGCCCGAGATCATTCGCACAGGCAACCGCTTCGGTGTACGCCTGAAAGCGTCGGCCCCGTCCCTGCACATCATCAGGACGGACGTCATGGCCGAGATATCCCCGGTCATCGGCACAGAGCGGCAGAGCGAGGACCTCATCCAGTATCTGCTGCGGGAATTCGAGGGCGAGCCGGAAAAAATCTGGCGCACCAACCTGTTCGGCAAATCCCTCAACGCCCTGGTCCGCGAAAGCATTCAGAACAAACTCACCGGCATGCCGGAGAACGCCCAGATCAAACTCAGAGAGACACTGCAGAAAGTCGTCAACGAAGGCAGCGGTGGCCTGATATGCATCATATTCTGAACCCTTCAGGTCAGTCTGAACAGACTGACTTTATTTTTTTGTCTTTTCCCTTGTCTTACCGTCGCGGCTAGTGTTATAATGTCTACTATACAAAGATAAGTATCCGTTTGTACAATACTGAGGGAGGCGAAACAATGGTAGGCCAGAAGTCGGTTTTTTACCTCGTACGGGAAGAGATATTGCCGGAAGCCATAAAAAAGACCATTAAAGTCAAGGAACTCTTAAAGCGCGGCGAAGCCCGCACCATCAACGAAGCCGTAGAAAAGATGGAGCTCAGTCGCAGTGCTTATTACAAATACAAGGATTACGTCTTTCCTTTTTATGAAGCCAGCAAGGAAAAGATCGTCACCCTCGCCGTACTGCTCGACCACAAGCCCGGCGTACTGTCCAGGGTACTGAACACCATCGCCACCGACCGCGGCAGCGTGCTGACCATCAATCAGGGCATTCCCCTGCAGGGCGTGGCTAACGCCACTATATCCATCGAAACCATGGACCTGGCCATCGACCTTGAGGCGTTGCTTGACAAGCTGCGGATGGTGGATGGGGTGAAACGGCTGGAAGTACTCGGACAAGCATGATATTTTGGGAGTGGAGAACATATGACAAAACCAATTGATATAGGCCTGCTCGGCCTCGGAACCGTAGGCACCGGAGTCGCCAAGGTCCTGGCCTCCAACGCCGATAACATCGCCCATAAAATCGGGGCCCCGGTAAGAATAAAGAAAATCCTGGTCAAAAACCCCGCCAAAGCACGTGCGGTCAAGCTCGACGCCGAGTTGACCACCGATATCCGGGACATCCTTGACGACAAGGATATCGCCATCGTCGTTGAACTCATGGGTGGGGAGGAACCGGCCAAAGATTACATCATCCAGGCCCTACAGGCTGGCAAACACGTTGTTACCGCCAACAAGGACGTGGTGTCCAAATACGGCCGCGAACTGTTCGCAGCAGCCGAGGAAAATTGTGTGGACTTTCTTTTTGAGGCCAGCGTAGGCGGCGGCATTCCCATTATCCGCCCACTGAAACAGTGCCTGGCCGGCAACAGAATCAGCGAGGTCATGGGTATCGTCAACGGCACAACCAACTACATGCTGACCAAGATGACCAAGGAAAAAATGGACTACTCTGCCGTACTGGCCGAAGCCCAGGCCAAAGGCTACGCCGAAGCCGACCCCACCGCCGACGTAGGCGGCTGGGACGCTGCCCGCAAAATCGCCATCCTGGCGTCCATCGCCTTTTCCACCAGGGTCACAGTGGATGACGTCTATGTTGAAGGCATCACCAACATCACCCCCCAGGATATCGAATACGCCGGCGAACTCGATTATGTGATCAAACTCCTGGCCATTGCCAGAGATACCGATAAAGGCGTTGACGTCAGGGTACATCCTGTTTTCCTGTCCCGTACCCATCCCCTGGCTTCGGTGAACGACGTCTTCAACGCCATCTTCGTCCGCGGCGACGCGGTGGGTGAGACCATGTTTTACGGCCGCGGGGCCGGCGAAATGCCGACAGCCAGCGCCGTAGTCGCCGACATCATCGACGTGGCCCGGGACATCCAGCACCAGGTCAGCAGCAGGATACTCTGCACCTGCTTTGACACCAAGCCGCTGCTCCCGGTGCAGTACACCGTACAACCTTACTACATCCGGTTGCAGGTTGCCGACCAGCCAGGCGCTCTGGCTGCTATCGCCGGCGCCTTCGGGGCGCAGGGGGTAAGTCTGCACTCGGTAATCCAGAAACGCAAAATCATGGCCGACGCCGAGATCGTTCTGATCACCTATCCGGTGTCCCACGCCAGTATGCAGATGGCTCTGAGCACCCTGTCCGGGTTGACGGCCGTCGCAAAAATCAACAGCGTCATCCGCGTGATCCAGGAAGATATCGGATAAAACCTTGGGAGGAATTATGTCAGTTACCGTAAAAGTACGCGTTCCGGGAACCACGGCCAACTGTGGCCCCGGTTTTGACACCGTAGGCATCGCCTGCAACATTTACAACTACATGACCCTGACCTTAAGTGACCAGAGCGCTTCCCGCATTGAGATCAGCGGCGAGGGCGCCGGGACCATCCCGGTGGACGACCGGAACATCGCCCTGCGCGCCGTGCGCGAGATACTGCGCCGCGTGGATAGCGGTGCCACCGGAATCCGCATCCGGATGGAGAACAACATTCCGCTGGCCAGAGGCCTCGGCAGCAGCGCAGCGGCAATCGTCGCCGGCCTTGTCGCCGCCAACGCCGCCACCGGCAGCCGTCTGTCGGCCCAGGACATATTCGAAATCGCCACACGCCTGGAAGGACACCCGGACAATGTCGCCCCGGCGATCTTCGGCGGCGTCACCGTCAGCATGCTCCAGGGCAACACCCCCCGCACCCTGCGCTTCATTCCGCCCCATCCCCTGAAACTGGTGGTCGCTGTACCCGAGTTCACCCTGTCCACAAGGACGGCCCGGCAGGTCCTGCCCAAGACCGTTTCCTTTCATGACGCAGTCTTCAACGTCAGCCGCACCGCGCTGCTGATCGGAGCCCTCTGTCAGGGGCGTTACGATTCCCTTAAATATGCGCTGGAGGACAGGCTCCATCAGCCTTACCGGGAAAAACTCATCCCCGGCATGCCGGACGTCCTGGCCGCCGCCGTGGAAAAGGGAGCCCTGGGCGCGGCCCTCAGCGGCGCCGGTCCCTGCCTGATCGCCTTCACCCAACGTAACGAGCCCGCCATCGGCGAAGCAATGATTCAGGCCTTCGCGCAACACGGCATAAAAGCAAGCTATCTGCCGCTAAACATCGATACTTCCGGCGCAAAGGTTCTAACGACGCCTTGACATCAGTCCGAAAAAACGGTACAATGATCTTTGTCAGTCGGGGCGTAGCTCAGTTTGGTAGAGCGCTACCTTGGGGTGGTAGAGGCCGCACGTTCAAGTCGTGTCGCTCCGACCAGT
>JARLHY010000141.1 GCA_031292015.1 Negativicutes bacterium | reverse complement strand
CACTTCGCGGCGGAGAACGACGACGACTGCATGCAGCAGGTCCGTTACCTCCTGGGCTTCTTGCCCAGCAACAACCTGGAGGAAGCGCCTGCAGTAGACAGCGGCGACGACCCGAACCGCACCGAGCCCGCCCTCAACACATTGATGCCGGACAGCTCCAACACCCCGTACAACATGAAAGATGTAATCCGCGCTATCGTCGATAACGGCGAATTTCTGGAAGTGCGTCCGTTCTATGCCCAGAACATTATCACCTGTTTTGCCCGGTTTGACGGACAGACGGTGGGAATCATCGCTAACCAGCCGGCCCAGATGGCCGGATGCCTTGATATCAACGCTTCGGACAAAGCGGCGCGGCATATCCGGTTCTGCGACGCCTTCAACATTCCTTTGGTCAACCTGGTAGACGTACCTGGTTTCTTGCCGGGAACGGGCCAGGAATACGGCGGCATCATCCGCCATGGTGCGAAACTGCTGTACGCCTATTCGGAATCGACAGTGCCCAAGGTAACCCTGATCACCCGCAAAGCCTACGGCGGAAGTTATATCGCCATGTGCTCCCAGGACCTTGGCGCCGACCAGATCTTTGCCTGGCCTTCGGCCGAGATCGCGGTTATGGGACCGGCCGGCGCGGCCAACATCATCTTCCGGGGCGATCCGGACGTGAAGGAAAAAACCGCCCAGTATATCGACGATTTCGCGACTCCTTACAAGGCAGCCGAGCGCGGTTTTGTCGACCAGGTTATCGAACCGGCTGAAACCCGGCCGCGGATTATCACCGCTCTTTCGATGCTGGCCACCAAGCGCGAGGCGCGGCCGAGCAAGAAACACGGCAACATTCCGCTGTAAGAAGAAGTAGCACGAAAGGAGAACGTAAAATGAACATTGTCCCTATGACAGTTCCGGATACCCTCGAGGGCGCCGTTATTCTGAGCATCGTCGACTTCTTCCTCAGCATCGTGCTTATTTACGGCATTAGCTTTATCCTTATGTTGTTCCCGTACCTTAACAAGCTGGGCTCCATCTCCGACGAAAAACTTAAGGGCGGGCACTAAGGCCGGGCAAGTCTTATAATCTTTTACAACAACGGAAGGAAGGCATGCAATGTTAGAGCAATTTTTAGGTCTTCTGGTGGCACTGCTTGATCAGACAGGCCTGATGTCGATTACCGCCGGCAACATCCTGATGATGATCGTTGGTGGCATCCTCATCTACCTGGCGCTTTCCAAGAAATACGAGCCGTTCCTGCTTCTGGGCATCGGCTTTGCCTGCATCGTTTCCAACGTACCCGGATCTGACCTCACCGCGCCGGGCGGACTCTTCTACTACGCGTTCCGCGGCGTCGAACTGGTCATCATCCCGCCGCTGATTTTCCTGGGCGTCGGCGCTATGACCGACTTTGGCCCGATGATCTCGCGGCCTAGCCTGATGGTTCTGGGCGCAGGTGCTCACGCCGGCATCTTCATCGCCATCGTACTGGCGAAAATGACCGGAATGTTTACCATCGCCGAAGCTGGCGCCATTGGTATCATCGGCGGCGCAGACGGCCCGATGGCCATCTTCGTCACCATGAAACTCGCGCCGCATCTGCTGCCGCAAATCGCGGTCGCCGCATACTCCTACATGGCCCTGATGCCGCTGATTCAGCCGCCGGTCATGAAGCTTCTGACCTCCAAGGCCGAACGGTCGATCATGATGACTCAGGTCCGGCCGGTAACCCGTCTGGAAAGAATCGTATTCCCCTTTGTTATTGCGATTATCGTTAACCTGCTGCTGCCGCCTGTTGCACCGCTGATCACCATGCTGATGCTGGGCAACATGCTGCGCGAAGTTCTGATGGTT
>JARLHY010000140.1 GCA_031292015.1 Negativicutes bacterium | reverse complement strand
CGGCGAAACCTGAATTAATCATTACAAATATATGACATGCCGCTTAGAATATTACAATTTGAAAAAAGAGTATAGCAATGATACAACGACTTATGAGACGCCCAGCTTCTGATTCGGCTGGGCTTTGTTCAGAAGGGACAAGGCGGCAGGACCGAATTTTTGCCAGACAATCTTCATAAAATAAAAAAGACACCCCCTTGCACTGAACCCCGTCCAATAGACAAGAATAAAAAGCCCTATCGCAGGATTTCATGAAATTATGCAAGCTGACGCCGTTTTTCAAGCGGTGTCAGCTTGGATTTTGTCTGAATCCGCTCATGGTTGTAGAAGAAGATGTAGTTGTCAATGAGTGACCGCGCCTGCTCCAGCGTCTTGAGCTTGTGCCGACGGATGCACTCGCTCTTTAGAATGCTGAAAAAGTTTTCCGCCGGAGCATTATCGTAACAGTTCCCACGCCTTGACATCGACGGCATTATGCCGTACGTTTGAGTCAGGGTGAAATATGCTTGTGAGGTGTATTGAAACCCTTGGTCACTGTGGAGGTGCAACTCTGCCGTGACCGCTTCTTTTGTCCGTGCTTCCCGGATTGTCTGAAGTACCAGATTGACGGACTGCTCAGTGCCCATTTTGTAGGCAATGATGCTATTGTCAAAGAGGTCGCGGATTATGGATAGGTATAACGTTCCCTGTGCGGTCTGAATGTAGGAGATATCGGTTACCCATTTTTGGTTGGGCCTCACCGCTGTAAAGACGCGGTTAAGCAGGTTTGGGTAACGATGCAGATGCTCGCTCATCTGCCTGTACTTTCTTCTGCGCCGAATCTGCGCCAGGAGACCGTACTTGTTCATGATACGCAATACCGCCTTATGATTGGCTCTGACCCCTTGTCGCTGAAGCCACAGCACCACTCTGCGGTATCCGTAGGTTCCATGGGTATTTTGCTGGCATTGGGCAACCAGGCCGGAAAGTTGCTCATCCCGAGAAAGTTTTCCCTGGCGTTTCCGGAAGGCGTAATATCCGCTGCGCGATACCTGGAAGAAGGTACACATCAGTCCGACAGGATACTTGCCTACATGTCGTTGGATGGCTCTGTACTTGATTCCTGGCCTCACCTCCTTCCAGCAGCTTGAAGAAAAGACCGGTACAGCTCCACTTCCATCTCTAGCTGCCGGATTCGCTCAAGATACTTGTGCTCATCTGTGATTGGTTTTGTTTTTGGTCTGCCACGGCGCTTAGCCACACCTGCAGGAGAACGGCTCCTTCGGTTATGCCGGGTCAGCAGCCTTTTGATCTGTATCGCAGTGAATCCAAATTTCTCTGCAATGGTACGATTCGTCATCCCTTGTTCTTTCATCTCAATCACATGCCCGATGATTTGCGCCCCAAAGTGTTTGCTCATAGGAAAAACCTCCTGTTGTAGTTATCCTACAACAGGAGGTTTTTTTCCTCAATGTCCATTTCTTAGGGTTCAGTGCATTCGGCGGGTTCCTTTTTTGCTGTCGATGGCCCTTTTGCGACCGGCATGTTCTTCCTGAAGTGGGGTGCCTGTCATAAACGGTGAGAACTCTGCTGGCGGCTGACATTTGGCGAACGCTGAGGTTTTACAGATCTCCCTGCCGGGGGATTCTTTATTGTTTGTCCGCCAAACAAATCTCGCTTTTCTCATTTTCAGGAAGGTTTTTTCTTGTTTCGGCAGAAATTTATAAAAACAAACAATATTCGACAATGGTGATTGGGCTTTAGTTTTGCCTGCGGCTATAGTGATGGCAAAGAAAGTTTAAGGTGAAGCAGAATGCTGGCAACTCTTGACATACATACGCTCCTGGAATCAGCCGCAAACAATCCGGTGTTTGCCACTGATAAAGACGCTGTCATCCAAGGTTTGCAGGCCATGAAAGAACAGAATCCGCTTTTTTCTACTGCATTTTTAGTGGATGCGTCGCTGACCCGCATCAACGAAACGGGTGAGCCGGCTTCACTGGCAAGCAGAGAATACATGCAGGAAGCCCAAAAAACCAAAAAAACGATCATTTCACGGGAGATTCTGATTTCTCAGGGTACCAATAAGACTTCGGTCATGATAGCTACACCGATAAAAGTTCCCGGCGCGCTGGCCGAAGCCGCACAGCAAACAGGATCCGTCGCCGGGCAGATCGCCGAAACATCGCCGGGATTGCCCAGGGGGCGGCGAAGCAGACCGGCCAGGCCGACGAAATACGGGAAAAAACGGCGGCCACGAAAGACGAGGTCCACGCCGGGCTGGAGGAAGCGGGAGTTACTTTGACGACCGCCAGCCGGACCTCACGGGTGTCGGCCGACGGGATCAAATCTCTGCAGCAGGCAATTGAGCAGCTTGGCGATGTCCGCAAGACGGTGCGGTTTGCCACCGAGTCCATCCATAACCTGGGCAAGCGTTCAGAGGAAATCGGCAGCATTGTCGACGTGATCACCGGGATCGCCGGTCAGACTAATCTGCTGGCGTTGAACGCGGCTATCGAGGCCGCGAGGGCCGGCGAACACGGTCGGGGCTTCGGCGTGGTGGCCGAAGAGGTGCGCAAGCTGGCGGAAGAATCGGCTGAAGCGGCGACGAAGATCGGCAATCTTATCCGGGATATCCAGGCCGAGACGTCGGTGACGGTTCGGACGATGGAAAGCAATCTCGATCAGGTCGATGTTCAGGTTGGCACCATTGAAACAGGCGGCACGTCGATGAACGAGGTTTCCGGTGCCATCGACCTGACAGCGCAGAATGTCGGCAGCCTGCTCAACCGGCTGCAAACTTTGGATGCCCATTCGGACAGCGTGCTGGCGGCTGTCGGCGATATGGTCCGGGTGGTGCAGGGAACGGCGGCGGCGGCCCAGGAGGTGGCGGCCTCGGCCCAGGAGCAGTCGGCCTCGACCGAGGAAATGGCGGCTCTTAGCAAGACGGTGGCCGAAATCGCCGATGAATTAAAGCAATTGATCGGCCGGTTCAGGGTGTGATGTCAAGTAGCGAATCAGGCCGGGTAATTTCAGCTGGGCGATAGACTGGTGTGGATACGGCACAGAGCTTATTATGGGGAGGGCATGAAATGGAGCGGCAAATATCTGTGACTCCGGAATGTGTCAATGTGAAAGTGGTTGGCCGCATGAGCTGCGATGACGCAGAGATGTTGGGGCAGGAACTCATGTCGTTTATCGCCAAGGGCCACGGTACCTATGTCATTGATATGAGTGACCTTACCTACATCAGCAGCGCCGGGATAGGCGTTCTGATCGCCCTGAACAAACGGGCCCTTAGGCTGGAGGGCAGCATCACCGTCGCCGGCATGAAGGGACATATCAAAGAACTTTTCGAAATGACGATGATGAATAAACTGTTCAAGATCACCGACTGATATTGGTGCACAGTAAGGGCAAGAGGTGACAAGTCGCATGAGTGAGAATTCTAGGACAGTCTTCAGGTGGAAGCAATACGCGGCTGCCCTGATGCTGGTTGCTTCCGCCGCAGTTGTGCGCCTGCTGTTTTTGCTGCAACTGGGGCTGATTGCTCCCTACCTGACATTCTACCCGGCTGTCATGCTGAGCGCCGCTTACGGAGGTTTGCGGTCCGGTCTGCTGGCCACGGCTCTGGCTGCCGTTTTGGCTGACTATTTCTGGATCGCGCCGGTGGGTCAATTGGGGATACACTCGCAAGCCGATATGCTGGCGATGATCATTTTCCTGATCAACTGCACGCTGGTCTCGGTGATATGCGAGGTTATGCTGCGGGCCCGGCGCAAGGCCCGGCTGCTGGCGGACGATACGCAGGAGCTGAACGCCAGACTGCGGGAACAGGCCCGGAATCTGGAGGAGAGCAATGCTTCGCTGGAAGAGGAGATCACCGAGCGGGCCATGGCCGAGGAACGGATCCGGGGCCAAGCCGAGCTGCTGGATCTGGCCTACGACTTCATCCTGGTGCGGGACCTGGACAACAGGATAATTTACTGGAACCGGGGCGCCGAAATCGGCTACGGCTTTTCTGCCGGCGAAGCAGTGGGACAGGTGAAGCACACCCTGCTGCAAACCGTTTTTCCCGAATCCGCCGAGCATGTCATGAACGCCCTTCTGCGCCAGGGTCGCTGGGAGGGCGAACTTCTCCACACCCGCAAAGACGGCGAACAGCTTGTGGTGAAGAGCCACCAGACGCTGCGGCGGAACGCCGCGGGCGAACCGGCGGCCATTTTGGAAATCAATCATGACATCACCGCATATAAAACCGCCGTGAAAAAGCTGCAAAACAGCGAAGTCCGCTACCGCAACCTGTTCGACAACATGCAGGACATCTTCGTGCTGCGCAGGGTCATCGTCGACGACCTTGGCCGACCGGCGGACCTCGAATATGTGGAGGTCAACGCCGCTTTTGAGCGTCTGCGGGGCGTCAGGGCCGACCAGGTCATCGGCCGGCGGTGGACCGAGATCGCGCCATGGGTAAAGAGCGACTACCCCGAAGGACTCGAACGTCTCGGCCAGGTCGCCCTGACCGGACAGCCGACGACTTTCGAGGCTTACTCCAGGCGTTCCGGCCGGCATATCCTGATTTTCGCCTATTGCCCCGAACCGGGCTATGTGGCGAACATTGTGGTGGATATCACCGAACGGGCGCTGCTGCAGCAACGGCTCCAGGAGATCAACGCGACGCTGGAAGAGGAGATCGCGGAGCGGCAGGCGGCTCAAGAAGCGCTGGCCGAAATGAACGCCGGTCTGGAGCAAAAGGTGGTCGAGCGGACAGCCGAGCTGCAGGAGATCAACGCCACCCTGGAAGAGGAAATCGCGGAACGGCAGGCGGTCCAGGAGGCGCTGACTGTCAGCGAGACTCAGTACCGCGATCTTTTTGATCATATGGAGAGCGCTTTTATCCTCCGCAAAGTCCTGCTGGATGAAAGCGGCCGGCCGGCCGACCTGGAACAGGTGATGGTCAACAGAACCTTTTTGCGTCGCTACGGCTGGCGGGAGGAAGATGTCGTGGGGAGAAAACTCAGTGAGCTCTTCCCAGGCATCGAAAAAGAAGAGTTTCCCTGGATCCAGACCCTGGGGGATGTCGCTTTGTCCGGCCGGTCCGTGGAATTCGAGGCGTATTCCCCCGCTGTCGGCAAATGGTTCGGCGTCTCGGCCTACAGTCCGGAACCGGGCCTTGTGGCGACAATCACCGAAGACATCAGCACAAGGAAGAACGCCGAAGAAGCCTTGCGGGAAAGCCAGGAATGGTACGAAGCGGTGATGAAGCAGTCCTCCGAGGGAATCGCGATCATCGATTTCGCCACCGATAAAATTGTCGAAATCAACGCGGCTTTTGTCCGGCTTTTCGGGTATCCGCCGGAAGTAGTCCTCGGCTTGTCGACCAGTGACATCGGCCTTTTCACTTCGGAAGAGACTGCGACCATCGATGTCGCCCTCGTTGACAATGGTGCCTGGTCTTCGACCACGGTCCGGCGCTATCCGCGGAAAGGCGGCCGCGCCGTGTACGCCGAAATGGCGGCGGTGCTGATCAATCATCGCGATAAGAGACTGAAAATACTGTCTTGCCGTGACGTGGCCGAGCAGCAGAAGCTGCAGTCGGAGATCCAGCACCAGGTGGAGCTGGCCGGCACGGTGCAGCAGTCGCTGCTGACGCCGGATTATCAGGACGACAAGCTGACGATACGCACCATCTTCGCTCCCGCCACGCTTGTCAGCGGTGATTTCTACGGCTACCGCTGGTTCCATGACGGCAGCATCCTCCACGGTTATCTGATCGACGTCACCGGCCACGGAGTTGCCACTGCCCTTTATACTTCCGCCATCAGCAGCCTGCTGAACGAAATCATGGACGCGAAAGATGCCTGGACGCCGGAGGCGCTGAGCAGACTCAACAGATACGCGAACAACTACCTGCCTGATAATTCCTTCGTTGCCCTGATTGCGTTCACGCTGGACCTGCGGGCAAGACGCCTGACCTGCACTTCCTGCGGGATTACTTCCCTGCTGGTGGCCACGAAAGCTAGGACCGGCCTGATGTCGATCCGGGGTTTATATCTTGGCGCCGCCGATTCCCCCGAGGCGGAGACGGCAATTTTTCCGGTCAGGGATGGCGACGCCTTTTATTTCATGACCGACGGTATCTCGGAAAGACTGCCGGCATCGGCTGGGAAAAAGGCGGGCGATTTTAAGGCCACCGTTGAAGTTCTGAAAGCTGTCGCCCTGAAAGGCAATAAAGAAGACGACTGTTCGGCCCTCTGCCTCAGAATCGGCCAGCGGGAGTCGTTGCCGAGGATCCTTGAATTTAAGAAAGCGGACAACAAGGATCAGCTGCAAAACCGGATCAGCCGGATCCTTGGCCGGCTGGCCGGCGAGGATGCCCCCAGGCTTGAAATGGCTCTGGGCGAGGCGCTGTCCAACGCCGGTAAATCTGGTGCGAATATCCGGGTCAAGATCAGTAAGCTCGGTTCGCGGCTGATCCTGCGGGTGAAGGATGACGGGCCTGGCTTTGACGGCAACAGCAGAATTAGACAGTACCTGGCAACCGGGTTGGCAGGCGTATTTGAAAAAAACCTTGATTATCCAAACGGCCG
Organism: Negativicutes bacterium; assembly: GCA_031292015.1. The sequence goes on along the minus strand of JARLHY010000140.1, from coordinate 3,804 downwards.
CGGCATCCCGATCATGATCGCCTGGACCGACAGGGTGCTGTATAGCGGTAAAGGCAACGAAGTCATGCTTGTCAAACGACTGAACGGCGACAATCTGCAGAAGGGGTGGTGACCTGGTGGTGGACGATGAACGTGACCCGCGGCCCGATTCGGACAAGGTCACCCGTTCGCTGGTCCCAAGTCTAGGCGAAGTGCCCGACCGGGGCACGGCGGAAGAAAACCTGACCATATCCTCCGACCAGAGGCTGATGCTGCACAGTATCTTCGACGGCATTAGCCAACTGGCCTATGTGGTGGATCTGGACAGCCACCAGTTGATTTATGTTCACAAAGAACTGGACCAACTGTTCGGGCCAGATGCCGGCAGCCGAAAGTGCTATGAATTGTTCCGCTGTCAGGTGCCGTGCCAGACATGTCCGCAGTTGGGGCTATCGGCAACCGGCGGCGGACCCGAAACCTGGGAACGCTACGATGAAGCGCACGACCGCCACTATCTGGCGGAAAAGAAAGAGCTTGACTGGCCGGATGGCCGGATCATCCGGGCGGCTTTTGTTTCCGATGTCACCGATCAGAGAAAAGCCGAGAAGGCCCTGCGGATCAGCAACGAAGCGCTACAGCGGCTCAACGCCTCGATGGAGGCGGAGATCACCGACCGGAAGGCGGCCCAGGAGGCCCTCCGGCAACAGGCTGAGGAATTCAGGCTCAAGGCTTTGTACGACACGCTGACCGGGTTGCCTAACCGGGCCCAATTCAACGAACGGCTGGCGCTGGAAATGCAGCGGGCCAGTCAGGGCCAAACGGCAGGGTCCGTCCTGTTCATCGACCTGGATGATCTCAAAACCGTGAATGATACCTTTGGCCACAGGCAGGGTGATGCCCTCATTATTCTGGCCGGGGCCCTGATTTTGGCGGAGGTTGGCAACAGCGCTTTTGTTGCGCGAATCGGCGGTGACGAATTTATCGTGATCCTTTCCGGGAAAAGCAGCCGGAAGGCGGTTGCCAAAATTGCGGACGGTATCGTCAAAGCGCTCCGCTACGAGTACAACGCCCTCGGGACGCAGGTGCAAATGACGGCCAGCGTCGGGATTGCCGTTTATCCGGAGGATGGTGATACCCCTGAGGAGATCTTCAAAAACGCTGATAACGCGATGTATGCGGCAAAACACGCCGGCAAAAGCCGCTGGCGGTTTTATGAGAAGACCATGCAGGACGAAGCTTACGAAAAGGTTGTTCTGACCAGCAGTTTGCGGACCGCCATCGGGCGCGGCGAACTGTCGGTGGTCTATCAGCCGCAGATAGCCGCTGAGAATCATGCTGTCAGCGGCTTTGAGGCCCTGCTTCGCTGGAACAGTTCCCGGCACGGGCCGGTATCGCCTGTGCGCTTTATTCCGCTGGCCGAGCAAGGAGGACTGATTCAGTCCATTGGTCAATGGGTGCTCCAGGAGGCGTGCCGGTTCGCCAGAAAGCTGGCAGACCTGGGTCAAAGCGGCATCCGCGTCGGAGTAAATGTGTCGCCGCACCAGCTGTCGGGAGAAGATTTCGGCGATGTTGTCCGGCAGATCATCGACAGCGTCGACATTAAGCCAAGTCAGCTCGAACTGGAAATCACCGAATCGGCCTTGATGTCCTCCCTGGACAATACCGTCCGCAACCTTGAACAATTGAATGCACTGGGTGTCCGGCTGTCGCTGGACGATTTCGGCACAGGCTACTCTTCGCTGACCTATCTTCACCGTTTGCCGGTCAAGGCCCTGAAAATAGACAAATCATTCATTGACAAAATAATGGTGGATAACAGTTACTTTGCGTTGATCAACAGCATCGTCTATATGGCGCACAGTATGGAAATGACGGTGGTTGCCGAAGGGGTGGAGACAAGACAGCAGCTTGATTTTTTGACAGGCATCCGCTGCGATCTCATCCAGGGGTATTATTTCAGCCGTCCGTTGTCAGCCGACAACGCGATTCAGTTCCTGTCACATGAGGGGAAAATTAATGAATGCGGCTAAAAGGCCCGAGCGGCAGTCAGAAAGTTTCAATCAGCCGGTGGGAGGCACATTTTGCATCAATTGAGTTTTTTGCGACGGAATATAAATACCCGGTGGCGGTTGTCCGGTTATTCGTGGCTCGTTATCTTCCTGGGGGTTGTGCTGATTGTCAGTATGTGGCTGTATGTCCGCTATCGGATCAGCCATGATTATGAAAGGACGATGGCGGAAGCTTCCCAGGAAACCATGAATATGGCCATCGCCTTTGAAGAACATGTGCGCCGAATTGTTGCCGACGTCGACAAAGACCTGCTCCAGATCAAACAGGCCTACGAACAGGACGGCCTTGCCAGTCCGATTGTGGCAGGCTATATGCGGGCCGCGCCGGGTGACCCGGCCCGCAGTCAGGTTGCGGTTTATGACGAGCAGGGCCGGATCATCGCGTCTTCCGTGCCGGCGGCTGTGGGGGTAGATGGTTGGGAGCGGGATTACTTTCAGGCCCATCGCCAAGTGAATACCCAACCCCTTTTCGTCGGCAGGGTGATTACCGGCAGGGTGGCTTCGCAGGCCGTCATTCCGGTCACCATTCGCCTTAACAGGTCTGACGGGTCTTTCGGCGGTATTGCTTATATCGACCTTTTGCCGGACTACTTTGTTTCTTTTTACGATAAGATAGACCTCGGCCGGGATCAGCTGATTTCCCTGATCGGCACGGATGGGTTCGTGCGGGCCCGCCAATACGGCGATAGTTGGGGGGGCGGTCAAAATATCCAGGGAAGTACACTGTGGGAAATCCTCCAAACCGGCCGTGACGTTGGCTCATACAGCACACCCAATGCACTCGACGGGGTCAACCGGATCAACAGTTTCCGGGTCATGCCCGAGTACCCGCTGATCGTCGCGGTGGGAAAATCGACGCAGGTCGCCCTGGCCGGTTATGAAGCTCGCAGACAGGGCTATCTGCTCGGGGCGTCACTGGCCAGCTTGGTCATCGTGATTTTTTGCGGTCTGCTTATCAACAGGCACGAAAAGATAGAAACCCATAACTGGCAGCTGCAGGCAAAAGAAGAGGAACTGCTGAAACAGCGCGATCGATTGCAGGCCATCAACGCGGTGCTGGAAGATGAGGTCGCGGAGCGGCAGGCGGCGCAGCACGAGCTGAGAGGTAAAAACGCAGCCCTTGCAGCCAGGGAGGCTCACTACCGGAGCCTGTTCGACAACATGCAGAATGTTTTTTCCCTGCGTAAGGTTGTCGTCGATGACTGCTGGCAGCCGGTCGATCTGATATATATTGAAGTCAATCAGGCGTTCGAAGCGCTTTACGGCATCAAGCCTGCCGACGTTGTGGGCAAAACGTACAAGCAGGTTTTCCCGGCTTTTCTGGAAGAACCGGTCGACTGGATCAAAGAACTGGGGGAAGTGGCGCTGACCGGCAAGCCGAAGACCTTCGTACGCTATGTCCGGCTTTTGAACGGGTGGTACCGGTTTTCCGCCTACCGGCCCGAGCCGGGCTTTGTCGCGATGATCACCATTGATGTTACGACGAAAGTACAGGCCGAAGAGGCGCAAAGGCGTTACGCCGAGGAGATCGCGGCAACCAACGCCGAAATCAAGTCGTTCGTCAACATGATCGCCCATGACTTTCGGACGCCGATGGTCAATTTGAAGGGGTTCAGCGCCGAATTGGGATACATACTGGCGGAACTCAGGCAAGCCATTGGGGAGGCCGAATCCTTGCTCTCACCGGAAATTCAGGCGAAGGTGGACGAGCTTTTCGACAAGGATATTCCTCAAACCCAGCAGTTCATCGATTCCT
>JARLHY010000139.1 GCA_031292015.1 Negativicutes bacterium | reverse complement strand
GTTCTGCGGCGAGAGAATGGCGTGTTGTTTAGCCATCAGCCCCATAACCGCCAGCAAGCCCAGCCAATAACAAATGCCCAGGCCCAAAATCGCCCCGGTCCACACAAATAGCACCGCGGCCGCGGTATGAGTCCAGGCGGAAATGGCCAAGGCCTTTTTGATCCCGAATCGGGCTGGTATGGAATAGAGCCTGGCAGCGCAGTCAAAGTCATAATCAGCACAGGCGTAGATAATATCAAAACCTGCAATCCAGAGCGCTACCGCCAGGCTAAGAACAACGATTCCGGCCGCAGCATCATCATTAAGGGCGACCCAGGCTGCCAGCGGGGCCATGCCGATAGTCACACCAAGGATATAGTGCGATAACCACGTCAGCCGCTTGGTATAGGAATACAGAGTGAAGGCGGCCAGACATGCCGGAGCCAGTTTGAAGGGCAAAGAGCCAAGCAGGAATGCGGCATACAGGAATATCGCCGCTGCCAGCGCAGTATAAAGCCAGGCTTCAGCGACCCGCATAAGCCCCCGGGGCAAGGCGCGGTCCCGGGTTCGGGGATTGGCGGCATCAATACGGCGGTCGATGATGCGATTTAGCGCCATGGCCGTAGTCCTGGCGCCAACCATCGCCACCACGATGAGTGTTACTTTGAAAAAGGTGATGCGGGTCGCTTCGGTGAGTAAAACGGCAGCCAGCGCAAACGGCAGGGAAAAGATGGTATGTTCATATTTGATCATTTCCAGAAACACGTATATTTTTCCCATGCGCTTCTCCCCTTCACTGATCTGCATCGAGTCTGCGGGGAATACCGACGGTTTCGCCGTGGCTGAGGCCGCTAAGGGCTGTCAGCCGCTTTGACGACCAGCCCGCTTTCGCATCAGGAAGACAGACCGACGCATACATTTACGGCGATCCCGTCCGCAGCAAAGTTCACCATGATCGCTTGGGGCACAGACAGCTTGACCATCCCACCCTCGCCGATCAGCAGGGTGGGCGGCGAAATGTCCAGCCCGCCGATACCGACCTGGCTGAACTGGATACAGGCGTTGGCGCAGACCATGTTGCCCATCTCGGAGATAGCGCTCTGGGCCAGGCTGTCCAGCTCGGCGACCGGCATCCCCATCATCATCTTTGATGCGAACTGTTTGGCTGAAGCGATGTCCATTCCAATGAGAATGACGCCCTTTAGCGGTCCCATCACCCCGATGTTGACCATCACGCCTTCATTTTTTATGACAGAGCCTTGCAGGGCCACCGCTTTTTTCTCCACTGTTTGAAACCCGATCTGGGGAATAATATTGGCAAAAGCCGCCAATATCGGATTAATCATATTTACATCCATAAAATCGACCCCTTTTTGAAGCCGACATTAAGGTAGATTCGTCCGAAGTCGGTATCGGCATTAACACTGTGAACCTCCATGTTCGGACTGACAACCTCGGTCGGCGCACCGTAGAACACGCTGGGCGGCGCCACTCGCAGCCCGAACGCCTTGTCCTTCTTGTTCAGCATCGAACAGGCCACCCCTGCCACCACATTGGCAAACTCGGCCGCCATCGACACGACTTCCTCCCGGTTCTTGGCCGGCCTCCGCAAGAGCACCAGCGCCATTTTCTCCGCCGCTTCCACCGATAAATCCAGTACCATGGACCCCGGATACTTGCCGATGATGCCGATGACCACGGTAATACCCTGGGACACGTAGGGATCAGTCGGCTGTTGATCCGCAAACATTGCCGTCGTTTTCGTCATGCGGGTGATATTCTGATCCAGCGCCTCCTTAAAACAGGCTATCCCTCCCGTTTTCAGGTTGGCAAACAAATTGTCCGGTGACATGACTGAGTTGATGACCCTCATCAGGGTTTCTCCGTCCACCGGCTTTTGAACATAACCCATTACTCCGATGCGCCGGGCTTCTACTTCGGTTTCCTCATCCTTCATCGAGCTGACCAAAATGATCCTTGCCGCAGGATCATGCAGCCTCAGCGCCTTGCTGCACTCAAAGCCGTCAGCCTCCGGCATGGCGATATCCATGGTTACAATATCAGGCCTAACGTTGTCGTATATCTCGATCAACGCTTCCAGCGAGTCGGCCTCGCCGACAACCTCACAGCCTGCTTCCTGCAGCGTATCGGCGAGAATCGTTCGTGAGAAAGGCGAATCGTCCATAACCATTACTCTGAATCCACTCATATCCCCTGTTTCCCCCATTTCATTTTTATCACCACTATCAGCCACCTGGTCAGACCTTTCAACCTCCGGGCATGAGACGAAGTCTTTTCCAGCAAATATCTTTCACAGTCTAATTTTGCCAAGACATGCTATTATCCTGCATGATTTCGACATATTTTTGCTTTTTTCGCGAAATTTCTTATAATATCAGTCTCCTTTTCGTTGAGACGAGGTCTGCAGCAAAGACCGCGAACCCAAAACGCCGTCCGGCGAAGGACGGCGGTTGTCAATTTGTTGATAAATCCTGTTTCAGCAGGAGGGTCTGAGCAGCCAGTTTTATTTCAGGTTCGTCCGTTTATAGAGTACGTACCTGTCAGACTCGGCCACCGCCTGAAGGTCGCTCAGCGGTGGGGCGTTCCCCTGCCGGACCAGGATGTAGGTTTCAGGATTGCCGGCGGTACGGGCGGCGAAGGACGCCACCGTCTCGGTCGGCATCGTGTACTTTCCCGCCCATACGCCTCCGTCCGACAGGTCCGTGTTGCCTGAAACTAGCCGGGGCATCGGATAGCCGCTGTAAAAAACGGCGGAAGTCGGATATTCGCCAAAAGAACCTATCTCCGCGCCCCGGGCAGGCACGGCGGCAACGATGGCTTTGGCCGAGCGGCTCCCGGCCAGCGGAATCAGGCCCTGATAGATCAGCAGCAAGCTGATCACCACCATGAACGCGCCGGTTGCCCAGGGCAGCCAGATCGGATCACCGCGCAGCTGCAGCCACAAGACCGCCACAGCGGCAAGTCCTGCGGCCAGGTAAAGCACCAGCCAGCCCGAACCAGGCAGGAATTTCAGGCCCGCCGCCAAAGCTGCCAGCAGCAGCAGTACCGGCAAAGACAGCCACAGCCATCGCCGCCGGCCGGCTGACAACATCTGCTCCAGCTGACAGCCGGTCATCAGGGCTGCCGGGAACAGCGCCGGAAACACATAGGTAAGATACTTGGTGGCCATCAGCGTATAAAAGCCGACGGTGACCCCCAGCCATACCGCCAAAAAGGCGAAATGGGGCGGCTTTTTGCCGGCCAGCGAACGAAAGAAGATCCCGGTCCAGGGCAGCAGGCTCAGCGGGAACAAAACCAGATAATAATAGACGACATTATCCTTGGGATGTTCGGAGACGGTAGCCCGCAGGTAGTTGTGCAGACCTAAAAAAGTGTCGACAAATTCCTGACCGTGTGCTTTGTTCATTGCTCCGTACCAGGGAGCGGCAACCAGCAAAAAGATTACCAGCCCTGGCAGCAGGAATAACCGGGAGAAAAGCGCCCAGCGGCGGGTCAGGATGATGTATGCGAATACCGACATCACCGGCAGGGCGATCCCCACCGGCCCCTTGGTCAGCACCGCCAGCCCGGCGAAAAAATATCCAACGGCGTACCAAATTTTCCCTTGGCCGATAAGGCCGAGATAATACGTCCCCACAGCGACGCTGGCGAAAAAAAACAGGATCGCGTCGGTAATGATCATTCGGGCTAAGACCCAAAATTCCAGAGACGTGGCCAGTACCAGTGCCGCCAGGAACCCTGTCAGCCAGTTGTCGTAAAGCCTCCGGCCGAACCAGCAGGTAAAAGCTACACTGGCCGCACTGAACAGGGCCGCCGGAAACCGGGCGGCAAACTCCCCCACCCCGAACAGTTTGTAGCTGCCGGCAATCAACCAGTAGATCATAGCCGGCTTGTCATACCAGAATTGACCGTAGATCTGCGGCGACAGCCAGTCGCCGCTCAGCAGCATTTCCTTGGCGGTGAGAGCGTAATTGGCCTCCACCGGATCGGTCACCGGAATCAGTGAATTCAAGGGAAGATATATAGCCAAGGCGAGGACAAATACGACTAGCGCAAACATGCCGTTCTCCCCTTTAGTCACGGTTTGAGCACCAACAGCTTGTTATCGACAGTGGCCACGGTGGTAAGCTTCTGCTTTTGCTCCGGAGCGAGGCGGTCGTAGTCCGACGACCGCAGCACCAGATAGGCTTTTTCGCCGCCGGCCACGATCTTGCTGATTTCATCCGGTTTCAGTTCCTGGCCGTATACACCGGAATAAAAGGTAAAGCCGGGATGGAGGAACTTGGCGACATAGACCGTTGATTTCCCGTCATAGTTAGCGGCGAACGCCTGGGCGATATCACGGGAGTGAAACGCCGGAGCTGCCTGGGGCAGCAGCATGGTCATAAGCACCATCGAAAACAGCGTCATCGCAGCGACCTGAAGCCAGAACCCTTTCTCGATTTCCCGACGCCAGACAAAGTACCACACCCCGACGGTCATAAGCCCGAACAGCACGGCGACGGCCACTGCCCCGGCCAGCAGCTCGGGCATGGCCTTCACCCCGAAGTACAATCCGCCCCAGATCAGAGCCGATAGCAAGGTGAAAAGGACCGGCCAGCTCAGCGGCCGGGACCCGTATCTCCAGTCGCTGATACGGTTGAAATACCAGCCCACCACCATCGCCAGCGGAGGATACATCGGCAAGATATAGGAGATCAGCTTGGTACGAGAGACACTGAAAAATACAAAGATAAACCCGGCCCAGATCAGGAGGAAAATCAGTTTGCGGGAATCCTCACGGCTTTCGTACAGAGCCTTCCACACCGCCTGGACCATCACCGCCGTCCACGGCAGGAACCCGAGAATCAGTACCGGGATAAAGTAATACCACAGCAGCCCCTCCGGGTGCTCGGGACTGGTAAATCTGGTGATATTGTGAAAGCCGATAAAGGTATCGATGAACGCGCTGCCATGAAGCTGAGTCATCAGCAGATACCAGGGCAGAGCAATCACCAGGTAAAGCAGCGTCCCGCTCGGAATTTTCATCTTGCCCAGTTCGGAAAAATCCCGGATGGCCAAAAGGTAGAGCACGACCACCGCTCCCGGGAACAATAGCCCGATCGGCCCCTTTGTCACCGTGGCCAGTGCCGCGCCGATATAGAACCAGTGATAGCGTTTCAGCAGAAAAGACAGCAGCGAGACAGTCAGAAACAAGGTGAGGGTAATATCGGTGACCGCAGCCTTGCCGAGATAAAAAAATTCGATGCTTGTACCTAGAACCAGCGCGCCCATAATCCCGGCCCGGGCGTCGAACAGGCGGGAACCGGCGTAGAAAACATACAGGGCGCAGATCAGCGCCAAAAGCGCCGAAGGAAACCTGGCGGCAAATTCATTGACACCAAAGAGCTGGAAAGCCCCCGCCGTCAGCCAGTAGTACATCGGCGGTTTGTCGTACCAGTATTCGCCGAAAATCCGCGGCGACAAAAAATCATGAAACTGGATCATCTCTCTGGCGGTTTCGGCATAGACCGGTTCATCCGGGTCCATCAACGGAACCCCCCCGAGATTGAAAAACAAAATCAGCGCCGTGACAAATGTCAGGATCAGAAAACCCAAGCCCAATCGTTCCGACATAGCTACCTCCTCGCCAGAATGTTCGGGTTATACTTCTTTTTGCTGCAAAAACCGATAAGTCGCTGCCAATCCGTCCGCCAGTCCGACCGCAGGCTGCCAGTCAAGACATTTGCAGGCCGCCCGGTTGTCAAGCAGCGAACGGTAAATATCGCCTTCCCTTGCGGGCAGGTAGCGCTTTTCGCTTCGCCGGCCGGCCGCTGCGGCCATCAGCTCCACCAGCTCATTGACACTAGTTTCGGTGCCAGTGCTGATATTATACACGGTGTTGGCGTCACGGGTCACAAGGGCCTGGCAATTTGCGGCCGCGATGTCTCCGGCGTAGATAAAATCGCGGGTCTGACCGCCGTCGCCGAAAATGGAGATGGGTTGACCGGCCAGGACTTTGCGGGCAAAAATGCTGACCACTCCACCCTCACCGGCGTCTCCCTGACGCTCGCCATAAACGTTGGCGTACCGCAGTACCACATATTCAATATCGAAAACCTTGCTGTAAAGCTTAAGGTATTTCTCGGCCGTAAGCTTGCTGAGCCCATAGAACGACGCCGGATCGAGGTGGGCGTCTTCGCTGATGGGAATGGCTGCCCCGTCGCCGTATACCGCAGCGCTGGACGCGAAGATCACCCTTCGCACCCCATTCTTGCGGGCGGCTTCCATGACTTTTACCGTCCCCAGGATATTGGCCTGACAGTCATATTCCGGCTCGGCCAGCGATCTGGGCACCGCCGTCTGGGCCGCCAGATGAATGACAAAATCAACCTTTTCGCCAGCGAACAGTTCGTTCAGGTCGTCGGCAGTGACGTCAAGCTTATGGAAGCTGGCCCTGGCATCGATATTCTCCAGCAGACCGGTGCTCAGGTTGTCCACAATAACCACCTGATAATCCCGGCGCAAAAGCTCTGCGACAACATGCGATCCGATAAAACCTGCCCCTCCGGTTACAAGCACCTTCATTCTCAAGTCCTCCTATTCAGTTGCTTCAACAGAAAATCCTGACCAAATGTTTTGATCGTAAAATATAGACCAATCGCAAACGGAAAGTATTCGGCGACAATTCGCCAGGCTACTGCCAGGACCCCCACCGTCCCCGGCGGCAGCAGTTCATTGAACAAAAGGACAAAGCCGCCTTCGGCGATGCCCGACCCGCCCGGCGTCGGGGCAAAATAAAGGATAATATTCAAAAAAACCATCCGCCCCAGTATCAGCGGCCAGTCAACCGTTATCCCCAGCCCCAGGAACAGTACCGGCACCATGCTGTATAGCGCCAGCAGGCTTGCCGCCGATTCGGCGAACACCCTGAGCATGCTGAGCGGCGCCGCCGCCAGCATAGACACCGCGCCCCGGGTATCCCGGTACAAGACGAAAATCCGTTTGCGCCAGGTTGGGCGGACTCGCTTGGTCAACGCCACCAGCAGACGAACCGAAGCCGGCGAGCGCAAAAACCAGACCGCCAGGCCGCAGCCCCCCACCATCAGCAGCGAAACCGCGATCAGCAGCTGCGGTGGTATCCAGGGAAGCAGGCCGGGATCATAAAAAAACACCGCCGGCAGACAGACGAAAAGCACAAGCAGGGACATCACGGTTCGAATAAGTACAACCACTGTCGCGATGCCGGTAGGTACCCCGGCCCGCCGCAGAAACATGACCTGGGCTACCGCCCCGCCTGCCGCCCCCGGGGTCAGAAGCGCCAAAAAATAATTGCTGAATATAACCTGTACCGCCTCAAGCAAACTTATCCGTTGGCCGGCGATATGCACAAGGTGCAGCAGTCTTGTCCCGTCAAAATACATGCCGACAGCCATCAGTCCGGCCACCAGGAGCAGCGACCAGGGCTGAAAGGCAGTTAAGTTATGCAGGGTATGAACATCGAGGGTAAAATAGATGACCGCCCCCGAAATACCTACAACCAACGTAACAAGAACGGCCAGCCGCCGATAAAAACTAGCCATCGGTAAACTTCCTGAACGAAACCAATTCGATTCCCCTCTCAGCCAGCCTGTCCAGCACCTGGCGGCCGGTCACCGCCGCCAGTTCGCTCTGCCAGTGGTAGACCCAGCCATAGCGGGCCTGCAGCAAAGCATCGTCATTACCGGGGTGAATCATGATTTCACTCGTCCCGGTCGGCAGGACGCTTATAATATTCAGGAAATACTCGGCCTGCATATTCCCCCCGGCCAGCATTCCGAAAAAAGCATCCGGAGCGGCAAACCCGCGGCGGCTCGCTTTTCGTCTGGCCCAGCCTGCCAGCAGGGACAGCCCGGTGCGCCCGATGAGCCGGCCGATACTGGCGGGGTATCCGCCGGTGAAGAACAGCCCCTCGTCCGGAATCCGCATGGTTCGGATCGACCGCTCGGTGGCAAGTTCCAGCACGATATCTATAATTCCCGGCAGCACATGCAGATGTTGATGGCTGTCGACATGGCTGACGGCGATCCCGTCGGCGGCCACCTTGTCCAGTTGGGCCGCCAGCTCCAGCCGCACCTGGGCCATACTGACCTTGCCCAGCAGGAAACGGGCCAGAAACTGGATGTAGTTGTCAGGAAACCGTCCTTCGCCGTCCACCAGTGACGGTACCAGGGCCGGATCAGAAACAGGCCGTTCGCCGACCAGCGTCAGATGGACGCCCACCCCAAGATCTGGGCAGGAGCCGGCCATAGCCACCGCCTCATCATATGCCTCACCGCCGGTCATCAGTGACGTGCTGGTGATGCAGCCCGCGGTATGCCCGTCGATGATGGCCCGGTTAACCGCCGGATGCAGGCCGAAGTCGTCGGCATTCACAATCAGTCGTTTCACGGTTCTTCCCCTCAAAACCGGTTCAGCTCTGTCGCCAGCGCTTTATCGGTCCTTTTGCATCTATTAATTCCCAGGTATCACTTTGAAGACACTTTCTGATAATAAATTAAGGGCGACCCACTACGAAAAAGGAGGATTCCTCGTGGACAAAAAAACGCAAGCATCGAAATCAAAGTTTGGAACGATGACAGCTACATCTGATGCCAACAACGACTATCAATCCCAGAGCAGCATGGCTTCGTCAGGTACCACCAGCAGCAGCGTGTCAGAGTATGGAACCATGACCGCCAAGTTTGACGCCAACAACGACTACGGCGGAAAATCCGGCTCCCAGAAAGGCCAGCAGCAGCAACAGCAGCAGGCCGGCGGCAAAAAGGTTCAGACCTCGAACAAGAATATTGGCGAATAAATCATGCGGAGGGAACCGGTCAGGTTCCCTTCTTTTTTGTTTTCTCAAGCCTGTTCCCTGGGGTATGCTTCCCTTGGCTTATCTGAGCCCGCTCCCCCGGCGGCTTTGCCGATGGCGGGCGGTGAGCCTGGTTTCATAACGTTCGACACAGGCGACCTCGGCATCCGTCAGGCCATAAATCTGATACACCAGCTGATTAAAAAGGCCATCCAGGGCGGCAATTTTGTCGCCAAGCGCCGCTTCGCCAGCCATCTGCCGCTGAATCAGCGAGCCCATGATGCCGACAAGTTCAGGAGCCTGAGCGTTGGCCTCGGCCTTGACGCTCACCGGCAATAGCTCAAGGGTGTCGATGTCGGTCTGCGCCATCGCCCGCCCGTATTCCATGCTGACTGCATGGTAATAAAAGGATACAAGGCGGGAATTGAGCAGCAGCAGCAGATAATCGAGGTTGACGGCACTGTTTTTCTTCAGGACAAAGGAGTGGATATTATTCAGATGATAGAAGCCATTATCGTCAATACAGGCGGTTAGAGTATACCCGGTTTGCCTGATCAATATTTTACGGCCTTCGACAACAGCCGGATCCCAGCCGCCTTTGTACAGCAGTCCTGGGTCGATATTGAGCCAGTGGCCGCGGTATTCCAGGCCGTAACGCTGGATCTGTCCGCCGGAAATCAGGCCGCGCCGCCAGGTCTCCCCCTGCGCCAAATCGGCGACGATGTTGCTTTGTTTGGTCAGAGAACGGATCCCGCTGTGGCCTGAGGAAAAATCTTCCACTTTGGCGCCGCTATTATCTATTTTATCAATCAGATTTTTAACCGTCAAATCGGCAAAAATCCGGAACCGGTTGTAGGGCAGGGTGGCAAAGTAGCTCTGGCTGTAATGGCTGGATCCCTCGTCTTTTGTGAGGGTGCCTTTCCCTTCGCTCTGATAGACGGTAACCGACTGATTGACCCGGGCCGCCGGGTCGCTTCGTTTGGTCAACACGCAGACCGCCGACATACCCACCGCGGCCTGCTTGAACACCGGCGCCGCAATATGAGCCAGCACTTCGATCGCCGTATGCTCTAAAATATAACGTCTGATCTTCGAGTAGTAACGGCCAAGGAGAAAGCTGTCCGGGACGATGAACCCCAGCTTCCCGCCCTCGGTCAGCATCTCGATCCCCCGTTCCATGAACAGGACATAATAACTCAGCTTGTATTCGGCTGACGCGCTGAAAGCCTGGCGCAGGTAACCTTCATAGTCCGGATCGAGGCGGCTGGCGCCGCGCAGGCCAAAGGACAGATACGGCGGATTACCTACCACAAAATCATAACAAGCCGACCAGAAAGCCCGGTCGGCGAATGCTCCGCCGTCGAGGGGCGGACGCAGACTGTCGCAAACAAGCAGGTTGGGGTAAAGCGTAGCGCTGTCCTGCGGCCTTTTGAGCAATAGACTCGCGGCCGTGATATCCACCGCGACAGAGTCGATATCGGCCCCCCACAGGTTATAGGTAATAATATGACGGTGAATACCGGCATCGGACCAGTCTTTTTCCGGATAGCGGCTGGCGAGAATTTCGCGGTTTTCACTGAACTTTCGCCAAAAAACGTCGTAGAATTTCAGAAGGAAATTGCCGCAGCCGCAGGCCGGGTCAAGCACCTTGATGTACGGATTTGCGACGATATCAGCGTATTCGACAGTATGAGATCCGATAAAATCAATGATTTCCGGCGCGGTATAAAACAGCCCCCGCGCCCGTCTTCCCACCGCCATTTTTTCATGAATTTCCCCCAGCAGTGAGGCGTGATGCGGCAGACTGTGCGACCAGCGGGCAATGATTTCATCAAGCGGGTCAGGTAGCTCAACCCTGGCCGGTGAAGGCGAAATTTCTCCGATCGCCTGCTGCAGGGAGGACAGCGCCACAGCCTGTCCGACGATCACCTCCGGCGACACATTCTCCCGCCAGCTCAAGACAACCACTTTCAGCAGAATCCTGGTGGCGTCGTCAAAGCCCTGCTCATCCAGCCACTGATTCAATTGATGACACTCGCCGAGTAATTTTTTCCAATTCACGGTGCCAATCCCCGTCACCATTATAATGCCTCTTTTGCTATGTATATTCGCCCCCGCTTCCCGGTTAGACCTTACCCTGGTCGGTCAACGATTCAACATGGGAGGCATAAGCACTGTGGTTATGAATCGATTCATAGTTTTCGCACTCCACCTCAAACCAGACCATTGACGGCAGAGCCCGCAGCGCCAGCACAAGGTCCCGCAGCACGTCTTCAACAAACTTCGGATTCTCGTAAGCCTTTTCTGTCAAATACTTTTCATCATCCCGTTTGAGCAGCGAAAAAACGGGCGCGCTGCCCTGCGCCTCCATCAGCGTCGCCAGATCCTCGATCCAGATGAACTTGCCGGGATGGTGCTTGACCTTTGCCCGCATCAACCCGCGCTGGTTGTGGGCCCCGTACGCGGAAATATCCCGGCTGCAGGGGCACAGCGAAGTAAACGGGACAGCCAGTCCCAAAACAAAATCCAGGTGCTGCCCGCGGACAAAGCTGCCGGAAAATAGGCAGTCAAGATCAAGCAGGCTTTTCATTCCACTCACCGGAGCGGTCTTTTCGATAAAATACTTGAACGAGATATCGATATTGGCCCGTTTAGCGTCAAGCCTGTCGATCATATCCGTGAGAATGAAGCCCATCTCTTTGGCGGAAAAAGGCTTCTGGCTCCAGTCGTTCAGCACCTCGATGAACCTGCTCATATGCGTGCCTTTATATTCCTGGGGCAGGTCGACCGTCAGTTTGATGTTGGCCAGTACCGACTGGAAGGATCCGGCTTTGGTCTTGATCAAAAACGGCAGATGTACTTCGCTGACACCGACCTTTTGAATGGCGATGCCGCGTTCATCGGCCAAATTCTGTACATCCTTCATACACATTCACTCCCGCTGGGTAGCCGCGGCCAGCGGCATCTCCGTTTAATCACCACAGATAGGCAATCGGATCGGTTAGACCGGCCTCGGCAAAGCCCTTCAGCCGGAGCAGGCAGCTGTCGCACTTTCCGCAGGCCGCTTCACCGCCGGCATAACAGCTGGTAGTCAGCTCCAGCGGCGCTTTCAGCCTGTCGCCGAGCAGCACGATTTCTTTTTTCGTCAGCCGGATGAGCGGCGTCTCGACCCTGATCCGCCGTCCGTCCTGCACCGCGGCTTTGGTACTGTAGTCGGCAAGCTGCTGAAACAGCTCGATGAACTCGGGCCGGCAGTCAGGATAACCGGAATAATCCAGGGCGTTCACCCCGATATAGATGCGGTCGGCACCGACAACCTCGGCATAGCCCAGGGCGTAGCTCAAAAAGATCAGATTTCGCGCCGGAACATAGGTAACCGGAATATCCTGTCTGGTGACATCTCCGCCAGGCAAGTCAACAGCCAGATCGGTAAGAGCGCTGCCGCCGATGGCATCCATATTGGTCTTGATGACAAGATGGCGCTTGACGTTATAATAGGCAGCCACCCGGCGGGCACAGTCCAGCTCACGGCTATGGCGCTGCTGATAATCAAAACTGATCGGCCAAACCTCACAGCCGTCAGCGGCGGCAACCGCCATGCAGACCGTGGAATCCAAGCCGCCGGACAGCAGAACAACCGCTTTCACAACCACACCACTCCTTTGTCTTGCTTGTAAACATATATTTGGTCATTTCCGATGGATGTATGCCCCCGCAGGGCTGGGAAACAACAAGGCTGTTTTAATAACAGCCTTGTCTAGCGCAAACTATTTAGGCCGTTCAAAAGGCCTTAGGCTAAGATCCTACCAACCTGACGATGCTCACATCCTTGTGTCGCTCCAGATCAATGAACTGGCCGTCCGACGTCCGAACGATCGGCCTGGCTGTGATCGTCTGCCCCAGGTATACGACCTCCGCCTCCCGTCCGTCGTTTAACTCCACCATATTGCCGATGAAATAATCCCGCACATTGTTCAGGAAAATGCTGCAAACGTCAGGCGAAAGCCTGCCGTACATATCGAGCACCAGCGCTTCCACCGCCTGAAACGGACTGGTCTTGGCCCGGTACACCTTGTCGGACGTCATGGCGTCATAAATGTCGGCGATAGCCACGATTTGGGCAAAGCGATGAATTTTATCCCCTTTTACCCCCAGCGGATAGCCGCTGCCGTCTTCACGTTCATGGTGCTGCAGGACGGCAAACAGAACGCTCTGTGACAGTTCCATATCTTTCAGCAGGCTGTAACCCTTGGTGGTATGAAGCTTCATCGCTTCCATTTCCGTAGCGGTCAAACCGCTTGGTTTCCGCAATATCTCCAGGGGAATCTGGGTTTTGCCCACATCATGAAGTAGCCCCGCCAGAACCAGGTCTTTGAAATCCTGGTCCTTATAGCCCATCCAGCGTCCGACAACCCCACACAGAACCGCGACATTGATCGAATGGTGAAAAGTGTAATCATCTTGCCGGTGGACAACATGCAAATGATTGATGATCCCGGAGGTATCAATAATCGGTTCGATGCTTCCATCGGCCAGCTCCCGCATTTCATTCAGGGGCACCTGCTTAAAAAACCGCAGGGTCTCAAAGGATTTACGGATGCTGGACACAGTACTGTTATATTTCTTCGACACCGCCTGCTGGATCTCGGAAAGGGGCGGCGGAACCTTATCCGGTATATCGACCGTGACTTTGATATCGACAAATGCGACGTCCCACGACCTCAAACGACCAATCAGACTCGCGGTCAGCACGGTTCCTTCGCCCAAGGCGAATTTGCCGTTATCGGCGACAAGGCTACGGGCAAGCTCCGACCCGGGTTCGACTTCATCAATTTGGCAGCGCTTGGTTGTCGTTTGAAGCATGCGCACTCCTCTTCCCGCAGGCGCCGTCGCCGTCCTTCGTCGATTTCGGCGAAGTGTCGGTGCAACTATCCTTATTTTTCCCTAGTTAGACATCTTCGACAAATTTCCTGCAAAACGGTCAAACTTGCTCGCTTGTTTTAAAATGAGTCTTCGCGACCTCCGCCAGCGCGGCTTTTCCGTGTTCGGCCACATAGAATTTGGCAGCCTCGATCACTTGGGCCGACGCCCCTTTGGGAAAGGTCAGACCGAACTTCGCCGACAACCCTTCCATCCTGCTCAGGAATTTGTCCCTGGCCAGGACCGAAGCCGCGGCCACCGCGACGTTGCGCTCGGCTTTAGGGGTTTGGACCAGCAGCACCTGCCGGCCTTTATCCATCAGCCGGGACTGGATAAATTTCTCGTCAGCGAACTTGTCGGCAAGGGCAAACCGGCAGGGGGCCTTTTGCAGCAAATCCTCCAAGACCCGGGCATGGGCCCAGGCCAGGAGGTGATTCAGATTCTTTCTCTCGCTGCGAAACTGGCTATATAAAGTATTGTAACGGGCCGGCATGATTTCAAGCTCGGCAAACTGGTCGGCACAGATTTCCCTGATCTGCCTCGCCACCGTTTTCGCTTTATTGTCGCTCAGCGCCTTGCTGTCCCGTACGCCAGCAGCCTCAAGCCTGGCGGCGGTAGAGCCGTCAACCCTCACTGCAGCCACCACCAGCGGCCCGAAAAAATCTCCTTTGCCTGATTCGTCGGTACCAATCCAGCAATTGTCGAATCCCTCGATCCCTTCGAAGCCGGGGGGCACCGTCGACGCCACAGCAGCAGAAGCGGAGAAACCTTCACCGTCAATGGCGACCTGCACCGCCTGGCGCAGAGGCGAGCCAGCCGCGCCGCCCAGCACTACGCTGATTCCTTTTTTGCCGCTGTAAACATTCACCGTAATTTTCCCGGTCCCGTCGGTCAGCGTAAGTTGCCGGCCGTATTCCAGCTCTTTTTCGCCGCTTTTCGAAAAACCGGCTTTAACTATTTTGGCTTCCATCGCGGCGATGAAATCCTCAAGCTCCGCCATCGGCCTTGTCTCCCGTCTGTCCGTATCTTCGCCAGGCAGCGCTCTGGGCCTCCTGCAGTACCATTTTAAGCGGCAGTCCGCGATCCTCGGCCAAGCTCCGGCAATCTTCGAACTCCGGGGCAATATTGCAGACCTTGCCCAGATATGTACTGATTTTCGCCCTCACCCGCCCCCAGGCGGTCTCGATTTCCACCGACTGCCGCTCGGCTGTTACCCGGTTCACCGGATAATAGCGCGTACCAATGGTCGACGTCTCGGCAAACAAAATGGCGGACATTTTTTCCCGGTCCTTGCCGTCCACTAGCAGCGAAAGCAACGTAGCCGGCCGGCCCTTCTTCATCATGATCGGGGTCAGCCACACATCCCTGGCCCCGGCGTCAAAGAGCTTCTCCATGACAAAAGAATATATCTGCGGGTTTAAATCATCGATATTGGCTTCCATGACCACCAGACCGTCCTCGGCCTCCGCTTGCCCGCTCACCCCGAGAACGGCCCGCAGCACATTGGGAATGACCAGCTCCCACGTGCCGGCGCCGTACCCGATAGCCTCGCTCACAAAGTCTTTGGGAGTGAAGTCGTTGCCGTTGCTCAGAGCGGCAACCAGGGCCGCCCCGGTTGGAGTCACAAGTTCTTTGGCGATCTCCCCCTTATCGTAGGGAATCCCCCGCAGCAGCTCGGCTGTGGCCGGAGCCGGAACAGGCATGCTGCCGTGGGCACATTTTACATACCCGGTGCCGGTCTGCAGCTTCGAGGTGTAAATCCGTTCTATCTTGAGGTAATGCAGGCCGAACACTGTGCCGACAATATCTACAATGGCGTCCACCGCGCCCACCTCATGGAAATGAATGCGCTCCACCGTGGTACCGTGCACCTTGGCCTCGGCCTCGGCGAGCCGGGTAAAAACCTTCTTGCCAGCCTCTTTTACCGGCTCTGCAAGCGTTGACTGATCTATAATCTTGAAGATATCCGGCAAACGGCGGTGATGATGCTGCTTTCGGTCTTGACATCCAGATAAGTGGCGCTGATGCCCTGTTTCTCCACCCGTTTGATGATAAGCTCATACCCGCTCACCGGCAGCTTGGCGAGTTCTTCCCTCAGCACATTTTCCGGCAGCCCTAAATCGATAAGGGCCCCTAAAAACATGTTGCCGCTGACGCCGGCGAAGCAATCTAAATAAAGTGTGCGCATATTGTCACCTCATCTTGTTGATAATGCTGGCCAGACGCCCGGCGCCGAAGCCGTTGTCAATGTTTACCACCGCCACCCCGGCGGCGCAGCTGTTGAGCATCGCCAGCAAGGCCGCAAGCCCGCCGAAATTGGCGCCATAACCGACACTTGTCGGCACGGCGATTACCGGTTTGGCGACCATGCCGCCGACCACACTGGCCAGCGCCCCTTCCATTCCGGCGACGACGACGATCACATTGGCGGCTTCGATCAATTCATGCTGTGCCAGCAGCCGGTGAATGCCGGCGACTCCGACGTCAAAGACCCTTTTCACCTGATTGCCCATGACTTCCGCCGTGAGGGCCGCTTCTTCCGCCACCGGGATATCGCTGGTGCCGGCGGTCATGACCAGAATCACCCGCTGAGGATCAGGCGCCAGTTCCTCCTGCTGCACCACGATCATCTTGGCCAGCGGGTGAAACTTCGCCGCCGGGACCACCGCCTTTACTGCCTCGTACATTTCGGCAGTGGCCCTGCTGGCCAGTACATTGCGGTTGCAGCGGGACAGATGGTCGACGATCTCGGCGACCTGCTGTACCGTCTTGCCCTGAGCGAATACCACCTCCGGAAACCCCTGGCGCAGCATCCGATGATGGTCAATCTTCACAAAGTCCAGATCTTCATAAGGAAAGCTCTTCAGCTTTGCCAGCGCCTCATCCAGGGAAATACTCCCGTCCCGGAAGTTCTCCAGCATCGCTTTCATATGATCAATATCCACAATTACACCTCATCCAGCATCTCATTCATACTCCCGGTCCGGTATCCTGCAAGGTCGGCAGTCACATAAGTAAAGCCCAGCTTTTTCAGCCCGCTCACCAGCGCGGTGGCGGTCTGCGGCTGAGCAAGCTCGCCGATACTCTCGGGGCAAACCTCGATCCGTGCCAGGTCACCGTGATGCCGCACCCGGACCTGGCCTTTCACAAACCCCTTCACCAGCTGCTCGGCCTTGTCGACCTGCTCCAACCGCTCAGGCGTGATCGCCAGCCCGTAGGCCAGCCGGGAAACCAGGCAGGCCGCGCTGGGCTTGTCCCAGGTGGGCAGTCCCCACTCTTTGGACATGGCCCTGATCTCCTTTTTGCTGAACCCGGCGGCGAGCAGCGGACTCTTCACCGCTTCCAGCTCGGCAATCGCCTTCATGCCCGGCCGGAAGTCGCCCAGGTCATCGGCGTTGGTTCCCTCGATCACCCATTCGAAGCCACGGCTCTTGGCCCAGTCGACCAGGGCGCTGAAGCGCCCTTTTTTGCAATAATAACAGCGCTGGGCGGTGTTAGCGAGAAACTGGGGGTCGTCCAGTTCAGCCGCCGGGAGCCAGACATGCTCGCTGCCCAGAGCCGCCACCAAAGCTGTGATATCCTTCTTCTCAGCTTCCGAAGAAGTCGGGGAATAAGCGGTAGCCAAGACAACCCTGTCACCCAAAACCCTTCGCGCCGCCGCCGCCAAAAATGTGCTGTCAACCCCCCCGGAAAACGCGACAACCGCGCCGCCCAGCGACTCAAGATCCTCATTCAGCCGGGCTAATTTATCACCTGTAGTCAACCGCAAACCCTCCTACCCTTTCTTTTACAACAAAAAAGACATAATATCCCCATTGGGACTTATGTCTTCATGACATGTATTCCATATCATTTTACCATATCTCGCCACCAGCCTCAAGACGGCTGATCGTCAATTTTGCAGATGAATTTGACGGGAACCTGTCAACAAAGCTTCTAAGCCTTCCATGATCTTCAGCTGATTTTCCTCCAGCAAACCGATGCTTTGATTCAGCAGCAGAATATGCGGGTTGGCCCGCAGTTTGGGGTCACGCGAAAAAAGTTCCAGGTAGCCTGCAGCCATTTCCAACTGTTCGGCAGCTGCCAGTACCTGGCTGTCCAAAAGTTTTTCCAGCAATACATAATGAAACACCTGCACAGCCTCCATCGCCCTGCTGAAACCTTCGCTGCTGGCCTGATGCTGGGCAAATGTATTGAAATGGGCTGAAAATTCCCGAAACTCGTTATTACCGGATATGGCTAAGTCGTCATTCAGTAAGTAAATCAGCTTGTATATTTTATTTATATAGGAGTTTTGCAGTTGAATCACCGACAACACATCGTTAAACTCAGCACCCCGGCAGGATACGAGGTGGAAATCCTGTAACTCCACTATACCACCTCCATGACAACAGTGATCACTATATAGTATTCAGCCGTTACGCATTATGTTTACAATTTCCCTCCTAAATCCCCGGCAAATTTAGAAAACCCGGCTTGCGCCGAGCCGCAGGCGACAGCGGAAGCCGCTGGTTGCACTTTCCCGGCTGATCGCCGGATAGAACGACTAAGCTTTCGCCTTCGTCTATGGACTCGTCGGAAGCCAAGTCTCTTCATATGTCTGGCGGAGGCCACTCTGTCAGACGATAGAAAACCCGGTCCTCTGAAAGGATCGGGTCAGAATGAAGACAAAGTGA
The DNA here is from genome assembly GCA_031292015.1 of Negativicutes bacterium. Next base: position 154,273 of record JARLHY010000139.1, on the reverse strand, counting down.
GGAAACGGGAGGGGATTTCCACAGCGGGACTCTTATCCCCAGCCGTCGGCAGCTTTGCTGCCGGCGACGGCCAAGGATGGCCGAGTACTGGCCGCGCCAAGGATGGCATGGCGGCCATGTGAAACGGCGTAGGATATCGTCCGTAGCGGAGGAATTCCCCTCCCGGTTCCTGCCTCGCATATTAAAATTGGGCTTTGTCTACAGCCCGACCCGGACCCTAAAAAGGACCGGGTTCGCAAGCCGCCGTTTTCAGGCAGAAAAACACAACTGCCGGCAATCTGCCGGCAGTCTACACTACTGCGTCAATATTAATGGTTGAATCATGAAGCATGTTCACGATCCCCTCCCTCGTCCACACTACCGGGCGGGAGGGGTTTGCGCTGTTGATCCGCAGGACGGCTCCCGAAATGCCGTTACTCAGCCGGACCGCGCTGCCGATATAAAAGGGAACGGTAACACTGCGGAACGCCTCCACCACCTTGGGGTCAAACTGGGTACCGCTGCAGCTTGTGATGGTACGGATGGCCTCAAACACCGCCACCGCCGGCCGGTAAACCCGATCGGTGGTCAACGCGTCATAAACGTCAGCCACTGCGACAATCCGGGCAAGAGGATGAATCTCCTCCATCGTGATGCCCCAGGGGTAGCCGCGGCCGTCAGGCCGCTCGTGGTGCTGCAGCGCCATCAGTGCGATGCGGGAATCCACCTTGGTTTCAGTCCGCAAAATATTATAACCGGCAGAAGCGTGGGTTTTGACGACCTCGAATTCCTCGGGCGTCAGCGGTCCTTGTTTCTCAAGGATGGAATCGGCAATGGCCGTCTTGCCATAATCATGCAGAAGCCCTCCGATTCCCAGTATGTAAATTTCCTCTTTCGACAGTCCCATTGCCATGCCGATAACGATGGCAAACAGGCCGACGTCGACACAGTGCCCGTAAAGATAGTCACTGATTGTCCGGATATCAGTCAAGTAAATCAAAAGTTGTTCGTGCTGCGACAGTTCCCGGATCACTTCATCGATAGCCTCGCGAAGATAGGGAAGGTGAGCGGCGATACTGCCCCTGTGGCGGAACGCGTTTTGCATCGTCTGGATCATCTTGCGACGGGTCGCGGTACTGATCAAATTATGAATCGTGGTAACTTCCCGGTTAAGCTGCACTTTGGCCGGAGCGGCTTCTTCTTTTAGTGTTGGCAAGTCTTCCTTGATCCACACCGCGTCGATATCGTGTCTATGTAACAGTGTTAAAATTTCTCGTCGCAGAGCCGTGCCCGCTGTAACGAGGATTGTGCCACGCAGGTCAATTAAATCCTGAGCCAGGATCATGCTGGAATCCGCCTGATTCAATGGTACCTGCTTAATATTAGCCACCTCCGAGCACAAAAATAACCCCTCCAAACGGACAGTCTGGGGGGTTCACTACTTGCTCAGTGTAAAATAAGTGACCACATAGTTTTTTACACATCATCGCTTCCACTGTAATGGAAAGTATTCTTTTTTAAAATTCTTCGACATAACATAACACATTCCTGCCACAATTTACTAAAAGTAGTAACTTTTTTGATAAAAAATTTATAAAAGCACAAAATGTTGGAATACACTATCACAGCATAACAAAACGTACTGAATATCGTCAACCTTTTCCTTACCCCAAAAATAAAAAAACCGCTGGCCGGAACGGTGGATAGGCGAGTCTGGGTGCAATAAACTCAGAACCAGTCTGCTTTTATGATTTTCCTGTCGTCCGCCGCCCGCTTCAGTGTATAATAACTATAAGAAGCCGCCCGCCAAGAATTTGCGCGGACCCAAAAGGAGTGGAAGCATGCTGACCTTCACCCCGGCCGCACTGGCCTATATCGAGGCCCGGAACCAGTCCGTATTTCTCGACATTCCGCCGCTTATCGGCTGCTGCCTGCATCTGAAAGAAAGTCCCTCCGTCCGGTTCGGCCAGCCGCATAACCTGCAAAACTATACCAAAGAATCCATCCAGGGGGTCACCGTGTTCGTTCCCCATGAACTGCCGGATATCCCGCTGACCATCACCCTGTCGAGTTTTCTGAAGTTCAAGAAGCTTGTTGTCGAAGGCTGGGCTTTGGCCTAGCCTTCGTCTGCATCAACCGTTTTGCCGCCGGAAAGAATCGGCCAGGGCGACGAACCGCGGGGCCCAGTCCGGGTTGGCTGTGGCGTGGATGTGGTTGTAGGTGGCGAACACGCTATGGTAGACCAGCCCGTCATGCTTGCCGTCAATACCCTGCCCGCGCACGACCTGGTAGGTGTAGCGGAGACCTTCGCCACTGTTGATGACCCTGGAATGATGGAATTCATGTCCCTTTACCCAGCTGTCTTCCGGAAAGAAGGGATTGCCTGCAAGGGCGCGCATTAGCGTGTAGCCGTGTCCCTGCGGCCGGTCTTCGACAATCACATCCAGCGGCAGCACGCCGCACATGGCAAACTCCTGGCCGCGCCAATAAATGGTCCGCGCCAGGTACATCAGTCCTCCGCATTCGGCATAGATCGGCAGCCCGCTCTGGGCAGCCGCTTTGACGGCGGCGCGAAGCCCGGTATTGGCGGCTATGGCCTCTCCGAACACCTCCGGGAACCCCCCGCCGATATAAAGCCCGTCCACCGGCGGCAAGACCGCATCCCTCAAACTGTCAATAGACACCAGTTCAGCCCCGGCAGCCGCCAGGGCTTCGCTATTTTCCGGATAATAAAAAGTAAACGACTTGTCCCGGATAATGCCGATCCTTACCTTCGGCCCGGCCTGGCACTCGCCGACGCGATCATCGACCGTCAGCGGTGACGCCTTTTGGGCGACGGCTGCGATCCCTTCCAGGTCGAGGTATCGCTTTGCCACGGTGATATTGTCGGCAATCGCCTCCATCACCGTGCCATGTTCGGCGGCGGGAACCAAGCCCAGATGGCGCTCAGGAAAAACGCTGTAGGCGTTTTTGGGTATCGCCCCCAGGACCGGGATTCCGCAGTATCTTTCCACCGCCGCCCGCAGCATATCTTCGTGCCGGCTGCGGGCAACCTTATTAAGGATCACTCCGGCGATGACAACATCCTTTTCGAAATTCATGCAGCCCAGGATAAGCGGCGCAATGCTGCGGGTCATCCTGGTGGCGTCAACCACCAGAACGACCGGCGACCCGGTGATTCTGGCGATCTGAGCCGTACTGCCCGTCCCGTCCAGATCGACGCCGTCAAAAAGACCCATGGCCCCCTCGATCAGCACCAGATCGGCCCCGGCCGAACCTTTGGCCAGAGTGGCGCGGATCGCCTCGTCGTCCAGCCAGTAACAGTCCAGGTTACGGCAAGGCCTGCCGGCAGCGAAACTCAGCCAGCTTGGATCGATATAATCAGGTCCTTTTTTGAACGGTTGAACGGTATAGCCGCACGTTTTGAGAGCGCCGATCAGTCCGATGCTGATCGTCGTTTTGCCGGAATGCCCGTGCGGCGCTCCGATCACTATCCTGGGAATATTCCATTCCTGGCGCATCCGGCTCCTCCTTTTCCCTAACCGTTTCGATCAGAGCATTCCCCATTTGCGTACATACTCCAGGAATACCTGAAATTCGGTGTCATGAAACCCTAGCGCCAACAAATACTTCTTGGCCTCCTGAGCTTCGACTTCGTTGGATTCGGCAAAAATCCGGTCCTTATGAAACCGGAAAATAAATCCTTTGTCCTCCAGAGCTTCCATCATCGCGGCTACTCTCCCGGTCCGCTCCTTCAAACGCTGCCCAAGCAGGCGGACATTGTCGGCGCTGGGCGAGACCGGCAGATTTACCTCGGCAAACAAAGCAGGTTCTTCGATCAAATGAAGGATGATCCTTGTCAGGTGATTGACCACCGCGGTATATTCCTCGCTCATAGTCTCACTCCTTGCAGCTCCAGTATACCATAAACCCAGGCTGTTCGACGAACAAGAGCCCGGCAATGAATTGCCGGGCTCTTGCATACGCCGCAGCTACTTGATGCTCATCCAGTAACCGCCAAGCAGGATGTTGGAAAGCCAGTAGCCCAGCGGCACGTTGATAAGGACACCGATGGTGAAAGCCGCCAGCGGCTTCCAGCCCACTTTGGCAAGTTCAGCGAACCGCGTGGTAAGACCGATGCTCAGGAAGGTAAATGTGAAGGCCCAGCCGCGCAGGTTTTTGATGATCCCCAGCACGTCCCGGGAGTAATCCGCCCCTACTTTCGGGCTGAGCATGGCAATAACGATGGTGGTGAAGATCGAAGCAAAGAAAAAGCCCAGCACGAATTTCGGGAACCGGTTCCAGACTTCACCGACATTGACCCGTTCGGCTTTGTCGGCGCTCTTTTTCTCCCACACCGTCACCGACAGGAAGGCCACCAGCAGAGCCCACACACCGATAAACATATCCCGGCCGACAACCTTCATCAGGGTGAAGGTCTTGATGGCCCGCTCGTCGCCCATGGCGGCGGCGGCGGCAAAGCCGGCAGCGTCGGCGAACTCGGAGGTTCCGATCCAGGCGCCGGCCGGTCCGGGCTCCATACCCAGCGCTTTAGCCCATATCGGCAGCGCGAAAATCATCGCCACAGCCCAGATTACCACAAGGGAAATGGCTACAGACACATGTTCCTTCTCCGCCCGGCAGGCACCACCGATGGCGATGGCGCCGGAAACGCCGCAGATCGAACCGCCGGCTCCCAGGCAGGCCGCGAAACGGGGATCAAGGCCAAACAGGCGGGTGGCTGCCCAGAAGATGATCACGAATGTGGCTATCGCCACAACGGAAGCCTGCATGATCGCCAGTGGTCCGGCCGCCAGGATAATGGTAAACGGCAGGATCGCCCCCATGAGAACGATACCGGTTTTGACATAAAATTCTGTCTTTAAAGCCGCCCGAAACCACTCGGGAAGCGTGAGGAGATTGCCTAGAATGATCCCCACCGCCAACGCCAGCAGCGGCCCTTCCATCCAGTTCTTCCAGGAGTTATTGATACCAAAAAGGGTGATAAGCACCGACAGGATATAGATAACCGTGAACCCTCCGAGGAATTGGCGGACATTGACCCCCATCACTCTCACGGCGGCGCCGAATACCACCACAAAGAACAGGTACAGGGCCACGATTCCGCCCATTTTGGCACTTACGTCACCCATGGCCTTGCCGAAATCCGTCCAGGCGCTAAACCCGACGGCCAGAGTCTTGAAAAATCCCAGGGAGTTGGCGAAAAACGCCAGTGTCGTGACCACTATCAAGCCGATACCAATAATAATTGCCCAAGTGTCTTCCCGTTTAATCATAGGCAGTGACGATTGCGGAACGCCAGCCATGATCTGATTCCCCCCCTCAATATTTGGGACAACTCGCACCTACACCGAAAGAAGCGGTCTTTAGCCTGCCACCTCCCCAGCTTTTACGTCTTTGGCGCCGTACCGTTAAATATGTATGCTGTCTGACACAACTGGAACAATCATTTCCGCGAATCGGTACAGTCAGTTTTGGGGAAAAATGAATTTTTTCACAAACCACGGGAAAATCACGCCACCGCATCCGCAGGTGGCGTGACAGGGCTTTTTCAGACGCAGCCGGTGGGCTTTGGCAGGCCGGCAAGCTTGCAGGCGCCCTTAGCCGGGCCGGACGGAAACATGTCATAGATCTGCTTCAGGGAAAAACCGGTGTCTTTGCAAAGTTTGCGGATCATCGGAGCAATACCGAACTGCTTGTAATAATCCCGCAGATAATTGATCACCTTCCAGTGATCTTCCGTCAGCTCGGAAACCTCTTCAACCTTGGCAAATATCCTGACTACCTCTTCGTTCCAGGTGTCCGGGTCCACCAGAAAACCGTCCTCGTCAACTTCGATTTTTTGGCCGTTGGCCTCAATATAATCCGCCATAGTCCTGCCTCCTTATTTTTTCGTTAATCCCAAACCAGGGCTTTGCCCAAAACATCCATGACTCCGCCCATTTTGAGGTCTTCCATACCGTAGTGCTTCATGACATGAGGCAACTGAGCCTTGCAGATCGAGCAGGGCGCGGCCAGGTAATCAAGCTGCCCCAGCTCCTGGACCTGCTCGGCCTTCTTCTTGCCAAGCTGCATGCGGATTTCCATCATCTCGTCCATCAAAAGGCCCGAACCGCCGCCGCAGCAGAAGTTGCGCTCGCGGCTGGGCGTCATCTCGACGAATTCAGTTACGCAGGCTCTGAGAATCGCCCGCGGCTGTTCAATAATGTCGCCGGCCCGGGCATAGTTGCAGGGGTCGTGCAGACTCACCCGCCAGGGCAGCTTGCTTAGTTTGAATTTCGCCAGATGCGCGTGGGCGTATTCCAGGACATGGACAAGCGCAAAGGGTACCGGTCCGCCCGCGCCTTCGGTGTACATCTTGGCGGCCCGCCAGCCGTGGCCGCATTCGCCCTGGACCACCAGTTTGGCCCCAAGGTCGGCCGCAGCCGCCCGCAGGCGCTCATTCTGCTCCTTCATCACATCAAGATTGAACAGCAGGCCGAAGTTGGCGGCCTCCAGAACGGTGGAGGGAATGGTCCAGTTCACGCCCAGAGCGTGGAACATCTTGGCCACGCCAAACATAGTGTCAATGTTGGAAAAGAAATCAGCCGAAGAAGGAATATAAAGAATATCGGAGCCCGGTTTATCCACCGGTATCTTGATATCCAGCCCGGTTTCTTCCTTCATTTCGTCTTCCATGAATTCAGCCGAATCGATAATCGCGGGCTTGGGTATCCCCATGTTGTTGCCGGTTTTGGTCATGTTGGCCGCAATTCCGGTCATAAACCGGGGCATAACGCCGAGCCGGGTCAAAATGTGCCTGGCGGCGATGGTGATCTCCGCCGTATCGATGCCGAACGGGCAGTAAACCGCACAGCGCCGGCATTCATTGCACTGATAAAAGTAAGTCACCCACCTGCCGATAGTCTCGGCGTCAAAATCCTCGGCGCCGATAAAGCGGGACAGGGTTTTGCCGGTAAAGGTAAAGTACCGTTTATAGATTTTGCGGAACAGATCCGCCCGGGCGGCGGGAATGTTATAAAAGTCCTGGGTTCCCAGATAGCTGTGGCAGGCCTCGGCACAAGCCCCGCATTTCGTGCAGGTTTCCAGCATGACCATCAGTGATCTGGCGGATTTACGGTAGTCATCGATCTCGGCCAGCAGCCTCATCTGGCGTTCAACTTCGGCCACCGGCGGAAAACCGACGGCCTGAGCCTCTTTTTCCTTGGCTAAATGCAGCGGCACCTTCACCGGTCACACCTCCTTGGTTCCCGCAAGGTTCCCTGCGGGAGCGGTAGGTTTCGGGACACTGCCGGCGAAAGCCGATCGGAGCGGCGTCCCTGCCGGGGTGGGATATACCGGGGGCGCCTCTACCAGCATCGCCCGGGTGACCAGATAACCGGCGAAATGGAGCATCTTTGAAAACGGGAAATAAATCAGGAACAAATTCACCAGGGTGAAGTGAACGACAAAAATCCACTCAGCAGGAATCGGCACAGGGCTGAGGGTGAACAACCCTCCCATATAAGCCTTGATCGCCGGCAGATTCACATGGACGGTCGGCAGGCGCATATGGTTCCCGGTGACGGCGATTAGGAGCAGAAACAAAATATCCACATAGTCCGCCGGGTCGGACAGGCGCTTCACTTCCGGTATCGAGATCCGGCGATACAGCAGCACCAAAAGTGCGGCCATCAGCAAAAGCCCGGCAACCGTCCCCAGCACAGCCGACATAGTCTGGCTGGCGGCGGGAGTCATGCCGATCAGGGTGAACTGATTCATAAGATAATAGATTCCGACTATATGGCCTCCGATTACCATCGCCAAGGCGATATGCAGCGACCAGGCCCAGCCCCAGAGGGTTTTATCGTTCTTGAACAGGCTCTTGAAAAACAGCAGCTCGGTACCCACGGCCGAAATCCGGCCAACCCCGTCCCGGGGAGCCGGAAAGAGGGTCAGTTGGAACGGGACCGGAACCCTGAGCCAGCCGATGACGCGATAGGTCACGCCGGCAATAAAGACACCGGCCGCTATATACGGAAGCACCTGGCCAATAAAATACAACATAACGCCTCACCCTCCAGCGAGTAACTGAAGCTAGGGGAAGAAGCCGGTACAGGCCCCTTCCCCGCAGCTGATTTTTAGTACTTAAACTGGGTTGACGACCGGAAGGTGGTCGGCGAGAAGGTGAAGTCGTCAATATGTTTTTCGGTAAAAGGCAGATCGGTAAGCCGGAAGAAGCGTTCCCAGCCGATCCGGTCGATCCACTCGCCCATCCGCTCACCCGGTTTGGCATTGCCGGCCCAGACCTCCACAAGATGGGTGACCGCGTCGGTAACCTCAGGCCAGCGGGGCGGATTATTGGGCAGGAAGGGAATGGCCAGTCGGGAGAATTTCGGGGCCGACCTGGCGTTGGAGACCTTGCCGCCTACCCAGATGGAAATACCGTCATTGACCGGGTCCATGATCTCCATCGACGGGCACATGGTATAACAGTTGCCGCAGAACATACATTTTTCCTTGACGACATCCACGCTCTTCAGCTTGGGATTGGGCCGGATCGCGCCGGTGGGACACGCGGCGATAACCGAGGGAATCTCGCAGCGGGCCGCGACTCCTTCGTGGTTGATCCGCGGTATGGTGCGGTGAATACCGACAAGAGCGATGTCCGAACAGTGGCAGGCGCCGCACATGTTGACGCAGCAGGCCACAGCCAGCCGCATCCTGGCCGGCAGCTTCATGGTGGTGAAATAGCCGTGCAGTTCGTCCATCATCGACTTGACCAGCCCGGACGCGTCGGTAGCCGGAGTGTGGCAGTGAATCCAGCCCTGGGTGTGGACCACATTGCTGATGGCGTTGCCGGTACCACCCACCAGATGGCCACGCTCTTTCAGATCAGCCAGCAGAGGCTGTAGCTGGGCTTCGTCGCTGACCAGAAACTCCACGTTGTGCCTGGTGGTAAAGCGCAGATAGCCGCCACAATATTTCTCGGCAATATCGCACAGCTCTTTGATAAAATCAGTACTGACCAGACGGGCGGAAGCGATACGCACCGAGTACAGCACGTCGCCTGACTCGCTGACATGCCGGAGCACTCCCGGCTGGGGAATCTCATGGTAGCGCCATTTACCGTAATTCTCGGCAACCACCGGCGGTATCATTGTCCGATAATCAGGAGGTCCGAAATCTGTTTTAGCCATGCTTAACTACCTCCTCTTCCTGCCAGAAGATATAGGGGTTGGCGCGCGGTGCGCTGACCATCTGCGGCGCGGGCTCAAGGCCGATGCCGCGGAGGAAATTGCCCATCCCCACCCGGTAGATCAGCTCGCCGATCCGCTCCCGGCTTTTGGCGTGTTCGTCAAAGTATTCGGTAATCCTGGTAACCAGGTCAAACAGCTCGGTATAAGGCGCCTCGACTTTCATAAACGGTACCAGTACCCAGCCGATGAAGGCCGACTTGACCACCGGCGCCTTGCCGCCGATCATGATGGTCGCGCCGCGCTCACTGCCCGGCCGGACTGCTTTTGGCATCATGTCAATACAGTTCATGCAGCGGACACAGTCCTCGGCGGTTACTTTCAGTTCCTGTTTCGCCTCGTCCCATTCCAGCGCCTTGGTCGGGCACTTGCCCACCACCATGGTGTGGATGTTGAAACCATTCTTTACATAGTCCCGCACGGCGTTTTGATCGATCTTGATGGTGTCGCGCCACGTTCCGATGATCGCAAAGTCGGAGCGGGCGGTGGACGCCGCACAATCGTTGGCGCAGGCCGAGCATTTGATCTTGAATTTATAAGGCCACGCCGGCCGGTGCAGAGCATCCTGGAAGTGACGGGTAACCTCCTGGATGATATCCATGCTGTCAATACAGGCAAATTCGCAGCGGGCCATGCCCACACAGCCGGAAGGCGTCCTGAGGCCGCCGCCGCTGCCGCCCAGATCCCAGCCTTTTTCGCTCATTTCGTCAAAACAGGGCTGCAAACTTTCGGTGTTGGTTCCCAGCAGAATGATATCTCCGGTGGAACCATGCATGTTGGTAAGACCGCTGCCGTATTTGTCCCAAATTTCGCACAATTCGCGCAGCGCCTTGGTGGTATAAAAGAAACCGGGCACCTGATTCACCCTCAGGGTGTGGAACTCCTTGACATTCGGAAATTCTTCCGGTTTGGCCGAATAGCGGCCGATGACTCCGCCGCCGTAGCCTCTTACTCCGACAATGCCGCCGTGTTTCCAATAACCGACCTTGTCCTCGTAAGACAGTTCCAGCTGATTCAAGAGGTCTTGGGCGTTAGCCTTCTTGGCGGCAGCCTTCTTGATCTCGGTTACAAAACTTGGCCAGGCGCCTTTTTCCAGGTCATCCAGACGTGGGGTTCGAGAATCTGCCATACAGTTCACCTCCGCAAATTTAGCGTTTAATACTCCTGAACGACAATCGCCTCTACCGGGCACAACATCGCGCAACTTTGGCAACCCAGGCATTCCTCGCCGGTTGCCTCGGCCTTTCCGTCCACCAGGGACAGGAACACAGCCGGACAAGCCTTGATACATTCACCACAGCCCACACACTTGTCAGGATCAATAGTCACTACGAACACGCCGATCACCCCCCCGCATACAACAAATTCCTTCACTAAAAAAATGAGGCATCAGCAGATAGCCCAATGCTCCCTTTTTTTCCTCTAAAACCTTCCGACAAACCCAATATACATCATTTTAAGCGTACCAGAATTTTACGGCAGCGACAAGTGGACATGGGCCTCTGGCGGCATCACGTTTGCTTTGCCGGTTATAATCATTTGTTTATGATCCAGCCTTTGCTCCCTGATGTTTCTTTCTCGCTGCCGCATTATTATTCCTCCGTTGTTGCTCTGATTGATCGCTGGATATAATAAACAGCAGCTAAAATTAAAGGGAGAAACGCCCCCCTTGTAGAAAAAAGCATTATAGCAGTGACAAGGAGTGGAAGTATAGTGGCAATAGGCTTTACCCGCAAAGAACTCGGTAAACTGCACAAACAGTTCTATGAAGAGCGTCTGGCGAAAAACAGCGACAAGGAGGCCTTTCAACGGGCTCTGATGTCGATGCTTAAAGCCATGATCGATGTCGTCGACGCCAACAATCAAAAACTGGAAGAAGACATCAAAACTTTACTGAAGAAGAACGAAGACAAGAAAGATGATAAAAAAGACGACAAGAAGGACGACAAGAAGGACAAAAAGGACGATAAGAAAGACAAGGATTAATGCCGTCGGCCTCTCGTCAGTCACCGGCCCCTGACCGCATAAAGAAAACCGGGCCTGTCCCGCACCTCTGACGCAATAAGAGTATCCGGGCATGGCTCGTTCTGCACTGGCTCCATCTTTGGAGCGCCGACGTAGGCCTGGTTGCTCTCATCCCATGAGAAAGTATACTTTAGGGAAATAAAAAACTGCCCAAATCACGGGCAGTTTTTTTTGCGTTTTTTTAGGCTCCGAAACTGGCCGGCGGTTCTTCCTTTCGGCGTTTCATGCGCTGCTGCAGGCGATCGATCAAAAGATAGACCAGCGGCACGATGATCAGGGTCAGGAAGGTTGAAGTGATCAGACCGCCCACCAGAACAACCCCCATCGATGAACGCAGTTCGGCCCCTGCGCCCCAGCCCAGGGCTATCGGCGCCATGCCGAGAATCATCGCGAACGTCGTCATCAGGATCGGACGAAGACGAACCGCTCCCGCTTCCACCAGGGCTTCGGTGATCTCATAGCCCTTTTCCCGCAGTTGATTGGTATAGTCGATGAGCAAAATGGCGTTTTTGGTCACAAGCCCCATCAGCATGATGATCCCGATCAGAGACATGATGTTGATGGTTTTGCCGGCTACCAAAAGACCGAGGATCGCCCCGACCAGCGAGAAAGGCAAAGACAGCATGATGGTCAGCGGGTGGATGAAACTCTCGAATTCGGCCGCCAACACCATGTAGATCAGTACGATTGCCAGAATCAGAGCCTTGCTGATCTCCCGGAAAGAATCCTGCATCGTCTGGGCCTGACCTACCAGGCGATAGGTGTAACCGAACGGCAGATTCATGGCAGGGATAATGGTATTCAGGGCCCGGTCCATCACCTCACCGGAAGATATCCCGATGGCGTTGCCGTAGACGATAACCTGACGCTGCCGCCCCTCCCGGTCGATCTGGGTCGGTCCGGAGGAAAATTTGACTTCAGCGACGTCCCCAAGTCGGACGAAAGTGCCTGATTTCCCGGAAATGCGAAGGTTGGCGACATCGTCGATACTCATCCGGCTTTCTTCCGGCATCTGGACCCGGATGTTGTAAGCCTTGTCGGCGATGGTAAACTGATTCTTCTGGACAATGCCAAGAAAAGCCATCTGGATGGCGTTGCCGGCGTCAGTGGCGTTGACCCCCGTCTGCCCAATTCGCTCCGGATCCAGGCGAATCTGCACCTCAGGCTCGGACTGGGCGCTGGAAATATCGACATCGGCGGTGCCGGGGATCTTTCTGATCTCGTCAGCCAGTTGGGAGGCGATGGTCCGCAGCACCTCCAGGTCGGGACCGCGGAAAGCGATCTGGATCGGCCGCGCGTCGCCCCGTCCCACCCCTTGGGTGTTGTTGACCGCGACCTTGAGTCCCTGGACTTTACGGAACTTGATCCGCAGATCATCCATGATATCCATCATCGACTTGGAGCGCTTGTCGGAAGGGATCAGCCGAACCCCGATAAACCCTTTGTACACCGGGTTGCGCTGCGAACCGATATTGAAAAATGCCGTCTCAAGGCCCGGAATGCTGAGCACTTCCTTCTCGATGGGCGCCACCAGTTCTTTCATTTTGTCGAGAGAGGTGCCTGCCGGCGCCTCCAGGGCGATATTGAACTCGCCGGAGTCGTACTGGGGCTGAAATTCCTTGCCAAGAAACGGGACCAGCGCAATATTGATAAGCAGCGAAAGCACAGCCAGCGCCACCAGCTTCTTCGGCCGCTTCAGCGCCCAGCTGACAACCTCTTTGTAGGTGTCACGGAACCTTAAAAAACCGTCCTCCCACACATCCAGGACCTTCTGTATCCACCGGCCCGGTCCGTGTAACGTCTCGCGGTTTACCGGGCTGATCTTCAGCCAGTAAGCCGACAGCATCGGCGTGAGGGTGAAGGCGACGAACAGTGAGAAAGCGACGGCGAAAGCCACCGTCAACCCAAACTGCTTGAAAAACTCGCCGATGACTTCGCCCATGTTGCCGACAGGCACGAATACTGCCAGAATCGACAAGGTTGTGGCCATGACCGCCAGGGCGATTTCGCCTGTCCCTTCGGCGGCGGCCTGCAGCGGCGGCTTGCCGTGCTCCATATGGCGGAAGATGTTTTCGATAACCACGATGGCGTCGTCGATCAGGATGCCGACCGCCAGGCTCAGACCCATCAACGACATGTTGTTCAATGTAAAATGCATCACCTTCATCAAAAAGAAGGTGGCCACGATCGAGGTAGGTATGGCGATGGCGCCGATAATCGTCGCCCTGGTATTCTGCAAAAACAGGAAGGTGATGATGACCGCCAGCAAGCCGCCGAAAACCAGCGACATCATGACATCGTCGAGATTGTCATGGATGTAGCGCGAACTGTCGCGGACGATGGAAACCTTGATATCCGGCGGCAGCATGTCCCGCTGCAACTGCTCCATCCGCGTCTTGACCCGTTCGGCGACCTGAACCGTGTTGGTCCCGGACTGTTTCTGCACGGCAATCAGCACACTGGGCGTCCCGTCCGTCCGGGCGTAGGTCCGTTCTTCTTCAAACCCGTCCGTCACATCGGCGACGTCTTTGATTCTTATGTTCTGCAATCCCTGGCTGGCGACTACGATGTTCTTGACATCATCCACCGACTTGAACTGCCCCAGGGTCCGGACCGTGATCTCGGTACCCTTTTCTCTTACCCGTCCGCCTGGGGTGTCCATGTTCTGGGCATCCAGAATATTGAATAAATCCTGAAAGCCGATACGATAGGCTTCCAGTTTTCGCGGATCGACAAAAACATGAATTTCGCGGGCGGCGGCTCCGAAGACGCTGACATCGGCCACGTCGTCCAACCGCTGCAGCTCATCCTTGACGATATCCCAGGCGATTTTCCTTGTCTCGCCCCGGCTGCGGCTGTCAGACGCCAGACTGAAATAAACGATGGCCTGGGCGGTAATGTCAAACCGCTGCACCGCCGGTTCATCGATCTGGTCCGGCAGGCGCTTGCGGATACCGGCCACCTTTTCCCGCACATCGTTGGCCGCCATTTTGGCGTCGGTACCGAAGGTAAACTCCAGCGTCGTCTGGGAAAAACCTTCCAGCGTGACCGAGGATAAGGTTTTGATATTCGAAACCGAGCTGACGGCGTCTTCAATCGGCTTGGTCACCAGGGTTTCCATCTCTTCCGGCGACGTGCCGGTCCAGGTGACGGTTACGGTGACGATGGGAAAGTCTACATCAGGATAAAGGTCAATGCCCAGGGACGGGTAGGAACTCAGCCCGAAGACCACCAGCAGCATGACCACCATTGTTGTGAAAACCGGCCGCTTGATGAAGGTATAAAGACCCATGTAACGGTTATTCCCCTTCCTTGGCAGGCCGATCGAGACTTGATCCGTCCCTCAGCTTGTTCTGTCCGGCGACAACGATCAATTCCCCTTCTTTGACCCCGTCAAGAACTTCGGCCCAGCCGCCGTTGACGTAGCCCAGTTTCAGAATTCTCAGCTGCGCCTTATTATCGGCGGTAACCACATACACGGCTTTCTGATCCTCGCGCAGCACCAGCGCCCCTTCCGGCACGGCCACCACGTTTTTGTGAACCTCGCCGCCTATCAGCACCTGGGCGAACATACCGGTCTTCAGAATCCCCTCAGCATTGGGGACAGTAACTTCGGCAACGAACGTGCGGGACGGAAGAACCGCCGCCGGCGTCAGTCTGGTCACCGTTCCGGCGAACTGTCTGTCGCCAAGGGCGGCAATCTTGACGGCGGCCGGCATGCCGAGTCGCAGTTGGCTTACCTCCGCCTCTCCCACCGACGCTTTGACCAACATCGAACTTACGTCAGCCAGACTGATGATCGGTGAGCCGGTTTTGGCGTAGTAGCCTGCCTGAAGATAGCGTTTTGTGACAATGCCATCCCGCGGAGCGGGAAGATTTGCGTTGTCCAGCCTGGCACTCAACTGAGCCAGCGCCCCCTCGGCCGACCGCACCTGTCCGATGGCCAGATCGCGTTTGATTCGCGCCGTATCAAGGGCCTGGGCGGAAATCGCCCCCTGGCGGGCCAGAGGAATAGCCCGCTGCAGGTCAAGTTCGGCCTGCTCCAGATTGGCCTTGGCGGTGTAAAGACTGCCTTCGGCCTGGGTAACCTGGGGCAGCAGTTCATCGGTATCAAGAGTGGCAATAATCGAGCCGGCCTTTACCACATCGCCCTCGTCAACATTCAGGGCAGCCACCCGTCCGTCCACCTTCGGCGACAGATCCGCCGTCCAGTAAGGCTCCAGGTTGGCGGAAAACAACAAATTGGACTGTACGTCTCTGCGGCCGACATTTGCCACCTCGGCGGCAACGCTCCGTCCCTGGGCGACCCGGGCCGCGCGCTCCTTGTTGGCGGCCATGTTGGCATAAATACGGTACCCAATAATCCCTGTCAAGGCGATGACCACAATTGCTGCTATGGAAATGATCCTTTTCTTGTCCGTCGCCAACCTTCTTTACCTCCACCCGAAAAAATATACCTTGTAATATTCGACCTAGTCGTGGCGTATCCTGCAAGCAGTGACCAATTGGTCCAAATATTCCGGAATAATAAAAAAAATTCACCCGCCTGATTTAGGCCGGTGAATTTCAAAATGAATTTACCTGTGTTCTGTTCCGCCGACAATAATCTCCGGAATGCGCAAGGTCGGCTGAGCATCGGCCACCGGCGCGCTCTGCCCGTCTTTACCGCAGGTTCCGATGGTGAAGCCCATATCCGAGCCCACCATGTCGATCGTCCGCAGCACTTCCGGGCCGTTGCCGGCCAGAGTGGCCCCCCGGACGGCGCAGGTGACCTGCCCGTCCCTGATCAGGTATCCTTCGGCCACATCGAAGACGAAGTCACCGTTCACCGTATTGACCTGGCCTCCGCCCATTTTCTTCACAAGCAGCCCGTCGCGGACCGATTTGATCACCGCCTCGGGATTGTCCTTGCCGGGGGCGATGTAAGTGTTGCGCATCCGGGGTATCGGCTTATGCTCGAAGGATTCCCGCCGCCCGTTGCCGGTAGGGGTCACCTTGTCCTTGGTCGCTGTCAGGTAGTCGTACATAAAATTGGACAGTATCCCGTTTTCAATCAGCACCGTCTTTTGCGTGGGAAAGCCTTCGTCATCGAAGCGCATCGTCCCGTAGCGGTGGGGAAGTGTCCCGTCATCCACCACAGTAATGGCCCCGGCGGCAACTTTTTCCCCTTTCCGTCCGGCGTAAACCGACAGCCCTTTTTGCACCAGGTCGGCTTCCAGGCCGTGGCCGCACGCTTCATGAACCATCGTGCCCCCGGCCGCCCCGGCCATCACCACAGGCATCCTGCCGGCCGGCATCGGTTTCGCCGTAAGCGCGGACAACGCTCTTCCCGCCGCCGTTTTGGCCAGCGCTTCACAGGCGCCCGGAGCGATGAGCTCAAAGCCCTGATTGGACCCCAACGACTCAAAGCCTGTCTGAATTTGTTCACCGGCCGCAGCCACCGCGTTGACCGACAGTCTGGTTCTCACCCGCCGGTCCTCCACCAGCCGCCCGAGGGAATTGGCGATAGTAACATCCTGCCGCACATCGCCGTAGACGACCATGACCTGGCCAATACGCGGATCCACCGCCCTGGCCGCGTCGTTGGCCGCCTCCACCGCCGCGACTTTGTCGTCGATCTTAACGTCACCGGGCAGGATGGCCACATCCAGATCGACCGTGGGCTGAACCTGCCGCAGGTCAACCTGGATATCTCTTTTCGCCCCTTTTGCCGCCCGGCTGGCAATGTCCGCCACCGCCAGCAGATCGTCCTTGCTCACTTTGTTTGTATAGGCGTAAGCCGTAGTATCGCCGTAGATAACCCTCACTCCGGCGCCGACATCCACGCCGGTTTTGATTCTTTCAATCCTGTTGTCTTCACAGGAAACAAGCGTTGTCGCGCGGTCCTCGATGAAGAGGTCGGCGAAATCTCCGCCGCGGGCCAGCGCCTCATCCAGGATCTGAGCCATAACCTTCCGGTCGAGCATGATTTCTCCCCCGTAATCCGATTTTGTCAAACTATTGTTTCATCTGTCGATTGCCGCTTACGGCCGGGTCAAAGCCATAGGCCTAGTATCTCTTGCCTGCTTCAATTTATGTGATTTCCTCCAGGACCTTGCGGACGATCTCCTCCGGCACCTGGCTGACGATAGTGACTTCGCCGATCGCCTTCAGCAGCACCCAGTTGATAGTACCGCCGATCCGCTTCTTATCCCGACTGAAAAAAGCCATCAGGTCGCCCGGGGCGCACTGCTTGGCGGTGAGCGGCAGACCGAAGCGCCGCAGCACAGAGCAGACGGCGGTTACCGTCTCCCGGTCGCACAGGCCGAGATAGTGGCTGATCAGCGCCGCACCATGCATGCCCACAGCCACTGCCTCGCCGTGGGTATACAGTCCATAACCGGCGCTGGCCTCCACCGCGTGGCCGATGGTGTGGCCGAAATTCAGGATCATTCTTAGGTGAGCTTCCTTTTCGTCCTGCTCCACCACGTTGGCTTTAATCACGCAGGAACGGCGGATGATTTCGGTCAGCGGTTCCTGGTCTTTCGCCAGTATGGCCTGATGATGCTCCTCCAGGTAGGCCAGAAAGTCGGCTGCAGCGATGATGGCGTGTTTTGCGACCTCCGCCAGTCCGGTGGAAAGCTGCCGCGCCGGCAGCGTGGTCAGCACGCCGGTGTCGACGATCACCAGCCGCGGCTGATAGAAAGCGCCGATCAGGTTCTTGCCCAGGGGATGATTGACAGCCACCTTGCCGCCAACGCTGGAGTCAACCTGGGCCAAGAGACTGGTCGGGACCTGAATAAACGGCACGCCCCTGAGGTAAGTGGCGGCAACAAACCCGGCCAGGTCACCCACAACCCCGCCGCCCAGGGCAATAACCGGCGACCGCCGGTCAAGCTCCATCGTGATGGCTTTGGTGTAAAGCTTCATCGCCGTCGCCAGCGACTTGGAATCCTCCCCGGCCGGTACGGTGGCCAACTCAGCCGCAAAACCGCTGTCCGCCAGGCTGCGGAGCGCTGCTTCGCCGTACCTGGCGCCGACGTTTTCGTCCGAAATCACCAGCGCCTTGCCGGACAGCTTGACCGCCCCGGCCAGCTCGCCAATTTTCCCAACCCCCCCGGGGCCGATATGGATGGTATAGCCGCCGGTCGGCAGATTCACCTGTACCTGGGCCATAACTATTTCCCCTCCTGCTTTAGCAGTGCGACAATCTTTTCCACCGTCTCGCGCGGCGAACAAGACTCGTTGTCCACTGAGTAATCGGCTTGCCGGTAAAGGCCCGACCTTTTGCCCAGCAAGTCGGCGATGAATTGCTCGCGGTCCGGCCTCTCCAGAAGCGGCCGGGTATTCCTCCGGCCGGCCCGCTCAAGAATGGCTTCCGCCGATGCGGTCAGGGCAATGATAATACCGGTCGCCCGCAGCAGATTCATATTTTCCGGAAACAGCACCACCCCGCCGCCGGTGGCGATCACCGCGTTGCGAAAACGGGAAACCCTTGCGATCATCTCCCGCTCTTTCTCCCGGAAGCAGTCTTCACCGTGCCTGGCAAACATTTCGGCGATGCTCATGCCGCTTTCCTGCTCGATCCTCTCGTCGACATCGACGAAACAGCGGCCCAGCCGCCGGGCCAGCAGACGGCCGACGCTGGTTTTGCCTGTTGCCATGAAACCGATCAAAACAATGTTTTTCATACCATCCGCCGGCTATGGCGCAAGTCTGCGCCGGTAGTTGTCCACAGCTGCCGCAAGATCAGCGGCGCTGTCGCCGCCAAACTTCTCCAGGAGAGCCTCCGCCAGGATGATGGCCGCCATTGCCTCGCCTACTACCGCTGCGGCGCTGACGGCGCAGACATCGCTACGCTCCGTGTTGGCTCTGCCTGGCTGTTTAGTGGCGATATCCACCGACGCCAGCGGCGTCATCAGCGTGGGAATAGGCTTCATCACTGCCCGGACGACGATATCGCCGCCGTTGCTCATCCCGCCTTCGATCCCGCCCGCCCGGTTGGTTTGCCGGTAGTATCCCTGCCGGGAATCGTAAAAAATCTCGTCATGGGCCCTGCTGCCAGGTAAGGCGGCGTAATTGAAACCTTCGCCGACCTCAACGCCCTTCACCGCCGGGATGGATAAAAGCGCTCCCCCCAGCCGGGTGTCGAGGCGGCGGTCCCACTGCACATAACTGCCCAGTCCAGGCATGGCTCCTGTCGCCACTACCTCGAAAATGCCGCCCAGAGTATCCCCCTGATCCTTGGCAACCTGGATGATTTCCTTCATTTTGCCTTCAGCGGCCCCATCGATGCACCCCAGTTCAGAAGCGGCCGCCCTTTTAGCCACGTCCCGGTGCTGATAGGCCGGATAAGGCTCAATAGTTATTCCGCCGATATTGACGACATGCGAAGCTATGTCGATGCCCACCGTGGCCAACAGTTGTTTCGCCACCGCGCCGACGGCCACCCGGGCGGCCGTCTCTCTGGCGCTGGCCCGTTCCAGGATATCTCTGACGTCCTGGCGTTGGTATTTCAAGACTCCGGTCAGGTCGGCGTGGCCGGGGCGGGGCCAAGTAACAGCCGGTCCCGCCGGCTCCCCGGCGGCCGACATGCGCTCCTGCCAGTTCTCCCAGTCCCGATTGCGGACAGTCAGCGTCAACGGGCTGCCCAAGGTCTGGCCAAAACGCATACCGGACAAAATCTCCACCCGGTCCTGCTCGATTTTCATCCTGCCGCCGCGGCCGAACCCCTGCTGCCGTCTGGCCAAATCCCTGTTGATCCGTTCGATGTCGACAGATATGCCGGCCGGCAGTCCCTCGATCACCGCCGTGAGACAGGGCCCGTGCGATTCCCCTGCTGTCAGAAAACGGAACATGGCCATACCCCCTTTAACAGATATTAGAAAACTCGGCTTGCGCCGAGCCGGTTAGCGATAGCGAAAGCCGAAGCACTTTCCCGGCAAAGTGCCGGATAAGAACGACCAGGCTCCCGCCTTCGTCCAAGGACTCGGTGTAAGCCAAGTCTTTTCTTATGTCGAACAGCTATAATTTATCCTTTTGTTCGCCCGAAAAAACCAAGGCTGACGCCTTGGCCAAATCAGCGCATCAAAAATGCCGCAATAAAAACAAGCCTTAACCGCGAAAAAACAGTCCTGTCAGCCCGCAGATCAGAGGCCATGACTGATAGCCGGCTCGGTAAACGGCGCAAAAGCTGCAATCACGGTCGCCTATTCCTCCGTACGATTGTGGTGAGGCCGCGATCTGACAAGGGTGACGGCGTTGGTAATAGCGGTGATGATATCGACATAAAACTGCTGTTCCAGGGCTTTTACCTTGGCCCAGGTTTCGCCTTTAGCGGTCACAATGTATCGGGGCGGCAGGAAATTGAGCGCCAGGGCGACAATATCGTAGCGGCAACGCTCGCAGGGACAAACGCCCTGATTATTTCCGACAATCTCCTCGACATTCTGCCAGACCAGAACTTCCATGTAATTCTTCAGTTCTAACATCGATTTTTCTCTCTCCCTCACTAGCACATACCCCACTTATTTGAAGAGTTTTGGCTTCTCTTGCAGCCACTGATCAGATAATTATTCGCCACATCCGGCGATACTTCCTGCCAAAACTTGCTAATCCGAGACAACCGCCCTAATTTCGTCCGCTCTCCCGCTGGGCTTCGGCCAGGGCCTGACGCATGACCTCTCGCGGAGCCTGGATTCCCGTCCAGAGAGTGAACGCCGCCGCGCCTTGTCCCACCAGCATGCCTGCGCCGCCGATGGTTTTATGTCCGTCCGCCGCCGCCCGGGCCAAAAACGAGGTTGTCGCCGGATTATAGATCAAATCACAGACCACCGCCGCAGGACTCAAAGCTTCCCAATCCAGCGGAACTTCCGCCCCTGCCTGCGGCCACATCCCGACAGGAGTGCTCTGAACCAGAATATCGCAGTCGCTTAAAACTTGGGCAAACTCCTGCTGCTTCCAGTCGAAGCCCCGGACCCTGCCGCCGCTGCCGAAGCTGCCGGCAAACGCCGCGGCCTTGGCCGCATCCCTCGCCCCCACCGACACGACCTGGACCCCGTTGTCCAAAAGACCGTGGACAACAGCCCGGGCGGCGCCGCCTGCGCCCAGCACCGCCACCTTTTTCCCGTCTGTGGCGACACCTTCCGTCTGCAGAGAATTGACGAAGCCGTCCGCATCGGTATTATAACCGATGGCCCGGCCGGACTCGAATACAACGGTATTCACCGCCCCCACCAGCTGGGCACTGCGGTCAAGTTCGTCCAGCCAGCGCATGATTTCAACCTTGTGGGGTATCGTCAGGTTCAGCCCGCCGAACCCCAGAGCCTTGGCTCCAGCCAACGCCTGCGGCAGTTCTTCCGGCTTCACCGCAAACGCCACATAACAAAAATCCAGACCCGCAGCCGCAAACGCGGCATTTTGCATCACCGGCGACAGGGTGTGCCCGACCGGCCAACCGAGCAGCCCCACCACCCGCATTTTTCCTTTTATCATGATACTCCTCCGAGTCTCAGCCAGACAGCCCGGGCCGTCCTCACTTCATATAACCTTTGGCCCGCAGAATCCGTACAGCCAGTTTTTCAAAACGGCGGTGAATCTTGGTGCCGATGAACTCCTGCGCTGTCAGCGGTTTGACCCAGATCGTCCTAAGCCCCAGGCGATTGCCTCCCAGCACATCGGTGAACAGCTGGTCGCCGATCACCACCGTCTCGCCGGCTTCCAGCTCCATCGCCGCCAAAGCCCGGCGAAACCCCGTCTTGGCAGGCTTGTAGGCCCGGGAAACAAAAGGCAACCCCAGCTGAAGAGCGATCTCTTTCACCCGTTTGTGCCAGTTATTCGACACGATACTGACCTTTAAGCCCTTGGCCAGTATCTCGCTGAGCATCAGGGCAACAGTCGGACATAGGTCGGAGCTGTCCCAGGGGATAATGGTATTATCCAGATCGAAGATAATCCCCCGGACACCTTCTTCTTTCAGTTCGTCAAAATTGATATCCTGCAGCGACTCCACCATCATATCCGGACAAAAGAGGTGATACAACCCGGCACCCCCAGAAAATTGCTTTTAAAAGATTATAGCACAGCGGGCAATAAAAAACAAAACCTCCGGAATATTCCGGATGCCTGGCTGAAGAGTAAAAACTGTTTTCGAACTGCAAGACAGAAAAGGGGAGGGGATTTCCGCAGCGGGACTCGCCCACATACGTGGATAAGTTCAACTAAAAGACTCGGGAAAGTTCCCGAGTCTTAGTTTCACTAATATCCCTAGCCGTCGGCAGCTTTGCGGCCGATAACGGCGTAGGATATTGTCCGTAGCGGAGGAATTCCCCTCCCGTTTCCCCATTTTGTCTACTTACTTGCCCGGCTTATAGCCCTTCGTATTTGCAGGCTGACGCCATATGTCCGGTAATATCCTTTTGGATTTCCTCCCGGACAATCCGCACCGCCGCCAAATATTTGTCCAGATCGATTCCGGTCTCGATGCCCATGGCGTGGAACATGTTGACCATATCCTCGGTTGCCGTATTGCCGGCCGCTCCCGGCGCGAAGGGACATCCGCCCAGACCGCCGATGGACGTCTCGAAGGTGGTGACGCCTGCCTCCAGACCGGCCAGCGTATTGGCCAGCCCCATGCCCCTGGTGTCGTGGAGGTGCAGGCCGACCGGTACCTCGGGATAAACCGTTTTGAACGCCCGGGCCAGCTGAAAGACCTGCTTCGGATCGGCAACCCCGATGGTGTCGCACAGGACGACCGACTTGACCCCGACCTGCAGGGCGGCGTCGGCCAGGCTGAAAACAAGATCGTTGTCCACTCTGCCAAGGAACGGACAGCCGAAAGCGGTGGCGGCGGCCAGACGCACCTTCAGACCTGGTACTTCGGCCATAATGGCCGCCAGTTCGTTCAGCGACTGCTCACGGGTCCTGTTGATATTGGCAAGATTGTGTTTTTCGCTGGCCGAAATGACATAGGTAACTTCGCGAATACCGGCCGCCCACGCGTTCTTGGCGCCGGTCAGATTGGGGACAAGGGCGATGGGCCAAAAATCCTTCCCCTGATAATTCTGGACCGATTTTGCCGCTACTTCGGCCGCGTCAGCCATCTGCGGAATGGCTTTGGGATGGACGAAGGAGGTCACCTCCATCACCCGGACCCCGGCTGCCACCATGGCCTCGATCACTTTATGCTTGACAGGAGTGGGAATGGCTGTCTTGATATTCTGGAAACCGTCCCGCGGCCCCACTTCAACCACGTCGACTTTGCTCGGCAATATCATTGTTGTCCTCCTCGCGCTAGATGGCGCCATCGGTTTTCAGCTTCGCCACCTCGTCGGCCGTCATTCCCAGCAATTCGTTCAATACTTCGGCGTTGTGTTGGCCGTGTCCGGGTGACGGGATCCGGATCACAGGCGGGGTATCGGAAAGCTTGATATGCGAGCCGGTTATTTTCAGTTTGCCGGCTTTGGGGTGCTCAATTTCGACGAACATCTCCCTGGCCCCGGCGATATGCGGGTCGTTGACCACCTGTTCGATATTGTTGATAGGTGCGGCAGGAACGCCTCCGGCCAGCAGCATGTCGACAAGATCGGCGGCCTTGTGCTGCTGCGTCCAATTTTCCACCTCGATCTTCACTGCGGCATTATTCTGAACGCGGTCGCGGACCCGGGCCCACTCTTCTTTGGCAGCCAGATCCGGCCTGTTCATGACCTTGCACAGTGCTTGCCACAGTTTATCGTTGGCGGTGCCGATGACAATGCTTCCGTCGGCCGCCTTGAAAGAGTCGTAGGGATAGGTCGATTCATAACGGTTGCCGATCCGCTGCGGTATCCGCTTTTCGACAAGGTAGATCATATTGATGATCTCCAGGCTGGCCACAGCCGAATCCACCAGGGCGACATCCACTTTCTGTCCCAGACCGGTGGCTTGGCGGTTATAAACCGCTGACAGAATACCGATGACCACCGACAACCCGCCCAGCACGTCCCCCATCGCGGTTCCGGTCCGGGTCGGTTCGCCGCCCGGCCAGCCGGTGGTGCTCATCAGGCCGCTCATGGCCTGGGAAATGATGTCGTAGCCCGGCCGGTCCTTGTAAGGGCCGTAGTGTCCGAAACCGGAGATAGCCCCATAGATGATGGCCGGATTGACTTTTTTGAGTTCCTCGTAGCCGAGGCCCAGTTTTTCCATCGTACCGGGGCGGAAGTTCTCCAGAACGATGTCGGCGTTTTTCACCAGGTCTTTGAATACTTCCTTGCCTTTGGGTGACTTGAGATTTACGGTAATGCCCCGTTTATTGCGGTTCAGATTCATGAAATAGGCGCTTTCCCCATTCAGGAACGGCCCCATGTGCCGCTCGTCGGCACCTCTTTCCGGTTCTTCAACCTTGATGACATTGGCGCCCAGGTCTGCCATCATCATACCGGCAAACGGACCGGCCAGGACCCGGGTCAGGTCAAGTACCCGTAATCCGTCTAATGCTCCCATACGTTCCATGCAAAACTCTCCTCCTAAACATTTTTTTTCAAGTAGGGTACAAGGCCGCCGTCGGCGATGAGCGAAAGGATATGCGGCGGGATTTTGCTGCAGACATACCGCTGATTCTTGGTCACATTCACGATCAAACCCTGTTCCAGATCAATCTCGATCCGGTCACCGTCTTCAATCTTGTCCGCCTCGGGGCATTCGATCGCCGGTATTCCCAGGTTGATGGCGTTGCGATAAAAAATGCGGGCAAAAAATTTGGCCACAATCGCGCCGATGCCGAGATATTTCAGCGTCAGCGGCGATGTTTCCCGGCTTGAGCCTGAGCCGAAATTGGCCCCGGCCACCAGGATATCTCCAGGCTGCACTTTGCGGGGAAACTCGGGATCGATAGCGTTCATCGCATATTTGGCGGCTTCGGCGATACTCAGTTCCATGTACTGGGGCGGCGAAATGATGTCAGTGTTGATGTTGTCGCCATATTTATGGACTTTGCCGCTTACTGTCGTGCTCATACTATCACCTCCGCGGCAAACTCGCGCGGGTCGGCAATCGTTCCGGCGATTGCGCTTGCCGCCACCGTCATAGGCGAGCCGAGATAAATGCCGGCGTCTTTACTGCCCATGCGGCCGATGAAATTGCGGTTGGTGGAGGATATGCACACTTCCCCGTCAGCCAGCAGGCCTGAGTGCAGGCCCACGCATACGCCGCAGGTGGGAGCCAGGATAACCGCTCCGGCCTCGGCCAGCGTGGCCAGAATACCACTGGCGTCAGCCTGGCGCCAGATATCCTGGGAAGCCGGCGAAACCAGCAGACGGACTCCTTTTTTTACCTTGCGTCCTTTAAGAATGCGGGCTGCGGCTTCCAGGTCGTTGTAGCGTCCCCCGGTGCAGGAACCGATATAGGCCTGGTGGATCACCGTACCCCGGACGTTGCCCACGTCGGTGACGTTATCCACCTCATGGGGACAGGCCACTACCGGGACCAGTTCGTCGGCCCGGAATTCGTGAGTCGCGCAGTAGCTGGCGTCCGGATCGCTCTTATACCGATAGCCTTCAGTCACACCGCGGGCGGCCAGATAATCGGTCACCTTGGCGTCGGCAACCATGAGTCCGACCTTGGCGCCCATCTCCACCGCCATATTGGTGATCGCCATCCGTTCATCCAGGCACAGTCCCTCGATGGCTTCGCCGACGTATTCCACCGCTTTGTAGGTGGCCCCGGCATGGCCAATGACGCCGATGGTCCTGAGGGATATGTCCTTGGCCATGACCCCCGCCGGCAGCTTGCCGGTCCACTGAACCCGGATCGTCTCCGGCACCCTGAGCCAGGTCTTGCCGGTGAGCAGAATACCCAGCATTTCGGTGGAGCCCACCCCGCTGGCGAAGGCGCCCAGCGCTCCCCCCATACAGGTATGGGAGTCGGTTCCGAGAACGATGGCGCCTGGCCGTACATGCCCATGTTCAGCCATGATCTGGTGGCAGGGACCGACATACTCGTAATAGTTTTCTATCCCGTGACTGGCCGCCCATTCCCGGGTAAACTTGACGATTTGGGCCTGTTTAATGTTGGCTGGCGGGGTGTAGTGATCGGAAATGACCACAACCTTATCCTTATCCCAAACCTGATCCTTGATCTCCAGCATTTTTTCGGCTATTTCAACCCGGGGCCCCAGGATATCGTCCATCATCGCCCGGTCGACGTTCACCCAGAGAATATCCCCGGCCGACGCCTCGGCCAGGCCAGCGGCCTTAGCCAGGATCTTCTCAGACATCGTTTTTCCCACTAGGTATTCTCCTCACTTTGTCAAGTATGACGACCCTATTCCCAGTACCCTTTCACCGCGGCATCGATACATTGTTTCACACTGCCGTACCAGGTCATCAGTCCGTTTCCTCCCGGCGCGTAAAAGGCCATTTTGGGCGAACTGGTCGCCAGCGTCTTAAACCCGAGAGCTTCGGGAATGCTCAGCACCGTACACAGGTCCTGCGTCAGCACCCCGCCGGCGTCTTCGATGATCTTCGTGTAGCCAAGTTGGGTGGCAAGGGCTTTGATGGCCACGTTGGTATGGATCCACAGCACGACATCCTGTGAAACCTTCCTCCCCTGAAGCAGCATTGCCGTCTCTTTCACTTGCTTCAGGGAGAAGTGCGGACAACCGATAGCCACATAGTCGACTTTTCGGTCTGTGGCGGAGGTAAGCTGGCGTTTGCCTGCGGCGATTTCCTTGTCGGTGATCAAAACAGTGTCGTACTTTTTCCCGCCGAAGGCGGCAGCCACGCTGGGGGCCTCCGGCGTCACGCCGACGGCGTGGAACATGGCCACGCTGCCGGAAGAGGCCAGAGCGGCGCCAAGATACACCAGGTCTTCGATAGACGGGGTCACTAACCCGTCGAACACGGGAATCTTAGTGCCCACTATCCGGCCCACGTACGCGCCCAGTGCTCCATAGTCGGAAATATCCTCAAGTTTGGCGGTAACCTTGAACAGAATATCGCCTCTGCGGTTTTCGTCCAGGTGCATGCCGTACAGCGGCGTCCTGCCGACCATGCCTGCGGCCGTGGCGCTCGGCCCCCCTTCCCGGTTATCTCTGGCTCCCAGCACCGAATTGGTGAACACCACCGCCGAGGACTCAGCCCAGGCGATATGCTCGCCGAAGCGGGGCACAAAGCCGATATAATAGGGGACACACGTCGACGTGCCGTAACAGCCCATGCATTCATAAGCGTCTTCGATCCTGAGCTGGTTCCTGCACCAATCGGCCGGCAGCTTCAAGTCCCTGCTCCTGTCTACACCCACGACATTCATCGTCGTCGGCACGGAGACTCTGGCCCCCGCTTTTGCAGTATCCTCAGCCCACTCGGCCCCGGCGATCCCGTGACTTTTCAAAGAGAGGCCCGCCAGATGAGCGCTTTTGATCGGAACCGTTTTTTCCGCACCGTAAATTTCCCCGAGAGCCGCCAACATCTCCATCGCTTTTTGCAAGGGTTCGCCCTGTTGGCCATCGAGGATTCTTTTTTCCTCGTCCGTCAGCCTCATTTGGTTTCACCCCTTTTAATCACTTCTACCGTTCCGTTGGTAGCATCCACTTTGACATAGTCGCCATTGACGATGACCGAGAGCGGATCCTTGTCCAGCTTATCCACCACCGGTATTCCGCCCATGATTGCCCCGGCGGCGATAATCGTCTCTGTCATCACGTTGATGATAGCCTTGGGCGCGGTGTTGGCCTTGGCCAGCTGATAAACGACGTAGGAACCGCCGGTACTGCCTTTGCCGTTGGGAAACACGAGGATTTTATCTTTGATCGACTTGTTCTGCAGTTCGTGGTTGTGTTCGATAATCGTCCCTGTCTCGACATCCATTCCGAAGTTGAAGCCGATGGGTTCGTGACACAGGAGGGCTTCGCCTTCGGCATACCCCTTGCTGATTGATCTGCCTTTAAGGATCATTGACACTTCTCACGCCTCCACCGTTTATTAATAAACCGTTTTCCGCACATAGACATGGCCGTCCATAATCCGGCGCGCCGTCCGGTAAACCCCCAGCCGGGTCACCTTCACCTGGCCGTCGACGGTCCCGCCTTCGGCCTCTACCGGAATAATGCCGCCCGGATGGCCGATATTTACCGTCACCCGCGATTTGGCCTCTTCCCGCAGAACCTCCCAGGCCACGCTGCCTGGAACGCGGACAGCCGCTCCGGTCGCCACGGTACCTGTCACCGGATAGGTTTTGTGCATCTTCAGCATGAACAGCAGCCTGGAGACAAGATCGACATTCCCGGCCTTGACCTCACCGCCGCTGATCGTCCTGTAGTCGGCCGGCGGGCTGACGATAGCGAAGAAAGGAGCGTAAGGGCTCTTAAACTTGGCCTCTTCCGGCTTGTCGACCATGCCGCACATGACGGTGGCCTGGCCGCGAATCTTTTCGATGGTCTCCATCAGCGGCTTGTTGGCTTCAATCTCGGCCGGTGACTCGGTGCCTTTCATTTTCAGGTCGCCGGCGTGGATGAATACCACCGGATTACCGGCGTCAACGATGGAAACGGTATATTTGACGCCATCCACCTCGATCACGTCCTTGGCGTTGCCGGTGGGCAGCAGCCTGCCGGTAACGCCGCCGGTGACATCCGACCAGTCAAGGGTGATTTTGGCGCCGGTGCCTGGGCAGCCGTCGATGGCAAAGTCGCCTTCGACCATCGCCTTGCCGTCTTTCACCGGCACCTCGGCGATAAGAATGTTGTTGCTGTTGGTCAGATGGATGCGCACGGTTGTGACAGGCTCCACCGGCTCGACCAGACCTTCATCAATGGCGAAAGGCCCCACCGCCGAGGAAATATTGCCGCAGTTGCCGCCGTAATCGACAAAATCGGTTTCAAAGCTGACCTGGCCGAAAGTATAATCAACATCGGCGTCTTCCCGGGTGGAGGGAGATATGATCGCCAGCTTGCTTGTCAGTACGTCGGCCCCTCCCAACCCGTCGATCTGACGTACGTCCGGGCTGCCGTAGATGGCCCGGATGACGGCGTCCCGCTTTGCCGGGTCCCTGGGCAGCTCGTTCTTCATAATGAATACGCCCTTGCTGGTACCGCCTCGCACGATGGCGCAGCGCAGCATTTCCATTTCCGGATGCATGTTCAAACCTCCTTAATCTATTTGGTCTCGCATTATTAAGATTTCACCGACTGGGAAATAGCCACCGCCATGGCGACAGTCGCCCCTACCATCGGATTGTTTCCCATCCCCAAAAAGCCCATCATCTCAACATGGGCAGGTACTGACGACGAACCGGCGAACTGGGCGTCGCAGTGCATGCGGCCCACCGTATCGGTCAGACCGTAGGACGCCGGCCCGGCGCCGTTGTCGTCCGGGTGGACGGTCCGGCCGGTTCCGCCGCCGGAGGCCACGGAAAAGTAAGCTTTGCCGTTGTCCCAGCACCATTTCTTGTACGTCCCTGCCACCGGATGCTGAAAACGGGTCATGTTGGTGGAATTGCCGGTGATGGAGACATCCACGCCCTCGCGGATCATGATGGCGACACCTTCCTGAACGTCATCAGCGCCATAGCAGCGCACCGCCGCACGCTCGCCTTTCGAAAAGGCCCGCTCATTCACGATTGCCAGCTCGCCGGTATGATAGTCATACTGGGTACGAACATAGGTAAACCCGTTGACCCGCGAAATAATGTAGGCGGCGTCTTTGCCGAGGCCGTTCAGAATCACCTGCAGCGGCTGTTTTCTGACCTTGTTGGCTGATTGGACGATACCGATTGCCCCTTCCGCCGCGGCGAAAGATTCATGGCCGGCCAAAAAGGCAAAACACTTGGTGTCTTCCCGCAGAAGCTTGGCGGCCAGCCGGCCGTGCCCCAGGCCCACCTTGCGGTGAACAGCCACCGACCCCGGGATGCAGAAAGCCTGAAGACCTTCGCCGATGGTTTCGGCGATATCGGCCGCGTCGGCAATCCCTTTTTTCAGAGCCGCAGCACCACCGAGAATATAAGCCCAGCACGCGTCGTCAAAACAGATCGACTGAATGCCCCTGACTATTGCAAAAGCGTCTATGCCGCGACTTTCCAGAAGGCTGCGGGCTTCCTCCAGCGACTCAATGCCGTAGGCCTGCAGGCAATTGGCGATTCCTTCGCGGCGACGGTCGATTCCTTCAAAAGTTATCATCCTTTGTCCCTCCTATTCCTGACGCGGGTTGATCCGTTTCACTGCCTCGGCATAGCGGCCATAAGTCCCTCTGGCTTTTTCCAGGGCGTCGTTGGCGCTCATCCCTTTGGCGATGAATTCCATCATCTTGCCGAGACTGACGAATTCGTAACCGATAACTTCGTTGTTTTCGTCCAGTCCCATTTTGGTGACATAGCCCTCGGTAATGTCCAGGTAGCGGGGTCCTTTGTCCTTGGTACCGTAAGACGTCCCCACCTGGCTGCGGATCCCGGCGCCCAGATCTTCCCACGCCGCCCCCAGCGGCAGGCCGCCGTCGGAAAATGAGGTTTGACTGCGTCCGTAGACGATCTGCAGAAAGAGCGCCTTCATCGCGCTGTTGGTGGCATCACACACCAAATCGGTATTGAGCGCCTCCAGCAGTGTTTTGCCGGGAAGAATTTCCGCGGCCATCGCCGCCGAATGTGTCATCCCGGAGCAGCCGATATGTTCGATCAAAGCCTCCTGAATCATTCCGTCTTTGACATTCAGGGTGAGTTTACAGGTGCCCATCTGCGGCGCGCACGTGCCACAGCCGTGAGCGAAACCGGAGATATCTTTGATTTCCTTGGCCTGAACCCACCTGCCCTCCTGGGGAATAGGCGCCGCCCCATGATTGGGTCCTTGGGCAACTAGGCACATTTTTTCAAGCTCGTTGGTAAGCAATGGCTTTCCGCTCCTTTCTTAAACCGGTATAATTCGGTGTTCGAGTTATAAATCACGGAAACCTGCAAGGATCAACCGTTCCTTATTTTCCCGGCAGTCATATAGGCCTGGCGGGAAGCATCAACAAAACGGCCTGGTTTGAAACAATCGCCGATGACGTAAACATCGAACTCATTTGTACCGGCAGACAGTTCCTGGACCAGCGTCATCGGCATTCTGGTGCCGGTCGCCACAACAATAAGGTCCACCCGGTCCTTCGTCTCATCGGCCCCGAACCGGCAGGCGATGGTGCCTTGCCTGATATCCTGGACACAGTGGCCGGTCTTGACCATGATATGGTTCTCCGCCAGTCGCTTTAAAAGATCTCCGCGCGATATCGGGTCGGCGTCGGCGGCCACTTCCTCCATCATCTCGTAGATATAGACGCTGTTGCCCCGGCCGGCCAGGTACTCGGCGCACTCACAGCCGACCGAACCTCCGCCGATCACTCCGATAGTCAGCCCTGACGGCTGGTACGCTTTTTTCAGAACATCTTCAGCCAGCATACATTCGGCGGCTTCAGCCTCGGTCAGCACCGGCGGCAGGCATGTATCCGAGCCGGCAGCCAAAATAACGACATCCGGCCTGATTGCTCTGATCATCGTCATATCGGCCGCGGTTCCCATTTTCACTTCTATATTGCTATTTTCAACTTGCCGGACCAGATCGGCGATCAGCCAGGCTACTTTTTCCTTATGCGGCGGCACCGCGGCGATCAGACCACGGCCCCCCAGGACGTTATCCCGTTCGACAAGCACCACTCTGTGACCGTCTTTGCTGGTCTCCAGCGCGGCCCTGAGGCCCGCCGGCCCGCCACCGATCACCAGCACCTTTTTGGGTGCGACCGTCTGACGGTTCCTTTCCCGCTCGATTTTCTCGCTGCCGACAGTCGGATTGACTGAGCACCTGACAGGCAAATCATAGGCCAGCCGCCGCCCGGCGCACACGTTGCACGATATGCAGCGGTTCACCGCCTCGCCCCGAGCGCTTTTATTCACCCAGTGGGGATCGGCGATCAAAGTGCGGCCAAGGGCGACAAAATCGGCTTTTCCGGCGGCAATGAGTTCGTCCGCGACCTGAGGTTCCCTGATCGTGCCGACCGTGGCCACCGGAATGGTCACTTCCTTCTTGATCTCGGCGGCAAGGTAGGCTTTCCACGCCTGGGGATAAGACATCGGCTCGATGTGCCGGTCCACGCTGTAGCCCGAGCCTGCCGTCACATGCAGCAGATCGACGGTTTCCTGCTCAAGGACTCTGGCGTAGATTCTGCTGTCGGCAAGTGTGATGCCACCCTCGATAAATTCGTCGGCGTTCAGCCGGAACAAAACCGGGAAGTTTCGCCCCACCAATTCGCGGACTTTCCGGATGATCATTACCGGGAACCGCAGCCGGTTTTCCGGCGACCCGCCGTAATCGTCGGTCCGCCTGTTGTGAAACGGCGACAGGAACTGGGCCAGCAGGTAACAGAAACCGCCGTGGACCTCCACCGCGTCAAAGCCTGCTTTCTTGGCCCGCAGCGCAGCCAGCGCATACTTTCCGGCCAGCGCTTCTATCTGGGCGGCTGTCAACGGCCGTGGCACCTCGCCCAGCGGTCTGACGGGAACGTCCGACGGACCGACAACCTGCAGGCCGCCTGTCCGGCCCGCTTTGGTCGCTGCCCCCGGATGATTGATCTGCAGGGCCACCCGGCAGGTCGGTTCGGCGTCGTGCAGCGCTTCGCGGAGCAGCCCCAGTCCGGGGATGAATCTGTCTTCGTCGATTCTGAGCTGCACCGCTCCGTTGACCCCTTCCGGCCAATCGACGTTGGCGTTCTCGACAATGATAAGGCCAACGCCGCCGCGGGCCCGTTCGCAGTAATAATGAATCATCTGCTCGCTGATTCCGCCGCTGTGGTCGGCGAAATTGGTGGCCACCGGCGCCATCATCACTCGGTTCTTAACCGTCATTCGTCCTATTTGTCCTGTTGATAGCAATTGTGAGTATTGTTGCATCCTTTTGTCCCCCTGTTTGCCCGGTCAGCCGGCTCAGTAAGTCTCTGCTTCCTTGTCCAGTTGAAGAGCCATGGCCCGCAGCTGTTCGGTAGCCTGAGCAATATGGGCGATTGCTTCGGCTATCTGGGTAATGCCTGCTTCTGCGCGGTTGACCTGGTTGTAGGTATTGGTGCTGTCGCTTTGTATCGTGCCGACAATGGCGGTAATCCTGGCGATGGATTCGGCGCTGCTGGCAGCCAGCTTGCGGATTTCCTCGGCCACCACCCCGAAGCCCCGTCCCTGCTCACCGACTCTGGCCGCCTCGATAGCGGCATTAAGCCCCAGCAGATTGGTCTGTCCGGCAATATTCTTGATAAAACCGAGAACCTGACCGGTCTCGGACGCCCGGGTCTGCGACACTTCAACGATCTGGGTCAATGCCCCGATGGTTGCCGCTATTTCCTGCGACTGGGCGGTAATCTCCTCTGTCGTACTGGCCAGTGTACTGATATGCTGCAGCACATTGCCGGCCATTTCCTTCAGGGCTTCCTGGCGGGCGACCGACCATGTCAGGGCAATCGCCCCGATGATTTCCCGCCGGTCGTTGTGGATGGCGCTGACTTTCACCACATACGGTACGCCGTATAACTCTTTATTCACCCGCATCGCCAGGAAGGGCAGGTTGTCGCGGAACAGCCGGTGCAGTCCGGTCCCCTCCTTGATGCGGTCATCGACCTTGTTGCGCAAATCAAGATCTTTGGCTGGTGCATAGAGCAGGTACTTTTCCCTGTCGGTCAGGGCGAAGCCGACCTCATGGTCGAGGGCCTGCTGGACCAGCGGCAAAACCTGGGCCACCTTTTCCAGGATAACTGGATTTTCTTCGTTCACTCACATTCACCCCCTGGTTGTCTTCTCGCGCCGTCCGCTGGGGCGGCCCGGAGAGTCATCTGTTCAGGAGGCCAGGTGACTCTCCGCTGGATTTGGCCCTGACTGCGAAGGTTACGCGGCGCCGATATCCTTAAGGGACTTGCCTTTGGTCTCGATACCGATGAAGTAGACCAGGGCAACAGCCACCCAGAAGAACAGGGCCATAGTAATATAGATGCTGTAGTACATCTGGTTAGCCATGAAATAACCGAAAACAACCGGGGCAAGGGCCGAGCTCACGCGTCCGGCGCCGGTGGACCAGCAGGTTGCCGTAGCCCGAACCTGCGAGGGATAAAGCTCGGCGGTCCAGACGACCGTTCCGGCAACAGCCTGCTCGTAAAGATAAGACAGCAGGCAGGCGCCCCAGAGCAGGTAAGTCGGATCCTTGAGGGTCCCGAAGATGAGGGCCGCCACGCCGCCGAGGCCGAAGCCGACATAGAACAGCTGCTTCCGGCCAAATTTCTCGATGGTGTAAAAAGCGGTCATCCGGCCCAAAATTGCTGCCAGCGCTACATACAGGGTATAAGTGAAGGTTCTGGCCAGGCTGAGCTGATAAACGGTGGCCAGAATCGACGGCAGCCACAGCACAAACCCGTAATAGCCGAAATAGCCGAAGAAGTAATAACCGGCGGTTAAAATAAACCTTTTCAGATAAGGTTTTTTCAGTAAAACCCAAATCGGCACTTTTTCAGTGATTTCCTCGGACTGAAGGTTTTTCAAGTCGTCCTCGCTGGCGCCAAGCTGCCTCAGGATAACCGCGGCTTCTTTGGTGCGGCCCCTGATAGCCAGCCAGCGCGGCGACTCCGGCACTTTCCAGGTAACAAATATTGCCAAAATAGCCGGCAGCACCCCGATATAAAACAGAACACGCCAGCCGTAATCGACAACCAGAGTCAGCGACGAAATCGCCGCCACCAGCAGCCCAAACGGCCAGAGCACGGTGAGCACGGCTACGAACCGGCCGCGGTGCTTGGCAGAGACGTATTCGGAAGCCAGCGCCGTGTTGATGGGAATCATTCCCCCCAGGCACATGCCGGTAACAAAGCGGATGATGCCGAACTGCATGACATCGGCGGCGAAAGCGGTCAACCCTGTCAGAAGGCTGAAGCCCATGACAGTGCCGATGAAACCGACCTTACGGCCGTATCGGTCGGTGATCGGTCCCCAAAACATCGCCCCCAGGAACATTCCCCAAATGCCGGCCGAAGTCAGCATCCCGTTGACCATTGGCGTAATCTGCCACTCCTTGATGATCGAGGGCATGGCGTAGGATACGATATAGGTGTCGAACGAATCAAACATAAATCCCAAAGCTGCGGCCATAACAACAAAATAGTGGGTATTGGTAAGAGAAAGCTTTTCCACAACACTGCTGACAGTTTGCCTTGACGAATCTGAGCCAGTATTCACGATATACCTCCTGTTAATTTGACTTTACCAATCCTAGCAGCCAGGACGCCTTTCCATCAATACGGGTATGTCCCGTGCTCAAACACCCGCGGATCGTGGCCAGGTAAAACATAATCGCAGATTTTGTCCATCTTTTCAAAGGTTTTGTAATACTCATCAAGACGATAATGAATGCCTGAGGGAATATGCTTATGAATGCCGTTTCCTGTCCAATTCTCAAAAAGCCCCAGGCAGTCACTTGCTATCAGGTACCTGCCCTTGGCCGTGTTCACCAGGACTCCCTGCATTCCCGGCGTATGACCCGGAATTGTCACAAGATCAATTCCCGGCAATAGGTTAAAGTCACCGTTCACCGCCACGATCCGCTCATAGCCGTTGAACCACTGCGGCCGCAGGCCGAGCTGATGCGACTCGTAGTACACGTAGTGAGGCGGAAGCGGGCTGATGGCGTATTCCATCTCCCGTTTTTGGACAAAGACCTTTGCCTTGGTAAACAGGTTGTTGTTAAAGCAATGATCCCAGTGAAGATGAGTGTTGACAACAATCTCGATATCGTCGGGACAAACCCCCGCCTTCTTCAGACCGGCTATCGGATGCATTTCCGGCGGCCGGCGAAGCCCATGATGGTAATCCTTCGCCCACTCCTCGTCCGACGCACCGGTATCTACCAGGATCGCCTTATCCCTCCCCTTTATCAGATACATAATGATCGGTGCCACTAGCTTCTGCCCGCAATCCAGCTGATAAGTAAGATTTGATTTCTCGATGCCAAGAAACTCGCCGACTTTGATGGGAATAATACTGTACTCTTCCACTTTACACCCTCCCGGTCTCTCGCTTGAATATTTCCCGGCTGCGTTTAGGCCGTGAATACCCATATTTTGTACTGATACTACGGAAACTTCTGCCCCCGGTTTCCACCCTGTTCCAAGCGGCGGTTATCCCTCCTTCATCGTTTGACCTGCTCAGAATCCTTGTCCCACCACCTGCTTTAGCAGGCAGCAAATTTTCAAACTATTTAGAGTGCAAGAAATATGCCAAAATAAAAACCACTGCCTTTCCCGTTCTTTTTGTGCCTATTTTTCATTTTTGAAAAAACAGAACAAAAAATTATGACATCAAGTCAATAGACGCAAGACCCGATGCCATAATTTCATTTTTGGAACAATTATTTCTTTTTTGAAAAAATTACTTCTCAATTCTGTCGCTTTTACGCCAGAGGGTCGTTCGCCCTACCTTCAGCAATTTGGCTGCCTGTTCATGGTCGTTGCCGGATCTGGACAGCACCGCTTCAACGATGGACCGTTCCACCTGCTGGACTGTCTGCTTCAGGCCCTGGTTCAGTCTCACCCTGAGGGTTATCGTCGGTTGTTCGGCCGCGGGAATGGTCATGACCTTCTGGATCATCTCCCCCCACTGCGGTTTCCCCGGAATCCGCCGCGCCAGCAACGACAACCGCTCCATCATGTTCATCAGTTCACGGACATTACCCGGCCAGTCATATGCCTCAAGGAAGGGAACCAGTTCCCGGATGGCGTCATCCTCGGCCTGGGCGCGGAATTGCCGTAAGAACTTAAGCGCCAGCAGCAGAACATCCTCTTTGCGCTCCCGCAGAGCAGGAATCTTAAGGTTGAAAACATTGAGCCGGTAATACAAGTCATCGCGGAATTCCCCCAGAGCCACCTTTTTTTCCAGGTTTTTGTTGGTGGCGCTGATAATCCGGATATCCACCGGTACGATCCTGCCGCCGCCCACCCGCATGATTTCTTTTTCTTGCAGCACTCGCAGCAGGCGGGCTTGCAGCGACCCGGAAATCTCACCGATTTCATCAAGAAAAACGCTGCCTTTATGGGCCAACTCGAACAGGCCTTGTTTTCCCTCCCTTTTCGCTCCGGTAAAAGCGCCGCCTTCGTAGCCGAATAGCTCGCTCTCCAGGAGATGCTCCGGGATGGCGGCGCAGTTGACAGCCACAAAAGGGCAGTTGCTTCGGTTGCTGGCGTTGTGGATGCTCTGGGCAAACAGCTCTTTGCCTGTGCCTGATTCGCCCTGGATGAGCACGGAGGAATCGGTAGTGGCGTATAGCTCCGCCAGTTCCTTGATCTCGATCATCTGCGGATTGGCGGTGGCGATGTCAGGAAAATGATACTTGGCGACAAACCCTTTGGCATGAATCTGTTTACGGATCACCTGCTCTAACTGCTGAATTTTGGTAACATCCTCAAAAGAACTGACAACGCCGATTCGCCGGCCATCCAAAACGATAGGCATTCTGGTCGTGGCCAGCGTACCGCCGCGAATTTTTTGCAACTCGTAGATTTCCGGCTTTCCGCTTGCAAAAACAAGATGCATCCGGGTATTGGGGATGACGTCCTGCACCTTCTGATTGATGACCTCTTCGCCGGGAATGCGGAAAATCCGTTCGGCAGCCGGATTATAGATCGTGACTCTGTCTTGTTCGTCAGTCACGATCAACCCTTCGGCAATGGTGTCAAGCACAGTCTTGAACCTCACCGCCCGGCTCCGTTCGGTCCGCCTCACCCGCGCCAGATGCAGCGCCTCGCGCATTGACCGGAATACGGCCTCTTCGCCGCACTCGATGAGAACGCCTTCCAGGCCGTGTTTCTCAGCCAGTTTCACGGTCACAATGCCGCCGATGATCGACGCGACGCCCTTTTCTTTGGCATCCAGGACGCCTTTTTCGATTTCCGCCTCAGAGCTGAAAGTATATTCATGGATTTTTACACCGAACATTTCCTCGATGTCCCGAATGCCATGCATATTCTCCCGATAGTTAAAAAAACCGATCAGTTTTGTCCGACCTTTCAGGGAATACACCGATCGTGCCGCGTCAAACGGGGTAATCGGCACCGAAACCACCGGCACCTCCACCGCCGCCTTGATATATTCGGCTGTTCCGCCGCGGCTCAGGATGACATCGGTTCTCGCCTCAATTTTTTTGGCTATCTCCACCGCTTCCGTCAAAGCGGCACAGGCGACAAAGGGTTTGAGCCCCTCCTGCTTCGCCAGATGGGAAAACACCTTCGCCATGTCGGGGTAGGTGGAAATAAGGGCCAGATTAAATTCTGTTTCCTGAACCGCCGGTATTGTATGCATCTGAGAAAATCCTCCGTACCAACCTTTTAGAATTTTCATTCGACACGCTTGAATAAACCCCTTTACCCCGGAATAAATGGATATAACAGCCAGGCAGCCAAACTCGGCTTATTACCGGAAAAAAAGGCCTGCTCCCCTGTCTGGGGTCAGGCCTTATGAAAGGAACCGCCCTGAAGTTATCATCTTTTTCGCAGACCACTTGTCAAGTGTAGGGGTATAAGCGGGCAGGATACTCGGTTGCTTCATCGACAGGCAGTGGGCGGCTGAACAAAAAGCCTTGAATATGATCACAGCCCAAACTGCGCAAAATCTGAAGTTGTTCCTCCGTTTCCACACCTTCGGCAATA
Source organism: Negativicutes bacterium (assembly GCA_031292015.1). The sequence goes on along the minus strand of JARLHY010000139.1, from coordinate 115,377 downwards.
ACAGCGAGATTCATTTGCTGAGCAAGGTTTATTACAGCTTGGGCGATAGCCGTCGCAGTGGAATTCCCCCCCAGTTCTTGGACAAAGAACCGGTCGATTTTCAGGCCGTCGATGGGAAGCCGGCTCAGATAAGTCAGGGAAGAATACCCTGTACCAAAGTCGTCGAGAATGATCCTGATTCCCAAACCGCGGAGTTCAGTCAATTTTTCTATGGTAGCTTCAAAAGATTCCATTAGGACGCTTTCCGTAAGCTCCATTTCCAAACAGTGAGGGGAATAGTTTTCTTCTGTCAAAATTCGGCCAACAGTCCGGATAAAATCATCCCGCATAATCTGCCGGGCCGATACGTTAACAGCTATCCGCCAGCGCTTCCCGTACCTTTTTGCGAGCATATGTCCAAAGCGACAAGCCAGGCGAATTACCAAATCCCCCATCGGAACGATAAGGCCGGTCTCTTCCGCCAGTGGGATAAAATCCTGAGGCGAAATAATTCCCCTTTCGGCGTGAGACCAGCGTAAAAGAGCCTCAAAGGCGATAACCTCTCCTGTATCGAGTTGAATCTGCGGCTGATAATAGGCCAAAAGCTCATTAGTTGCCAAAGCCCGGTGTAATTCGCTTTCCGTCTGCATCCGCATGATTAGGTTGTCTTTCATTTCCCGCTTAAACAAGCACCAGGTTTTTTTGCCTGCGTCTTTAGCCGTATGCAGCGCCATGTCGGCATTTCGCAGGACTTCGTCAACCGTCGCCCCTGGCAAAACGGAGGCAACCCCAACACTGCTGGATATTGCCAGTTGAATCCCGCGCATAATCACCGGGGCGTCAAATAAGGCCAGTATTTTCTCCGCCCACTCCCGAACCTGATCAGGCTGGACGGAATTCATCAGTATGACAAATTCGTCTCCGCCGATACGGGCAACGATATGTTCCGGCGGAAAATAGTCCCTAAGCTTGCCGGCGACTTCCGTCAATAGCGCATCGCCTGAGGAATGTCCCCAGGAATCGTTAACAAGTTTGAAATTGTCGAGATCCAGTAAAAATAATGCCCCGGACGATTTTTCCAGCTCGGCTCGCTTGACGGCGGCCGCGACGGCTTCGGTAATACCTAACCTGTTGGGAAGTCCGGTCAGAAAATCATGGTAAGCCAAGTGACGGATATAGTCGTCCTGGTTCTTCCTTGTTGTAACATCTGTAAATGAACCGGACATGCGGATAGGCTTTCCGTTGGTATTGAATAGCACTTTTCCCTTGGCCAGGATCCATATCCAGCGTTCAGGCGAAGCCAGAAAGCGATATTCTACGTCGATATGGTCGCTTTTACCTGCTAAACAATCGTTGACTGCGTCTTGTCGCCGCGCCCTGTCATCCGGATGTATCCTGGCCTCCCAAAAGCTTCGATCACTCGCCCTTTCTTTTTTGACACCCATTTTCACTACCCACTCCACCGATATCGACCACACATCGCGCTGAATATCCCAGTCCCAAATGGCGTCATTTGAGCCTTCCATGGCCAGGCGATAACGGGTTTCGCTTTCGGCAAGGGCCGATTGGCTATTTTGCAGTTCAGCCACGTTAAGCCGCAATTCCTCTTCGGTATTGTTTAACTGCCTATACAAGGCCTCCAGTTCCTCATAGCTCGCCGACAACTCTTCATGCGCTGCAAGCAGCCGGTTTTCGGCCTCTTTTCGTTCAGCAACAGCACGGGCTACGATAACCAGAAAATCTTTTTCCTCTAAATTGGCCCGGCGTACCGAGATTTCAAATGGCACCGCCCGTCCCTGCGGGCAACCGGAAGGACTTAAGTTGAGCCACACTTCAAAAGGTTTATCCATGTCCGGCGAACTGATCGGTAAGGATAGTTCCAGCCACTGAGAAATATTTGCCTGATCAGAACCATCTTGCTCGTGTCCATACCAAGTCCGGGCGGCCGCATTGGCATCAATAATGTGGCCGGTACTTGCTTCAACAAGAAAAATGGCGTCCGGCGCCTGGTCGAGCAGCAGTCGAAATCGCTCCAATTCCGTCATTCGCTGCTGTAATTCCGGATAGTAAATTTTTCGCACAGACCTCTCGCCTAGTCCGATGAGCAGATCCCGCGCGAAATTCCCCGATTCCGAAGGGTTACAACGCTTGTTCATAAAGTTTCCTCAAGTCTTCTTTCGACAAAGTCCGGGGATTGGTAGCCAAACAGGCATCCCGCAGCGCAAGCTCCGCCAGAATGGGTATTGATGCCCGGCGCACGCCGAAATCTCCCAAGGTTCTGCTGACCCCAAGATCGCGCCTGAATTGCTCAATAGCCAAACATAATTCATTCGCAGCGGATTCTTCCGGCAATCCGTCCTGAGAACAGCCCAGAATTTTTCCGATCGTTTTGTACTTCTCCGGACAGGCAGAATAGTTATATTTTACAACAGGTCCCAGGAGGATAGCATTGCATTCGCCATGCGGAAGATTCAGATGCCCCCCAAGGCTGTGGGCCAGAGCGTGGACGACGCCCAGAATCGCGTTGGAGAATGCGATACCGGCGTGCAGGCTTCCAAGCAGCATCCGGGCTCGCCAAGAAACATCGGTTGGGTCCGAAACCGCCTTCGGCAATGCTTCCCATATCACTCGTACGGCCTCCAAAGCATGTAGGTCGGTAACCGGAGAACTGGCATTGGAAACAAAAGCTTCTATCGCGTGGGTTAACGCATCCAGGCCGGTGCAGGCCGTTAAAAAAGGCTCCATGGTAGTGGTCACTTCCGGATCGATCAGACCTACGTCAGGCACAACCGCCTTGCTGACAATAGCGACTTTTACCTTGCGCCCCTCATCTAAAACAATCGTAAACTGAGAAACTTCTGAACCGGTGCCACTGGTAGTTGGGACGCAGATTAACGGCGGCATGGCGCAGGAAATTCGGTCTACTCCTTCAAAATCCAAAATATGCCCGCCATTCGAGCAAACGATCCCAATGCCCTTGGCACAATCCATAACACTGCCGCCACCTACGGCGATAATGGCGTTGCAGCGTTCTTGAGAAAACAGCGCTGCACCAGCCATAATTTCCCCAGAACGGGGATTAGGTGAAACCTGATCCATTACAACATAGGAAACAGACGCATTTTCGAGAGATTTTCCGACCTGCTCCACCCAGGGTGTCGACATCCGCAGATGCTTATCAGTAACCAGAAGGGCTCTGCGGGTACCGTAGTTTACCGCATACCGGCCCACTAAATTTCTGGCGCCGAGACCAAAAATAAATTCAGGAACTACAAATTTCCTTAGTTCAAACAACGAAGACAACATTGCCTGCACTTTGTATTCCTCCATTAAAAACAGCCAACTTCCTTCATGTTTCGACAATATTTGCCACATTCCTTCATTCGCATCCCGGCTTTCCCTGTGCGAAATATTTATTGAGCTGAATGCGGGGCATCATTGCTGATACAAAAAGACAACCTCCGGATAATCCGGAGGCTGTCTTTTTATGATCCGCCGAGTGAAGTGCCCTCATCCGGCCGGGTCTTTCCGCGCTTAAGAGGGGGTACACGCTGATTACTGCCCGTCCTCGGCGGTCAGGCTTTTGCAGAGCTTACCCACCGCCCGTTTTTCAATCCTCGAGACATAAGACCGGGAAATGCCGAGCATTTTTGCGATGTCGCGCTGGGTTTTCCTGCCGCCGTCCGGCATGCCGAACCGCATCTCCAGCACCCACTTTTCCCGGTTGTTGAGACGGCTGATCTGGTTGACCAGCCTTTCCTGCTCACACTGGTTTTCCACCGCTTCGGCCACCACATCCGGCGCGGTTCCCAGGACATCAATCAGCGTTATTTCATTGCCTTCCTTGTCAACGCCGATGGGGTCGTACAGACTGACTTCAGTCCGGGTCCGGCGGGTACTGCGAAAATGCATCAAAATCTCATTTTCGATGCAGCGGGCGGCATAGGTCGCCAGACGGGTCTTTTTCCCTTGGTCAAACGTGTTTATCGCTTTGATAAGCCCGATAGTGCCGATGGAGATCAGGTCGTCGATTTCTTCGCCGGTGTTGTCAAATTTTTTGACAATATGAGCCACCAGCCGCAGGTTTCTTTCGATCAATACATTCCTGGCCTTTTCGTCACCGCTCTTCAGCCGTTCCAGATACTGCTGCTCCTCCTTTTCCGACAGCGGCAACGGGAATGTATTGTTGGTAAGATACCCGACAAGGAGGGAAAGCCCCTTGACAACCGAAGCCGCCAAGACCGCAAAAAAAGACACCAAAACCTTTCACCCCCGCTTTGGTCTGTGTTCCATTGTATGGGGAGGTGCGGCTTTGTGTGCCTGTTAAATTCTGTTAGCCGATTTGGCGGCCGGGGCAAAATCAGGTATAATTGCAGCAGGAGAGTGATGAACATGGAACAATACAGCGGGGACCTTGGTATTATTTTTGCCGCTGTACTGGTTGTATTATATATTATGTGGGACCGGCTTTTTCACCATTAGCGCTGCTGAGTCCGGCTGCCGCGTCCACTGCTGAAACGCGGCAAAGTGCCTTCACCAGCGCTTTGCCGATGGTCTTGCTCAGCTTGACCACGATGGACAGCGGTGTGGTCTGCAGGTCGATATAACCGAACTGCCCGCCGGTATTGACCACGCCGACTATTGATATATCGCCGACACTGGGCAGTCTGTTGCCAACCGCGATCCCTGCCTCCACCCCGCCTTCCCACACCTCGATATTGCCGATCTCGCAGGATTTACCGTATGATTAGAGTATCTACCGGCTATTGCTTGTCCAAGTTTTCCCAGTATGATATTCTGGAAGCAAAAGGAGATGATCAATTGAGAAAACTTCTTTTATTTATTCTGCTTCTAATTATTCCAACTACAGCTTTGGCGGAGCGAGTCTACTGTGGTGATTTTAATGGACAGCCTGCCTATGTTGACATTGATAGTATAAGTCGGGAATCAAGCAAGACAGGATCATGGGAAGTAACAAATTCTGGTGCTTATCCAGAATATAAGTATTCTTATTATGCTAATATCTATGCGGATGGTTTATGGTATAAGGTTTGTTTCGACGTAGATAGACGGAAATCATATTTAGCATGGATTTTAGATAAAAACAAGAATAGCACTGGTAAGCATGTCGACACAATAAGTTTTGATTTTGCCTTTGATACGGTTGAACAATATTATCCCGAAGCCAATCAAAGAAGACAGGAATTCTACAGAAAAAAGAATGAAGAACAAGATCGCAAAAACATCGAAGATGCAAAGCGAAATCAAAAACAATAAAGCCCGCGAGACCTTCAACGTTACTCCTTGGCCAAGTCCTTCTTCCGCTGCAAGATATCAGCCTTCCAATATAATGTAACCCGACCACGCTCAATGATCGGAAACAGCTTTAGACGTTCCTTGAGTGAATGAAGCGTCTGACGGGTTACCCCTAAAATTTCTTCCGCCTCGGCGGCCGTGACGACTTCTCCCTGGATGAATTTTTCCAGTTCATCCCGCGTTCTAAATTCGTACATGTTACCACCTCCTGACCGCGAAAAATATTAGATATCCCATCAACACCCCACCAGCCATCCAGGAATGCCAGGTCATTGCATGAAAGTTAGTAGCAGATGCCCACAGCAAAAGATCTTGTTGCATTTAAACAACCATATTATTGACTATACGACATTAGATATATCGAACTTCACAAACGACTCAGTACGCGCAACAAGAAGCAAGACATGCTGGTTCGAGCATTTGTTAACTCGCGCCACGTAGCGACTAACAGTTTGAAACCTTGTTATGCCGCATAGGGATTACTGACCTTGAGGTGAGAAAGTTGAGTGATACCACGAAGTACATTGGCAAATGGATTGACGATTTCGGGAGAATTTTACTAATCAGAGAATATCTCGGTGCAACAGTTGTGGACTATTATCGCAATGAAAGAGAACCCATTGAGAGAAGTCTACCTGCAAACCAAAACGTACCGTCATTGAACATGAATACATACAGTGATGACTCTATACTGGTCGTTGAACTCGGCCTCGAAGGTGTTGGGCCTACTTTAAGGCTGGATATTCGGAGCGTAGAAGGAAACGACGTTCTTTGGCCTTCTGTTGAGTGTGGGCTTTATGATGACTGGGAAGATGATTTCGGTGTTCCTTGGATATTTCCGCTTTCTATATATCGTCGTAGCGCATAGTCTGGTTCAAGAGAACCATCACGGTTCTCTTTTAATATCACCCCACAGCAATACATAATGCGAACACAGCTAAAAAAAAAGCCCCCGATCCGGGGCCGATAATGAAGTAATATTTGAAATAAATTAACTACTTGTCCAATTCACGGAAAATCAAGATTGGGGAAATGACCCATGGAAGAGGGCTTTCCGAATATAATAATTTTATTGCCGCAGCAAATTGATCGACTCCTGAGCGCATGGGGTTAGATGATTCATTAAATGTTTGACTATTATTATCTATAACTCCAACAACATGCCAATATCCCGGCAAAACAGTACCAAAACTTCTCAATAAATCTTGAGATGATTCTAAAAGAAATTCTTCTTTTAATGGCCCTCTCAAATAAGTACCATCTTCCAAAACTAATTCAATTTCTAATCCCATGGGAACCATTTTTGCCATGGTCTTTATCATTTCACCAATAGCTTTTGCGTTCTTCTTATCTATACCATAAGTTCCACCATTCGCCCCTAAGATAGGAATCATATCTGAAATTAGTTTCAGATTTCTGATAGTAATTTGAGCTCGGATAAGTATCAATTTACCAATCGCATGATCAGGCAATGTGGTAATTGTAGGCAAATCTAAAAATTCGAGCAACCGTAAAACGTTATGATCGTGAGGTTCAATTGTTTTTTCAATAGATTTTGCCGTTGACTCCTTAGCGTCAATCCCACCACTAGCAACTCCCGGGACGCCACCTTTTAAGGATGAGGAAGAACCTTGCGTCGTGTTACTTGTATACTTCACACTTCGCAAGGCTCCTACTGCAATCTGTGCTATGAATGAATCAATACGAGATTGATCCTTATAGAGTATATCTATTAGCGATATTTCTTGGCTGGTTTCCAATTTGTCGAATTCGCTTTCTCCCAATTAGCCCACTCCTTATTAAGGGAGGCTTTTGTCTGTTCAACGTCCTTGGAAATCCGACCAATATTTTTACCGGCTTTTCCTAGCACATCGGTGGCTTTGGCATCCACGGTCCTATCCATTTACTCGCCTCCTGTTGTTATTATAGCAAAATTATGCCCGATTCAACACACTAAAAGCAAAAAAAAGCTGCCCACCCCAAAGGATGAGCAGCTTAATTTAAAATTTAAATTGGACGGCGCCGCCGGCTTCATAGCCGCGCCCATTTTTTTCATCCCACTTCTTACCGCCCATGAACAGGAAGCGCCGGGTGTCCGTCTCCCGGCTTGCCATTATCCCGTAGGACTCAGTTGTTATATACGGTCCGATTGAATTCCGTCGTGTCAAATCAACCGTTGGGATATCAGCCTTGATCGTGATGGTACTGGACTGATCCAGTCGAATCATATTTTTATCAAGGACATAACGCTCATCATCGGCCTTTGCAAACTGGCCGGGTTTACCGTTCAACTCATAAACAAAATTGGGCTTGCCTATAGTAAATTTGCCGTCAAGTTTAGCCGCTTGCGTTGCGTTCGGATTGGCCTCGGTGGGCGACGGCAAATATACCGTCTCTCCGGGAACGTATTGCAGCTTGGTTTGTGTTTCGGTTTTAACCGTTTCCTTGACCTGCGGCGGCTTGGCCTTCTCGGCCATCAGCTGCGCCTCTAGCTGTGCCAACTTTACTTTAAGATCACTGACCTGCCAGGCATGAAGACCGAGCGCGCCAGCAACCATACCGACAATAAGGAAGATGATGCAGGCGGCGGATGCCGCCTTGAATGTGACGTTCATCAGATCACCCCAAATACTCGGAAGAAAATGGCCAGCACTAGCGCGATCTCGACGGTCTTTACGACGCTGGCGCCATACTTAGCAATCAGACCTTCCTCAATTTCTTTGGCCTCGTTGACAATTTCCTTGGCTTCGGCCAATGCCTTCGCTTCCATGTCTGCGATTTTAGCTTTCAGAGCTGCAATGTCTTCCTTCACTTCTTCTTCACCCAGAGCTTCCAGTTGAGCCAAAAGGGCTTTTGCTTGTTCGATTTTTTCGGTTGTCATGATTGTTTCCTCCCGTTTATTTTTTTCTTGCCTAATCGAAATAGATATTCCCGTCAAAGTTGCTACCGGCAATATTCAACGAGTCGGTATACTGCCAGATACGAAGGTTTTGGTTTTCGAAGTTGCATTCTCGGTTGTATTGAGCGCACCAGAAAGGAACATTCTCAAGTTCTTCAGTTCGGATATACCCATTGGTCAGCCAATTGTAGGAACTGTAGACGCCCACATATTGAAAACCATTGGCTCTCATCCGATTCACGAAGGCAGCGCAAAGACCGGTAATGTCCGCACCGTCCTGGGCAATGGAATCATCCTCCACGTCAAACCAAATGCCCATTTCCGGGCCGATTCCATTGAGGTACGTTCTTACCTGTTCAGCAGCCCAATCCGCTTCTGTTTCGGCCTCTTCACGGCTCTTAGCCAGTGAATAAAGATAGATGCCGAATTTCAGGCCATAGGCTACGGCATTATTTACATGCTCGGCAAACAGGTTGTCGAGGTGGTCGGCCTGGCCAAGTTTGATGATGACGAACTCGACATTGGCAGCCTTTACAGCCTGCCAATCAATATTGTCCTGCCACGCCGAAATATCGATACCTTTCACTGTTTATCAACTCCTTCATATGGCATTTTCCCTTTGTCGCTATTCGGCCAGCTATCGGCGCAATATTTAATTGCCGCCAATACACCACCGGCTCCCAAAGCACTGACACCAGCCCAGCATGATGCCAGATCAAATTTTGTTCCAAATAATCCATTGCCAAAATACCCAATTGCCCAACAAGCAAAGAGAATGAAAAAAGCCCCAATAAGGGCTTCAATAAGATACTTCTGGATTCGGTTCAATGTCTCCACCCCACGTAAAGAGCGACACTGGCCGCAACAATTACCGGCCCCCAACGCTGAATAAACCCTGCAACTCCCTGCTGACCAGCTTTCCAGAGTTCGACAGTGCGAATCCTGTTTTCATGATCATCAGTCTTCTTATTGTGATCATCGCACCGCTTTTCTTTTTCGGGAGCGATAGCCAGCAGAGATGTTACTTTTTTATCGACCTTGTTGATTTCATCGGTAACACCCCTAATGAGACCAAAGAGATCATTGAGCGTTTCCACTGATATCGCGATCATTGGCGGTTGTTTTTCTTGCGGCGGCAACTTTATCCCTCCTCGCTATCCTGAAGTTGCGCCCTTAGAGCTACTATCTGGCTATCAAGCCAAGCCAATTGCTGGGCAGACGTGCGATAGCTTCCGTCGGCATTTTTCCAGTTCTCGTTCGTCGCGAGGTTGCCGGCCATAGACTCCCTATACATCCGTGGTGTCTGCTGAGCTTCCAGGGCAGCGATTTGCGCCTTGATTGCAGCACTGGGGTCAGGCGGTGGCGGCTGCAATTCTCGCCACGATGCCGAATTTTCGGGACCATACATTGATGCCGCATGATTAAACTCGGCGATTGGATCGATAACCCCGCGAATAATAGTAAACGCATCTCCTTGAGAAGTTAGAATCTCAATATCCATGTCGCCCTCCTTTATAAAACGATTCCTGCTACCCATCCTGCTCCGCCTGTGGCCCCATTACTAATATTACCTGTTCCTCCTGATCCGCCAGCCACATAAATGCTTCCGGTACCTTGAACCCATTTTTTTGCAGCCATAACAACAACACCGCCGCCGCCACCGCCGCCACCACAGCCAAAAGTACCTGAATAGTTACCACCCGGCGCTCCGCTGGCATTAATAGTTCCGGTAAAAATGATGTTTTTGGCTATGATGAATATCCCTCCACCACCAGTCCCTCCCGGTCCTCCAACCCCACCAGATCCATATGTCCCTCCACCGCCTCCAGACCCATAGGGGGCCATAAAAATATTGGGAGGTAATTGTATGCAAACGTTTTGCATTGAAGACGGTGGTGTTGATCCGTTACTACCAGATCCGCCTCCATATCCTCCACCGCCAGATCCTCCCGGTTGACTACCTCCATTGGCACCACCACCAGCACCACCGCCGCCCAAAGTATAATAACCATTTGCCGATCCATTAGTTGGGCCGGTGGAGGATGACCAAACGCCACCTGCACCGCCTGGGAACCCCGCATAAAGGGCAGATATCGTACCAGCAATAATTGCGCTACCACTACAGCGAATAATTACATGACCTATTCCGCTAAGCGACAATGTATGACCACTATTTAAAACAAAATCCGTGAAGTTATATTCATATTTGGTTAAGCTGGAATTCCCGTTTGAAACAAAAACACCATCAGAACCATTTCCTAAATTATATAGCCATGACAATGAGGATAATTCATTGACTTTACCATCGACCAGGCCACCTAATCCTTTGTAATTTATAGCCAGTCTTTTACCTGCATCTGTGGAGTTAAATAGAAGTGTACCTGTATTCCATGTCGGATCATCTGAAACCGTGGCGGAATAGTCAGGCCAGAATTGTCCGGAAGATGGCGTTGCCGCAACCTCAGTCATACTTCCTTCAATAAATACATTCGCACCGATAAGGTGAGTGTTTGCAGTAGTCCCGTTATAGCCACGAGTAACGGTCAAAGTATTGGTGCTGATTCCGGATACATACATCTGCTCGTTATCAATGGAAATTGTCTTACCAACAGAAAACCACGATCCGGTTATTACCGAAATCGTGGTTGCAGTGGTTGATGTTATGGCAGCTGCAAGTGCATCCCATACCCTTATTGTCAGCGATGAAGGAGAATCCTTTTGTGGTACTTCATTTAGCCTGATTTTATAAGGACTGACAGTGGGAATTACCTGGCGCTCATTGGTTATTGTCAATGGCTGCTTTGTGTTGGTAAATGGATCAAACCTGTAATCTATCGGCATTATATATCCACCCCGCTTAATTGCTGATTGTTAAGTTGCTGGAGAGCATCGGCCATGTCGGCATCTTTGAGGATCTTGGCAATATATCGATCGATTCTCGGAGGAAGATCACCGAGTGTCATGGCCATCGCAATTCCTTTATCCGCGCTCAAGCTATATTTGATATTAGTGACCGGATATTCATAGATCGTGCCGTCGATGGCCGTAATGGCCGACATTCCTTCCGGTCGGATATTTCTTTTGATGACGTCAAGACTAATGCCGTCGATCTTCGCTGTCTGCGATGGCGTTTTGAGTTGATCCAGCTGGTTTTGCGCCCAGCGGGTAATATCATCCCCGGTGATCGCATTCGGAAGATCAAGGACATCTTCCATTTGCCCATAGGTATCAATGCTATCTGAGTCATAAAACGGAATAGGATTTCCACTTCCGTCAACATAGTAGTTCGTTCCATTGCTGTTTAGGTTTCCATACTTGACGTAGAAAAAGTTTACTACAGTGCTTGGATCTTCATCAGGAACAAAGCTTTGACAATGATGGCCAACCCAAAACCGCGTATCTTCGTTGATGGTTGTTATCCGAGGCTTGAAGAAGAATTCCATAAGTTCATCAACGCCATAAACATAATCAATGCCGTATTCGGAAAGGGTCTGCATCGCGTCCTTAGCCTTGACGTAATCAAAGCGGAGCTTCTGCAAGGTATAATCCGTGGGATACATTTTGTTGCTGTTGTAGCGGATGCCGGTAATGGGAGCAATCACATTTTGCACTAAATCGGTGACAGCCGCCGAAACCTCAGTGCTTACATAAGTTTTATTGATAATGATTTTGTCGAGCTTCTGAAAAAATCCATAGCCGGTAAACTGCAATGATTCTTGTGTTCCCCCTGGTTTTGGCCTCTTCAGGACATACCCGGTATACCATGGAACCAGGCTACCAAACAGGTAAATTGATATCCTCTGATTATTGGCTAGAATATCGGCGGCCGCCCGATCACAGGTAATTGTGAATTGCCCGCATCCGTTGGTTGTTAATTCAAAATCCACAGATGTCGCCGGGCTGTTGAAAATATCACTGGATAAATAGCCGGTCACCTGGCCGACTGCGTTTTGAATGGCAATATAGAAGGTGTTATCGATTTCCGGAAAGGTTACGGTAACGACGGCGGCACTTTTTGTGATTCCAGAAAATATATAGCGTCCGAATATCGACCGCCCAAACATAATATTCATTTAGAGCCACCTCGACAGATAATCCATTGTGATGGTACATGCCGATCCGGTATAACTAAAAACATTATCTCCAGGAAGTAAATTCATGAAGGTTCCAAGAAAGTTATTGATAGAATTTGCTCCATTCAATTCAACTGATCCATCCCATGTCGAGATTACCAATGATTTACCGGAGGTGAAAGATGCGTCATTATAGGTGAAGACTCTTCCATTGTCTGAGGTATTGATCAAAGACAAAGCGCTGTTAAGTGCGTTTGCCGTGATGGTTATGGTAATAGGTGTATCGATATTGCCGGGATTATTAATCGTGAAGACTTGAGGGCTGGTGGTAACCGTAGTAGAAACAGATAATTCCTCTTCATCATAAAGGAAAGGGTCCAGTGCCAGAATGGTTGCCGTCGCATTGGACTTAACCATATAAAATCCAGAGATAAAGTCTTCTTTGAATTTGTTTAGTATGTCGATATTGAAATATTGCGTATCTGTAACATACAGTCGGTATGGCGATTGAGAAAGATATCGTTTTAAGTCGTTTACTTGAGATAAGTAATCCGATTGATTTTCGCCGTTAACTAGCACGGCGATATCAATGGACCGGGTATCAACTTTTCCATCTCCACTAGGAAGGCCGCCATGCTGAAACAGCTTGGCGGCCACATTGCTTCGGATGCTTAATGATAATCCATTGAGAACTGCATAATCCGGCAGAGTATAAATTGTACTGCCTTTTTTAATAAACACGTCTTCACCCCCACCGGCTATGTTGCGAATATAGCGTTTCTCACAGCCATCCCCTGCGCTTCATTCCATTCGTCCAGATCGAACTTGGTGTTTATATTTCCATAATTATTGTTGTTGACTATGACTTCTTTCCCGTTTGAGGTTAATCCCATTTTTTCAAAGACTCGCGGGTCTAGCGGCAAGACTGCCTCATCATGACGACCCTCGCCGATCATCGCTAAGGTTGGTCCTGTGGCGATACCGCCGGCGGCAAGTTTCGGAGTGGATAGAGCATAAGAAAGCGCATATGTAGCGGTCATTCCAGCCATAGCCGGGACGGAGTTTGCGCCAAAAGTAGCCAACGAAACAGCCGCAGCAGCTGCTGCCCATGCAGCTGCCGTTTCAACTCCAGCTGCAACCGAAGCAGATGTAACAGATTCAAGAACAACTTTCCCCAGGATTGCTTGTTTTAAAGTTGCCGCAATATATTCAGCAGCCATATTGGCAAAAACCTGTTTTATTGAGTTACCAAGACTTTTCCAAGCATCTCCCCATCCTTTTGTTCCACCTAATGCGTCAGCGAAAAAAGATTGAACCGAAGATGTCAATCCATTGGTAGCCTCTACCATCCACTCAATTGATGTTTTATGAGTCGTCTTCCAAGCATCATAATAAGCATCAATATATTGCTGTCTCCCCTGCAGATCCGTTAAGAACATCCCTTTTTCGGAATCGAGGAGACTCTGATACGTTGCAATATCGCCCATCCTGCGTGCTGCATCAAGATCGGCCTGGGCAGCTTCTCCGGAATTGCGATATTGCCATATATCATTATCAGCTTTTTTGTTGATTAAAACTCTCATTTTTGCCGCTTGATCTTCTAAGGATATGGTTCCATCTGCATTTTCCTTATATAAGATCCCTCGCTCATTCAAAGAATTCCGGGTTATCTCTTTTTCCTGATCATTCATACCCTGCCATTTCACAGCCAAGTCCTGATATTCTCTTTCAATCTGCGTTATCTGATCTTTCGCGGACTGAAGAATATCATTTTCTTTCGCAGTCGATCCCGTCAAACCAATGCTGACAGATAGCACTGCGCCTTTATTTGCCATGTCGGCAATCTGTCTCTGGATGGACATATTTTGCTGTGCTTCATCCGCAAGGGCTTTTAATCGCTTCTGAGAATAGGTCTGATTCAACCGATCTAAGTCGCGATCATAGTTTTCATTATAAGCCGCCGATTCATCGAGCTTTCTTCTTTCATGCTCATACCACATATCAACCGCGACTATTTTCCTTTGGGTCAGCTGAGCCCATTCATTGGCAATCTGATCACTGACTCTTTGCGCTTCAGCCGCCAGCTTTTTATCCGCTTTTTCCAGAACGCCTGCATCCGGACCGTGAAGTCCGGTAAAAGCCGCCTGAACCTTATTGGCAGTGTTGCCGATAACATTAGCCGAGTTTTTAAAGCTATTCGTCAGCGCAGTCATTGCTTGTTCTCCGCGCGCGTGAGCATCAACCCCGGCCTGAGTTGCCGTGATTATATCGCTGTTGGCTTGCTCAATCGATGCCGAAACACTCGTCATCCAATTGCTGATCTGGGCCTGAAAACTACCACCGATGATATTGGCCAATGGCACCATGGCCTGAAGGATGGCCTGGATTCCTTCGAAAAATATGGCCTTGATATTAAACCATGCGCGTTGACTATCGGCAACAATCCGGGCATTGGTTGCGGAAAACAAGTCTCCAAGTGGTTCCCACGCCTGCCAGATAACCCAAGCGACAGCCCCTAGCGCGACGCCAGCGGCTATAAACGGAAGGAGTGGCGCCAAAGCCGTCCACACGGAAATACCGAAGGAAATCATAGCCGGAATGGCAGCCCCGACCAGGGCGCCAGCAAGAGTAAAAACAGCTAAACTAGTTTCCTTGGGTATCAATTCTTTTAATGCTTCGTTGATTCCGTTAGATTTTATGTAATTGGCAAATTGGTCTAGAAAAGCTACCGTTCCCTGCATCTTTTCTTTGACGTTCAGCGCATCAGCCAATGACGTCCCCACAGCCTTCATTGCGACAACGGTACTTTCAGTCATTCGGGTAAACAGACCTGGCATTTCATTGGCCATAGTCTCCATACCACCCTTGTATTTTTCCTGCATTCCGGTCAGGATGGCATTGATTGCCGTGGTGCTTGAAATTGTTCCTTTATTTACCTGATCCATCGCCTGGGGCACCGAAACACCGATTGCTTCAGCTAACAAATGCCAAGCAGGGATTCCTTGCGCCACTAGCGCCCGCATATCTCGGGTGGTTGCAGTTCCTTTGTCGAGCATGGCCCCCAGGGCTTGTGTTACAGCGTCAATCCCTTCCGCTCCTGTACCTAGCAAAGCGGCAGCATTCCCCACCGTTTGAATTATAGGGACAACATCTTCAGCCGCAAAACCCAAAGATAGCATCTTCTTGGCGGCGTCCGTAAGCTCAGGAAATGCAAAAGGAGAGTTTTTTGCCATATCATGCAACTCACCCAAAAATGTTTGAGCCTCTGTTGCGCTTCCGAGTAACCCGGAAAAAGCAGCTTGTCCCGCTTTCATGTCACCGCTCATTTTGATTGCAGCCGACCCCATGGCGGTAATTCCCGCCACGATTCCCGTCAATGCTCCAAGAGCTTTATTCGCTGCTGAAAAAGCATCAGCTCCTAACCCTTTCTTGAGTGCTTTCTGTGTTTGATCCCATTTTCTAAGAAAATCGGAGTTGTCGCCTCCAATAAAAATTGTCATTGCGGCATTGCCAGGCATAAGATCACCTCCCGCCTAGTTCTTTTATGAGTCCGGCCAGTTCTTCTTTCCGCTGTTCGCCGGTTTTATTTTTGTTCTTTTCTTCCCGGTTTTTTCTGACTGGATTATACCCCAATAAAGTCTCCACTGTTACGGATTTTTTAAGATTCCGGGCGCAGGCATTGATGATAGGAACGGCGATCCAACACCAGGTAATACGCTTCTGCTCGTTTCGCCATTCATATCCCTTCACCATGTCATGGAATTCATCGAACGTTAGCCGCCCAAATTCCCATGGCTTCAGGGAAAGGGCTCCATATGCCACCGGTTTCATCAGTTCAATCCATTCGCGAACAGTGGAGACTACCCGTTTCCCTCGTCACCTGTTTTACCTTCATCAAGGTTCCCGAGAATCTTCGATTTCCTAACAGCCTCGCCGATTTTTTCGGCCAAATCATTAAGCTCGCCGCCGTTTTCCATATACTCCTGCATTAAAATGCCGACTCGTTGCAGGGTCAATCCCTTTTCAGCATGCTTCATACCGCCCCATAGCATAATTCGCATTGGAGCAATGCCGCCAACAGTCGGATTGGCCATAATATATAAGAGTGATCTGCCGCCCATAAGTTCCTCCATTTCGGCAGCAGAGTTGATGTCATACCTTAAAAACCGTTCTTTCCCACCGAGGGTAATCGATACCGGACCTGTCATTATAAAAACCTCTCTTTACAAAATTAGGCGGACAATCCGTAAATTGTCCGCCCTTTTATTTTTTGTTCCTTGAAACTTACGCGAACGGAGCCACGCCGGCGACGGTATTCGAAGAGAAAGGAACAGCCGTCACGCCGACCACTGTACCGATGGTGTAGGAAATATTGGCATTGGCATCGTTGGCCGCCGCCGTGGTGAAAGTCCAGACAACATCCAACCCGGTTCCGGATACTGCGCCCACTCCGCTGACTGCGGTATCGGCATTCATAGCCTCGCGGATCTTCTGAGCGACAACATTGCCGGAATCGCCAACAGCAACGGCTACCGTCAATGTCTTCGGAGATCCGGTCATACCAGTTTTCTGAACAATAACCGAAAGGTTTCCGGCAGTGGTGATCGGTCCGCCCACAACGGTCATCGTTTCAACTTGTTGCGCACCACTGGCCATTGCCGGAGCGCCGATACCAGCAAGGCTCAATTTGTAGGTGGCTTCACCGTCATGCGGCGAATCTTCGCTCAGATCGGTAATCGTGGCATATCCTTGCCATTTAGTTCCGTCCGCCTTGGTATAGCGGACATTGACTTTGGTCCGGGCCATGAAGCAGGAAAACAATTTGTTGTAGGCTACATCCGGCGGTCCGCCGGCGTCATCGGTCAAGATCAAGGCGTCGGCATCGATCCCCCAGGATCTCAAACCCGGAATAGTGGTTGTCCAACCTTGACTCGTCTTGGAACTTGCGTCGATATTATTGGCACTGACTTTGAACGTTGCTCCTCGTTGTCCGCCCAAAACGGACCAAACGGGGCTCACATCCGTGCCGGTATTGATCGCGACAACAAAGTTGACGCCATCAGTCGGCAAAAGCGCAAACCTCTGAAGATCGAAACTAAACATATTCCCATTGGTTCGGGCTGTAGTGACCACAGAAGTCAGAAACGCCCAGATCGCTAGGATCAAACATTTAAAAAGCTTCAACTTTTTCACTTCCTCACATCACAGATTTTAAATCCAAACTGAATTATAGCCTGCCGATAAGTTTCCAGCCTATTGACGGTATGCTTAATCACGGTAGTTGACGTTATCTTCCAGTCATCAGCCATAATCAGAGGAGAACTTGTCACGGCTGAAATGGCGACATCGGCTATTTCAGCCACTTCCTTATCTCCCTGATAAGTGCTGATAATTACAATGCTGGCCAAAACATCGGCGCCAGGCATGGTTTTTGAAGACCACATTTGGGCTTCCGTGTCGGCCAGCACAGTATAAGGTGGTTTTTTCCCATCAGGAACATAGTCATAGGTTGGACTCGAAAGCGCTCCACGCAGGCGATCATAAAGCGCCTTGTTTAAAGGTGACACTGGAGATCGTATGATCATTGATTGACCTCCCTTTCAATGGAAGCCCTTATGTTGGCTTCCACCCAAGGCAAGACCTGATCTTTGGCTCGTTGGGCAAAATAAAGGGGCTTTACTCCCCTAGCCGTGCCAAACTCCTGGAAGTGAGCATGCGGTGCTTTAGCCCGGACCATCTTGGTTATGCCATATTTCCCTTTTTGAATGACAATGCTTCTCCTGAGATAACCCGGACCTTTACTGCCCTGCCAATACGCACCCTTTTTCGGCTTCTGCATGATCGGCGCTAGTTCTTGTTCCCGTTTCTGGACGTCTTTGGCCCCTTCATCGACAGCCTTTTGGATAGCCTCGGTTACTCGGGTGGCAATCACATTGCCCACCGTTATTGCCTGATCCACGCCGCTAAGACTCAGGGTTATCTTCATTCGAAAACACCTCCCGGCAAAACAGCGACAAATAGGCATTCTTCTGATCAACATTGACAGGGGGAGCAATCTGCTCAAAGGATCGGCTGCCCAACCTGACCTGGTCGGTGTAAACCACACCCCGCCGAAATCGGATTGTGATTTTATGCTGTTGTTCCGGAATCATCTGCTGATATTCGTCGTAGCGCCGAGCCAGAATGGTTTCAATCTTCGCCCATGGCCGGGCATATGGGGTATCATCATAGACCAGCGGATGGCCGCCCTGTCCATCGTCTGTTTCCTGCTGACGATGCAGCCCCAGCCGGCAGGTAAAACCACCTGCGCCTATCGCTTTAGGCGGAATCATATCGGCCACACCCTATCCAGCCCCAAAAGCGCATTGACCGTAAACTCAATCTCAGGGCCGACCTGCCCAACGGGCTCTCGGTTTAAATACCAATGCCCGATCAGCAGCAGCATGGCTTGCTTGATCCGTTTAGGGACAGTTTCGGCGCTCTCATATCCGGCAGTGAATTCCACTCGAAAACCGCTGATGGGCGCCAATGCAACGGAAGGCCATTTCTGACCCGACTTGAGAGCAACACGCCCGGGAGTGGATTTGGTGTCTACAAGATAACTGTCGGAATCAATCGTGGCTTCAATCCCGTCTTTGTCGGTGCAGATGATTGCTGTGATTTCTTGCAGTGGCGGCAAAGGAATATTAAAAATCCGCTCCGGCCAGTGGTCGAAGCTGACTTCCCAGCTCTGCTGCAGATAAGCGCGATTTTGATATCCTTCGCAATATTCCCGAGCGGAAGTGATCATATCCCCAATCCGGGTATCATCATCGGTAACTTCATCTTCAACCCTCAGATAGAGTTTCGCCTCCGATAGCGTCACCGGTTCCGCTGTCGGCACTATCTTGAGATGGAGATTCGGAAGATTGACTTTCCTGGGTTCCTCCATCCTGTGTCGGTGCATCATTTTGATCACCACTTTCCCGAGCCTTCAAATATTCTTCCAGCGCCTCCTTGCCTCGAACTTTCGTTCCATCCGGGAATACATACCATCCGCCCGAAAGGGACTGGTAATAAACGGATGATTCGTCCGAAGAAATCGGCGCTGCCAGCCCTCTTTCCAGCCAACGCGGCAAATATTCATCCTCGATCTCAACTTCGACGCCGGCCGGTACTTCCTCGCCGTTCAGGCGGACTTCCTGGAGGGTTAATACTTTCGTCATGTTAATAGTAGAGGGGGCATATCGCCCCCTCATCCTCCTTTACAGAATCTTGCCGGCAGCCATCTTCTGCACCGGCTCGAATCTCCCGTCGCTGCGAATCAGGGTGACGGCGCATACGCCGGCGGTGCTAGTGGTAGTGACCTTGGGAGAGATGTAGACAAATCCATTGTTGATATCAAGCTGGGAGACGTCGATTTCGACATATCCCTGAGCCTGTACCGTTGCAGGAGTCATCGTGGCGGCGGCATTAGTGATGGTGATGGTTGCTTCGCCTGGGTCGGTGGCGATCAGCGTCAACGTGCCGCTGGCATTGGTAGCGGTCACGCCGGGTACGCCATACGTCGCATCGTTGATACACTTGACAAGCTCATCGCCATCGGCGGAATCCGTTCCGGCGGCGGAAAATTGTCTGCTGGCAATTGTCGTTGTTGAGGCATGGGCGGTAAAAGTCAGGCCGTTGATCGTCACCGCATCCGCTGCGGCAACACTGGCCAGCGCCAAGGTTGCCACAGTAACCCCGGCATTCGCCGTTATGGTCGCAATCGCGGCCTGGCCGGCAGTGCTGGGAATGCCCTTGGCGCTGGTTCCGGCGGCATCAGTAGCCTGCAAGAATTCGATGGCGGCGGTTTTTGTGGCCGCCATGGCGCCGATACTCAGAATGGCCAGAGCCTTGCGATACATCGTCATCGAAAAATATTTCCCGATGACATTGGTGTTGTTGATTGTCTGGCCAACCAGACCGATGTCAATTTTGTTTCTTTTGAGCAAAGGTTTCAATTTAATCCCTCCTGTTTTATGAGAGTAGGCCGGATTTAACCGGCCTCGTTATTTGAGAACGATATACGGCGACACCGTGGTCTGGCCGTCTTCCAGAAGCAGCGGATCTTTGACCCATGGTTGGCCGTCGATATTGGCCACGATTCGGAACTGGGTCTTATTGGCTTGGAATTTGGAGTGTTCGGAAATGGCCAGGAAAGGTCCACTGCCTTGCTTAATCAAATAATAGGGATCCAGACTCATCAAAACCAGGTCTCCCTGGTTTCCAACGGTAGGTAGTTTTCCGGTCCACTTCAGCGGCAACCCAGCGAGAGTGGTAGGAATTCCTTTAGTCGCATCGCCAAGCACCAAGATCAGTCGTCCCTGACCGTCCGCCAATTGCATCAATGTCGGGAGAGACGAGAGATTAGCCAAGAAAAAGGCATTGTCAATGGCATCAGGAAGCAATCGTCCAAGCATGGATACAACATCGACATACTTAATGGTAAGCGCCGTGTTTCTCTGAACGATAATTTTACCTGGAGCATTCAAGACGCCGAGCGGGCAACCGGCCCCGGACCCGCGCAGAAATTTGTAATCGCGCCCTGTGGCAAATGCTTGGCGAAGCAAATTTTGGATGAAAGCTCCGCAGGCTTGCCAGTTGACCAGCGTCTTATTGTTAATTGTGGATATACCGGAAACTTCCTGCGGTTTCAACGTCAAATCGGCGATAATAGGATCATTGTTATCCGGCTTGTCCTGAGATTCCGCAGTCCAAGTCAAAGAAACGCCGCCAAGAGCGCCAGAATTCCCCTGAACGAAATAAGGAATGGAGAATTCTGCGTCAGGCGGATCGCCGGCGGGAATGATCGTTGCCCGGGGCATGATGATTTCTGCTTCGGGATTGAGTTGCAAGATGGTGCCGGCGAATGCCGGTGGAATCAAAATACCGACGTCGCCGGTGGATAGGTTTGCGATTCGTCCTTTCTTGTCACCAAAACGAAGCGCATTGGCCAGTTCGCCGATGTTTTTGAATCCACCATCATCCAGCTTGTCCTCCTGGACATCCATATCGACAGGACGGACTCGGGGATTCGCCGGAGCGTCCATGAATTTGGCGTTGGCTTCCAGTTTTTCAGCCCTCGCCAAATCCGACTGCAGGTTATCGATCTCCTTTTGAAGGTTATCGAAGTCCTTCCCTTCGTCCTCGGTCATCCCCCGGCCACTATCGGCCTTGGCCAGGTCTACGATAGTCTGCTGTTTGGCCATTTTCTCGCGGATTTTGGCTAGAATTTGTTCTTTGTTCACGTTTTAATACCTCCTCATGGCATTTTTGTTGATTTGAAGTTGCTTTTCGCATAAAGAAAGCAGCCCATTTGGCTGCTGTTCTTCCGGTTCCGGGGGCTGCCTGGCCGGTGGTTCAGGCGATAAAAACAGGAATTTCGGCGGGTTTTTAGCCTTGGAAAAGTCAAGTTTGCGACCATTGAGCATCAAAATACCGCTATCTATGCATGCTGCAATAACTTTTTGCTGCTCAATTTCGTCGGCTAATCCCATTTTGATGCATTCTTCGGCGGTCCAATATTGCTCAGCCTCCATAATGGCTAGAATCTCATCTCTTGACATGCCCGATTTTTCTTCATAGGCAGCTATAATGCTTTCAGCCACCTTATCCAGATCATCGGCCATTTTTCGCATGACATCGGCATTTCCGATCACGTAAGACCACGGTTTATGGACCATTTGCATGGAATTTCGCGGCATAATTACGGTATCGGCCGCCGTAAGGATCACCGATGCGATGCTGGCGGCAACGCCATCAACATAGGCAGTTACATTCGCCGGATGTCGTTTCAGCATAGAACGAATTGCTTGACCGGCAAAGACATCACCGCCATCCGAATCAATATAGACATTAATCTTCGTAACAGGACCAAGTGCGGCCAGGTCATCGGCGAATTGTTTCGGCGTAATTTCATCGCCCCACCAAGTGCTGCTGCTGATCACGCCGTAGAGCATGAGTTCACCGACTCCCGGAGCCGTGTTTTTGAAGTTCCAGAATTTTTTCATTGCTGGTTACCACCTCCTTTGTTTTTCGGCTTCTGGGCAGCCGCAATTTCGGTTGGAATCATATTTCCATTGATGAAGTAATATTTTCCCTGACCGTTTTCCTGCGGATTCATGTTTTCCAGTTCGCGCCACTCATCGGCGCAGATGACACCGTCCTGACGCATGAGGTGAAGCATCTGCGCCCTGGCTACAGTATCGCCGCGCATGAGAGCATTGATCAAAAATTCAGCAAAATATCCTTGCGCTCTTTCATCCGGGGTGAGCAGTTTGAAGTTTATGAATTGTTCCCAGCGGGTAAACCACGGTAACATGGTATACATCACGAATTCTAAGCTCTGGTGTTCAATATTGTTGTTCGTGGACCGCTCAAGGTTTTGTAGCAAGTGCATTGGTATCCGGTAAAGACGAGCAATTTCCTCTACCTGAAACTTTCTGGTTTCGATAAATTGGGCCTCGTTCGGAGGGATCGTTACCTGATGAAATTTCAACCCCTCTTCCAAGAACATGACCTTTTTTGTATTACCTAAACCAGCATACTCCTCGCGAATGGATTGCTTGAACCGCTGAAAAGCATTATCCGAAAGCTTACCCGGATACTCTGCAACGCCCGAAACGCTCGCCCCATTTGCAAAAAATGATGCTCCAAACATCTCAGCGGCCAACCCAAGCCCTATTGCCTCTTTTGCCATGTAGATCGGCGAATAACCTTTCACGCCATCAAAGCCCAGGCCTGGAATATGAAAAACTTCTTCCGATGGAAGAATGATCATCTTGCCGCGGTCATTCGTCCAATATTCAATTTCCCAGGTTTCAAGATTGCGTCGGGGGTCGATGAATGTCCAGGGAATTAACGATAGGCTCAAAACTGTTCCACGCCGATTGCGCTGAATATGCGAATATCCATTGCCGCTGCCGGCAATATGGCTTTGCATTGTCTCCTTCAGGATCATTGATGGCATTTCTTTGTTCGGCGCCGTCTTTAGAAGATCATAGAGGGGATGATCAACGGCCCGATCCTTGCCGCTGGCTTTGTCCCCGATCTTACGATCCTTATAAAGGATGATTGGCATGGATGCCAACGTTTCGGACAATATCCGGATGCAGGCGAACACGGCCGTAAATCGGAGCGCGGTCTGCTCGCTGACATGCAGGCCGGTTTTGGATGGCCCCCCTCCGCTCCAGCGATAAAACCAGTCAGGCGGTTCGCCGGATAAGCTGAATGCTTCGGCAAAGATCTTTGCTATTGCCCCCAAATTATTTCACCACCTTCCTCGGCCGGCCCAACAAAATGAAAAATGCGCCCCAAGTCAAAAACAGAAGTGGCGCATAGACAAGATATAGGCCGTAGGATATAAGTGTCACTCCAAAAACTATAAAAAAGTCTTGTATATCCACCTTCACGCTGACATAACACCCCTTTCCTCATAAACTGATGGCCCATTCTCGCCTATTGCTGGCAAACGAACCATAGCATTGATAATTGCGGCTATAAGGTCGATACGCTGACTATCATCTTTGTGCTTTTTGGATAATTTGATATTTCCGTTGTTGTCATGGACCACAACAGCATTTGATAAGCACCAGGTAAGTAACGGGCTGCCGTCATGAACGATTTTTCTTTGTATAACCAGTTCCCGGAAGCGCTTTGTCGGCTCAGATAAGGTCAAAACCCCCTGCCGGATCTCCACGCCGACATACCCATCCTTAACCATGTTCGTCATAAACTGAGTAGCATTGTAAGGATCACAGCAAACTTCGAGTATCTTTAGCTGATCATCTGTTTCCCGGTCATGGATATGGGTCTGGATATAGTCGTAATCTGTGACACCGCCATCCGTGATAGTGCACCATTTGTCATTGGCCCAGTGGCGATAAGGCACCCGATCACCATGTTCATGCTGTTTTACCGTTTCTTCTGGGATAAATCCATGAGCAGTAACCGCAATGCGGCCATCATCAAGGGGAATAACAAACCCGGTGGCCGTAAGGTCGATTCGTTTGGAAAGATCATCGCCATTCAGACATTCGCGTCCGCGTATCAACTCGACAAATTCTTGCCGGGGAATGGCCAACTCTTTCCAAAGGTCCATCAGGCCATCCATGTATTTATCATCGCTGCTGGCCTGCCAAAGATCACAACGCTTCGTAAGGAATTCGCGGATTTTTGATGGATCTCCGGAGCCAAAGGCGCTATCATGCTCAATCTTTATCTGTTCGAGCAATCCCCGACTATATTCATTATCCTCCTGCAGTATGGGATTCGCTTTGACCAGAACAGCCAAGTCGTGCGGCGAATCTTCTTTATCAAGCTCACGTATCATGACAAAATAGGTTTCATCGATGATCTCTCCATCCATGATCTTGACACAAAGGTCATATTCCAGCTTGCAGGGATTGTTTTCTGCATCGTTGCCGGCCGTGGTGATGATCTCCATCAGGGACTGGGCTCTCTTGCCGAACCCGCTCCATAAAACATCATGGATTTCACTGGTGGAATGTGCGTGATATTCGTCTATGATAACGATGACCGGGGCGCCGCCATCCTTATTTTTCGTGTCCTTGCTGAGCGGCCGCATAAATCCGCCCCGGGAGATATGCTCGATATAGGTCCGCTTAATGCGAAGTCGCTTAACAATGTCCGGGCTGGCCTCACCCATTGACCGGGCATCGCCCCAAACCCGTTTCGCCTGTTCACGGTCTACCGCAGCGCATTCGATTTCAGGAGAATCTTCATAGATCCGCTGCTCAGTCTGCCCCGGTGGATAATAGCAATCACTGCACATGCCATAAAGGGCAATTCCAGACATCTCAGTCGATTTGACATTGCCCCTGGCCCGCATATTAAATGCCTTTTTAAAACGACGACGGCCGGTATCCTTTTGGACCCAGCCGAAGATGCACCCAAGATCAAATTTTTGAAAAGCCTGCAGTTCAATCAATTTTCCGGAAAACGGCCCTCGAACATGCCGGCAGCATCGCTCAAACCAATCAAAAATACGATTTGCTCGGCTCTCATCAAAGACGTAAGGGAAATGATCAGTCCCGACTCGCTGAAGATCCCGCAAATGGCGTTCGCATGCCTGCCATTCTTTTTTGCAAACCACTTTCATGCCGGATACCACTTCAACAGCATAGCGCGTTGTCGGATGCAATGACTCAAGATGAGTTATAAACTTGTCTATGTCAATCGAAGAGGTCGCCATTGGGGTCTTTCAGCCCTTTATCTGCTTTTTTCTTTGCCAGTCGCGCCCGCCCATTCGGGGTTAATCCAAGTTTTTCGGCATAGGACACGATGATCCTTGACCACTTTCTCATCTCTTCCTCGCGTCGAGCTTTTGCCGATTCATATGTCATTCGTCTTTCCCAGTCAAGATCCGGATCTCCCGTTTTCGGTGGAACGGGAACTTGATTTCTTACCAAGTTTTCGAATCCGGCTACTGCCTGGCAATAGATCGCCAGGGAATCGCTATCAAGGTCATCCATGACATCGAAACCTTTAAGGCGCTTGATGGTTCGTTTCCAGACATCAGCTGCAGCAGGGTCTAACATGAGCCAATCGGGAGGCCGAAGCTTAACCCGGGAGCGTGTCATGCCAGCCGCAGCCGTCGTCCTTTGTTCCACTTCTTTTTTTGTCCAATGTTTTCCGCCGCCTTTGCTTCCAACTTGCATTTTGTCGAACGAAACGACTTGACCAGGCATAAAAACACCTCCCTTCAAACTTGATTGGGGACATTTTTGAAAACCAGAGAGCGGGCACGGTCTATTTGAGGCCAATTTTTTAGGATTTTGCCCCCCCTACCCAATAATAATTATTTATTACGGAAACCGCCGTCTTCTCGCGCTGTTTTACTATCATGGCATCGCTTGCATAGCGATTGATGATTAGAAGGAGACCAAAACAATGTCTGGTCTCCTTTATGCGGTATGATATGGTCAACTATATTTGCAGGGGTCAATTCACCTTTGCATTCACATGATATACAAAGTGGATGATCTTGAAGATATTGCTTTCGATATCGTTGCCACTTGCTCCCATACCCACGACTCGCTGCCGTTCCGCGTTGCTGATCATGTCTGTTGCGTTCTTTCTTGTCATGCCTTGCACAATATCGTTGTTCAGTCAATGCAGTACATCCTGGATGACAGCAAGGCGACTTAGGTTTGATTGGCATGCCTTTAACCTCAGACTAGACTCAATACTGCATATCCATAACCGCCAGTAACGGTTATCGATATGCCGCCAGATGGCGATACCACTTGACTATTCAGCGCAAATCCAGCTGACTTCTCAATAATACCAATGGTCTTCCCCGCAAATTTGGCCGGGAGGGTAACAGTCTTGCTTACGTTGGTATGATAGTCTAACATCAGATAGGTTGTATCCCCGACCTGATACCAGGCAATAACTGTTGCATCCGTGTCGTTGTTGTAGTTTACCGGGCAGCGGAAGGCCACACCTTCGAAGGTAGTCCCGGCCGGAACCTGCGAATTGGAGTATGTTGTACTGGCACCAGTGACTAGTTTTGGATATTGCTTTTTCGATGAATACAATAATTGCAGGGTACTGGCCGCCGCGTTCTTCCGAATGCTTTGATTTCCCCATGCAAATGCTGTGCAGTATCCGAGAGTAAAGCCGTAGTTTTGATATTTGGCCCCGCCAGATGTTTTAGCAAATTGCAGGTAGCGATCAGGAGGATTCGCGGTATCTGCCCACTTTTCCGAAGTCAAGTTAATGGTTTCCGATAACGATGTAATATCCTGAATGTTGGCTAAGTTGTAGTTGCTTGTCATTGTGAATGGTACCGTCTTCGGTACATATTCATAAAGCGTTCCGCCGCTGGGCTTAACCAGCTGCATCGCCTGCACCAATCCCGCATAGTCCAGGCTAATCAACTTGTAATTCTTGATTTTGTGGTAAACCGTAATTGCTCCATTGTCCTGAATGCGGTAGATGATATCGAAATGAACGCTGACATCCACCGCCGGAGCATTGAAAGTCGGCTGAACAGAACTTCCTACCTGACTGCGCACGTAATTGAGCATGGAATTGTAGTCAACGATATCATAAGATTCAACGATATCCAGATGGTCGCAGCTATAGCTTCCATCAGTGATGATCGGCCGATAGCTGTCTGCTAGAACTTGATATGTATGATTCTTAAATGATTGGTAAATTTCCACCTGCACCGGCGAGGAAAAAGTGATTGTGCTGGTATGAATTGCCCCCGCCGAATGGGTGAGCGTCGTACCGCTCACGCTGTGAAAAGACCAGATGTCATTACCCGAAGTGTTGAGCGTCATAACCAAAAGCGTGTTGGCATCGACAATTTTCAGGAGATAAGTTTTGGTTCCACCGCTTTGCGTCCACTCGGACCCAACGTCCTGCACCGTCTTATCATGGCCTGTGGCAGTGATGTTGTAAGCAAAAAATCCGCCATGATTGGCGCCGATGTACGACGCATTATAGCTCATTGGACAGATATCGTCCTGCTCGTTTTTAACAATCGTGCTGCTATTGGCGATGGCCCTGGCAATGAAATTGGTGTCAGAATAGGAATTGGCGTCGATGTATTGATTCACCAGCTCCACGCAGCCATTCGTAGACGTATCCACCAAGTTAAAGAGTTCGCCAAAGTCATTGCTGGCGTCCCAGGTGATTCGCGTCATGAGATAATTACCGCTTTTGATAATCTTCAGGCCCGCCCCAAGATTCTTCCGGGCAGCAAGAGGGAAATTCATAATAACCCCCCTAACGCTTAAGACTTAAGGTCAATGTCCGTTGTGCAGATTGATTGACCGGCGTTCCCGTGCTTCCGGATCTGATTTTGATAAAGCGCAAAGGAGCAAGAGATAGCGCAGCGGAACTGACGGAGACAAAACGGCCGGCAGCTGCAACCAAAAGAACCTCATTTCCTCCGTCATTATATAAATCGCGGTAATTCCCTCCGCTCATCGATGCGGCTTGAAATGTTAGGTTGGCAGTATCCCAATCGGACGGCATTTCAATTCCGGCCATTTGATAGCCTTCAAGATCAATCTCGTTGGACACTGCCACCCCAGCAGCAATGACGGCCTGTTTAGTATTCGTTGCCGCTATGGAATGAGTTACTTCCAGCATTTTTATCACTCCTTATAATCTTTTAGAAATATCGTAATAAGCGGTCAATGGCAAACATTTTTTCTTCATCATTTCCGGTCAAATAAAGATAGTATAGTTTCCATTTGATCCATAATGGATAACCTGTAATGGATAGATCTTCTATTTCAGGAATCATGATAATTTGCTTTCTTTTATGCTTCATGCCATCAATCCACCATTACTATACTACTAACCGTTTTGACCAAAACTCCGGATATAGCTTCCTAAGATATGCTCGGCATTGTTCTCGCCGCAGAGAGCTTAGATCTTTATCAAAATGACGTTCTCGATGGCATTGCTGACACAGCAGGCAAGTGCATTCCTCGCGATCCTGCTTGTCTTTCCCGCCAGGTTCGTGATGGATCTTCTCTCCAGGTAAAACATAACGGCCACATCCTGGAATAATACAGGTGTCGCCGTCACGTTGATGAATCTTATCATTTAGCTTTCCTACTGCGGTTCCTTTTGCCCGTTTTCTTTTTTCTTTCGGAAACATCATGATTATCACCTTAGCCAACCAATGATATGGCGGCCGTGCTTGGTCTTTCCTTTACACATCCGATTGAATTGATCGTGAATCAATGCCGACATGGGCTTCGGATCATAACAGACTATTTCGCCAAACTTATCGATTTTGACATTTCCTTTGCAATATCGCCCAGAATGTTCTGCACAATCAATAAGTTCGCAGGTAACTGTCGGCATATCACCACCACCAATAAAAAAGAACCCTGTTAGGGCTCCATTTTTTCACCGGTTGTTTTTTTATCTTCAATTTCTTTCTGAATCTCATTTAGCATTTCAGGTAATACATAAAGATATTCCAAAATTGCCTTTGTGAAATCTATTAGTAATGCAATGATTCGCGGTGGAAATTCTGTATCATCGCCATGCGCAGCTTCATTTCCTATAGTTCGAAGTATATGAGCCATATCATCCAAAATTGGTGGTATAAGACCGTTTTTAGAAAGATTCTTAAGCTTATCAAATAAATCCCCTTTTGTTTCCCCCTTATTCTTACAAACCATTTCAAGTGTTCGGCGCAAGGCCAGACAACAAATAGGGCCATCTTTTCTGACTTTTAAAGCTGATCTATAAGCTTGATCAATATTTTCAGGTATTCCTAAACCAATATTTATTTTTGGATATAATAATTTTTGAGTTTTTAACGTCCCAACAGGACTCATTTGATTAGTATCATTGAATGTCAATATCACTTCATGACAAATAGGACACAAATAAAGCTTCCAAATTTTTTCCCACTTTCGTAAGCCTGGCATATTAGAAAATCCATAATATTCATTTACATCAATTTTCGTATCCGCAATTGTATCCATTGGGGTCAGATTCCCGCAATTAAAACATTGCATTATCTTATTAAATGAAGATTCATTCACCCTAAAAACCCCTTACAGTCTTTTTGACTGCATTCGACAGCAGAATGTTTAACCCTTTTAAAAATCAGCCGCCCATATAGGTGGCTGATTTTTTATCTCTGTCGAAAAATTTGTGATGCAATATATTGTAGAAATTTAAATTTCCAGCAGGATTTACACAATATGTAGTGAAATATTATGTAGAGGCGAAGAAGAAAAGAAGCCTCTTATTTTTATTGAAAGGAGGTGTTATTATGTCTAAAGGATTACCTCCTGGAACTCCTGCTCCGGCATCTGGAATTTACGGAGTAGTAGGACCGCACGGCGGAAAGACTCCCTTTGAAGTCACCTCGACCAAGGACAAGCCTCTTCCGCCCACGCAAAAACCTGGTCAAACCTACATTCTTGATGAAAAAGCCAAACACAAAAAGTAAGTCTACCAAGAAAAGCCGCCGCTGCAACGGTGGCTTTTCTGTTTTACAAAGAATTTCTATCGATCCTAAAAATATTCCTGCAAAGTTTTTCTGAAAAATTCACTTTTATCAAAAAAGCTGCCCCAATTGGGACAGCTTCACCTATACATATTATAGCATGTCAATACCCTTGAAAACGCGCAAGAAACTCGCAATTATTATTTTCACCGCTATAGCGTATGGTTTTCTGCATCTATAATGCCGAAGATTAGGCCTAGCTTATTTCTTTTATTTTCTCTTCCAGCCACGCCATATTCCCCCGAAAGCTCTCCATATCGGCATCGCTAATATCTGCTGCATGACAATCTCCCTTCCGATACATGTTAATTAAGACCATTCTTGAATTAAACTTTTCCACGTCTGTTTCAAAAAGATTTCTGAAACAATTCTCCCAATATCTGTTCATCAACAACCGAAGATCATCAAAATATATTTCATGTTTATTAGGATCAAATAAATCATTGTATGCTAAAGAACTAGCTTTTCGCTTAATATTATCTGAATATTTATTTAATACCGCTTTTTTTGCTTCCTCTTCTCCCAGGATGGCTTTTAATTGTGTGCGAACAATCTTCCGTAAAGCAGGTTCAACCTTATTGCGCCTTGAATTAATTTC
Source organism: Negativicutes bacterium (assembly GCA_031292015.1). The sequence goes on along the minus strand of JARLHY010000139.1, from coordinate 84,475 downwards.
AGCTTGTTTTTCCGCATTGGTTAAATTCAATCTTATATATTTATTCTTATCAATTAGATATCTCTTTAATGTATCAATCTTAAAGTCATAATCATCAATTTCCTTTTCAAGAATCCCATAGCCAATCAAATGCGCAGTATATGAGTTAGACGTACGTGCAAATTCATTAAAGAACTCCATATCTCCAACAGCTAATCTCTCCAGCATACAAAATTCATCTGAATAATATTTTTCTAGAACTTCTAAAATCATTTCAGAATATTTCTGACCACGTTCCTGATCGAAAATCGGTTTTGCTTTTTCATAAAAAGATCTAGAAATCTTTACGGGTTTGATCAATTTAGCTTCAGTAACCATACGATTTATCGTACTACATACATGTCTTATTAAAAAAGGATGGCCGCCGTAATCTTGAGTTAGAAGGGAGCAGATGTTGTCACTAAAGAGTAACCCCATATAACCACCAAGCTTTGATACCATTTCCTTTGTCTGTTCAAAATTAAATTGTCCGATGTATGAATCAAACGGTATTTGACTATAAATAGGATTATCTATACCGTTAATGCTTGGTTTTTCTACGCACATAGGATTCGTGCCAGCAATTACATACGTAAATAAATTGTTATGTTTCTGAAAAGTTGCTCGAATAACCTGCCAGAACTTAACAAAATCAGAACCATTTCTCCAATGCTCTGAAGGAGAAATGCCAAAAGTAATATGTTCAATTTCGTCGAAAATGATAAGAATGCTACGCTTTCCTTTTGCTTTATAAATTGTAAGCAAGCTATTTTCGAAACTCTCAAAGGCTTTGCTTTCTTGATAATCCTCTTCAGTATATTTAGCCTTAATCCCATTATTCTTATGCAATTCCCCGGCGATATAATATAACGCCTGATTCCATCGCTTAAAATGCAAGACTTCACAATCTACCCATACCGAAATACCATTTTTTCTTAGTAATGCTCTTTGAAGCCCATACAAAATAGACGTTTTGCCTGTCTTACGAAGGCCAAAGACCCCAGAATTTTCATAAGATAAATGTCTATTTAAAAGACTATGAACTTCATCGGTTCTACCAAAAAAGTATAAATCCTTACGCAATGGCGATTCAAACGCAAACAAATCTCTAGAATAAAAGTTCGCTTCAAAACAGTTAACAATGTAATGCTTATTACGAACATTATTTAGCAATTCTTCATAAGAAAACGGAATAATTATTTGGGATTCTTGGTTACTCTTTAATAAATCACGAATCTTTTTGACAATATGCGAGTCTTTACTTATCAATATGCTACATATTTCCTCTAACCGTAAATCTTGGCATAGTTTTGACACTTCGGCGATGGCATCCAACGAGCGAGGCTCAAAACAATCGTATTCACTGAAAACGACAATAATTTCCCTCTCAATATTGAATCTCTCTTTGTAGTGTTCGACTGGCTTAATAAGTATTGCTTTATATTTACTTCGCGCCATACTTAAAATGAAATGGCGGGTAACATACCATTGTTCAGCAAAATAAGTAATAATCGCTTGCTCATCTTTGGAGAATCCTTCCAATTTGACAGTAGGATGAATTCCAGGATTAGTCGTTTTATTAAACACCGCAACCACTCCCGCCTCCATTTTATTCGCAAACAGCAATAAAAAAGCCACAGAATGCGTAGGTTATAAGAAGACTCAATCACTAACTTTCAGTAACCTTCGTATATATTCCAATACAAAAGACAAAATCCTGCAAAAATTTTTTCAATTTAGACAGGATTCTCTTATGAAGTATTAATATGCTAAGGCAATTTATATCATGGATATCTTAATACCATCCAAGCCGCTCGGCAACTCCATATATAAAACCATTCCGATACCGATGATAAGTACTATCATCCATGTGAAGTATTTCAGCCATTTCTTTGGCCGTCAGATCCTGATGCTTATTGGCCACCACATAAAGCAGTTCTTCATTCGGCCGCCATCCGATCATTAGCCGGTATTTTATCCATAATACTCGCCGGCAATCTTCCTTTGCCATTTCATATGTATCCCTGACAGCTTTTGTAATTCGATCCATTTCACGTAGGAGTAAAGAATCAGCCAGCTTCGTTGCACGTCGTTCGGTGATGCTATTGTCAAAGCTCTCGCCGCTTACCATTCCCAATTCCAGGTTCTTCCCAGCCAGGATAATTTCGTTCCTAGCTTCTTCGAGAGCTTTGACCGTTTGATGAAAATTGAATAATTCAGCTTCGATATGTTTGAAAGTGGCCCGTTTTAAGTTCACTCTCATTCCTCCCCTGTATAATGGTACCAAATATCACGCAACCCATTCCTTATTGATTTTTTCTCGGCATTTCGGGCATTCCCAGTCTATGTGCTTGTCCTGATCAGCCGCCGAACAACAACGTGCCATCAGAATCACGCCGATCGATCCGCCGGCCAGCAATGCTATCAGTACAATCCACCATGGTACCAAGTTACTCAACTCCTTCTCTTGTGCGCGGTATAGCTTTTGCCGCCAGTATAATCTGATATGCTTTTGTCGTCGGCGACCACTCTAGCTTTATCTCAGCTGCTGCCATCGTTGCGTCGATGTTGACGCCCATGGCTTCCGGTGTCCTGGCAATGTTGTATCCAGGATACTCCCGCAAGAAATATGGAATAGCTTCCCTGAGCTTCACCCGGGCGCCGCCCTGCCAATATAGGCAGCATCGCAGTTGCCGATCCGACCAGGCCGGGTGCGCTACTTTCATCCGTCGAATATGCTCAGCCATATCGAAAACGTTGTAGACGGCGAAAACCGGCTGGTTCAAGTCATAGACTTGATCAAACAAATGAGTTTCGGGCGGACATCCAATCTTCTTGCCGTAGTTCGGGCAGCCTCGGGGATGTCCGGGGTAAGGTGTTGTGCACAAGTTGCGCACAGAGTGATCAATCACTGGCTTTACTTCAATCCAAGCCATTTAGGATTACTCCTTTCTTATCCCCCAACTTTTCAAAAGTTCTTCTTTGGTTTTGCGAATATCAATTTTATTGTCGTGGAGCTTTTCATGTTCTTCCCGGGGAAGCATGACCAAAGAAGTATCCGCTTGAATTGGTTGATATGGCAGTTCTTTTGTTCTATATAGGCAAATCGCAAAGGCATCGCACTTTTGGCACTGTTCTGCATTTTGATCAAACGTCGATTCGGAGCATATGACCAAGGCTCCTTTATGGTCTTTAATAGCTGCACCCAGTTTTGCCAACTGCATAATTCCTGCGTTTACCTCAAGGTTTATTTTTATATTATCCAGTTTAGCCATCGTCCTCGCCCCTTTCTTCCTGCTCGGCTATCAGCCGGTCAATCAGTGCCGAACATCGGTTGAATGTCATGGCCGCCGGATCTTCCTGATCTGCTTTCCCGAGTTCCCGCAGCAGCTTATTGGCCAGGTCGATCATCTTTACCGTTGGCTTATGCCAGTTCTCACCGCCAGGTTTTCGGGCAACTTTGCAGTTTAGAAGGTGCGGCAAATTGAGCGCTCAGTCATGGCCGTTCACTTTCCGCCAGTAGTCGGTCAATCTCGGCCGCAATCAATGCCCCAGCGATAATCAGCCGGCGAATTCGATCATGCTTTTTACGCTTATCCCATTCCGGATGCCAAGGCCAAGCGTCTTGTATTGTCGTATAGCGGTCATAGTGATTGGCGACACATTTGGCATAAGTCCCTTCTACGGCATAGCAGGCAGCAGCTATCGATAATTCACCATCAGGGTGTTTTTGCTGATCTTCATGGGTTGTCCATCCTTCTTTTCGGACCTGGCGCTCTCGCTCTTGCGCTATCATAATGGTTCCGTTTAACATTCTCATGTCTCCCCCTTCAAAACTTGATCCTGGCAATATAGTACTGTTTTGTCGCATATCTTCTTCGTTTCGTCAGGACACTCGCTTCCGGTACCACATTTTGGGTTTTCACATTTCGGGCAGATGCACTTTTCACAATCCCGGCCGGGAATGGCCTGCGTGTTATTTTTCTTTGCCGGGACTTCCTGAATGATCGGGATCTCAAGCTGTAGAATCGGCGCCTTTGGAATAAATACTTCTTTTCCTTGGACCAGGTATGTAATATTGTCTCCGTCCCGATTAAGCCAAGATTTCCGTATACTGACGATTGATTCGTCTGATAGATCCTTGATTGTTTTGCTGCCGGCTGCGTATTGGATCTTGATTTCATTCACGCGGTATCACCCTTTACGATTTTCAGTTGTAAAACTGAATCGAGCCATTTTTCGCGGCTCGGATGAAGGTAAGCCACCGGGCAGCTGGCTTTAGTGATCAAAAGGTCTTTCAGGATCATGCCATATTTGAATTGAGATTCCTTGTCGGTAAGCCGAAAGCCATCATTTTGGATTTTCCCCAGCGGAACAGGGCAAAAAATAATCAGATCGTAATGTCCACTCATGACGGCCGCACTGGCGATGAAGAAGTCGATAATCTTTTGATCCATGCCGTAAAGGATCATGTAGGCAACGCAATCAAAGATGGACCGGTCGGATATAAAATTATCTAAGTGTTCACGATACCCATGTTCCGCCAGCATTTGATCATAAAAGATTCTCGTCTGAAAGCGAGTTATGGTCTCCATGTCGGCTTGGCGGATCTGGTCCGTGTTGGCGAATCCCATTTCCTTGGCCACGGTCCTGGCTACTTCGGTAATCATGGGATAGTTGAGTTTTTCGCTTAAGGCTTTGGCCAGGGTGGTTTTCCCGACTCCGTGGCTGCCTGATATTGCAATTTTCATAGTCTCCTCCTACCCGAATTTATCAGCGCTGCTCCAGCAGCTGCATTTTAGTCTTTGTACCCATTGATCTTCTGGTGTGACTACTTTCATTTCCTCGGCCACAAAACTTAGGTAATACCCGTTTCCATGGCAATTCGGGCAATCAGCTTTGGCATATTTCTTGGCCCGTTCATCATCGGTGAGATGAACGACATTATTTTTCCTCGGTGGTGGATCAAGGGTTTTCCCGGTGACTTGCCAGTTGTTTAAGGTACCGCGTATATAGCTAATCTTTCGAGCGTTTTGCTTGGCTGCGCCCTTAACAGCATCTATGATCCAGTCCCGAGGGAAGTTATCAACCATGTCGATGAGCTCCGCGCTGATAGTGGGAGTGATCAAGCCGATCTCATTTTGATATTCATTGACCACGACTTTCAGCGTCTCAGCTTTAATTTGTTCCGGGTTATCCACAGGTTCATCCGCGCGCGCGCTACTATCATCATTATTAATCTCTTTATCTACTTCTTTATCTTCTTCTGGGCGTTTTTCTGCGTTCGGTTGCGTTTGGTCGCGTTCGGTGGTTTTTAACCTCTCTTCCAATTCTTTTATTTTTTGCTCTAAACGCCATACTTTCGAGCGTTCAGCGGAATTATCTTCACGGATCGGCTGCCTGGTTTTCCATGCCGAAAGAAGTCCGTTGTCGATTACCCGACCTTCCATGGCCTCTAAAATTCGGACGATTTGATCGGTATCAATGTCCAAAGCACTGGCTATATCTTCGGGGTTAAAATTGTGCGTTCGTCCGCGTTCGGTTGCGTTCGTGTTCGCATTCACCATTAAAAAGTTGAATACGGCAATGACATCACCGATTCGCTGGCCGGATACCTTGGCGATGGTTCTCCATTTTGGATCACTGGGCATATCGTTCCATAATCTACACCATGGATTTATCATTATCACACCGCCTATTAATGAAGGATATAAAATATTTCCATAGAATTGATAAGCAAAGCGTTAAGGAGGAAGGAAATATGAGTAAACCAATACTTAAGATTTCGTTCCCAGCGGAAAGCAATATGACCATGAATATTTTTAAAAATGAGCATGAACAGTTAATATTTGAAATGTATCCAGATGATTTAGAAGGTTCTGGAGGAGGACGGGCTGAGGTTGACTCAAAGGAGTTTTTGCAATTACTTAATAAGTTGATTTCGGAATAGGCGCTTCGGCGCTTTTTTCTTTTATATCAAAAGTCCTGATAGGATTTTTGACTTTGCCGTCTTGTTTTGTCCGTAAAAACCGGATCTTGCCATCATTTATCATCGCGCCTTTGAAGGATAACCGTGGTTGGCCGCATGTACCTCCGTAAGGGTACCAAGTGTCTCGTTACATATCAGACATATGCAAGCGTCATTTCGCGGCGGCCAGTTACCAACTGGGCGCCCTGGCTTCGTTTCCCTGTCTTGCCGCGCAACCATTGAATATTCATAATTGCCATGAGGTTGTTTATTGGTTCGCATTGGCATCACTTCCCATTGTCATTGACTTAATTTTCTCCGTACCCAACTCTATAATAAAATCGAACAGATGTTTTGCGTATGCACATATATCAGGCGAAGAGCATTCAGGAGAGTACCGAATGCTTGAATGGCAGGTTTCGACATTCTCTCATAGGTAGCCGTAACCATTACCGTTCATGTTACATAATATATATTAGCTCCTTTCAATAATGGCTTTTACCTATAACCCCTCCATTTTTGGGAATTTCGTGGAGGGGTTGCTTTATTATGTGTATTACACCTAGCCAACTAGCGGACGATTGCCTAAAGAAATAACGGTACTAGCACATTTACTAGGATTCGGCATACATATTGTATAGGCGAAGGCCAAGTAAAAATGAAGGAGCGAAAACTCATGGGCTTTAAGAAAGAGTTTTTTGTCGACTGCGTGGGATCTGTAACCATACTGATGGATGACCGCATTTTATTTCAGGGACAGGTATTAAAGGATGATGATGACCGTCACCACGACGACGACAAATGTTGCCCCCCGCCAGAGGTGAAGGTAGAGGTAAAACCAGAATTATGCTGCGATCCTGAGTTCATTGTCATCAAACTTATCTGCGACCCTGCCATAATAAGAGACAATGCCAATATACAGGTGATCGAGCCTCATCTTTTTGAGATAGGTGATATTATTAGAATCAATGTAGATGAAATTATCGCCGTAGGTCCCAGCCGTTGTTGCCTCGAAGTCTCACCTGGATAATATGAACCCCTTCGCACCATGGCTTAAAGGATAACTGGTGATCGCATAGCCAGGCTTTCCGGAACTTCGGGGTCTGGCTTTTGTTTTTGGGCAAATATATAGGTTGTGCAGGGGTAGAATCCTGGACGTCCTCCAGGCTCCGAGTCTGAAAGGCGGTGCTCCGGACTGGAGACACTGGCAGCCGGGATATCCTTTGATACGGTTTAGCGAAGGAAGATCAACAGGGTGATGCTGTCTAGACCCCCGACGCTGACGAAGACATTCCCACCCAACCGGTCGTAAAACTCACGGCCTTTGATCTCGGCATGGCCCAACTTGGCCTCATAAGGAAGGCTCATTTTCTGTAGAAATTCATAGGGATCCAAATAAATCATCTCTCGGGAGGAATTTGGTAAATATTGTCGAACTGACGATGTTAAAAGGGGGATGATTTGTTGAAACTGAATTATGATCTTATCCGAGATATATTGCTAGATATAGAAGAAATAGCAGACGGGCATACCAACTACCCTTTTTTGTTTTATTGGGAAGAAAAGTTTATCTCATATGATCAAATGGCATTTTTCTATCACATGAAATACCTAAGCGACGCTCGACTGATAGAAGCTAAAAATGGATATTTCATAGACTTAACGCCAAAAGGCAGAGAATATCTCGATAACATCCGAGATAAAACCATCTGGGACGAAACTAAATCAAAGATCAAACCCCTAGGAAATGTAACTCTGGATGTTATTACTGCAACGGCGAAGGCGCTTGTATTAAAATATCTCGGGCTAAATTAATCTCTTCTCCGCGCGGCCTTGGGCGCCGCTTTTTATTTTGCCACATGCCGCCTCGGCAGCTCCTGATCCTCCGGGTACTGATCCCACAGTTGGCCGTCAAGCAGGTGACCAGCTTTCTTTTTGCCATCTTTAGCATCCCAGAATGAAGACCTATCCCTTTGCCCCTTCGGCATTCTCGCGCATTGGAGAAGTCACATACAGATAGGAATCATCATCGGTAGGTATAAGTAAGCATGGTGCTTTCGTTTCGGGAAATGAGAATATAATCTGATCGGCGTCAATGGCTCGAAGAAAACCGGTAATCAGATAGCTGTTGAAAAGAAATCGAACATCGCTGCCGTCAATAGTCGCAGGGAATTCTTCATAGGCTTTCCCTTTTTCGCCTGATTGGGAGGTAATTATCATCCGATCTTTATCAGAGGAAATGACGACATTATTGGATACACCGTCTTTTGTCCGCTCTGTGCCAATGATAGACACCCGCTCCAGTGCGATGAGAAATACCTCTCGCGAAAGAGTGACTTTTGTCGGCGTTACCTTGGGAATTACTCTCTCAAAGTCAGGACGATGGCCTTGTATTGCCTGGCAGGAAAAATAGATGCTATCCGTTTGAAAGGATATTTTACCTTTATGTAAGGACATAATCACTTTATCTTCCGGTTCGGCCAGACGACAGATTTCCAGTAGAGAAATGGGAGGAATGATAACATCACCTGTGACTGTCGAATTAAAGGCTATTTTCTTTTTTGCCAGGCAATGCGTATCGCTTCCATAGGCCGTCAAGATCCCGTCGTTAATGAGGATATGTATTCCGGTAAAAATAGGGCTGCCGCTTGTGGCCACACAAAAAGAAGTAAGACGGTGAATTTCCTGTAGGTCAGCGCCAGTTAGCTCAATGGCATTATCTTGCTGAACACGCTCAATCGCAGGGAATTCATCCGCCTTCATGGTCAAAATTTTGTATGTTGAGGTGCCGGACTGAACAACGAGAAGATTGTCTTCTTCATCAGAGGAAATGGTAATATTGTCAGTAGGCATTTTTTTGATGAGATCACTAAACAGCCGGCCGGATATCAGAATGGTACCCGGGATCTCAACGATTGCCGGGATGCTATATTCTAAGGAGATCTCGTAATTGCTCGCGGAGAATGTTGCTTTCTCGCTTTCGATGGAAACAAGAATGCCGGACAATACCGGTATGGTCGTTTTTCCGCCAGCTATCCTGGCCGCCGCTTGTACCGCCTTATCCAGGTCTTTGTGGTTGAATATGGCTTTCATGGTCGGCCTCCTTAGCTGATCTGAATTGCTTTGGCGCGGCGGGGAACTTTATCAGGCTCTGAACTAAACAATTGCGCTTCAAGCGGATGCCGTGAAAACTTTCCCTCGACGGTCAGATATTCAAGACCGCCCTTTCTCGCCCGGCGCTGGATTACCCACTGCTTTCCTTTACGCTTGCGCGTCATATCTCCCAATGCCATTTATCTCATCCTTTCATTTGGAAATAGATCTAGGTCCGTCTGCTTGTAATTGCTCTTGTGCTTGCCTATCAGTTTTTTGAGACAGACTTTTCCAAGTCCAATCTCCTGGGACAAAGCATCTTTCAGCTTTCTATTGCAGCAGAGGCATCTTTCGTACATAGCGGCCTCCCTTTGACCTTGATCGGCGGATAGTGCCGACTCAGCGATACGCACTTCAAGGTTAATTTGGCATATAATGTGAAAGGGGGATCGACTTCCTGAGTCACAACTCCTCGCCCCCCCCCTAACCTAAGCTCGGCTCACCCCCATGGCCGGGCTTAGGTTTTTGATGTATAATCAATCAGTTAATGGAAAGGATATTGTCAGATAGGTTTGTTGCCTCCTCGCGCGAAAGTATCAGCCTATCTTTCCTCCGTAAGGGGATAGGCAATCTCCACTTATCCCCTTAATGACTCCCTGTTGGGCCACCTATTTTTAGGTGGTTTTTTTTGCAAACGGAACATACTAAATATCGAGGACCGCCATGGTCCCTTGACCGACTTGCCGGGGGTTGGTTAATGGGATTGTGTTCGGTCCTGCGGTTTTTCGATATCTGGAATAAATTTCCCGCGCTGGTGAACACTACCACAAGGGTGATCGTCGTGCGCATAATCGTATCTCTGATATACGTTGCAGCTGCATGGAAATGGAGTAAATGGAAGGATTGGCAAAAATATTATCCGACCTATCTTTTCATGCTTGCTTCGAATTTTTTCGGAGCAATTTTGGCGCATAATCATACTTTGTGGAAGTTCTCCCCATCGTTTTTTCTTCCAAACCATACATTCTCAGATATATGGATTGCGCTTGTGTCTTTCCCATCTGTCTCACTGCTGTACTTATCTAGGTATCCCGAAAATGGTGTGTTTCTGCAAGTCGGATGGATTATATTGTGGACATGCATAACTACTCTTAACGAAGCCATGGCTTTTTCAATAGGGAATATCTCTTATGATCATGATTGGTCTTTGGCCTGGTCAGCGGCCTTTAATTTAACGATGTTCATAACTCTGAGGGTGCATTTTCTAAATCCATTAGCAGCCTGGGTGTTGTCTGCTGTGGTTTCTTTGTTTATATGGAATTATTTCGGATTCAATATTGAAGAAATGAAGTAGATGTTCTTTTATTTTTGACCCTGATCGGCGGACGCTCTGGCCGGCCCACCATCCGCCGCAAGGCCAGATATGGCATTTCACTATTTATTTTTGTTCTTTATTCTCAACGGCCAGGGCATCCAGCCGACCAGATAACCCGATGTCATTTGCCCCGGCCTAATGGGTTCTGATTATGGATTATCCGATAAATCCTTTTGAATAGCCCTGACCAATAAAACGCGAGCATACTGATTAACAGTTGTTTTCATTTCCATTGCCTTTTGTAAGGAAGAGTTTCCTTCGGCAGCCGCTTTGTTTGCTTGCTCTCGACACCAGGCGTTATGAGCGCCCACAGCCTTTTCTATATCTGCATATTGTCCATCGGACAACTCAATGAACAACTTACGCATCATTAACCTCCATTCTTCCTCTCTGGGCGCGATAGTGATTACTAAGATGCTTTCTGTCCTTTCGAACGCTCCTCCAGATACCGCGCCATCCCGAGAGCGTTGATATTGCGATGCTTGTCCAGTTCATAAACAGCCTTATAAGCCTGGACCATGATTTTCATTTCATCAATCGGCAAGTGTCCCCACCAGTAGTCAAAGTTGGCTTTGGCCCATTCATAACCGTCGCGGTAATCTTCGTTCTTCATCCGACGATCATGGATCACGTCTTCGATATGTACAAGAGGCATTGACGAAACCTCGCTTTCGATATAAACTTAAGGTAATCGATTCTATCTGGCCGCTTTGAAGCGGTCCTTTTCTTTTGTCGGGGTGCAATAGCCCCGAGCTTCTAGTTTTTCAACGTGCCGGCGGGTCACTTCACTGACTTGCCGGCCATATCTTTCTTCACCCCGGATCAGGACTGTCTTCATGACGGTGATCAGGTCGGCCGATTTGTCTTCAAAGGCTTTCAGGATCGCGTCTTCGTCTTCATTGAACTGGTACCCCTGGGGCTTGTTCAACATTACGTCCTTGGCTTTTACCGCCCAGTAATCCCAGCTGCGGATGATGCTCCCGGCCTTCTCCATGGCGGCCAAGGGATGGTCGTCCACCCGATCCAGGTAGCGTGAGGCAAAAAGATTGCCGCACGTTTTGTCTACATACTCCATCATGAGTCGCGGGGTTCCTATGGCCTTAACAACAGCTCCAACAATTTCAGCCGGGATAAATCCCCGGGAAAACCAACTTCCTACAGTCCCTTTTGCTACATGAACCACCTTGGCAAGCTGATCATAGGTAATCCCCCGACGGTCAGCCTCCGTCTTGATGAGTTCCGTCATGGCGTCCAATGTGTTCCCTCCTTGCATAATGCAGATTTTGGGTAAATTGTAGTTTGCGCGGCGCCGGGTTATCCTGAAATCAGTTAAAACCGGCCGAGAAGCTTGGCGGCCAATACATGGCCCATGGTATAAGTAGTTGCAAACCATAAGAACAGGATGAAAGCTAATGCTTTAATGCGAAGCCTCCGCCGCTTGCGGGCCTGGAGAAGCTTGTCCATTGTCACGATCATCACCCCCTAACCGGCCTGATTGATGATTTCAGCCGTGGGATACCAACTGATGATGAATGCCATTGCAGCGTCAAATCTTACCCTGGGGATCTCTCGATATTCGGCGACATGAAAAGCGGTCTTCAGATCCCGCCAAAGGGCCGAATAGAATCGCTTGCTGTAGCGGTTGTAAAGACCATCGTCCGGCAGGAGGTGCCTGATTCTGGTACCCACTGCCTTGCGGATCTGGGCGGCATGCCAGGGCGCCAGGGTGACATGATTCTCAAGGATAGTTTTAAGTGCGGATAGTTCTTGCTGGACCTCGCTTTTAAAGGCGCTATAATCGGCAGCACGTCCTCTTGCATCCCTGACCAAAGCCTCCGCAATCTGTAGAAACTTGCTTTCCGGCTCCAGTTCTTTATTGACCACTTGCAATCACCTCCGCTTCAATGACGTTGTCTTCCTTGGGTCGGATCATGTTATCCCGCATGTCGGTGCAGAACTGTTCAAGGATCTCCAGGTTCGTTTCGACTTTCTTCTGAGAGTCCGGCGACAGGCGCGGGAATTCTCGGATCAGAAAAATCATAGGCGCCGCTTTGAGTATGTATTCCTTGACATTGGATTCAAAAATATCGACGTTCAGCTGCATTGATAGGCGCTTATCCGGTTGGCCTGTCCGATAGGCTTCAAGCTGGGCTTCCATGATTTCTTTTTGGTTTTTAAGATCCCGGTTGGCCGTTGACAGTTTTGCCGATTCTGCTGCCTGGTTTTTCAGGGAGTTATAATCCGCAGGCATCTTCGGCACTTCGATTTTGGGCCGATCCTCCAGTTGTTTTTCAAGGCGCTTGATCGTTTCGCTCTGATCGTGTGAATGATCGCGAGCTACCTTGGTAGCATCCTGAGCGACTAACAACTCTTGTTCGAGTTTGACGGCCTTATCCTCAGCGTCTTTTTTTGCCTGAATGGCAGCGGCGAGTTCCCGGGCCGTCATATCATCGACGGTTTTGGTTTCGCCTGTCGGAAGCTGATGGGGCTCTTGAATGAAATTTTCCCGTTCTTCAACCGGCATACTGAGGAGCATAAAAGCCTTGGAAGGTGCTAAATTCCTCAACGTTGAGGATTTTGGCGATTCCTCGGCCAGCTTCATAAGACGGTTTGCCTGTTGATGACTGAACTGGACTTCTTCCTCCAACCAGTTACCCCATTCCCCATGAGGAAGTTGCTGCTTTGCCTGGATGAGCTTGCGGCCAATTTCAATAAGGTTGTCCACAGTTTGCCTGGCGAGAAGCTTGATTTCCGCCGTAAGCTGGTCAACAGGCGGAAGGGAAACGGTATTTCCGGTAAGCTCGGCCAGAAGGTTGGCGGCGTGGTCGATTCCTTCGCTCATTGGCTTTACCTCCTTTCTGCTTGTCCATTTTTATAGCACGCCGGATTAACCGGCCTTGATTTCTTCTGATTTATCGGCTTCTTTGAGTTGCTTCTCACGGCGTTCTTGCTCTAGTCGCCGATATGCAATTTTGGCAAGTGTCCTGTAAAATAAATACTCGCAGCCGGGCTTTGGTCTAATAACTTCGGACATCATTGTCACCCCCGATAACATCCTATGCAAAAAAGGATTGTCCACTTGACTTGTATTTTTGGTGCCAAAATGGTGCCATTCCGTAACCACTTTAAGACAACTGGGACTTATTCTTATACAATGGATGCACCAACCTGCAGGAGGATTAAGATGACCAGCGAGTTGCCGCGATTAGTGGTCCGTATGGAAGAAACCCAAAAGAAAAAATTGCGGATTATTGCAGAAAGAAGTCTGCGGTCTCTTAATGCTCAAGCAACATGGGTATTGATGGAATATATCAAGAACTATGAACGTAAAAACGGAGATATAAAAATTGAGTGAAGATCATTAGACTGCTTGTGACCTGTTCTTCAGCTTCTCAAGTCCACTATTAGTTGACTTTTTGGGTAAAAAGTCACTTACATCGCATCCTAAAATGTTTGCAATTTCAATTATCATATCAAGATTAAATCGTCCGTTTCTTTCTCTTTTAGTAAATGATTGTTTAGTTATCGGCTTACTAAGCTTCTTGCCTATTTCCTCCGCCGACATCTTTTTTTCTTGTCTCTTTTGCCTAACGATTTTACCAATATTAATTGTCATAATAACTTCACCTCAAATGTAACCTTTTATTTGTCTTAATTATAAATCACCTTTCAGGTTACGTCAACCCCCTTTTGTCACATTTTATTTGACTAGATTGTAACCTTCTTTTTGACTATAATGGTTTTAAAGGTGATGATTGATATGACTAATGGGAATATGGTTTTTGCTAAAAGAATAAAAGCTCTCAGAGAACAGGGAAAGCTTAGTCAAGAAGAATTAGCCAAGAAGTTTAATTATAATAAACAAGCTGTTTCGCATTGGGAAAACAGTGGTAAAATCCCGCGTGATAGCGTCTTAAAACAATTAGCGTTTATGTTTAATACAAGCACCGATTATTTATTAGGTAATTCTGATAATCTATCTCCGATTAATTCGCAAGAAAATAAACCATTTGATGTGCGAGAACTAGTTGAACATGCGATGTCAGAAGCTTCCGAAGTTGATCGATTAAAAGAGATGGAAGAAAAATTTAAAAGCCTCTCGCTCCAAGAGCAAAAGGCTTTTTTAAAGAGGCACATTAATTCGATTTTAGATTTGATAAAAGGTAATTGAATAGAATTTGTGCTTCTTCTATGGTTATATTATCTATGTCAACTTCCATATTGATCTTTTTGATTATATTAAGATATTTTTCGTCCTTATATGCTTTGCAAAAATAAGCTTCTAGCTCTGCTATGTTTTTACCACTTTCCTCTCCATCCATTCAACTCATCCCCCGTCGTCGAACGTTTGTTTGGTTCAATTGTATCATCTACTGTTCTTCTATTCAATACTGTTTTTGACCGACCGTTCTTGTCTAACGTCTCCTTATCCTTATTTATCTTGTATTCCCGCCCTCTTTGAAAATTTCAATTCATTGGAATCATCTCCAATATTTAGCAAAACGTGACATAGTATGATTCTATCATATTTCTTCCCAATTGTCCTAAAGGTGGTTTCATTTTGGCACCTGATTTCAAACACGGATAGCCGTGGTTTTTGTTTATAAGGAGAAAATTATGACGACAGCCGCGTTATATTTGAGAGTTTCAACTGAAGAACAAGCAGAACAAAATATTTCTTTACCTTTTCAACGATCCCGCTTAATAGCTTATTGCGAGGCCAGAAACTGGGATATCCATGATATTTATATTGATGATGGATATAGCGGTAAAGACCTTAATCGCCCGGAGATCAGCCGTCTTATCGGCGAAGCAAAAACAAAAAGTTTTGATGTCGCTCTGGTATGGAAACTTGATCGACTCAGCCGCCGACAGCAGCATGTCATGTATCTGATAGAGGATATCTTTCAATGTCAGAAGGATGATGGGATCGGATTTGCCAGCGTGACGGAAAACTTTGACACAAGCACTCCCATGGGGCGGGCTATGTTAGGTATTATGGCAGTGTTTGGACAATTAGAGAGGGAAACTATCATCGAGCGAGTTACAGAAGGACGAAATGAAGCTGCAAAACAAGGACGATTCCTTGGCGGTTGGGCCATGTACGGGTTCAAACACAATCCCGAAAAGAAAGATCTGGAAATAGATGAAACTAAGATTGATCTTGTGCGCTGGATCTATGATCAATATCTTTCCGGAAAAGGATTCTCGGTTATAGCCCAAGAGATAAATCGAAATAAAATCCCTTCTCCTGCCGGTAATAAAGTTTGGCGCCCCTTGGCTGTTGCGCGAATTTTAACGAATCCTGGATATGCAGGCTATCTTGATCATCATGGTAAAATATACAAGGCAAAACATCCAGGGATTGTTGATAAAAAGACATGGGATAAGGTTCAGGATGTCTTAAAAGGGCGCTCTCATTTTCGGCCCCACAATGATACAAAAGCTCTTTTAAATGGAATAATTTATTGCGCTGAATGTGGATCACGTATGCGTAAGAAACTAATGTCAAGCAAGGGCATTAACTATTATGTTTGCTATTCTGTTGAGGGCAGCTCTCGCCATATGGTGAAAGATCCTGACTGTCCAGGGCGATATTTCCAGGCCGAGTTGATTGAACAAAAGGTCATTGATAAATTAATGCAAGTCAGCTTGGATCCAATGGAAATACGCCAAGCAGCATCCGAAGAAATAATAGAGTCGGAAAAACCTGTTAATCTCGATAGAAAAATAAAATCAGCCACTAAGGAACTGGAAGATATTAAAAAAAGAATCAAAAGATGGCATAGTGCATTTGAGCTCGAATCAATAGAGATCGATGAGATGCGCGAGCGAACCAATGAATTAAAAGAACGCCGCATGGTACTGGAAAATGAACTAATCTCCCTCCAAAGCATCCATGATGCTCAAATTGCGGCAACTATCAACATGGACGAGTTAATAGCTGAAATGAAGCACTTTAGAAAGAACTGGGAATTAGCTGATCATGAAGAAAGACGAATATTGCTGTCCACCGTGATTGATAAAGTATTGGTAGATCGAAATGGGGAAGTAAAAATAGCCTTTTAAAAGTAGATACATGATACACTCGGTTTTCCCAGGCAGGCATCCACTGCGACAATCAGCGGGTGGGGGTAATGATTCTTGATGATCCTGACCGTCTCAACCAGATTGCCGGCGTGCACCGGCCGCTCAAGACTCCCGTAAACATGCTTGACGCCGTGCTCCGACAGGTAACTGCCGATCAGCGGGCCAAGAGCGTCGCCGGTGTAGCGGTCCGACCCGATGCACAGCATGATCGCCGGCCTGATCTTTAGCCCCTCCTGTCTGGCCAGCAAAAAACCGATATGTCCGGCCAGCCGCTCATCTAACCCCACATCCCCGAGATTGGCGATCATCTTGTTGGTCACTTTTTGTCTCATTCGCATCCCCTCTGCACATCTTCCCTAAACTCTATGCACAGAAGGGGCGATTCATGGCAGTAAAATAGCGGGTATTCCCGCTCTGCCGTCTCCAGGCAATATTTTGCTGCTATAATGTTTTGCTTATATCAGGACAACCATCCGTAATACGCTCCCAATGAGCAGTTTTCGCCAAATCATGCTATAATTTAACCAAACTGGCAGTTGGAGGTTTGATGATGCAGCTAGGGCAATTCGATCTATTTTGCCAGGTAGCGCGGGTCAAGAGCTTTTCCAAGGCAGCCAAGCTATTGCATATCTCTCAGCCGGCGATCAGCGCCCAGGTTCATTCCATGGAGGACTATTACGGCATAAAACTGTTTGAACGGACGCCGCACGGGGTCAGCCTGACCGCGGCCGGAACCGTCCTCTTTGATTACGCCAAACAGCTCCTGGATTTGCATGAAGAACTGGAACGCAAACTTACCGGCATGACCGACAAAAAAAATCAGCACCTCACTATCGGTGCCACGCCGACTGTCGGCAGCCATGCTCTGGCCTGCGGGATCTGGACCTTCAAAGACAAGTATCCTGATCTGCAGATTGATCTGGAAATCTCAAGTCCCCAGGAGATTATCAGCAAAATCTTCGACCGGTCCATTGATGTTGCCATCGTCGAGTGTCCGGTCCACAACCAAAAAGGTCTGGCCGTCAAAACCGTATTTGTCGACGAACTTGTGGCCATTGTTCCCAATAATAAAAACTGGACAGGCAGAACCTCCGTGACGCTGGAGGAACTCACCAAAAACCGCCTGATCCTGCGGGAAGAAGGCTCGGAACTGCACTCCATCCTCGACGAGGCCCTGAGGCCTTTGAACATGAAGTTTACCGACCTCAAGCCCCGTACCACCATCGGCAACTCCAATGCCATCAAGGCCGCCGTTGAAAACGGCCACGGCGTATCCATCTGCCTGCGCCTGACGGTGCAAAAAGACGTCAGGCACGGCACCATCCTGGCCTTGCCCATCGACGGTGTCGACCGGCAGGTCGAATACAGCATGATCTATCGCGAAGACGACCTCAGCAGTGTCGCCAAACGCTTTATCCGCTTCATCACTTCACCCGGGGAGCTGGAAATCTGCTAACATTTGATGATCTTGACCTGCCAGATCCCTTTGTCCACCTCTTCGACATCGTAGCTGTGGCCGTTCTTATCCGCCCAGGCCAGGATGTTCCGCACCGAGCGGCTGAAATCCGACTCGATCACCAGGCAGTCTCCCGCCGCCAGCTTTTCCAGCTTGGCCTGAGCCATCAGCAAGGGATGAGGGCAGATTTCCCCCAGCATATCAAGGTAATGCATCGCCATATTCACAACCCCTTCCCTGTTCCCCATTATTCGTTGCCTCCAGCCGAAAAACCTGCGTGTCCCCGAAATGGCAAAAACCGCCTGATGCTGTTCAGGCGGTTTTTTTATTACACAATTACCAGGTAGACCAAAGGCTGTTCAAAAACGAATAGCGCCGCTAGGCGAAGTTTTTCAACAGCCGTGACAACACCTTAGCCGACCAGGGGCAGTTCCTGATACTCCGGCGCCCTCACCGCCGCCGCCAGGGCTTTGGTGACAAACGCCACATGTTCGCTGAAATCCACTTCCATCTCCGCCGCCCCGCTGGTGAGAGTCTCCCGGTTTACCGCCCTGGCGAAGGCTTTGTCCTTCATCTTTTTCAGGACCGACTTCACCTCCAGGTTATCCAGGCTCTTGTCCGGGCGAACCAGGGCGCAGGCGATGATAAACCCGGTGAGTTCATCCAGCGCCAGCAGCGTCTTCTGCAGCAAAGTGCGTGGCTGGGGCCAGTCGCGGGCATGGGATTCGACATCGGCGATAAACTGCTCGTCATAGCCGTGAGCAGTCAGTATCTCCCGGGCATGATTGGGATGATCGTGGGGAAATTTATCAAAATCAACGTCATGCAGCAGTCCTACCGCACCCCAGTAGTCCACATCCTCGCCGAATTTTGCGGCATAAGCCCGCATGGCGATCTCCACCGCCAGGCAGTGCTTTAGCAGCACCTCGCTGGTGACATGCTGCCTGAGTACCTGCCATGTTTCCTGTCTGCCTGTCTGCATAAAAATACCTCCCTGTCTTCGCGTATCCGCGTTGTAGCCATTTCATTTTTCATTATAGCAAAAAAATAATCCCTCCGCCAAAGAACCGGACAGAACTATAAGCCGGCCGGTCGTCATAGAGTGTAACTGTAACAAACCGGCTGGAGGTCATTTCCTGTGGAGTATCTGGCATTGATAACCGGCGGAACCGGGCTGCTCCTTGGCGGCCTTTTCCTGATGCGCTTCGGCCTCGCCAGGCTGATGTCCCGGTCCTGGCGACAACTGCTGGTCCGGCTGACCCTTACCCCCTGGCGCGGCCTGATCGCCGGCACCATAGCCGCCGCTCTCATGCAGAGCAGCACCGCGGTCACCCTGCTCACCATCGGCCTGGTCAGCGCCGAATATCTACCCTTCTATCAGTCCCTCGGCATCATCCTCGGCGCCAATATCGGAACCTGTTCCACCGCCGGGCTGCTGACCCTGTCCCTGCCGCCCCGGCTCCTCTTGCCGTTCGCCGCTGTCAGCGGTTTAACGGCATTATTCTACCCCAGGCGGCGATACTTGGCCCTTTCGCTGCTGGGGATGCTGTGTATGCTGGCAGGAGTCGGCCTCCTGTCCCAAGGCGTCGAGGCCATTGCAGAGCTCGATACCGCCATTTCCTATCTGTCCACCGCAGGGTCCAATCCCGCTTATGGCGTCATCGGCGGCATTCTCCTGACCTTTCTTGTCCAGTCCAGCAGCGCCGCCACCGGACTTCTCATGGTGCTGACGGACGAGGGGGTTATCGACCTCACCACCGCCATCTATGGGGTTTATGGCAACAATATCGGTTCCTGCCTGTTTTCCCTGCTGGTGAGCCTGACCGCCCCCCTGGCTGCCAGGCGGGTTGCGGTAGCCCATATCCTGCTCAACCTTCTGGGAGTCGCCGTCTTTTTGCCCCTTAGCGCCTTGATGGGTAACATCGTCGGCCTTATCACCACCGACCCTGCCGCCCAGGTTGCAGCGGTTCATACCCTGTTCAACCTGCTGTCTTCGCTGGCGGTACTGCCTGTAATCGGGCTCTTTGCCCGGCTGATCGCCTTTCTCGTGCCCGCACGAAGCGGCCGCCGCTGAAAATGTCAGCTTTCGAAAAATAATACGCACTGTACGATGTCTCCATCATCCAGTGCAATAATTATATCACTGCCGGTTATGCCTCCGTCGGGTCCACCCTCAGGCTGAGTTCGCCCCGCTCTATCGCCCGGGCGTACAAGCCGCCCTGCCGCCGCAGCTGTTCGTGGGTGCCTGTTTCCAGCACCCGGCCGCCTGACAGATAGACAACCTTGTCTGAGGCCATCAGGGTCGGCAGGCGGTGGGTAATAATGAAGGTCGTGCGGCCGATACTCACGTTGCGGATAGCGGCCATGACCAGTTTTTCGGCGTGGGCGTCCAGAGCGGCCGTGGGCTCATCCAGAAGAAGGATGGCCGGCTCAAGAATAATCGCCCTGGCAATGGCGATCCGCTGCCGCTGACCGCCGGATAACTGGCCGCCAAGCTGCCCCACAGGCGAATCGTAACCTCGTGGCAGTTCCATGATGAAGTCGTGGGCGTTGGCCAGCCTGGCCGCCTGCTCGACCTGGCTGTAAGTCGCGGCGGGACGGCCGTAACGGATATTCTCCAGGATACTGGCGTCAAACAGGATCGGGTCCTGCTGGATAAAACCGATATGTTTCCGCAAGGCGCCGATTTTCAGTTGCCGGATATCAATGCCGTCAAGATAAACAGTACCCTCGCTCGGATCATAAAAACGCAGCAGCAGGTTGGCAAAAGACGATTTCCCTGCCCCGCTGGGACCGACTATGGCGATGACATCGTCCGGTCCGGCCGACAGATTGACATCCTTCAGCACATCCCGGTCAGGCTGGTAGCGAAATGACACATGCCGAAACGCCACCTCGCCCCTGGCTGCAGGCAGCTCCTGGTCGCCGTCTTTCACCAGGTGCGGTTGCCGCTCCAGGTCCTGGATCTTGTCCCAGACCACCATACCCAGCTTCATCCGGGAATAGGCTTCGGTGATTTTACGCACCGGCGCCGGAATGTTGATGATATAGACCAGAAATGCGAACATGCCGCCGATGGTCAGGCCTCCGTTGATTACCTCCAGGCCGCCGAACCAGATAATGATCGTCAGTCCGATGGCGGCAAGGAACTCCACCATCGGGATAAGCACGGCATTGAGCCGCTGGACCTTGAAGAAATCGTCCGCCGCCTGCCGGATCCGGGCGAGGAATTTTTCGTATTCATAATTCTCGCGACCGTAGCTTTGGATCATGACCACCGAAAGCAGCGACTGGTGAAGGCTGCTGGTGACCTTGGACATCGTCTGCTCCAGCAGTGTGCCGAGATTGACGATCTTTCTGTTGAAAAAACTGATCGCCAGAATGATGAACGGCAGCGTCACAATTGTTACCAGAGCCAGCTGCCAGTCAAAATAAATCATGATCCCGATGGTGGCCGCCAAGGTCAGTGATTCCACCACAAGATCGGGAACTCCGAGCGACACCGCCTGCTGGATGAGCAGCAGGTCGTTGGTGAAATACGATACAATATCGCCGGTGGAGGTATTGATAAAATAGCTGTAATCCAGCGACTGAAGCCTTGTGAACATTTCTTGGCGCAGGCGGGTAATCAGAAGGTTCCCGGCTTTGGCCATATTGTAACTGTAGAGAAAATAAAACAGCCCCCGTATCGTATAGAGTACGACGATGGCGATTACGATCATATTCAGATAACTAAGATCCTCACTGTCCAGGGCGACATCGATCAGCGCTTTCATAACCAGCGGCGCAGCCAATCCGGCTGCGGAAGCCACCATAAAACAAAACACTGCCGTGAAAGTCAGCGGCCAGTAAGGAACGATGAATTTATTCCAATACAGCCTGAACATCAATAACCTCCAGCCAGCTTCCTCTGTTGGCCTCTGGCATCGCAACCTAGTTTGCCCGGTTTTGCCCTGTTTTACTTTACCGGTCCTACGAATTCTTCGCTACGGTTAACTGCTCTTCAAAACAAAAGCGGGAGGCATCAAGGCCTCCCGTAATGTTTACAGAAATCTGCGTGCGCCCATATAACGGGAACCCCAATAACCGCTGTCCAGCCTGTCGATGACAACACCCCGGCTGGAACTGGCGCTGATGAATCTACCGTCACCCAAATAAATGCCGACATGGGAGATCCCCGACGTGTAAGTCGAGAAATAGACTGTATCCCCAGGCTGCAGGCGGCCCATCGACACCGACTGACCCAGTTCGTACTGCTCATCAGCCATCCGCGGCAGATCGACGCCGCTTCTGGCAAATACAAAACGGACAAACCCTGAACAGTCAAAGCCGTCAGGCGTAGTACCACCAAAAGAGTAAGGCACGCCCACATAGCGCATCGCGGTATCAACCACCCGCCTTACGGCAGCTGTGGAACCGCCCCGGCTCGCCGGAATATCCCGTCCCATAAGGGCCCGGTAGGTCGAGGGACCGATAACCCCGTCCGCTTCCAAACCACGATCCTTCTGAAACGCTTTCACCGCAGCCGCGGTCGACGCCCCGAAATCCCCGTCCGCTGGGCCGGCCGAATAACCTAAAGCCCCGAGTTTGGACTGAACCTCGGAAACCTCCTGCCCCATGTCGCCTTCCTGGATAACCGCCGCTGCACTGGCATGGGCGAAGGCCACCATGGCAAAGCAAACTACAAAAAGAGTCATAACTCGTCTTACCAATTTCAAATGTCTACCCCTCTCCACAGCCTTCCGGAGCCGGCTGATCTGCGGCGCAGACCAACGCTCGGAAGTTGATCGCCTCGGGAATTAGCTGTCGGGCTAGGGCTGAGAGACCGCCCTTCTGTTGCTACAGACTCGCCCCTTTATCTAATGGTTCTCCCCTACCGCTTAGCAGCGGACTCGGCGTCAATACATATCAGTTCGACGAAAATCTAAAACTTCCTGCTCCTTTTTGGTTAAAATACCACATTTAGTGCGAATAAGCCTATTCCCGACCATCCCTTGCGGTGTCGTCCCCGTCCGCTGGCCGATCCGGCTCCGCAAACAGAACCACTCTGTTTCTCCCGCGCCGTTTCGCTTGATAGAGGGCTTGGTCCGCTCTTTTTAGCAGGTCCTCGACTTTTATTCCCTGGGGACGGATAACTGATGCAATACCCGCACTGACAGTCACCACAGGAGCGATAGTCGAACATTTATGGCTGATCATCAGCGCCATCACCTCGGTCCGGAACTCTTCCAGCACGTGCCGCGCTCCGTCGATATCCGTATTCGGCAATACTATCGCAAATTCTTCCCCGCCGTAACGGGCGCAAAAATCAGTCGCACGCCGCATCACGCTTCTCAGAACCTGGGCGATGCGCTTCAGACACTCATCCCCGGCGCTGTGCCCGTAAAGGTCATTATAATTCTTGAAACAGTCGATGTCGATCATCGCCAGTGACAGCGGATTTCCGTCACGCTTCGCGCGGCTGTATTCCATTGCCAGAAATTCGTCGAAAGTGCGGCGGTTGGCAATCTCGGTCAAATAGTCCAGCGATGAAAGCCGCTTCAACTCATCCATGATGGTTCGATGATATAGCGTGGAAAATACATGACACAACTGACTGACCGACTCCGGGGTCGCGGTCCGCTGCGGACTGACCAGAATAACCGCGTCCTTTGAGAGTAAGGTGCCGAAATCCGTTTGCAACTTATTACCCTCACCTACATAAGCGACGCCGCCGATAATATACTTCGCGGCGGCGACCTTCGCGGCAACCCGGGCATAATCCCATTCATCGTAAGGCACTACTTCGTACTGCGCGTGCAACAAATGATATCGGGTGAGCAGCTCCAGCAAAACCTGGGTTCCCGCAGTGCTGTTATTGAAGATGATGACCTGACTGCCAGCCGGAATCCGACTGATTTGGATAAAGTATTCGGTCGGCGGCACCAGAGTCAGCGCAACCACCTTTTCCGCCCCGAATATGCTTTCAACCTCCTGCTTGCGGTTGATCAGGCACACATACAAGTCCGCCTCGGCGGCCTCTTTGTAATCATCGACGGTGGCGGTCATGATCTGGGCCCCGCCGCCGATGGTATTGACCACAACATTTTTGATTTCATCAATATTTGCAAGATTGGCGCCGATCACCAAAACTTTTATCGCAGCCATAACCATTGCCTCCCATGGGGATGGAGAAAATACCCGGAACGGGAATCAGTACTGTGACAGATAGCGGCGTATAATACACGAACCTTTACGCAGGTAATAATTTCGGTGAAGTCCTATCTTAGTAATTGATTCGATGAAGGACAACAACGGGGTATTTACGATCCAACCTATTTTTTTTCTGAAATAGATACACTGTTTAATTGCATCGAGCCTATATCCCATCCCAATTTTAAAATGATCCAGCGAATCAGTTTCCTCAAGCGATCCCAAACCATAGCTGACTACCATCTGGGATGCCGGGTCTTCCAGATACTTCCTTGTTATTTCATAAGTCAAGATATTATTGGGGCACAGATCCAGTAACTCAGTATCAGAACACTGCAATATGATTTCGACGGTAGGCGGTGTCTCAATGACTAACGCATACGCGCCCAACCGCTCTTGGGCAAAAGCTCCTACCGCAATAACTCCCGCACTTTTTACCGACTCGCACAACCGCGTCCAGTAATTGATGTTTGTCTTGGGGTCATTTCTGTTCTGCCGTGCGCAGGTGATCTTGTTCAAGGCCAATGCTTCCATTTTGAGTTCTGTGATATCAAACTGCCGAACATCGAAATTTGCGGCGCCTTTTTTCACTCGATTCCTTACTTTGCGATTCAAGGTGTCCAGCGAATAGCCTCTGGCATCACACATGGCCAATGTACTGTCAAAGCCAAAGCCTGTTGTATGTGTCGGATATCGTAATGCTATTGCCCCACTGCGCTCCAATAAATCGTCAAGTTCATCCTTCGACGGATCAATCAAATGATGATAGGGTATGGAAAATAACATGCCCTTCTGCACCTCATACCAATCCGAAGACTGGGACGAAAAAACCTTATGACCAATAGCTCTAAAGAAATCAGACCAGATTTTTGTATCCATCGAGTCTCCTCCACATATCATTAAACATGCAGTAATGACATTCTCTCGCAGTAGGCAGCAGTACTAAAAAGGTCCCGGTAGAACACCGTGTTTAACCGAACTTTTGTGAAAACCACTGATAGGTTTTCATAATTCCGTCATCTAACGACGTTTGCGCTTGCCACCCAAGCTTATTAAGCTTGCTCACATCCAAAAGTTTTACCGGCGTACCATCCGGTTTGGTCGGATCATAAACGACCGAACCTTTAAATCCTGTTGCATGAGCCATTTTACTTGCAAGCTCAGCAATCGTAACATCTGTTCCGGTACCTATATTTATAATTTCGCCATCGTCGTATTCCTGCATCAAAAAATGACAAGCATCCGCAAGGTCATCCACATATAAAAACTCGCGGCGCGGGTTGCCGCTGCCCCATACCTCAACCGACGGCTGTCCAGCCTGCGCAGCCTCATGGAATTTCCGCATCAGCGCAGGAAGTACGTGGGAACTTTCCAGATCGAAATTGTCATTCATTCCATAAAGGTTGGTCGGCATCACCGATATAAAATTGTCCCCATACTGCTGGCGATAGGCCTGGCACATTTTGATACCGGCAATTTTGGCAATAGCATACCACTGATTCGTCGGTTCCAGTTCCCCTGTAAGAAGATACTCTTCTTTTAGCGGTTGCATTGCGTACTTAGGGTAGATACACGAGCTTCCCAAAAACATTAGCTTATTGACCTTATATTTGTGTGCGGCATTGATAATATTGGCTTCAATCATCAGGTTCTCGTAAATAAATTCCGCCGGAGAGACACTATTGGCATAAATGCCGCCGACCTTGGCGGCCGCCAGAAAAACGTATTCCGGCTGCGTATTTCGAAAAAAATCATCAACCGCTACCTGGTTTCGCAGGTCAAGCTCCTTGCTTGTCCTTTCGATAATGTCCGTGTAGCCATGATCTTTCAGTTTCCTGACAATAGCCGAACCTACCAAGCCGCGGCTGCCTGCGACATAAATTGTTGCTTGATTATCCATCCTTACCCCTCCGTTACCCAGTTTCAGGCCTCCGGTGATTTCAGGCGTTTACTCATTAAAGGAAAGCACCCTGTAGCCGTTATTTTTTAATAAAACATCCCGTTCTGCGGTCTCTACATCCTCTCGGACCATCATGCGAATAAGTTCAGCCAGCGTCGTTTTCGGTTGCCAGCCAAGCACCTTTTTCGCCTTGGTTGGATCACCAAGCAGCAATTCCACTTCTGTCGGGCGGAAGTACCTTGGATCAATTTTTACCACTACCTGGGAAGTCGAAGCATTAATCCCCACTTCATCAATTCCCTGGCCCTGCCACTTGATGTCTATTCCGACTTCCTTAAAAGCCAGTTCGACAAACTCGCGTACGGAATGGGTTTGTCCCGTGGCGATGACAAAATCATCCGGCTTTTCCTGCTGAAGCATCATCCACATTGCTTCGACATAATCTCCTGCAAAACCCCAATCTCGCTTGGCATCCAAATTACCCAGATATAATTGCTGCTGTAAACCCAAGCTGATGCTTGCCACGGCTCTGGTAATTTTACGGGTGACAAAAGTTTCACCGCGAACGGGAGATTCGTGATTAAACAAGATTCCATTACAGGCGTACATCCCGTATGCCTCCCGATAATTTACCGTAATCCAGTAGCCGTAAATTTTGGCTGCTGCATAAGGCGAACGGGGATAAAAAGGGGTAGTTTCACTCTGCGGAATCTCCTGCACTTTGCCATACAATTCACTTGTTGATGCTTGGTAGAAGCGGGTTTTCTTCGTCAACCCCAGAATGCGAATGGCTTCCAAAATCCTCAGCGTTCCCAGCGCATCAGAATTAGCCGTATATTCCGGAGTCTCAAACGAAACCTGCACATGGCTCTGGGCCGCGAGATTATAGATTTCATCCGGCTGAACCTGCTGAATGATGCGGATTAAATTGGTTGAATCGGTAAGGTCGCCGTAGTGCAGGAAAAACTTCACGTCACCTTCATGAACATCTTGGTATAAGTGGTCAATACGGTCCGTATTGAACAGCGAGCTTCTGCGCTTAACGCCGTGAACGATATATCCTTTTTTCAATAGCAATTCTGCTAAATACGCACCATCTTGCCCTGTTATACCTGTGATTAACGCCACTTTAGTCATGAAGATTCTCCTTTGTGTTCTTTTGTTGGATACAGACTTCAAAAATCCGACTTCCTGCTACGGGACATGTTCTTTTCCTGTCTTGGCGAAGTCGTTGGTTCTCAATAGCGGAGCCTGCCACTTTTGAGAAAATCAGTTAATTTGTCATTTAAAGCAAGCCTCAGGAAGAAATATAACAGCAACAGTTCCCCCAGAGTGTCCAGCATACGCAGTTGCGAGACACGCAGTCCCGCGAAATATATGGCCCCTTGCCAGGCCTCACCAGTAGGCGGGGGAAAACTCCACCCATATAGAGGCCAGAAGAAAATCCCCGGATGACGCCACATCGCGTCCAGAATATCATGCATCGCCGTTCCGAGAAATAATGTCGCCAACAGGAAATCCTTCCGCCACAGGCGATATATAAGCCCTGCGACGCCAAGCAGTAACAGGAAGGCCACTGAATGCCCAAAAGATCGGCCTTCATCATATATCGAGCGGTTAAACAGCAAATACGCCAACGGCTTGTCCAACATATCCGGTATCAGCGACGCCGCCAACAGCAACCGGTAGTCCACCCAGCGCGATTTACTGCGGGTTTCAAACATTCGAACAATTGCAACGGTTAGCCCCATGTGAGCTGCAGGTAGCATTGATATCCTCCTCATATACTGTAGGCAAAAGCTTTGTATGCGGTGACGCCGCATCTGACCAGCAAGCGGCATAAGCTTCAGCGTTTGTTGTGATAGCCATGTTCAGGCAGCTCCTCCAGGCGGCAACTTCCCTGATTCAGATATGTGCTACCAGCCATCTGGGCAATTTTAGAATCTCATTTTTAATAACTAAACCATCAATAACCTCGAATTGTTCATTGAAGTTATAGGTATGGAAACATTCATTTTTATCAAGCCACTCAGGACCTACCTCCATCAGCTGTACCTCTTGGTAATTGTCTTCCGACAAATCGATGATTTCGTTAAAAACCATTGCCTGTCCGTATAGTGTGCCCCATTTTTGCGACGGTCGTATGAGTTTGCCTTCGTGTCGGAAGATATGTCCTGCCGGCCTGGCGCTATGTTGGTCAGCGTTCACCGGATTTTTCCGGTGAGGCTTCCATTCGGAAAAAATCGAATCAGCATAAAAAACACATAACTTACCGTAGTCATCTCCAGCTTCGAAAACATTCGCGAACAGCCAAACTTTGTCATTATGAAACAAAAGTGTGGAGTCAACGGCCTTGAATCCGGCCATAAGTACTTTGATCAGGCGCCATTCGTCAGGGAAATTTACCGCCTCATATAACTCGATGGTGTTGTTATGACCGGTGTCAGGGATCATATATATCTTGTGCTCGTAATGAAATAGAAACGGATAAGCAAGATGATGCTTCTTTTCCAATACCACTTTCGGCTCGGTGCAGACACCCGCATCCCCAATTTCTATGAAGCTGATAACTCCCTTCCCTTTTGTAATCTTATAATCCTCAAAGAAAATATAATTTTTTCCATCCTTTTCGATTACAAAGGGATCGGCATAAAAACGGCCTGCCGGAGGTTTGATGATTTGGAAATCCTCCATATTGAAAGGAATAGCAAACGCTTTCGTTTTGCGAAATGCGATAAACCATTGATAGAATTTATATAGTTTAGTAATTGAAACAGAAATGCTGCATCCCTCCACGCTGCCATTAGCATGCCTCTATCCTAAATACACCGATCCCGGCCCTTTGGCCAAGGGAAGATTCATGGTCCCCCAAAACTCCATTTTCTTGCCTCTTCAAAAAATATTCCAAGGCTATCTATATACTGATCCATTGATTGGATCAGTTCCTTTCTGTTTGAAGATCGGATATATTGGGAACCGATTAATGATTGCCAGTCAATCCGGCCCAAAAGCTTTCCAGCCGGTCTACTGCTTTCGTCGGCGTGCAATGTTCCTCGATATAACTGCGTCCATGTCTGCCCATTTCCGTCAGAGCGTTCTGATCGCGCAGCATCTTGCATATTCCTTCAGCCAATTGTTCAGGCGAATCCGGCGAAACTACCGTCCCGCACCTTGAAGACAATATCAGTCTTCTGTTTTCTGATCCCTCAGGTGCGTTCGAGACAACCGCCCGTCCTGCCGCCATATAAGCGTACATCTTTGACGGCACTGAACCTTCCCCGCATTTCGGGTCCATGGTAAGCAGCGCTATATCACACGCCCCCATGGCAAACACATAATCTTCTTTCTCTTGAAACGGAAGGCACATAATCTTCCCCGGATATTGCTCGACCAGCATCTCGATGTCAGCCTTGCACGGACCTTCACCGATGCAAATGAATAATATTTTCTCATCCTCAGATATCAGGGGCAGCACATCTTTTAATATGGTAATTCCACTCACATGCCCAAGCGTACCTGAATACAAAACGATTTTAGTTTCTTCATCGATATCATGTTTTGCCCGCCAGTAATTATTCCGGTCGACGGGATAGATCTCATTGGTGTCGATATGAATTGGCGAAACCAGGATTTTGTCGCCGGCAGTTCCACGCGTAGTAACGACATGATCCTTAAACCCATCCGACAGAACCAATATACCGGCGCTATGCTGACAAGCCAATCTGTCAAAAAACATAAGCATGCTGGATAGGAAGCCACCCGGTTTGATCATTCCGGTATTTTCCGCTTGTTCAGGCAGAAAATCCTGAATATAGTACAGGCTTGGAACGCCTTTCGCCTTTGCTGCGGCAGTCAAAAGAGAAGCGCAAAGTGCGGGCCACGAAATATGGAGCATAACATCGAAGCGTTTGTCGAACGCAAACTGCAGTCCGGCAACCACACCAAAAGACAGACTTTCCATAATCCGTTGAAATCCGGACCGGCCTGCTCCGATAAACCAGGACCATGTACGAATCAAGCGATAGCCATTTTCAAAAGACTCCTGTCGCCACTTTCTTTCATAACCAGGATAAATGACTCCCTGGGGCCTGTTGGGATTCGTGGTAAATACCGTGACGTCATGTCCGCGTTTAACCAGTTCCTGCGCAAGCTCCTGACACATGCTGGCCGATGTATACATTTCAGGGGGGAAAATCGGCGACATAAGTGCGATTTTTAGCGGTTTATTCAACATTATCCATTCGCCCTCTGTTTAATTTCACTTATAAGGATAACCAGTACTCGTTCATCAATCTGCCTTCAGGTGTTTTAAACTGCCATTTTATAACGAATCCATGCTTTTTGTAGAACTCATTCGCTTTTTCGTTATCAACGGCATCGGTTGAAAGGTACACCTTTTTGCAGTTTGCCTGCCTTGCCTTTTCTAGAAATGCCGACAACAGCTTGCCGCCAACTCCGGATCTTTGGCACTCCAGATGAACTCCTATCGAAAAAAGCCCCACTATATCTTCATCAATCGGATGCTTGCTCGGATGGGTGGCTGCCCGCATCAGGCGCATAACTATACCCGGGCGGTGCAAAACCGCATTCAGTGATGCCAGGATAAATTTGTACCAATCCCTTCGCAATAATTTTTGATAAAAACCCTGCGGACTGGCCGTCCCCACAACAAAGCCGATGATCTGGCCCTGATCATCTTCAGCCACAAGACGGATACTATGTTCCGCCCGACATATGCCCCGATAGTACACCTCTAAGAAACCGGGCCCCAAAAAACTCAGAAAGAAGCCGGGAAAACTCTGGGTGTGAATAAGAGCCACCTTTTTGACATCCATCAACTGCATATCGCGAATCAAAATTGTACCTTCCTTTCCAGGTGCGTTTTAGCGAATAACCGCGGCAAAAGTCCGGAAAATTAAACACACGTCCAGCCATAAACTGCGGTTGTCAACGTAACTTACATAATACCGCAGCTTAATCGGCAGTACTTCTTCAACATACGCCTTCTCCGGATCGTCAGCCTTGGCCAATACTTCATTTTCATCCTTGTATTCAATAGAAGCATAATCTGTGATTCCTGGCAATACCGACAAAACCTTCTCTTTTATTTCCGGGGGATATTCTGAAACATACCGCGGCACTTCCGGACGCGGTCCCACCAAACTCATTTCACCTCTCATTACATTGATCAGTTGCGGGAGTTCATCTAGCTTATACTTGCGCAAGAACCTTCCACTTCGTGTAACCCGCCGGTCTTCACCCACCGTAATTTGCCTGCCCAGTTTTTCCGCGTCAACAACCATTGTCCGAAACTTGTAAATCCGGAAGGTAACGCCTCTATGGCCTACGCGTTCCTGACGAAAAAAAACGGGACCGGCTGAATCAAATCTGATCCATAGCATAATCAATAAAAAAAGTGGTGCAAGCACAATCAACCCAAGACTGGTAAAAAGCAAATCAAAACAACGTTTCAACACCATACGTCAAAAACCTCTTTATATCTAAAGGATTGAGAAAAGCGGCTGCCTCACATCCGCCGGCAGAAACGGACGCGACTTACCTTATAAATATTCTTTAACCTTTTGACCGTCTCTTTTAACAATAAAGGCCGGATTACCAACAACCGTACAATCATGAGGAACATCCTTTGTTACGGTGGCATTTGCTCCAATCATGACGTTATCCCCGACGGTTACTTTGCCAATGACGACTGCTCCCGCGGTTATACGGACATTGTTGCCAATAACCGGAGAATCGTAACTGTTAGAAAACCCGATCGTCACTTGCTGGTTCACCCAACAATTTGCCCCCAGACTTTTTGCGGCAATAATTGTGCTGAATCCATGCTGAATATATAACCCCGGGCCTATGTCTTCTGTTGCAATAAACAAGCTATCCAAAGGGGGTAGCACTATAGTTAGCATTTTGGCGAAAAACCAACTGTGCTTTTGTACTCTCTTGTAAAAAAGGTTTCTGAATTCACATCGAAACGTTAAGAGCCAACATAGCTGCTTCCATTGGCACATATCATCTATGCGATTCAGCCGTTTCCATACTGCAATATCTTTTTCTATACATTCTCTGCCGGGAGACTGATAAAATGCTACAATCGCCGGAAACGTCCTCAGCAGATTAATATACAATAATGCGTTTACAATCATGGTTCGCATGAAATAACCTCCGGTCAATGAAACCTAGCCCATATCCTTCATCGAGTTGTTCTTTTACATGCCAGCGACGAATTTTATACACATTGCAAATCCTGTTGTCACTTGGCTAGTTTTTTAATGTGCGCAACTCGGGATCAAACGCAGCTAATAGCTTC
This sequence comes from Negativicutes bacterium, assembly GCA_031292015.1. Next base: position 52,058 of record JARLHY010000139.1, on the reverse strand, counting down.
ACATAGATGAGTTTTTGCATCGCCAGATTATTGACGAGCTTTATATATAGCACAGCCGCCTTCTGGTTTGCGGTATTTTGGGGATTAATCATGATATCCCAAAAATGTTCCATCAAATCATTCTCAACGCTTACAAGAAGGGCCCTGTTCTCGTTTATATCGCCCTGGATTAATTTGCGCCAGGCTTCAAAAGCCTTTGTTGTCAGATCAACCAAAGCATATGGCACCAGTTGCGGGAATTGCTCTTGGATAAAGATTAATCGTTCCTTGGCGCCGCAAACGGCAGTATATCTTTCCATATGATTCATATTTCCGGTAAGACTGCTGTAGCGTTTGAGGTAGTGGTATTTCGGCACATTTACTTGTATTATCGAGTTGGCACGGGCGAACACCTTGTGTAATATAAAATAATCACTTAAAATTCTATGCCCGAATTTTATTCCGGCAAACAATTCTGCTTTATAAAGCTTATTCCAGAGAAAACTTCTCATGTCTCGATCCAACAGCAACTCCCTTAGCGCCTCTTCACGCGGGTAAACGGTTATCTTATCATCACCATTTACCACGCTGTGCCCGTTTGCGTCAATTTCCCAGTAACCGCAAATCGCTATATCAGCGTCGAATTCCCGAATATATGCATACAATGTGGCAAACATATCATCTTCTATCCAATCATCGCTGTCAACAAAGCCGACATATACTCCGCGTGCTTCGGCCAACGCCACATTTCTCGCCGCCGACACTCCCGCGTTTTCCTGATGTATTACCCTTATTCGTGCATCCTTTTGCGCATATTCATCGCAAATCAAGCCACAATCATCAGGGGACCCGTCGTCAATCAAGAGCAGCTCGTAATCGGTAAATGTCTGCCTCAATATGGAGTCAAGGCATTTTCGCAGATATGACTCTGTTTTATATACCGGGACGATAATACTGACAACAGGATTCACAATAAATCCCCCTCAATCCAGAGGCTGTCCGCAATCTGTCAGCGTACGGTGCCCCTTTCAATCGCTGGAGTCTTTTAGATACGGGTGCCTTGCCCCAAGCCAAGTCATTCATTTATATTCTTGCAGGAGTTTAATTGCCTGCATTAATATAGTTACCAGGGTTATCCAGCATCATAGGCGAAGCGGAAGTATTGGTTATCGTATTGTTCAAAATGGAACCGGATGCCCCTACACAAAAGATTCCATGACCGGTTATCGACGAAATGTTATTACCTGTTATCTTAAAGTCCCAGGCGCCGAACATTGCGATTCCGGACGCCGATCGTTGTTTTCCCTCTATGTTTTTTACAACATTATTCGTTATTTCAACATTCGTAACCTTATGCAACTTGTCGTCGATGATAATTCCGTTGTAGAATTTTCCATCGATATAATTATCAGAGATGATTATGTCGTCGATAAGGCTGCCAAAGACGTTTGCAACCGCGACAGCCATCTGATAAAGGGGAGCAGGCGAATCTCCGTTAGTAAAGGTGTTATTGGAAACTTTAACATGGGATATGGATTCTGCGGCAGTGTTGGGTTCAAGATCAATAGCCCCAGGCATATCATATCGCGCCATCTTATCAAATTTGTTTCCGGTTATTGTTATATTGCTGCAAGAGATGAGGGATACCCCATTTCTGTTCGTATTGCTGCCCAGAAATTTATTGTCGGTTATTGTCACATTTGACGACCCGGGTTGCAGCGTGTAGAGGGGATAACTGATATAGACTCCATCCCCGATGATGTTGATAAATGTGCAAGATGAAATTTGCACATTATTGGCGGCGAGCAGGGTAATGCAGTGCTTATGCTGATCAAAGGCATTATTCTGGATATTGCCATCAAAAATGATATTTTCAATTTTAATGTTGGTTACAGATTGAGCCAAAAACAGCGTTCCTGCGGTCGTATTATTTTTAAACTTTATCGTTCCCCCGCCGAAAATATAGCTGTTTGAGGGAATTCGGAGCGTATCTACGACGAATACCCTTCCTTCAGGCAAATACACGCTCGCTCCTGCCTGCAACGCTTTTTGCAGTGCTATGGTATCGTCAGTTTTTCCGTCTCCGGCTGCTCCGTAATCCAAAACATTGACATTGTCTTTTCTAACTTCAGCATGGGTTTTATCGGAAATGCACCCTACCGAGAAAACCGATATCATAATCAAAAAACACAAGAACGTTTTTAGCTTCCAGTAGCTGAATTTGCTGGTAATCATACATCCTCCCTGTCTATGAATAAATTTTGGCTTTCAGTATGTTTGCGACATGGGCAAATTCCGCTGTTTTTCGCATCGCCAGCCAAAATACGATATTAGGTACAATCAGGCACAACGACCATCTAAACAAGAACATGATCAAATCACTCTGATGAACAAGCGAGCAGATGAAGTTGATTGCCAAAATAGATATACCTACAAGTACGCTGTGAACGAAATATCGGAAATAATAAACCCCTTGCGGCTTTTGAAACCCGTATTTGTGGACAACATACGGCTCGACCCAGAAAGCCGTAGCCATTTTGCTGATGAGCGTTCCCAGAAAAACGCCGACAATACCGATATATTTAATAAGAATAATTGACAACACTATATTAATGCTGGCTTGCGCAACAGGTTTATACCGGTCTTGCCAAAAGAGCCCCATTGCGTCTTTAAATGTCAGCGTTGAATTTCGCATCCCATCAAGATAGAAGTTTACAACAAGAACGATAACAACCATTTCATCCAACAGATATTCTTTTCCGATCCACAATAGGATGAAGGGATTGAGAAGTTCCCATAAACAAATGGAGCAAATTCCGGTCATCCAATAATTTGTGAAATTAACAACTTTGAAGATTCGATATTTCTTTTCGGCATCTTCCGTTGCGTTCAAATTTCCGACACTTGCAGAAATTGCTGAAAAAATCTGCCCCAATACCCCTGTCACCGTGGTTATAATCAAATAATAATTGGAGTATAGACCAACCCACACCACACCGATATTTGCAGCGATTACCAGATTATCGGTCCCATTTGTGACAACGCCGCTCATCCGGTGGAAAATCAGCGCACCGACGTTTCTGAAGATTTCGCTCTTTGTTTCTTTATCAAGCTGGGCTTCCTTTCTTTTCTTTAAAAACGGATATATTCTATTGGCCAGCAAAGAGATAATGACATTCTCACCAATATTAAAAACAATCAGCATGGTAACATATAAAATAAAATTACGGGTAATGACAAGTACAGCGATTTGCGCAATATTACGTAAGGCAAAGAGGGCATAATGCACCGAAGATATAATATAGCTTTTTTGATCAGCAATAATAATGGATCTTTTATAGGCAAACAAATAGGTTCCGGTAGTATTAAGAACGTATAGTACATAGATTAATTCCAAATGAGGGATGGCTGGTCTGTCTGAAATCAGAAAATCCAAAAAAGGAGTCAGTGAAATTCCTAAGCAAAAGACAATACAGGCAATGATTTTATACGCTTTTGCGTAAAGATTCATCAACGCTTGGATTTTATATTCGTCACGGGTGGCGATCGGTTTATATAAACTGTATATAATCGACCAACCGATACCCAGTTCGACTAACGTCAACATCATTAAAATATTGGAAAACAGCCCGTTTACGCCTAAATAACTGGCGTCAAGTATCTTTATAAAGACAGTTCTTTCTATGAAACTCATTACCAGCGCAGACAACTGCCCGACAAGAACAAATGATACATTTCTGACAGAGTTTTTTGTTCTCATAAAGACTCCCGTTTATTCATCACCTGTGACCACAAAAATACTCGCAAGCAGCATAACCATTTGTAATTCCTGGACAACATAGGTTACAGCCCCGATTTCAAGTGCCAAGAGACTGATTATGAATGCCAGAAAAAACTCTCTCAGATTTCTCGAATCCCGTGGCTTCGCCCAAAGCTTATAAAGCAAGTATCCGTAAAAGGAATAGTAAAAAACAAACCCAACTACCCCTAAGTTTACCAACATCTCCATAAAGTTATTGTGAGAATATACGTATTCACCGGTAATATGGCCATAAAGAACCTGGTAGTTGTCAATACCCGACCCGAGCAGCGGCTGTCCTCCAAAAAACTCGTAGCCATATTGAATCATTTCGATGCGGATAGTGTCTTCGACCATTGCCACCTCACCGGTTACCATGCCGAAAAGACCTTCCATCCGATAGCCGACAATATCATAGAACTGCGGTATATTGAACATCGCGATAAACAAAAGAGCTACCAGAGTAGCAAAAACAACGGTGTTTCTGACCAGACTGAGCTTATTGTCATTCTTCAGATAAAAGAACAGATAAGTGAATACCAGCGGGATCAAAATATATTTTCTGCCGCCGGAAAGCAATAGGGAATAACCTTGTGTTGCAAGAAAAACGGAATATATGATTCTTTGAATTCCGCTGCTGCCAAGTATCAACCAAATCGAACAAAAAGCACAAAGCATAACTAACGTCGCAAAATCGTTTGCGTTGCCAAACAGCTCGTCACCCAGCCGCCCCTTTGTTGATGTCAGCAGGTCTTCCGCCACCAGTATCACAAATAAAATGAAACCCGATACGGAAAAACAAACCAATATTTTCTTGATATCTTCCTTTGATCGGGTTAAAACTCCAACTGCGACCATTACACTGAGAACAACGAATAAACGATACAGACCCAGGAGCGCAACATTTTGATTGACCGCATAAAAGCACGAAAACAGCGACAAGAGCATGAACCCGCCATACCAGACAAAATAAGGGATAATCCTGAAACTGCCGATATTTAAAAGAATGGCTGCCCCACCGATACCGATAAACAGATAGAGCCAGGCTTGTTGCACCTCCGGCCCCATAATGGGATAATGCCCGATACACAGCAGCAGAATATAGATATAGATAGCAAAAATGCCGATATTCATTTTCTTTTGCGGATTTTGCAGGATAATCTCACTATTTTCCATACTTATATTCCTTAACCTTACATATATACTCAGACCAACTATGATAAAATTTATCCGGGGTATATTTGTCGACAATCTCCCGTGCTCTAAGACCATATTCTTCTGCCGTCTGTTCATTTTCAATAAGGTATTTCATTGCAGCGGCGATAGCGTCAACATCCCCTCTGGGCACCAGCAGGCCATTTCGCTTATCTTCAATCAACATTCTTGCTCCCCCCGGACTGCAATCGGTTGCAATCACCGGCAATCCTACCGCCATAGCCTCAATCAGGGCATTGGGAATACCTTCATAGTCAGATGTCAACACAAACATTCTTGAAGCTCGAATTGCACCGCATACATCCTTGGTAACCCCGGCAAACACCACATTCTCCGAAAGCTTTAGCTCCTCCGCCATAGCGCGCACCTTCTCTTCATCCGGCCCGTCTCCGTAAAATACAAGCTTATATTCCGGATACGCATCTACTACCTGACGGAAGGCAGACAGCATCAAATCCTGACGTTTCTGCACAACTTCAAAGCGTGCCACAAAGGCAATTTTCTTTTCCCTTTCCCGTACAGGCTCCCAGTCTCCTTTTATTGTTACCGGATTAGGTATTACACAGCTTGCATGCCGCAATTTGTCCCGAAAAAAATTCTTTGCTCCGTCAGTCTGGAAAACCACGCCATCAGCAAACCTGTACATAAATTGAAAAAAAGAGCTGAATAATCCGGGATCTTGGTAAGGATCCGCCCGTTCAGAAATAATGACCGGTGTTTTCGTGCCTGCTGTCGCCAAAATCGAAAGCAGATTAGGGAAAATCAAAAATGAAATTACTACATCCGGCTTTACGCTTTTGATGACCTTTTTTATCTGAAAGACCTGTAATATTCTTCTGATCCACCTTGTAGTAATCACATTATCTTCGGTGATATGGACGACGCCATCGTCAATCGGATAATTTTGTTCGGTTCCTTCATAGGTATATACCTGTACGTCATATCCGCGTTTGGACAGCCCATTGGCAACAAAAGTCAGCATTTTTTCGGCTCCGCCGTAACCCAGTCTATGGATGATGAATAGTACCGAACCGGTATTATCTCTCAACAGCTTTACACCCCAGCTCTAAATCCGAATTCCCGAAAGATTCTCATCACCGTCGTAAACTTTATCTTCTGGATTTTTACGTTTCTTGTTCGCTGAACATAACTGCTATAACTGTCTTTTAGCCCACCCGGATGGTTTCTCAGATGCATATACCACCGTGCCAAAAATGCGGCGAACAGGAGTGGTTTAAAAATACCGGGATATAACACCGATTTCGCTGCCAAAATCCCAGCATTGCTCATAGCGATAATTCCTTTATAATGAGATGATTTCTCATCGTATTTATCGATTTTGGGTTGATGAATAACCACGGCGCTCGGGAAGTAGACGTTGGACAACCCTTTGTCAAAAGCCAGCAGGGAAGGATATAGTTCTTCAAACCCATATATGAAATTTGGCAGGTAGAGAGGATGCGCAAAAGCCGCTTTCCGGAGAAAGTGTGAGCCTCCCAAAAACATAAAAATGCTGTCGCAGCCACTGATTTTTCCTTCCCGTGAAATAATAACACTCCTGCTATCCTGTAAAATCTCATCCCAAATCCTTGTCGTCAAAGTCGCTATAGCAGGGTTATCGTTGAGCAATTTGAGGCAATCAGGGAAAAATGTAGTCTTGCAGTTCTCGTCAATGATCGCGTCATCATCTAAAAAATAGGTGTATTTACCCTCCGCGAGTTCAAACCCCTCGTTGCGTCCGCCCCCTACCCCTTTGTTTTCCGGCAGTCGTTTATAGGTAAAGGAGTAACTACTATTCACAAAAAAACTTTTTACAGCCTCGTCCGTCCCGTCAACCGAAGCATTGTCAATAACAACAAACTCGGTATCGCTGGGCAGTTCACATTCCAGACAGCTCCTGAGTGCCTCGATCAGCTGATCTTTGCGATTCATTGTGATTACAATAATCGAGAGTGTTTTACTATTCCCCATCTTCGGTATAACCTGATCCTCTCGTAGTCTAAACTGAATGCAACATTTGGCTTAATTGATCAATGTATTGCTCCATCGTGTATTTCGACCGTTCTGCGTAATTTGTGCTTTGAATCATTTGCCTTTTTTGTTTGTCGTTGATCATTGATAAAATCGCAGCTCTGAGCGCAGCGGTATCCCCGGCGGAAATGACGTACCCGTTTTGTCCGTCTTTTACTATTTCCGCAATTGACCCTACATTTGTTGTTATGATCGCACAGCCTGCCGCCATGGCTTCCAGCAGAACAACCGGCAACCCCTCAGTATAAGACGGCAGCAATAACACGTCAGAATCAGAAAACAAGCTGCTTTTTTTCTCGCCCCGCACATAACCGTTGTTGATAACTGATTGCGGATGATCAGCGCAAAATTTTTCTACCTGTCTTTTCAATTCTGCGTCATCGCCACTGTATCCGCCACATAGATTGAGAAAATATAAGCTGTCTTCGATGGTATCCAGCGTGGAAAGCAGATCAGGTACGCCTTTTCTCCTGTCAAAGCTCCCGATAAATATCAGGTTTGTTTTTGCCTCTTCTTTTGGGCCTGATAGTTTTTTTGCGATTTCGGCCTCAGGCAGATCCATATTGTAATAATTGTATAATAAAAACGATTTATCAGCAGGAAATCCTTTTTTAGTAAAGTCCTCCATTAATTGTTGCGACAGATAAATACAGCCATCGCAGGCGCGTATCTGCTTGAAAATGAATCCTCCGAAAACCGGTCCAGGCAAAATTGCCTCCATGTCCGCACAATGAATCTGCAGCATCACCTTGACCTTGTGTTTTTTTTTCAATCGATTGGCGATTAGAACATCCTTCAATAAGGCCAGACTCACAGAAGAAGCGACCAGCAGGACATCATACTGATTATTCTCCAGTTCCTTTGAACAATCCTTATACAGCTGGAAAGCATTCTTGAAGTTCTCGAAAGCAAATTTTCCGTCAGAACCTGCCGAACGGGATATCCTTTCGGTATTGAAAAATGATATGTCGATGCCATTTTCGGCAAATCTTTCTTTGCAATTTTTTAACGGCTGTATAATATGGTCGATGCCACCGGTAAATCGGTCCGACTGAGAGGTGTCAGGACCCCAAAAGAGCACTTTCTTCATCTATAACTCTCCTCGTTACTTTTTGCACCTTTTTTCTGCATAAAGCAAGCTCCCTATCCTCCAGCCCAAGGTTATATCAGACTTTATGTTTTAAATACCACTGCGCAAAAATTTTGACACCGTCCTGTATTCTGGTCTGGGGACTGAAGCCGAACAGGGCCTTGGCTTTTCCTATATCGGAAAAGGTCTGCGGGACATCACCCGGTTGATTGGGCAGTTGCTCAATAATTGCCTTTTTGCCCACAGCATCGGCAATAACTGCAATAAGATCCCGCAGATACACGGTATTCGAATTGCCCAGATTGACGACCTCGTACAGCGTTTTATCATATCGCAGGGCGCCCATTAATCCGTCGATGATATCATCTATGTATGTATAATCGCGTCGGGTCGTGCCATCGCCATATACAGGGATTGCCTTTTCCTGGGTAATGAGTTGGGTGAATTTGTGAATCGCCAGGTCGGGACGCTGCCGGGGTCCATACACCGTAAAAAACCTCAGGCACAAAATTTGTATCCCATAGAGGTAACTATAAACATGAGCCAGAAGTTCTCCTGCGGCTTTTGTTGCCGCGTAAGGACTTATCGGCTGAAAAATCGGATCAGTCTCGCTGAACGGAATCTTATTATTCACTCCATACACAGAGCTGGAGGAAGCAAACAAGCATTTTTTGACATTATAATTCCGGCAGCATTCAAAAATATTTTGAGTCCCACCGACATTAACCTCCTGATATAAAAGCGGCTCCGCTATTGAAGGCCTGACACCGGCTCTGGCAGCCAAATGAACGATAATGTCGAAGCTTCCATGTTCAAAAACTCCGGCCAAAAATTCCCGATCGCGGATATCGCCTTCAAAGAGGCTAAATTGGGGATTCGCAAGATGATGGGCAATATTGTTGCGTTTTATCGCCGGATCATAAAACGGGTTAAAATCATCAATCACACTGACACGCCAGTTATTTTTCAGCAGCCGGTCTGTCAGGTGACTGCCAATGAAGCCTGCGCCGCCAGTTATCAGAACGTTTTGCATTCCTACCTCCCGAAACCTATATACCGTAATCCCGCCTCTTGAGCCGCAAACCGATCAACGACATTTCTTCCATCAACAAACACCTTACTGTCAGTCATCAACGCGGCTAATTGCTTTAACGGCAAATTTCGGAACTGATCCCACTCCGTGAGCAAAACGATCGCTTCACAGCCTGTGGCCAATTGCTGGACATGCTCTGTATATTCGATTTCCAAATCAGGATAAGAACGTTTACAGTTTGGCATGGCAACCGGATCGAAAATTTTTACATAAGCGCCCAGTTCCAGCAGTTCCTTAATAATATCTATGGCTGGCGAGTCCCGCAAATCATCGGTATTGGGTTTAAACGCCACCCCGAGCAGCCCGATGGTTCTTCCTCGTACAACCTTAAGGCTGTCCTGCAATTTTTCTATGACCCGTAATCGTTGCCGTTTATTAACCGCTACCGTGGATGAAACGATAGGCATTTCATAGGCGTATTCCTTCCCTGTATTCACAAGGGCGGCGGTATCCTTGCCGAAGCAGCTTCCGCCCCAGCCTACGCCAGCCTGCAAAAAGCGGCTTCCGATCCGTTTGTCCATGCCGATTCCCCTGGCAACCTCGGTAACATCGGCGCCTATCCTTTCGCACAGGCCGCCGATCTCGTTGATAAAACTGATTTTCGCCGCCAGAAATGCGTTCGCCGCGTACTTGATCATTTCAGCGCTGGTCACGTCGGTGGTAAGAAAGACCGGAAGGGAAAACCCTTCAGGACGGGGACAGCTTTCAGGAGCGACGAAAGTTTGTTCCAGCAACGGTGCATACAGGGCCCGCAGTAAGTTAACCGACTCGGTGTCTTTTGCCCCAACCACGATCCGATCGGGATAAAGCGTATCATGTACCGCCATCCCCTCCCGTAGAAACTCCGGGTTGGATGCTACAGCAATAGTAGCCTTGCGACTCTGTTTATTCAGCGCGGAGGAAATGATGAGTTCCGTCCGCCGGGCTGTTCCCACAGGAACCGTCGATTTATTCACAACAAGCTGAAACTTTTTCCCGCTCAAGTACTGAACAACATCGGTAACAGCCTTTTCCATATAGGACAAATCAGGTTTTCCGGCCGGTGTCGGCGGGGTGCCCACTGCCATAATAATGACGTCTGCATCCGAACATTTATCATATTGCTGGGTAAAACGAAGTTTATCTGTAGTATTTCTCAGCAATTCTTCAATAAAAGGCTCATAAATGGGTGACTGACCGGCTTTCAACATTTGTATTTTATTTTCATCACTGTCGATACAGACTACATTATGGCCGATGCTTGCCAAGCAAACCCCGGTAGTCAGTCCTACATAGCCAGTGCCGACAATGCAGACATTTAGGCTGTTACTGCCCATTTCTCATTTCCTTTCGCCAGCTGAACTACCTGCTTTCTTACTACAACGCTTTATGGTCCGTCCCATCAACCACCCGCAGCCGTTCAATCCTGGGACTCTGGTATGTTGGGACCATTTTACTCAGCGAAGCCACAATTTTATCGGTATCGTCAGCATTCTTCAGAAAAGCCAGCGCTTCATGGAGTTTCTTTTCATCCACTCTTTTCAGGTTGGCCACATAGATCTTCTCATGCTTGGTCGCCAGGCTGCCTTCTTCCGCGGTCAGCAGTTCCTCGAACAATTTCTCGCCAGGCCGCAGACCTGTGAATTCAATCGGGATGTCTTTATAGGGCGTCAGGCCTGTGAGTTCAATCAATCTGCAAGCCAAGTCCAGTATTTTAACAGGTTCTCCCATATCCAGGACAAATACCTCGCCGCCCTGGGCCATAGCCCCCGCCTGCAGCACAAGCTGGGCCGCCTCGGGTATTGTCATGAAAAAGCGCCGCATCTCAGGATGGGTAATCGGTATCGTTTTTCCCCGGGCGATCAGCCTGCGGAATAACGGAACCACGCTGCCCCGGCTGCCTAATACGTTGCCGAACCGGACCGCGGCGAACTTGGTTTCGCCCTTGCCATTCATACCGCAACAGATCATTTCGGCTACTCGTTTCGTTACCCCCATGATACTTGTGGGATTGACGGCCTTATCCGAGGAGATCATTACAAAACGGTCTACCCCTGCGGCCACGGCAGCCTCGGCAACATTTCTTGTACCAAATATGTTATTGCGCACCGCTTCTGCCGGCTGAGCCTCCATCAGTGGCACATGTTTATGCGCCGCCGCGTGGAAAACGATCTCCGGCTGCAGTTCTCCAAATAACTTACGGATCCGTTTCTCATCGCAAATATCCGCAATGATTGGAACAATCTCCAGATGACCATGCTGCGCCCGCAGTTCCCGCTCAATCTCAAAGATATTGTTCTCGCTCTTGCCCAGCAGATATAGTTTCGCCGGAAACAAGGCAGCGATCTTGCGGCATAATTCCGATCCTATCGACCCGCCGGCCCCGGTCACCAAAACCCGTCTGTGCGCCAAACACGCGCTCATAAGAGTGGTATCCAGTCTGACTGGCTCCCGCCCAAGCAAATCTTCGATTTTTATATCCCTCAGCTGGCGCATGGTAACCATACCGTCAAGCACTTCACGCAAGGATGGAACAATTTTAACCCGGCATTTTGTCTCCCGGCATAACTGGATGATTTCCCGGACCTGTTTGCTGCTGGCAGAAGGAACGGCAACTATGATCTCCTGTACTTGCCGTTCAACGACGATGCTCTTGATATCGCCCTTGCCGCCCAGCACCTTGACCCCATTGAGAATTTTGCCGCGTTTGGCCGGGTTGTCATCGATAAATCCTACTATCTTTCTGTTTGTGTCGCTATGCCCGCGGATTTCTTTGACGATAGCTATTCCAGCGCTCCCGGCACCGACAATGAGTACCCGTTCGCCGCGAAATGCCGTCAGCAGTTCATTCCGGTGATGGTAGGCCTGCCGGATAGCAAGCCTGACGGCCCCCACCATGACAATAGTCAAAACCGCATTGAGCAAATATAAGCTCCTTGGCATATTGACGCCACCGGCAATCGCCAGTATAAGCAGAACGATCGTGCCGGAAACCGACGCTCCCACAATGGCAACAAGCTCATAGATTCCCGCATATTCCCACAACCGGCGGTACAGCCTGAAGGCATTGAAAATCAAAAGCTGTACTCCAACAATCACCGGCAAATACAGTACCAATTGTTGGAAATATACCCCATCCGTCACGCCTTCGAAACGTAAATACAGGGCAATGAATGGCGCCATCACTAATATTACCGTGTCGGCCGTCATCTGACTGGCCAGAAATAAATATCGTCGCATCTGCGTCCCTCCCCCGGTTACACATCGCCCTTTCAGGCTATTAAGTGGAACCGTGATAAATAAAGTCTGAATCGACTTTAACGTCATTCAGCACACTGCCAATGATCTTGGCTCTGGCTCCCTGAAGAAGCTCCAGGGCCTTCTTGGCGGCTTGCACGCGTACCGCATTGCTGTCGAGAACCAGCACTACTCCGTCTACCTTGGCAGCCAAGACACAGGCATCGGACTGTATGGCATTTCCCTCGAACAATAGCGGCGAACTGTTGATTAAAACGTAGTCCGCCTCGGCTTTCAAATCGGAAAACATCTCACGGACCGAAGGGTCTGAAAGTACTTCAATAGGGCGTTTGGCTGCCGGTCCCCCGGCCAGTACGAGTAATCTGGGAATTCCGCTGTCTTGTATGACTTGCGGCAGAGTCATCCCTTGCTGAACGATATTGCTGACGCCCTTGTTGGACAACCCGAATACTTCGTGAATAACTGGCCTGCGCAAGTCGCAATCGATCAAAACGACTTTTTTGCCTCCATAGGCAAGATTTACCGCTGTGTTCACAGCCGTCATCGCCGCACCGTCTCCCGCAGCAGCCCCGGTAAACAATACGGTTTGCATTTTCCCTTCCAGATTTGCCTCCTGCAAAGAGGATACCAGACTCCGAAAGGCTTCCGCCACTGACGACTGCTCCCTGTCCCTGATAACGTATCTATCGCCGGTTATCTTAGCCATAATTTACCTCCCTGGATTTCGGTTCAGCTATCGCCAAAGCTTCCGCCACCACGACATCTTTTCTTTCGGATTATACTGGTTATAGCTGGGAATACTGCCTATAACGCGCAGTCCCAGATAACGTCTTACATCCTCGGCGCTATCGATGGTCTTACGGAAATAGTCAAGGACAAAAATGAGCAGGATACCGCCAAAGAGTCCCAGAACCGCCGCCATGGCTAGGTTCAGAACCTTTCTGGGCCGTACAGGCCTGTCCGGCAGGGCAGCCATGTCGACAACCTGCACGTTGGTCGGCTGCATCACCTCTTCGATGCGGGCCTGATCATAGCGCTTAGCCAGCATCGTATACGCTTCCTCGGCAACGGTATAATCCCTCAGCACGCGCGCCAAACCCTGCTCCCGCTCTGGAATGGCGCTCAGATCGGCTTCACTTTGGGCTTTGGCAGAAGAAAGAGCCTGCCGTTGGCCCATAGCGACAGCCAGGTCGGCTTCGGCCTGAATCCTGTTCTGCAGCATACCCTGATAGACCGGATTGCTGGAAGGCGCTTCCGCTTTCACTACATGGGAGATTTCCGCATTCAGTTTGCTCCTGGTTTCGGCGACAGCCGCTGTTAAGCCGACGACTTTCGGATGAATATCGGAATAATGGCTTTTGGCGATAATAAGTTCTGACTCTTGATCCGCTAATCTGCTCTTGTACTGCTGAATCAGAAGACTATCGGCCACAAAACCCGGATTTTGCTGGGATATCTGGCTTCTCACATCCGCGAGTTTAGCCCCGGCAGAATTGACAGAAAGCTGGTTTTCTATTTCCAGTTTCTTCAAAGCAGCCTGCTGTTCCATGAAATTTCTGGTTTGATCGCTGACAGAAATCGTTTTTTTGTCTTTCTTGTACGCGACCAGATCCGCCTCAGCTTTAGCGAGATTCTTTTTAGCTTCCGCCAGGCGTTCGCCAATGAAAACCCGCGTATCTTTGCCTTCCGCCTGAGCAAGCTCAGCCATCCGCTGGAGAAATACTTTTACCAGTGTATTGCCGAGATTCTGGGCCTCTTGTGGCGAATTAGCCTGGACCCCGATATTCAGTATGGCTGTGTTTCTTACCGGAGTTACCGTGACAGCACGCTGGAGAGCATCAGCGCTCGGCCTATTTTCTTCAGGCAGATCACCGTAAAGTTGGCTGATCACAGCATCCATTACCGACCGGCTTTTGATGATTTCCGCAGTGGTAAGCAGCTTTGTCTGCTGGTCTTCCTGCGGCGCTGAGACGGTTGGATTCACCGGCTCACTCGCACTGTGGGGATTAATCCGGATATTGACAACAGCTTCATACCTTACCGGGGCTACAAGGTTATAAACGATGGCAATCGCAATCGCGACGACGATAATGCGATATACTTCCTTTCGTCGCCGATTGATAACCTCTAATAACTGTTTTAGTTCAATTTTCCCGTTTTCCATAATCTACCTCCCATACGGATGGATGACATTCAAGCGGCCATTTGCTGACAGTAGACGCCATTGATTCTAGGGTCTGCCATTCCAGTAATACCTGGTCAAATAGGCAGTAGTGACATATGGAAGGATGTCTTGAGCAATATTGACACGACCATTGTCGGACAAGTAGATGATATCCCCCTCGCTTAGGGTCGGATTCTGGCTAAGATCCCCTTTCTTCAAAAGCTCCATCAGGTTGATCTTATCCGGGGTTCCCTTTTTATCAATATGTATGATAAGGATCTTGGTCTTGGCGGCATCCTTGGTCCACCCTCCCGCCAGCCCGAGCGCCTCAGTCAGATTGCGATGCCTGTCCAATTCATATAATCCGGGCCTGTTGACCTCTCCTAATACATATACCCGGGTTGTATTGAACTTCAATACGTTAACCGTGACCATCGGATCGTTATAGTATCGTTTCAGCTCTGTGGCAAGATATTCCCCCAGTTCCCCCGCTGTAAGGCCTTGGGCCATTAACTCGCCCACAAAGGGAAATGAGATCGTCCCGTCCGGGCGAATTACCGTTCCTCCGGCTGGTTTCTGGTTCAGTTCGTCAAACCCCATCACATTGATGTCCAGGGCATCGCCGGCGCGCAATACGTAACCCGCTGCCTGTGCAACAGGCGAAACCAACATGAATAATGCCACGAAAATGACTACCCAACTTTTCACCCCAAGACCCTCCTCATAGTTTGTTTTTATCTTATCCTTACAGTTGAATCTGCTGGCTTACTCACCAGTTCCACTCGATAAAATCAGACCATTCATACCATAAGAATCTCTTTCACTGCCTGAACGACCTTATTTTGGTCTTCATCCGACATTTTGGTGTAAATTGGCAAACTCACTGCCTTTTCATAAGCAGCTGAGGCAAGGGGAAAGTCGCCGGAACTTAAATGATATCTTTCACGCCAGTATGGGTGTAAATGCAGTGGAATATAATGAACGCTGCACCCTATGCCCTTGTCGGCCATGCACTGAATAAACTCGTTTCTGCTTACGGCGGAAGATTCTTTCAACCGGATTATGTACAAATGCCAGGCGTTAACATCTTTTTCCAGCGGCTGAGGCGGCAGCAGGAGCGGTAACTGTTTGAATTCTTCATTATATTTCTCAGCCATTTGCTGGCGTTTTTTTTGAAAAGGCCAAGCCTTCTTCAATTGATGAATCCCTATGGACGCCGCAATATCGGTAAGGTTATACTTAAACCCCGGCGCTATCACTTCATAGTGCCAATTAGGTTTTGTAGACGTGTACCGGTTGAACACATCGCGGCTGATACCATGTAGCCGCATTGTGCGGCAGCGGTTGGCGATTTCCTCATTACGGGTCACAACCATGCCGCCTTCGCCGGTAGTAATGGTTTTCGTTGCATAAAAGCTGAACACAGTAGCGTCGCTATCCAGTGTGCCGATCAGTTCCCCGCCGAACGTAGTCGGCAGCGCATGGGCGGCATCTTCGATGACTTTCAATTTATGCTTGCGGGCAATAGCCAGTATTTCACCCATATCGCAGGCTAACCCGCCAACATGCACCGGAATGATTGCCCTTGTCCGTGCTGTGATCGCCGCCTCAACTTTAGCAGCGTCGATGTTAAACGAGCCTGGCTCGATATCGACAAATACCGGATGGGCCCCCAGATACCGTATGACTTCAGCAGTTGCCGTAAATGTGTAAGGCGTTGTAATGACTTCATCCCCGGGCTGAATGCCAACCGCCTCCAGCGCAAGATGCAAGCCGGCGGTCGCTGAATTTACGGCAAGGGCATGAACTGAACCGTCACTTAAAAAGGCAGCAAAATCCCGCTCGAATTGGGCAGTTTTCGGGCCGGTGGTAAGCCAGCCTGATCTTATGGAGTCTATGACTTCGTTAATCTCGTCCTCCCCTATATCAGGCAACGCAAACGGCAAAAAGTTTTCCATGTTTATCCACCCCTGTATCACACTCGTAATTTGATCACTTCAGCAGCAAAAGTTACTGGATTTTGTTATTGGAATGAACTTGGATCTTCTTAAAAGAAGACAAAAAAACCACCAGAAAAGTCTTTTCTGACGGCTATCTTGGCAAGTTTGTTTCACACGGCCAAGCATAGAACGCCAATACAGGCGTATTCAGATCTCGGGCAATTCTACTTCAGGCCATCGGGAAAAACTAAGATCAACCCCTGGTCGCGATACATTTTTTCCGAAAAGACAACATATGTACTTACTTCTGCAGGCAGATCATGCACCTGACATACGCTTTCGGCAAGAAGACGTTTGAATATCTGCTCCATCTCCACGATTTCCTGGTTCAGTGCCGAATGCTGCATCACATTTTTTTCCACAACGGACAGAAGTCCCGACCAATGGTATGCCACCCCGGATGAACCCAAGACATATGCCTGCATCTGCCTTGGTCCTCTTCCCAGCCTCTCACTGATCGCTGTGGCCAGCGTGCGGGCATAAGCCGCCTCGTCAGCCTTATATTTATCCCCTAAATTACAAATTGAGTTTTTGTACATCGGAATGATGAAGCGATGCTGTAGATGGCTTGGATCGCCTTGGCTCCTCGAGCAGAAAAACAGCTTTTCAATTTTTTCCTTCATCTGTGTCTCGCAATATTTCACAATGAAGCTGTTGCGTTCGTCCTCAAAATAGTGGACCATTGACCATGCGGTTCTGAACCGGACACCTCTGTCCAATAGTTCCCGTTCCCACTTGTACGGCATCGTTTTAAAATACGCAACCTGGAGACTTTTGCGGCATTTGACCCACTGCAGAGTGCATTCAGGCAGATCGAAGTTTTGGCGCATCTCGGAGGTGAGAATCGTGAACATCTCTGTTTGAACAAGTGAATCCAAGTATTAGACCCTCTCTTCCAGGAAAAAACAACATCAACAGATGAAAAAACAACCCTTTGGTGGCCGTTTCGGCAGAGAAAAGGGATGAAGCCTGTCCTTTGCTTGTTTGCCTTTGAACCTTCAATAATTTATCGGGTGTTACGGTAAACAATTGTTATCCGGAACTCTCCTCACAATTTAAAGTTCAGTGGCCGCTTTACATTCAGTTTTGATATTACGTCAACTCTTATTATAAAATAAACAAAATCAAAGTCAATGCTTTTTCTGTCGATTTACCAATATTTAACGATATTTTACTATTATTGTGTCGCTTTTTTTATTTCCTACTATTATACTTATCGATAGGAGTTACCTTTTTCATAAAAATCAAGGAAAAGATTCATATATGGAAAGCACACTCATATATCCATAAAAAGATCTGAACTCCCCAAAAGCCAAGAAGAAAAGACCTTGTGAAATTAGGCTCTGCGCCTCAAGTAATTTTCCGGCATTACGTCTAAAATTAACATCATCAAGTAAACGAAAAGAGGTCGAATGTATGAAATCAGTATTCAACTCCTTCCGCTTCGTAACCTTCGTAGTGCTTATGAGCATGGTCGTCACTTCCATAGCGTTTTTGATCTCCGAGCCCCCCCGGGCTGAGGCTGCCACAACCCTCAGCGTCTTGAGCTACGGAGCAAAGGGCGACGGCGTGGCGGATGATACTGCCGCCATCCAGGCAGCCATCAACGCCATTCCCGCCACCGGCGGAACAGTAGTCATCCCGGCTGGAACCTATATGATCGACGCCATAAAGTCGATTTGCCTGAAAAGCAACGTCACGCTGCAGATGTCACCGACCACCATCCTGAAAGCCATTGCCAACAATTCCACCAGTTATACTATGTTAAACCTCTACAACGTCAGCAATGTCACCATAACCAGCGGGGTTCTGATGGGTGACCGCACAACCCATACCGGAACCACCGGCGAATGGGGCATCGGCGTCAAAATCATGGGTTCGACCGGCGTCTCTGTTACCGGTACGACTGCCAAAAACTGCTGGGGCGATGGATTCTATATCGGTTCCATCGGCAGCAAAGTCTGCCAGAGCATCACCCTCACCGACATCGTCTCCGATAACAACCGGCGGCAGGGACTGACGATCATCGGCGGCGTCAACCTTCAGATCATCCGCCCTAAACTGACCAACACCAACGGAACCGCTCCGCAGCATGGCCTCGATATCGAGCCCAACGCCATCACCGATATCCTTCAAAATGTAGTCATCACCGCCCCTTCCACCGCCACCAACCAAGGCGACGGCATCTCAATCGACCTTATCAAGCTGAAAGGTACCACGACCCCTGTAAGTATTTCGATCCTCAGCCACCAGGATACCGGCAGCTATATGGGTATGGAAATTTACAACACCTGGGATGTCATCCTTCCCGGAACCGTGTTGATCGACAGGCCGGTCTGGACCAATTCCCGGTACAACGGAATGTCTGTTGAAAATCTCAACAATAATTCGTACAAACTTACTGTCAATCTGCCTACCGTAATAAACTGCAACACCAACGCCAACCCCTACGGCAACTTCGGATCATCTTACTGCTCCATCAACTGGCCCCTCCAGGCTTTGACAGGTGGCACCAAGAACGTGCAAATCGTCAGTGCTGCAGCCATCGACACCCGAACCCCGAAGCTGACCCGCGGCAATTTCTGGACCAACACCGACAACGCTTCCATCACGTATCGCTAGCATAACAACACCTGGCGAAAGCATCGCCTGATACCACAACCTTATCCTTTCCGCCGGCGCGGCAGCGATAAAAGAAACAACCGGAGTTATCCGGTTGTTTCTTTTATTTATGGTAATAAATGATTTCCGGTGCCAAGGTCCCATTGGCTTCAGACCTTGATGCTAACTGCCTTCCTGGCAATATTATCTGCAATATTAATGGAAAAAATTAGTCATATATCCAAAATCAAGGTCGGAAGTCCTAGTGAAAATAGGGGGAGAAGTCCTATCTAAGATGGGCATTGCGCTTCAAGAAATCTTCCCGCATTACATTTATAATTAGCATCATCAAGAAAACGAAATGAGGCTGAAGTGTATGAAAACCGTATTCAAATCCTTCCGGTTGGTAACCTTCGTAGTGCTTATGAGCATGGCGGTCACTTCCATAGCGTTTTTCATCTCCGAACCCCTCCGGGCAGAGGCTGCCACAACCCTCAGCGTCCTGAGCTACGGAGCAAAGGGCAACGGCGTGGCGGATGACACTGCCGCCATCCAGGCAGCCATCAACGCGGTCCCCTCAACCGGCGGAACAGTGGTCATCCCGGCCGGAACCTACATGATCAACGCTGTAAAGTCGATTTACCTGAAAAGCAACGTCACGCTGCAGATGTCACCGACCACCATTCTGAAAGCCATCTCCAACAATTCCACCAGCTATGCCCTGTTAAACCTGTACAACGTCAGCAATGTCACCATAACCAGCGGGATTCTGATGGGTGACCGCACAACCCATACCGGAACCACCGGCGAGTGGGGGATGGGAATCCAAATCATGGGCTCGACCAGCGTCTCTGTTACCGGTACGACTGCCCAAAACTGCTGGGGTGATGGATTCTACATCGGCTCCATCGGCAGCAAAGTCAGCCAGAACATCACCCTCACCGACATCGTCTCCAATAACAACCGGCGGCAGGGGCTGTCCCTCATCGGCGGCATCAACATTCAGATCGTCCGCCCCAAACTGACCAACACCAACGGAACGGCTCCGGCGGACGGCATCGATATCGAACCCAACGCCATCACCGATGTCCTTCAGAATGTAGTCATCACTTCCCCTTACACTGCCAACAATGTCGGTGACGGCATTGGCATCGATCTTGCCAAACTGAAAGGAACGACGACCCCTGTGAGTATTTCGATCCTCAGCCACCAGGATACCGGCAGCTATATGGGTGTGGAAATTTACAACACCTGGGATGTCATCCTTCCCGGAACCGTGTTGATCGACAGACCGGTCTGGACCAATTCCCGGTACAACGGAATGGCTGTTGAAAATCTCAACAACAATTCGTACAAACTTACTGTCAATCTGCCTACCGTAGTAAACTGTAACACCAACGCCAACCCCTACGGCAATTTCGGATCAGCTTACTGCTCCCTTAACTGGCCCGTTCAAGCCTTGGCAGGTGCCACTAAGAACGTGCAAATCGTCAGTGCCGCAGCCATCGACAACCGGTCCCCGAAGCTGACCCGCGGCAATTTCTTTACCAATGGCGACAACGCTTCCATCACCTATCGGTAGCATAACAACACCAGGCGAAAGCAGCGCCTGATACCACAACCTTATCCTTTCCGCCGGCGCGGCAGCGATAAAAGAAACAACCGGAGTCATCCGGTTGTTTTTTCATCATTGTCGCGGGAAAATTATCCATATATCGAAAATCAAGGCTGGAAGTCCTAGGGCAACCAGGGGAGAAGTCCTAGGGAAAATAGAGGGAGAAGTCCTAGCCAAAATAGGCACTGCGCTTCAAGAAATCCTTCTGCGTGAGGGCTATAATTAACATCATCAGTAACGAAATGAGGTTAAAATATATGAAAACGGCACTCAAATCCTTTCAGTTGGTTGCCTTGACATTACTTGTGAGTTTTGCGCTAACCTCAATCTCTCTCTTCATCTCCTGCGAGCGCCACGCCGAGGCCGCCACACTCAAGCGGTTGACGGCATCGACTACTACTGCTGCAACAACGACCACTGCCACCACTACCACCACTACCACCACCAGCAATGTGAATGTCACGTCTTATGGCGCAAAGGGTGACGGCGTAACAAACGACACTGCCGCAATCCAGGCTGCCATCAACGCCATTCCCGCCACCGGCGGAACAGTAGTCATCCCTGCTGGAACCTATATGATCGACGCTGTAAAGTCGATTAACCTAAAAAGCAACGTCACGCTGCAAATGTCACCGACCACCACCCTGAAAGCCATCTCCAACAGTTCCACCAGCTATGCTCTGTTAAATCTGTACAATGTCAGTAATGTCATCATAACCGGCGGGGTTCTGCTGGGAGACCGTACAAGCCATATCGGAACCACCGGCGAGTGGGGGATGGGAATCCAAATCATGGGTTCGACCGGCGTCTCTGTCACCGGCACAACTGCCAAGAATTGCTGGGGCGATGGATTCTATATCGGATCTGTCGGCAGCAAAGTCTCTCAGAACATCACCCTCACCGACATCGTCTCCGATAACAACCGCCGGCAGGGATTATCAATCGTCAGTGGCGTCAACCTTCAAATCGTCCGGCCAAAACTGACCAACACCAACGGAACGGCTCCGTCAGACGGCATCGATATCGAACCCAACGCCATCACCGATATCCTTCAGAATGTAGTCATCACTTCCCCTTACACCGCCAACAACAAAGGTGACGGCATCGGGATCGACCTTGCCAAACTGAAAGGAACCTCGGCCCCTGTGAGTATTTCGATCCTCAGCCACCAGGATACCGGCAGCTATATGGGTATGGAAATTTATAATACCTGGGATGTCATCCTCCCCGGAACCCTGCTGATCGACAAGCCGATATGGACCAACTCCAGATACAACGCGCTAGCCATTGAAAATCTGAACAACCTTTCGTACAAACTTACCATCAATCAACCTACCGTAATAAACTGCAATACCAACGCCAACCCTTACGGCAATTTCGGCTCAGCTTACTGCTCTCTCAACTGGCCCGTTCAGACCTTGGCAGGTGCCACCAAGAACGTGCAAATCGTCGGCGCTGCAGTCACCGACAGCCGGTCCCCGCAGCTGACCCGCGGCAATTTCTTTACCAATGGCGACAACACTGCCATCACGTATCGGTAACAAACACCTGCGGCAGCATCGCCTGCTACCACAACCTTATCCTTTCCGCCGGACGCGGCAGCGATAAAAAAACAACCGGAGCATCCGGTTGTTTTTTATTCACGCTATGGAATGACTCCCGCCGCCAAAGACCTCATCGGCTTCGATCCTCAGGAATTTTCCTTATCTTTGTGCCAGTTCAGTTCGGCCCGGACGAGATACAACGGGCGCTGTTTGACCTCCTCGAAAATCCGGCCGACATACTCACCGATGATACCCAGCCCGATGAGCTGGAAGCCGCCTAAGAGCAGAATGCTCGCCGAAGTGGTGGCCCAGCCGGGGACAGCCTCCTCGGTGAATAATTTGATGTAGACGACATGGAGGGTCAGGCCAAAACTGATCACCCCGAAGATCACCCCGACGTAAAAGGCGAAGCGCAGCGGCAGCTTGGAATAAGCGGTTATCCCGTCCAGGGCGAAATGCATCATTTTCCTCGGGGAAAACTTCGATTTCCCGGCAAACCGTTTCGGAGCGACGAATTCCAGCTGAACCTGGCGAAAGCCGATGGCGCTGATCATCCCCCGGATGAAACGGGCCCTCTCGCGAAAGCGGCGAAAGCCCTGAACCACCCGCTTGTCCAAGAGACGAAAATCCGAACCGCCCTCCTGCACCCGCACTTTGGACATGGCGTTCATCAGCCGGTAGAACATGCTGGAAGTAAAGGTTTTGAACCAGGACACGCCCTCGGTGCTCCTGCGAATGGTCTGAACCACCTCGAAGCCCTCTTCCCACTTGGCCAGGAGCTCCGGCAGCATTTCCGGCGGGTGCTGCATATCGCCGTCCATCGTAATCACCGCGTCGCCGTCGGCATGGTCAAGTCCGCAGGTCAGCGCGATCTGATGACCGAAATTCCGGGCCAACAATAGCCCCCTCACCCGGGAATCCTCCTGGGTCAGTCGGTCGATAATCATCGCCGTGGCATCATCCGAGCCGTCATCGACAAAAATCAGTTCAAACCGGTAGCCGAGCGGCTCCATATATTTGCATACTTCATGATAAAAAACCATGATATTGTCTTGTTCATTGAAAACAGGTACAACGATTGAAACCAGTTTCACAGCCGACCCTCCTTATCCAATTTATTATTACATTCACCGCCCGCCGCGTCAATACCGATTTATCCGCAGGTCAGGCGGAGGGAAATCGGACAGTTGTCACGAATAGTTTCGTGAAAGGAGTGGCCTATGCAAACGATCTATCAGGACATCGCCGCCAAAGTATCCCGGGGGGAGCGTCTGTCCCGCCAGGACGGCTTAAGTCTTCTGGCTTGCGACGATCTGACCTGGCTCGGTCATCTGGCGGACATCGCCTGTCAACGCGTCAGCGGCAATACCGTGGTTTACTCTGTCACCAGAGCCATCAACCTCACCAATATTTGTGTCGCCAAATGTAACTGTTGCACCGCAGGCTGTGATGAGACCAGTCCTGAAGCCTTTTTCCTCACCAAGGAAAATGTGCTGGATATAGCCAGGCAAGCTTCCCGGGATGCCGGTCTGCGTGAGCTGCATATCTCGAGCGGTCTTCATCCCCATTGGGGACTCGGCTATTATCGCGACATCCTCCAATCCCTCAAGGAAGCCTTGCCTCAGATTCATCTGAAGGCGTTTTCCACCGCTGAAGTTTACCATCTGGTCCAAATCACCAGCCAACCGGCGGAAACCGTACTGAGGACACTGCGCCAGGCTGGCCTTGACTCGCTGCTGGGCGACCGCACCGAACTACTGAGTGATAGGGTCCGGGCCGACCGCTGCCAACGCAGAGCCGTTTCCGCCCAGTGGCTTGACATGATCCGCACCGCCCACCGCCTGGGCATCCCCAGTGACGCTGCCATGCTTTACGGCCACCTTGAGACACCGGAAGAACGGGTGGATCATCTGCTCGCCCTCCGGTCCCTGCAGGACGAGACCGGCGGATTTCAGACCTTTGTCCCTGTCCCGTTTCAGCCTCACGGGATCCAGTTGGAACACCCGGCGGAAAAGACGTCGGCCTGGGAAGATCTAAAAACCCTCGCCGTCTCCCGGCTGCTTCTGGATAATTTCCAATACATCAAAGTCGAATGGAGCCTCTTGACTTTGCCGGTAGGTCAGCTTGCTCTGGGATTCGGCGCCAATTACATCGACGGCGCCATGCTGGAACAAAGAACCAGCCACGCCGGCTCCCAGGCCAGCCAATACCTCGGCCAAGATACCCTGATCACCGTCATCCGGCAAACCGGCCGAGTTCCTGCCCAGCTGGACCCTGTCTATAATGTGGTCCAAAAACGCGGATAACATGTAAAAAGGCTGTTGGCGCTTCCACCGAAGGCTGACAGCCTTTATATTTCAACGGTCTGGCGCTAGGTCCCGGCGCAGTATGGCGGCGCCCCGCATATAGACATGCTTGATCTCTTTTTGCCCCTTGGCTGTATTCCAAAGCACCAGCACCCTGATACATCTGTCCACAGCGTCGTCAGCCTCAATCTCCTGGGTACCGAACAGCGGGACATCCGCCCAGCCCATTTCCCGGGCGGCTTTAGCCGGAAACGCGGCGTTCAGATCCGCCGTGGAACTGAAAATAACCGCAGCTACATCTTCAGTCTCTATGCCGTTTTGGCTTACCATCCCTGCCAGCAGTTCGGTCACCTGTGTCAAAATTTGCTCACTCGTATTTTCATCAACCGTCGTCGCTCCCCGGACACCACGCAGCAATTTAAGCCACCCCTCTCCCAAATATTTTTTAAGTTCGTGGGCATTCCTGGCATCTCCTGCAAAAACACCCGCCCTTATTCTGCATAAAAGAATAAACCCGGCAACGCCGGGTTTTCTTACTTTCAGCTACCCTTGACTATAAAGGTGTGGCAGTTGGTCTGGTCGCTGGTCCGGGCACTGGAGGCACCGCTGTCGACATCTACTTCAATTGTCGAAGCATTGCAGCGCTCGCCCTGTTGCCAGTAGTTACAGTTGGAAACTTTGCACTTCACCCCTGGTAAAGCCATATTCTCACCTCCTCGAATTCCCTACTAGTATTTCTGCTTTTCGCTGCTTTATGCTGCCGGAGCGGAAAAACGCATCCGTAACCGGAATCGGAAATTGCTATTTCTATAAGGCTTCAGGCCTGGGTTCAACCGCCAAAGATCCGGCATACCTGCTGATAACTGTCCACCGTTCCGATATCGTAGCGTTCTCCTGCGAACTTATATACATAGACTTCTTTCCGTTTGATCAGCCAGGGCAGGAAATTCCCCGGCGCATCCGGGTTGTTTCCTTCATCCAGGTATTCCTTAATAAGTGGTAATGTTTCTTGCTTATAGATATAAAACGGCGGAACCGCGAGATTTGATTTCGGATTCAGCGGTTTTTCTTCAAAAGCGATTACTCGCTGCTGCTCATCGACTTCGATCACGCCGGTCCGGCGGAGCGCATTATGATCCGCAACTTCGTGAGCAGTGATGCAATCGCGGTCTACCTGGCGAAAAAAACCGGCGAAGTCATTCAATGAGAAATGAAAAAGGTTGTCTCCGGCCATAACCAGGATATCTTCATTAATACTGCCGCTGCAAATGGCAAACTGTATGTCCGCGATAGCCCCTAAGCGATTACTGTTATCCGTGGTACCGTCGCTCAGCACCGTGACCTCCTTTATGCCACGATACCGGGCGGCCCAGTCATTAAACTGTCCCAGAAACCTTTCGTTGGTAACAATAAAAATACCGGTGATATCTTCCACCTGTTCAATCTTCTTGATCAAAAACTCCAGGATAGTACTGCCGCCGACAGGCAGCAGCGACTTCGGCCGGTCCTTTGTCAACGGGTACAGCCTGGTAGCATAACCGGCCGCCAATACAATGCATTTCAATTTATGAGACCTCCACTGAATTCTCGGTTTGATCCAACGCAACCAGCCGGGCTCCGTCGTCAGTTGCACAGAAATAGACCCTGTACTGATCTTTAAACATAGGATGGGCGGAGGGATAACCCTCATGAATCACCTGACTGATCCGGTCTTTATACTGAGGATCAATAAGCCCGATGCAGCAACCACGGTATCCGGCGCCACTGAATCTGGCACCGTAAACGCCTGGACACTCGCTCAGCAAATTAAAAATAGTGATAAGTTCCGGACAGCCGCATTCATACTTGGCAATTGAACTTCGGCCTGATTCAAACATCAACTGGCCAAACGATTTCAGATCACCTTGCCCCCAATATTCCACGCCCTTTTTTACCCGTTCGTTTTCGCTGAAAAAATGCTCAGCCCGTTTTCTGAACCGGCCAGGAATCCAGTCAATATATTTGTCATACGTTCCATAGTCGACATCCCGCAGCCGGACATCCTTAAAGGCGGAAATACTGCCATGGGCAATCTCCTGCAACAGCCAGGCGGATACCTTGCATTCATCGACACGATTATTGTAGTCGGTACTGATGAGTGCGGTGCTCAGGCCCGAGTAGACCACCGCGACTTCAAACTCCGGCATCTGTTCGGAGCGGCGAATCATTTCATATTTTCCGGTGAGACAATCCATATACATCAAATGCTTGTCCAGGCTTAAAATATTGGCCGACTGATCCAGGATGCCATTCTTCAGACCGATAAAACCGTTTTCTACCCAGTGACTGTGCTGAATCAATTCTTCCTTCGATACATTCAGTTCATTGACATCGCACAGCGCCATAAGGTAAGCCGTAGTCACCGCTGCCGAAGAACTGAGCCCGCCGATCGGGAGCCTGCCACTGATGACAGCATTGAAACCGCGCTGCAATTTAAATTTCCGGGATAACGCCATCACCGCCCCGCGGACATAGTTGCCCCAGTAACCGGGGATCATCCCTGGCACGTTATCAAGATGGAAATATTCTTCATCCGGGAAATCCAGGCTCTGGATGCGGATATAGCCATCGGGATTCGGACAATAGGCCAGATTGACGCTGGCCTGCAGTGCCATCCCGGTGACCAGTCCATGCTGGTGATCCACATGTGCCCCCAGCGGGCAGATCCGTAAAGGAGATTTAACAAGTCGGATCTCTTCGCCAGGATGACGCTGTCTAAATTTCGCCAATAACTCTTTCATTGTCCCCCTCCTACCTGTCTGCAAATACCGTCTTCGGTAATGCTCACAAGCTGCGCCCAGCCTCTTTGGGTCACGAATTTTCCCTACGCAAGGTCATCGATGTCACAAATACACACCTTTTCGCAGGCAGCTACAATAACATCTTACCACTTATGGCTGTTGGGGTTCCAGCAAATTTTCCCTGTCTGAGGCCATAATATCACAAATTTCGACTCAATGGGCGAATAACAGGGCCTCTATCAAGCGCAATGACCCGAACAGGGTCGGCAAAAAACCGAACGCCTTGCATAAAAAAACCGGGCCGCCGGAAACATCCCGGAGGCCCAGTGGATAGTTGCTCTGCCGATTCATCTAGCAAATAACCGCATCCCTTACGAAGAAACTGAGGCTAGATTGTCAGCCTTTCATTAAGCCGGTCCTCTTAAATCACCTTCCAGCCGTCGACATTCAGCGTCTTGAAGCCGAAAAGGCTGTGGATATTGATGGTCAGCGCAAAAGGCGGGTCAAAGTCCGGCGGCAGATAGACCTGGATGCCGTCGATCACCTTCAGCTCGTAGTCCTGGATGTTTTTTGGAATGCCCAGTCGCACGGACGGGCCTAGGTTGACCCGCCCTCAGCACACTGACATCCGGCGGCCCTGCCACAGGTAGACCGCGCCGCCCCTGGCGCTGAGGTACTGCTGCGCCCGTTCACTGACCCGGATATCCATCGTCAGCCCCCGCTTTCCTCTGTCTCGGCCAGTCGCCGCTTCAGGTCGATGAGACCCAGTCCGAGATCCTCAGGCTGTACCGCCGCCACCTGGGGAAAAAGAGCCACCTCAATGGTCTCCAGCAGCGGATTCTTGGACTGATCGTAAAATACGCCGTACCAGACGCCGCTGACGCCGCTTTCCAGCCATTCGGTAGGTTCAGCGGTATTTTCCAGCTGGATGCGGACCGATCCCTCGCCAAGGAAGTCGCGGATCATCTGGCGTTCCTCCTGGCTGAGGGCCATCCGGTTGATAAAGATAACCCACCGCTCGCCGCTCATCCTCAGACGCTCGACAGCCGCAGCGATTTCAGCCAGGACGGCCCTGGCTTTAGCGGAGAACGTCGCCTCGCTTTCAGGCATCAGCTGCCACCTCCACTCGCCAGTCCTTGAGCTGGGCAAGCACCGCCGCCACCGTCTCGTCGACCGCCGCGGCCACCACCGGCGTGAGCTCCAGACCCAGATCCAGCACCGCGGGTTCGACCCCCAGCACCACAACCTCGGCCACCGGTTGGCCCAGCACCTCCAGCGCGGCCAGAACGTCCCTGATGCCCAGTTCATGCAGCGAAACCTTCTCGCTGAAATAGACTTTCACGTCGTCGCCGGCCAGGTGGTAAAAGCTGCCCGGCGGTCCTCCGCCGGCGATGGCGTCCACCACCAGGAGCTTTTCACTGCCGCCGATAAACCGCAACAGATCCATCCCCAGCGTACCGCCGTCCAGCACCTGGACGGCCTCGGGAAAACGGTACCGGCGCTGCAGTTCTTCAATAATCCTGACACCAAAGCCTTCATCCTGTAATAGAATGTTGCCGATGCCCAGCACGGTGATCTGCTTCATCGCTTATATCTCCTAGATCAACAGGTTCGTGGGCCAAAAACTTCACTCCGGAAAACATGCTGGAAATCTCGCCTTCTCGTTCCATGAAATCGGCGCGGATGGTCATGTACACATGGCCGATGACAAACAGGACGATCAGCCAGGCGACATAGTGATGAACAAGGTGTACATTATATTCGTCCACAAGCAGAGCATTAACTGGGCCGAAAAACTTGGCTCCCCAGCCATTGGGGTTGATCTTATAGTACATTGCCAGGCCGGTAACCGCTTCGACAGCCACCATGGTATACAGGCCCAGATAAGAGGTGCGGGCCAGGGGATTGCGCAGATACGGCCGGTGGCGGGAGCGCATAAATCCGTAGTGAAGGCTCATTTCCATGGTTCCGCTCCAGTAGTCCCCGGTCCAGAAGCGGGGGAAAAGGCGGTCGCCTTTGTTGATAAAAAACCCGTACAGCCGCAGGATAAACGACGCTATGAAGATAAACGCCGCGCCAAAATGGAAAAAACGGATGGTGGACATCGACAGCCGTTCCTTGATCGCAAAGGTCGGCTCCAGGCCCTGGCTGCCGATGAAGAACGGATCGCCGATGTACAGGCCGGTGAGAAACAGTAAGGTGATGGACCCAACCATGATCCAGTGGAAAATCCGCAAGAACGGGCTGAACACGTAGTATTCCTTCATATGACCTTCATTCATCGCCAGCCCCCCCTAACCCTTGTAGTAGGGATCGGTATGAACGACACCCAGCGGTTTGCCTTCGGCGTCAAACAGATGAGTCGAGCAGGCCAGGCACGGGTCGAAGGAACGGATGACCTTCAGCGCTTCGATGGGCTTTTCGGCAATCTTGACTTTGGTGTCGATCATGCTGGCCTCGTAAGCGCCGTAGCCTGCTTTGCTGTCGCGGGGGCAAGCGTTCCAGGTGGAAGGCACCACCGCCTGGTAGTTGGCAATCTTGCCGTCCTTGATCACCACCCAGTGGCCGAGAGCCCCCCGGGGCGCTTCGTGCAGGCCGACGCCTTTGGCCTCTTTCGGCCAACTGGCTGGATCCCATTTGGCCGTATTGGCCACAGTGGTGTCGCCGTTGCGGATGTTTTTGACCAGCTTGTCGAAATAGTATTTGCTGATATAAGCGTAAAGCTGGGCTTCCAGTCCGCGGACCGCGGTCCGGCCCACCATTGTCGGCAGCCATACTTCCGGCGGCAGACCCAGGACCTTGGAAACAGCCTCGATCTGGTCGACCACCATTTGCTCCGCCCAGGTAGGCTGCGACAGGACGCCCTTCTTGACTTTGGTATAGATGATGATATAGCGGGCCAACGGGCCGACTTCCGCCATCTTGCCCCGCCATTTCGGGGTCTTGAGCCAGGAGTATTTGCCTTCCTCGTCCAGGAATTTCCAGTTGGCCTTGTCGCCTTCCTTGGGCCCGGTAAACTGCGGTTTGGTGACCCCGTCCCATGGGTGGATATCTTTCCCCGCTTCGGGATAACTATACCAGGAATGCTCGACCCCTTCGGAAATAACCGACGGATCGGCGTAATCCTTGCCTTCCAGGTTATAAAATACAGCTTCGTTCAATCCCTTGGCGAAGTTTTCCACCACGCCGTTGCTTCTGAGCAGCAGATTCTTGTGGAAATCGCCGTTGGCGATGCCGCTGTAGGTTTCCTCAGGGAAGTCGCCGTAGCCCAGCACCCTTTCCTTGGCCAGACCGCCGCCGTCGACATAGCCCTTGCCGACATAGATCCCGCCGATGGCCAGCAGGTCAGGCAGATAGAAATAGTTGACAAGGTTGAGGGTCATACTGATCGCGGCATCCACCGCCGCCAGCCGCTCGCTGTTGATCGGGGCGTTCATGTCGTTCATTGAGATGGAGCAGGGCATTCCCCCGACAAGATAGTGCGGGTGGGGATTTTTGCCGCCGAAGATGATGTGCGGCACCACCACGTCCCGCTGCCTGTCAAGCATGTTGAGATAGTGGGCCACCGCCATCAGATGCACTTCCGGCGGCAGCAGCTGATAGTCGGGATGATCCCACCACTGACCGGCAAAAATACCCAACTGGCCGCTTTCGACGATCTTTTTGACCTTGTCCTGCACTGCTTTGAAATACAGAGTGGTCGCCTTGGGAAAATCCTTGGGATAGGCGTCGAAATCGAAGTCCGCCGGCCCGGAAAGCGGCAGCCGGTACTTTTCCAGCACCGTGTTCTGCAGGCTGGCGGTGGCGGCCGGATCGGCCTTCAGAGCCTCTACCGGGCTGACCCAGTCCAGGGCGTGAAGATGATAGAAATGAACCAGATGGTCATGAACATTCTGGCTCGCGGCCATAATATTGCGAATGTAATTAGCGTTTTTCGGGATTTGGATTCCCAGGGCGTCTTCCACCGCCCGGAGCGACGCCAGGGCGTGCACCGTCGTGCAGACACCGCATATCCGCTGGACAAAAGCCCAGGCGTCCCGCGGGTCGCGATCCTTGACAATGAGTTCGATACCACGCCAGGCAGTGCCGCTGGAAACAGCGTCCTGCACCTTGCCGGTGGTTTCATCCAATTTAAGTTCCAGCCGTAAATGCCCTTCAATCCGGGTTACGGGATCGACTACAATCCTCTTCATGCCTGAGGCCTCCTCACGCTATCTTCTTGTTCCTTGGCCTGCCGCTTGTTCTTTTGGACTACCGACATGGCGCCATGGGCCACGACGCCGGCAACAGCCGCACCGGCCGCGATGGCGCCGATCTTGTCGGCGTCGGCAACGGTGCCCGGCACGGGAATATTCGGCAGACGCATATAGAGAGGATCGTTATCCCAGAAGTTATTATTACTGCAGCCGATACAGGGCGCACCTGACTGAATCGGATAAGACAGGCCGTTCCACCAGCGCATGTTGCCGCAGGAATTATACGACTCAGGACCCCGGCACCCCACTTTATAGAGGCACCAGCCGGCTTTGGACCCGGCGTCATCGAACCGCTCGACGAACATTCCCGAGTCGAAAAAAGGCCGGCGATAACAAGTATCATGAATGCGATTGCCAAAAAACTGTTTCGGCCGGTTCTGGCCGTCCAGCGGCGGGATCTGACCGAACAGTGCATAGTGCATCACCACGGCGGTCATGACTTCCGGAATCGGCGGACAGCCCGGCACTTTGATGATCGGTTTGCCGCTGACCACGTCGCTCACCGCCACCGACTTGGTGGGATTGGGTTTTGCCGCCTGAATCCCGCCCCAGGCCGCGCAGGATCCGTACTCGATAATCGCGGCGGCGCCCTGGGCAGCTTCTTTCAGCACCGTAACATAAGGCCTGCCGCCCACCATGCAGTGAATGCCGTTCTCTGCTATCGGGACCCCGCCCTCGACAGCTAAAATGTACTGACCGGCGTATTTTTGCATGACTTCCTTCAGATGGTGCTCGAAAGGTTCACCGGCCGCGGCGGCCAGGGTGTCGGAATACTCCAGGGCAATCATGTTCAGCACCACATCCGAGGCTACCGGCGACTGCGACCGGATGAACGACTCGTCACAGCCTGTGCATTCATGGCCATGCAGCCAGATAACCACAGGCAGCGCCTTGGTTTCCGCTGCCGCCACCACCTCCGGCACCATAACCGGCGACAACCCCAAAAGCCCGGTGACTGTTACGCATGTTTTTAGAAAAGACCGGCGGCTAAGGCCCCTTTTTTGAAACAACTCCCAAAGCGAACCCCTGTTATCCATAAGCACCCCTTCCTCCCGTTGACCTCTAATTTATCTGTAGACCCCGTTTTTAATGATGATTCGCTAAATCGTCCGCCAATCCCTGTCGATAAGGAATAATTATTCCGCAATATAGTACGTTTCACTTTTCACAATTAGCAATTTCCAGTAAAAACCTAAGATTAGTTTCCATCTGCCGCGGTTCTTGTTAATTAAACCAATTCGATCGATGCTGACGGATTGGATAGCTTGACCGCTAACTCTTGATTATTCCAGCAGTGGAAACTTCTATAACCGCGAACCCCGCCCAACCTGTCAGCAAAGAGGACAAAACAAAAGGGAGAACTCCGACCCGGGCGGTCGTTTCTCCCTCGCAAAGCTTGTCAGGTATTATAATTCTCAGCGCCCGCAGTCACACCAAGGCTCCTCGGCCAGGTAGTCCCCGTCGGCGTAGTAATAGGCCCGGGCCCGGCAGCCGCCGCAGATATCGTCATAGCCGCACCGACCGCAGCCTCCTTTGAGGGGCTGGGTACGAAATTCGTTGAATAGCTGGCTATCCCGCCAGATCACGTCAAACGGTGTCTGGCGCACATTGCCGGCTTTCAGCGGCAGATAGGGGCAGGGCTGGACATCGCCGCCCGGAAGCACGACGCAGTAGGAGGTCGCCGCCAGACAGCCCTTCGTGAACCGCATCGCCATGTTGCGTTGTTTGGCGATGCGCATAAACTGCGGCGCGCAGGTCGGCTTGAGTTCAATCGGCACCTGGGCCTGCTTGTCCAGTATCCTTGTCAGCAGGGCCTCATACTGAGCGGCCTTCAGGGTGGTTTCCTCGATATCCTTGCCCCGGCCGGCGGGAACCAGAAAGAAAATATGATGGGCCCGCGCCCCGAGCTCCACCGCAAAATCGGTAATAGCGGTGATCTCCTCTTCGTTCCAGTTCATCACCGTGGTATGGATCTGAAAAGGCAAACCGGCGGTGCGGCAGGCCTCCATGCCGCGCAGGGTTTCCTCCCAGGCGCCTTCACAGCCGCGGAACCAGTCGTGTTTGGCCTTATCCCGGCTGTCGAGACTGATGCCGGCGCAGGCCAGCCCCGCTTCCTTCAGTCGTGCCGCGACTGCCGGGGTAATCAGCATTCCGTTGGTGCCAAGCACCGGACGCATCCCGCTGCTTTTGGCATGAGCGATGAGTTCGTAAATATCCGGCCTCAGCAGCGGCTCGCCGCCGCTGAGGATCATGATCTTGAAACCAGCCCGGGCAATCTCGGTCAACAGTTTCTTGCCTTCGGCGGTGTCCAGCTCGTCGGCCCGCTGGGCGCCGGCGTCGCGGTAGCAGTGAACGCAGCTGATATTGCAGGCCTGGGTGGTATTCCAGGAGATGATCATCGCCTTACTCCTTCCAGTCGGTAAGATAACAGGCCGGATCTTCGCCCCACAGATTGCCTGACGTGGCCTCAGCCCTGATGCGGCAGCCACCGCACAACTCCTTGTAGCGGCATTCGCCGCAGCGGCCCTCCAGATGGCTGGCCTTGTCCCGCAGTTTCAGCAAAAACTCGTCTGTACTCTTTTGCCAGATCTCGCTCAAAGGCGTCTGCCGCACATTTCCCAAGCTGCGGTGACCCCAGAACTGACAGGCGTGTACCTCGCCCTGAGGGTCGACATTGGCCATTTTTTCGCCGGCCGAACAGCCGCCGTGCATCGCCAGCAGTTCTTTGATCTCGGCCACCCGCTCCG
Organism: Negativicutes bacterium; assembly: GCA_031292015.1. The sequence goes on along the minus strand of JARLHY010000139.1, from coordinate 17,601 downwards.
GCTGGTTCTGTTCCATGTGCTGGAGGATATGGATACCGTCGGCGTGGTTGTCAGTGGTCAGAATCTCCACTTCCACCCCGCGGCGGTGAAAATCCTGGGTCTTTTCGATCAACAGTTCGATGGTCTGCCGCTTTTGCTCGGCAGTGGTGTCAAGATCAGCCATTTCTTTGCCCCGCCCGGCATAAACCAGATGATACATACAAAACCGCGGAATCTTCTCCCGCTCCACCACCGCCAGGATTTCCGGCAGGGTATGATAGTTCAGTTTGTTCACCGTAAAGCGGATGCCGGTCTTGTTGCCGGCAGCCAGGGAATTGCGGATACCGGCGATGGCCTCGGCGAAACAGCCCTTGCGGCCCCGGAAATGGTCGTGCACCGCCTCGTCGCCGTCCAGGCTGACGCCCACATACTGAAAGCCGGTATCATGAATCCGCCTGGCAACTTCCGGGGTAATCAGCGTGCCGTTGGTGGAAATCACCGCCCTGATGCCCTTCTCTTTGGCGTAAGCTCCCAGCTCGAACAAGTCGGGCCGCATCAGCGGTTCACCGCCGGAAAATAACAGCACAGGCACTTTCATTTCCGCCAGATCGTCGATAAATGTCTTGGCCTCGGCGGTGGTAAACTCTCCGGCGTACGAGCGGTCCTCGGCCTCAATGTAGCAGTGCTGGCAGCGCAGGTTGCAGCGATTGGTCGAATTCCAGACCACGATCGGCGTGGCGTCGGAAGAAAACTGCAGCATGTGTGCCGGCAATTCGCGGGAACTGCGGCCGTATTTGACGATATCGGAAACCGTCGCGGTACCGCAAAGCAGTTTGGTGCATCCTATCATGAAAGAGCCTCCTTAGTAGATTCCTCGATAATCGTGTTTGAGCAAACACTCCAGACACACCGGCTTATTGCCGGACGGCTGGTATAGCTGACCGCATTTCGTGCAGCGCGGCAGCTCGACTGTGGCAATATGGTAAACCCCAAGCCGCTGAGCCTCCGCCACTGACAGCGCCCCTGACGGGCAGTGGGCGGCGCACACGCCGCAGCCTGTGCATTTTTGCGGTGCATGGAAAAAATCCAGGGTTGCTCCGTGGTCCTGGAGGGTAATCGCCTTGGTCGGGCAAACTCGGCTGCAGAACCCGCAGGCCTGGCAGCCGGCGGCGATCCGGATATTGTAAAACAGCTTTGTCGTCACAACGTTCGCCAGATTCAGGCGATCCGCGTATTTTTCCAGCAGCGCCCGGCGCGGCAAAGGCTCGCCGCTGACCATTCCCGCGGTCATCACTTCCCGGACGGTGCCGAGAGTCGCTCCCAGCAGTTGGGAAAAAAAGTCCCGCCGGGAAACGGTTTTTGCGCGGCGCTCGACCTTGCCGGCAGTCTCGCCCCGGGCGATGAGCGCAGGTCCGTCCGGCGACAGCAGCCCGCAGGTCTCCTCCGCCAGTTCCCGCAGGTAGGTCGCGACCTGCGGCCTACAGCCCTCACAGGACCGGTCATCCACCGCCACTTGCCGCGGGCCGTCTTTGCCGCTGCCCACCAGGGCCAGCAGCAGTCTGGCGTCAAGAAAACCCAGGCAGGGCCAGGGGCTCATCTCGTCGCGGCGGCGGCAGGCTAAGATCAGCGGTGCCGCGGTATCGGCGACAAGGCTGTCCAGTGTCTCGCAGGAGAAATTCTCCCCCCAGACCGCCTCGGCCGGACAGGCCGCCAGACACAACCCGCACTCGCTACAGCGGTTTTGGTCAACCTCCAGGTCGACGTCGATGCACTGCTGGGGACAGCTCTCGCGGCAGCGGCGGCAGTCGGTCTTCTTATAGACAGCGTTAAGACAGGCTTCCTTGTTGACAGCGACCGCTCCAGCCATTCTGCTCACCGCCTTTTGTGAAAATGTCGCCGCGTTTTTTCCTATACAAAAAGGCGGCTTCCTTTCCGAAACGGTAGAAAGCAGCCTCCCCAAGATTCATCGGTGCCTCAGGCAAAATCAGACCACTTACTTGCCTTGCTCTTTGACAGGAGGAACGTCGAGAGTGACAGTTTTATTGACTTCGTCCTTTACGTCGGTTGTGGCGGATTTAAATTCCCGGATGCTTTTGCCAACTGCTTTGCCGATTTCCGGCAGTTTGGCCGGCCCGAAAACCACCAGGGCGATAACCAGTACCAGGATAAGCTCCGGTACACTAAAATTAAACATGATTTAGCCCCCTCTCTAACTCCTATTATTGCAAATCGGCGCAAATTAGACAACTATAATTTTTTAACACAAATTTGCCACTGATATGTTTAGGCAGCCGGAAAAAGAATCCTGAAGCCGGTACCTGCGCCAAGCTCACTGGTCACCACCGCGACGGCGCCGTGGCGGTCGATGATCTCCCGGGCTATCGCCAGTCCCAGGCCGGTGCCGGCTCTGTCCCTGGAATGGGACTTATCGGCTTTGTAGAACCGCTCCCAGATATAAGGCAGATCTTCCGCCGGTATGCCAATCCCTGTATCGACGACGGTCAAAGCGACCTGCCCGCCTTCCCTGGCGACGCCTACCGTGACCTTGCCGCCAGCCGGCGTAAACTTCAGAGCATTGTCCAGCAGAATCAGGAGCAGTTGGGTAAGACGGTCGCCGTTGCCCCGGATGTCGCAGCCGCTCGTAGCCAAAGCCGTCTCCAGCTCCACGCCGCCCTGCTCAGCCCGTTGCTTCAGCATCGCCGCCACACTCTCGGCAATGGCGGCTACAGGCAGGACCTCCAGCGCCAGCGAAGCGTTTTCACCCTGCAGCCGGCTCAGATCCAGAAGTTCGTTGATCAGGCGCTCCAGCCTGACGGTTTCGTCCCGCATCAGGCGGTGGTATTTCTCCGCCTGGTCGGATCTGGTGACCGTGCCGTCCAGCAAGGCCTCGGTGTAACCCCGGATTACCGTCAGCGGCGTACGGAGCTCGTGGGAGATATTGGCGACAAAATCGCGGCGCAGCTTCTCGGTCCTGGCCGTATTGCCCACAAAGCGGGCCAGTTCGTTGGCCAGCGTGTTCAGTGATTTGCCCAGTTCCCCCACCTCGTCGTCGGTCTCGATCCGAATCCGGGTATTGTAATCCCCGCGGGCCATCGCCGCCGCCGACTGCTCCATGTCCTTGAGGGGGCTCGTGATACTCCGGGCCAGATGACGCACAATCAGTACCGTCACCAGGAGGGCCAGCAGGCCGATACCACCGATATAATAATACAGTTGCAACAGGAATTGATTGATCCCCCGTACCGGCGAATTAAGGACCACCGCACCAAGAACGGTGCCGTCCTCCCTGGTAAGAGGAACGGCGACAAGCAGCATATTTTCGCCGTAGACCGGATGATAAAACGACCTTGTCACCACCCTGCCGCTGAAAACCGGTTCAAATTCGGCCACAAGATTTCGCTGCAGCATTCCGCCGCCCATCATTCCTGGCCCCATACCCATACCCGGCCCTTGGCCCATACCCGGGCCGTGTCCCATGCCCGGGCCGCCCCGCCGGGGCGAGGAAACCGCAACCACATTGCGGGCCGGGTCGATAACCCAGACCCTGGCATCCAAAAATGTATCCACGGCATTAATAAAGTTAGTAAACTGCGCGTAGTCGATTCGGCCGTCCTGATAGCTTTCCACCACCCGGCCCAGCTCAAACCCTTTGTTGACAAGTTCCTGCTGTTTACTGGACAGGAAGTATTCCCGGAGCAGCACCGATATTGCCACCGACACCACCGCCAGGATCAGCACCGTCACCGCAATATAGCTGTAGAGCAATTTCCGGCGCAGCGAGCTTTTCACGGCCTCACCTCAAACTTGTAACCCACGCCCCATACTGTCTTGATATCCCATGGGGTGGCTTCCTGGGCGCCGATCTTTTGCCGGACCCTCTTGATATGGGTGTCGACAGTGCGGGTATCGCCGCAGTAAGTATAGCCCCAGACCGATTCCAGCAGTTGCTCTCGGGTAAAAACCTGGCCGGGATGGGAGGCCAGATGCCACAGCAGCTCCATTTCTTTGGCGGTGAGCGAAACTGCCTTGCCGTTGGCGGTGGCGGTGTATTCCCGCAGATTGATTTCCAGCTGGGGAAACCGCAGAACATCGGTCTTGTCCGTCTCCATCGCCGGCGCCCGCCGCAGAACCGCTTTGACCCGGGCGACAACCTCCCGCGGATTGAACGGCTTGGCGATATAGTCGTCGGCACCGTTGTCCAGCCCCAGGATCCGTTCATCGTCGTCGGCGCAGGCAGTAAGCATAATGATCGGAACCCGGGAAAATCTGCGCAGTTGGCGGCAGGTTTCCAGGCCGTCGATCACCGGCATCATAATATCCAAAATCACCAGACTTGGCGAAAACTGCTGAACTTTTACGATGGTTTCGGCCCCATCGGCCGCAGTTTGGACGACAAAGCCCTCTTTTTCGAAATACAGCGTCAGGAGTTCTCTGATCTGGGCGTCATCGTCGGCGATAAGCACCGTTTTGTCCAGCACAACTACCTACCTCCCTGTCGGCTGACAGCCGAAAAGACTTGGCTTTCACCAAGTCTCCGCCTCACGCCGCAAGCTGTCTGACCTTCCGTCAAAACCGGACCTGACCCGTTAAATCGAGCCATCCAGAACCGTCATAATATCCTTGCGCGGCCGGTAGCCAACCACCCGGTTGGCCTCCTTCCCGTTTTTGAACACGATCATGGTGGGAATGCCGGATACGCCGAACTGACCGGCGATCTGAGGCTGTTCGTCAACGTTCACCTTCGCCACTGCCGCCTTGCCGGCGTAAGCTTCCGCCACCGCCTCCACCTCAGGGGCCACCATCTTGCACGGGCCGCACCAGGGCGCCCAGAAATCCACCAGAACCGGTTGCGGAGAATTCAGAACTTTCTCGGTAAATTCGGCCTGACTCGCAATATTCATTACAGACATCACTATTCTCCTCCTTTTATGAAAAATTGTCGTGGAATACGCTTTAACCCCCACCCCCCCGGGGTGGATTAATTCTATTGTAAATAATTTCCCGGCCAAAGTCAATGAGAATCAATGAGGGAAGTTATCAATACCTTGCTCCGCTGTTCTCCCGCTTATACCCCGGTTTAACAATGCCTTAACTTTACAGCCAGGCAATTTTTGGCTATGATAGACCTAACAATTCCGCTAGGAGGAAACAGCCATGGATCTAATCGAAGCTATCAACACCCGCCGCTCGGTTCGCAGTTACAGCGAAGAGAAAGTCAGCGAAGAAATGATCGAAGTTCTGCTTCAGGCAGCCGTGCAGGCTCCCAGCGCCTCCAATTCCCAGCCCTGGTCTTTCGGGGTCATCCAGGACAGCGGCCTGCTGAAAGAATATTCCGACCGCGCCAAAAACCATCTGCTGAGCATCGCGGCGGAGGAGCCGAGCCTCGCGAAATACCGCGACATGTTCACCAACGCCGACTTCAATATCTTTTACAACGCCAACACCCTGCTCATCATCTATGCCAAACCGGCCGGACTGCACCCGCAGGGCGACTGCTGCTTGGCGGCCCAGAATCTGATGCTCGCCGCCCATGCTCATGGTTTGGGCACTTGCTGGATCGGCTTTGCCCGCATCCTGCTGGACCTGCCTGAGCTGAAGAAAGAGCTGGGAGTCCCGGCGGAATACACCGTTGTCGCCCCCATCATCGTCGGCTACCCCAAAGGGCGCATCCCGCAGTTGTCGAAAAAAGCCCCTGAGGTCATTTTCCGGCGCTGACCGCTACAGTCTGATGAGCTTCGCGCCGCGGTTGCCGGCTAAAATGCAGCCCCGGTAGACGGCGTAATAGTCTTCGGCGTTTTTGCCGCAGGGCAAACCGTCGTTATCGGAAAAATCCACTTCGATATCGCCCCAGAAAACAGCAGTCTTGCGGAAAACATAGGTTTGCGCCAACGGATACAGACTATGGGCGAAGGTCACACCGGTTTTGGCGGTGACCATCCGGGTCAGGTCGTTTTTTTCCTCGGCACTGGGTTCTTCCGTTATATCGAAGTTGATTCTTTTTTTCGCGACAAGATACGGCCGGTGGCCGTTATCCAGCTTGATATCCCAGGCCCGGTCCACAACCCCGGCGCTGTCCAGCCGCTTGATATCCGAGGTGTACCCGGCGACAAACAATTCGTCGTCATCGATCACCAACAGCGCTACCGCTGCTTTTTCCGCTTCTGCCATTGCAACATCTCCTGTTTTGGACCGTAATGAAAACATGTCGATACTTTATTTATTACACTTTTGCCCTCCGTTATCCTTCCATTTGCAAACAAGTTTGGCCTAGGACAAAAAACCGCAGCAAAATATGCTGCGCTGAGATCTTGCGTGCCAAGAAACTTGGCTTCAGACCGTTCAGAAACTCCCAGATGCACGACGGCCCCGCGAACCCAGCAGCGACGCGTACTGGCAAGTACGCTAGCAATGGGTTTGTGGGGCCAACAAAGCAGATGGGGGTTTATCAACGGTCTGACAAAAAGACCGCAGCAAAATATGCTGCGGTCTTTTTATCCAGTGTCATGAGTAGTCGGTAAGCCGAGTTTTGTACCGCTTGCGCGGTGATGATCATTTATCTGGGCCGCCAGTCGCCTGGCGGCTCTAGCGACACAACCCGGAAGGATTAGCGGGCCGCTTCATCCCTTCCCTATTCGGTCTTGCTCCGGATGGGGTTTACCTAGCCGGTCAGTCGCCTGACCGCTGGTGCGCTCTTACCGCACCGTTCCACCCTTGCCCGGCGATGCGCCGGGCGGTCTACATTTCTATGGCACTTTCCCTAAGGTCGCCCTCGCTGGCCGTTAACCAGCATCCTGCCCTATGGAGCTCGGACTTTCCTCGAATGCCTTCTGACATCCGCGATCATCTTTCGTACTCACGACACTATTTGATTGTCTGGATTATTAGATTACCACGAAATCGGATGGCCGTCAAGGTTCCCTGCACCCGGTATCTGTTCCGCCAGCCCCTGCCTAGTCGGCAAGCAGGATCCGTCCGCAGTTGTCGCAGCAGACCAACGCGCTTCGGGCGAGCAGTACCTGATTCGTCGGAATACTCATCCGGCAGCCGCCGCATGCGCCGTTTGCCACCGCCGCCACCGGGGCCGGCATTTTCCGTTTCAGTTCGCGATATCTGTGCATCAGTTCGATTTCCACCTGACTGGCCAGTTGGCTGTGTTCGGCCTCAATCTCGGCCAGCTTGCTGTCAAAACCGGCCAAAGCCCGGCTGAACAACTGCTGCTTTTCCGTATGCAGCCGTTTCTTCTGCTCCAGCATGGCTTCATCGGCCGCAATCTGGGCTGTGATCCGCTCACCGGCTTCAATACTGGCAAAAGCTTCATTTTCCCGCCGGCTGATGTCATTTCGCAGCCTTTCGCAGTTTTCTTTCGCTTGTTCCATTTCCTTCAGGTTGGTTATCTCCCCGCCGTAAAGCTTCGCCTCAAGCTGCTGGCACTGCCTGGTAACAGCGGCAAGCTCGGCTTCCTGATCCGCGCAGACCGTCTCAAGGTGGCCCAGCTTCTGTTTATTGGCAGTCACGTTTTGGGCCAGCAGCCTGATCTCCTGCCAGAGGTGACGCACTTCATCAGAGTCGATCTTCGCCTTCTGGTTCATGACCGAAGTTTTCTGCTGATCAAGCTGTTGCAGTTGGCACAAAATCTTCAATTGAGCCTTCACGCCGATTCCTCCTTCTTTTCGCTGAAACACAAAAGACAGGTCTTCACGACCTGTCTTAATAAGTACGGAAAATATCTCTGCTTACAGTGTCGGCGTCCACCGTCACCGCCCAGCCGCTTGTGGCCGCGCAATCTTTCAGATAAGCGACAAGAGCGTCCACCGCCGGACGCTCGGTAGCAAAATGGCCGGCGTCGATGACTGCCAGTCCCAGTTGGTGTGCTTCCAGGGCTTCATGATATTTCACGTCGCCGGTAACCAGAACATCGGCTCCCGCCGCCGCCGCCGGCCCAATCAGCGAGCCGCCGGCTCCGCCGCATACCGCCGCCACTTTCACAAAGCGGTCGGCATCCCCGACGAACCTTACCGACTCCAGCTGCAGCCCTGCTTTTACTCTGCCGATCAACTCGCCCAGCCGCAGCGGCTCTGAAAACTCGCCCACCCGTCCCAGTCCGGCGGTAACGATCTGATTGTTCAGAGAATATAGATCATAAGCCACTTCCTCGTAGGGATGGGCCTGAAGCATGGCGCTTATCACCGGTTCGCTGACAGCCTCCGGCAGAATAGTCTCCAGGCGGAATTCCGCCGCGTACTCCAGTTTTCCCTGCTGTCCGCTGAAAGGGTTGGTCCCTGCCAACGGCAGGAAAGTTCCCGTCCCCGCGGTCTGGAAAGTGCAGTGGCTGTAATTGCCGATATGCCCGGCCCCGGCTGCGGTTATCGCCGCCCGGACCTGTTCGGCGTGACTTTCCGGTACGAACACCACCAGCTTTACAAGCTTTTCGCCTTGTCCGGCCAGCGGCCGGCAGTCGGTCAAACCCAGGCGGGAAGCCAGTACGGCGCTCACGCCGCCCGCCGCCGCGTCAAGGTTGGTGTGAACCGCCAGCACCGCAATGTCGGCTTTGAGCAGCCCGGCCAGCGTCCTGCCCAGCGGCAGGTCGGTGCGGATACTTTTCAAAGCCTGGAAAATAAGCGGATGATGGGCAACAATCATGTTCACGCCGTCCCGCCCGGCCTGAGCTGCAAGCTCGGGTGTGACGTCCAGGGTAACCAGGATCTTGGTTATCGCCTGCTCCGGGCTGCCCACCAGCAGCCCCACATTGTCCCAGCTCTCCGCCAGGTGCCGCGGCGCCAGCCTTTCGACGGCGTCGATAATCTTCCCGCACGTTACAGACATTGGTATCTTGCCTCCAGCAGAGCGATCTTCTCCTGATATTCCCGGTACTTCGCCGAGTTGACGGCCTGAACGCTGCCGGCCATCTCGCCGACAACCCGTTTGGCCTGAGCGATGAGCCCGGCCAGATGGTCCTTTAAAAGCGGATGCTGCCGGCTCCAAAGCAGCGGCCCGATCTCCAGCAGAATCGGTTCCGGCTCGCCGGAAGCTCCCTGCTCGGCGGCAATGATTTCGTAGATCCGGCCGTCTTCTTCGGCCAAGGCCTCGTCCACAAGATGCCAGCCGTTGACCACAAGCCAGCGGCGGACGCTCCCGGCAGCCAGCATCGGCTGCAGCACCAGCCTGGAGAGCGACCGGGTAACTTCCGGCCGGGCGCTCAGTATTTCGATCATACCGGCCCCGCCCATACCGGCGATCACCGCGGTATCGGCCTCACCCGGCGCCAAAACAGTCAGCCCGTCGCCAAGCCTGACCGCGATCCGCGCCTCAAGGCCGGCCCGCCCCACAGCGGCAAGAGCCGACTGAAAAGGACCCTGATGGATATCTCCGGCCACTGCGACCGGAACAATTCCCGCTTCCACCAAATGAATCGGCAGGTAGGCATGGTCTGTGCCGATATCGGCCAACCGGCTGCCTGCCGGCACCATGGCAGCAATGGCGGCCATTCTGTTGCCAAGTTTCACCAAGCCTTCCCCCTTGGGGTTTGTATTCGCCTGATCACACCAAACTCCTTTATCCGCGGCCTATCCGGTCCGGTTAGTCCCAACACGAATTTTATCGGAGCTTTGAACTGTCTGTTTTTGTGAAAAAATCAAAGGCTGGTGAGAAAGGTCCACATGCTAGACGGCACGAGGTTTGCGCCGCTAGCGTACTACGCGTACGCTAGCAAGCAAACATTGGGCCAAGTGCGCAGTTCTTGCTCCGTGGCGCTTAAAAATGCGGCCTGCCCCTTGCGGGTACGACGCAGATGGGCCTTTATCGACAGCCGCCCAGAACAAACCGCTGGATAGGCGTATATATCCTCCTCCGGTCCCGCTCTTCGCTCAGCACCAGGGCAAACTCGCTGACCCGGAAAGCCGCCGGCGCGATCAGTTCCTCTGCCAAAGCCAGGCTCTCACCAGCTGGTTCGACATCCTGGGCCAGCGTAATATGGGGCCGCCACGGGCGGTTTTCCGGGGCGAAGCCCAGCCCGGCCGCCGCCTGAGCGACCCGCGCCTGAAGCTCGCTAAGCGCTTCAGTGTCGCCGGCCACGTCGACCCATACCACCCTTACCGGGCTGCCGCTGCCAAACCGCCCCAGCCGTCCCAGCCGCAGCGAAAAGGGCTGCGCCGTACCGGCGACTTCGCTCAGCGGCCCGGCGAAAGCCCCGACCCGGTCGTCAGCCACTTCCCCGAGAAACTTCAGCGTCAGATGAAAATTCTCCTGGCGTTTGAACCGGCCGCGTTTTGTCGTCGCCCGCAATTTTCCCTGGCAGTCTGCCAGCGCGGTTAAGACCTGAGGGGGAAATTCGATGCCGATAAATAAACGCATAATTCCTCCGGCGATCTCTTTTCTTCCATAGTTTAGACAACAACCATCGATTTCCCTATTATTCCCGCACAGAAAATATTAAACTGCCGGGAGAAAGAAATAGGCCAAGGTTTTCTTGCCGCCCAGAAGGTTGAAGCCTCCCTCAGGCCGCTTGCGCCCCCCAGATGCACGACGGGCCCGCGAATCGCAACACCGTTTCCTCCGAGACACATTGCACATGAAGGTTTACACCTGCTGATTTAACAGCATCGCGCGTACTGGCAAGTACGCTAGCAATGGGTTGGTGGGGCCAAGTGCGCAGTTCCTGCGCGTTAAGCAGACGCACAGCGCTTCAGCGATGATGTGGTCGCTTATGCATGGCAACAAGCGAACCGAAAGCTCTGCTTTCGAGTGAGACGTTAGCCAGGCGAAGCGTTTAGAAATGCGCCTACCCTTTACGGGTGCAAAGCAGGTGGTGGTTGCAGAGCGGCCTGACCGCCGCTGAACACGATACAGGACGGACTGCCAGTCTCAATCACCTGCCCGGCCGAAGTCAATCTGCCGGTCTGGCGGTCGGCCCTGAAGGCAACGATGCTGTCCGAGTCCTGATTGGCGGCATACAAAATATCGCCGCCAGGGTCAAGGGCAATGAACCGCGGGGTCTTACCCCGGCTGGGCTCCCAGCCCACAAGCGTCAGCAGGCCTGTGGCCTGATCGATGCCGTAGATGATGATGCTGTCGTGGCCCCGGTTGGAACAGTAGACAAAACGTCCGTCCAAAGCGACGACAATCTCGGCCGACTTATTGTCGCCGCCGAAATCTGCCGGTACGGTCGGAACCTCCTGCAGCGGCTCCAGTCTGCCGCATTGATCGTCAAAGCGATAGACGGTGATACTGCTGTGGACCTCGTTGTTGACATAGGCATAACGATTGTCGGGGCTGAACACCACATGGCGGGGACACGCTCCCGGCCGGGCCGTAACCGCCGGCGGGTCGTTGGCCGCCAGTCTGCCGGTCCCGCCGTCCAGCCGGTACACGAACACTTTATCAAGACCTTTGTCAGGAATAATGATGAACCGCCCGCTGCGGTCAAAGGGGATGTGATGGGGATGGGAAAAGGCCTGCTCAAGCTTGTTCGGCCCGGGAATTCCCGGCAGCGGCACAAGGTCGCTGTACGGCGCGAGGGAACCGTCGGCCTGAATCGGAAATACCGCCGCTTTGCCGGACCCGTAATTCGCCGTGACAAGGAAACGGTTGGTCGGATCAACCGCCAGATGGACCCCGTTCCTGCCGCCAATCGGCACCTGATTCACCAGCTCCAGTTCCCCGGTCACTTCGTCGATCCGGAAGGCAGTCAGTTGTTCGGCGTCGCCGTGAACCGAATACAGGAACCGCCCGGTCTGATCCAGCCCCAAAAAGGACGGATTGACAAGACCTCCTACCAGTTGAACCCGGGTCCATTCCGCCGACAGAGGGTCCACCCGAAAGACACCGATTCCTTCACCGTGGCCCTGACGCTGGGGAGTAGTATAACAACCGACATAGGCGAACATCCCGGACCGCCCGGCCGGGCCGCCACGGCCCATCACAGCGTATTTTCCGTTCATTCCTGCATTCCTCCTGCTCTGTATCGATAATAGTAGTATAACTGAAACTGGTGCGGCCTATATTGGCCGGGATAGTTGGCCGTCCGTTCCGGCAAAGCGTCCGAGGCCCAGTTCCCGGATAGCCCTGGTTTCGGCCCCGCTCACGATGTAGTCGGCAATCATTTTGCCGGTCACCGGCGCCAGGGCAATCCCGTCGCCCTCGTGACCGGCCGCCATAATAAACCCCTGCACCTCTTCCACCGGTCCGAGAATGGCCATCCCGTCCGGCGTGTAAGGCCTCAGTCCGGCGAAGGTCCGTATGATATGGACATTTTTGAGGCCAGGCAGGATGCTGGTGGCGTGTCTGATGATCGACGCCAGCGCCTCTGGCGTCGTATGGGTGTCATAGCCGGCGAACTCCCTGGTGGCTCCGATCAGCAGATAACCTTCCACCGACTGGCTGACCGACAGACCGATTCCCAACTCGGCCGCAGCCGGATCCTCCCGCCGGATCAGTTCGACATTATGCTTGGCCACGATATAGCGGGCGCTCCACACTTCCGTCCGGACAAAGTCCTTCGGCACCGTCTCGGTGACCAATATTTGGCCGCGGCGCGGTTTGATCGGGATATCTAGCCCTGCCATTTTCCCGATGAAAGGAGCCCACACTCCGGCGGCGTTGACCACAACCCTGGTATCGACTGTCCCGGCGCTGGTCACCACCTTGTCCACCGTCCCGCCGTTGATGACAATGTCCTGAACCGCGGCCCCCGTCCGGATGATTGCGCCGCACCGTTTCGCCGCCCTGGCGAACCCGAAGGTCAGCTGCAGCGGGTTGACCCGGCCGTCCATCGGGCTGAAGGTTGACGCCGCCAGATGCGGCGAAAAGGCCGGCTGAATGCGCCGGGCCGCGTCGATGTCCAGCAGGTCGACCGCAAGACCGATGCTTTTCTGCCGCTCGATGAAGGGTCGCATGATCGCCAGTTGGGCTTCATTTTCGATGGGAATCATGCCGCCGCACTGCTCGAACTCGATATCATGCTCCAGTTCCTCGGCCAGAGTCTGATACATTTTCACGCTGTCCAAAGCCATTTCCAGCGGCAGCCCTGGGTTCTTGGTCTGCATGCTGACAGCCTTGTCGCAGGCGCTGGACGTGCCGCCGCAGATATCTTTGCCCTCCAGCAGGATGACTTTTACGCCCTGTTTTGCCAGGTAATAGGTTATGGCGGTGCCGATGGCCCCTCCGCCGATCACCGCTACATCTGCCGTCATTTTATCCAATCGGCTCACTCTCCCTTACACCGGCAAGGGGGTTCTTCCAGCAGCGTCCCCATTTTAACCGGGCGAACCGGCGGCCTGGCGGTCTCCATTTCCATGTCGCCGACACCGGCCCCGGTCTGGCGGGCGATGATGCTTGTCACCATTCTCCGGCAAGTGCGGCCCTGGCAAAGTCCCATCCCCGCTCCGGTGCGCCGTTTCACTCCAGTCACCGTCGTCGCTCCGTCGGCGATGGCCGCCAGTATTTCCTGTTCGGTCACTTCTTTGCAGCGGCAGATCAGCACATCTTTTTCCACTGCTTATCCCTCCTTCACCGGCCGAAGGCTGCGGACCTCGTTGACGTAAGCTTTGGGAACCTCCACCGTGACTACCGCCGTGTGGTCGTATTCTTTTCCTGCGGCGACCCGCTGCACTCTGCCTTTTACCACCGTTCCGCCCCTGCGGTTCAAGCCCCATACCCTGTCCCCGGCTTTCGGCAGAGGCTGGTATTCGTAAGGCATCTGCACCGTAGCCGCCTCGCCCGGCTTGGAACCGTCGACCACAAAGATCGCCAGCCCGGGACATTTGGCGATACACAGCCCGCAGCCCCTGCAGTTTTCCGCCGCCAGCACCGGCAGGGAAGTAATCGGCTGCCCCACGCTGATGGCCCCGAACGGGCAGGCCTGTTCACAGGGATTGCAGGGAATATCCTGAACACACTCGATCACCGCCACCGGCCCCTGGGCCAGACGGTCCGGCGACGGCAGAAGACTGGCCAGCTCTTCTTCGCTCAGGTAACCGACTTCGCAAATCTTAGTTGACATCCCTGCCCCTCCCCTGCTCGATGATTCTTGTTTTCGCTTCCTGCCTGGCCCTGCCGAAGCCGCCAGTGCGCAAGGTGCTCATCCGGCTCCAGACCTGGAGTTTGAGCTCAGCTGCGACCTCTTTGGCCACATAACCCAGGGTCTCGGCCGCCGCGATCCCGGCCAGGCGGCCTTCCTCCATCGCCGTACTGGCTTCTTCCACTCCGGCAATGTCCCCGGCCACATAAATCCCCGCCACCGATGTTTCCATGTCGGCGTTATGGACCGGCAGCATGCCCCCCAGCCGCGGCAGGTACATAAATTCGCAGCCGCACAGCTGCGCCAGCTCAGTGAGCGGGTTAAGTCCCACCGCCACAGCAATGCAGCCGGCTTCCACCTCCCGCTCCGTCTCAGGCACCGGGCAGAAGTTGTCATCTACTTCGACAAGGGTGGCTCCTTCCACCTGCTGCCGACCCCAGGCCTGCTTGACAGTATGCCTGGTCAGGATCGGCACTCCCGCCCTGGTTATCTTGGCGGCGTGCACGCCGTAGCCGCCGATCGCCGGCGCGGCTTCCACCAGCGCAGCCACTTCGCCGCCGGCCTGGAGAAGCTGATAAGCGACGATCAGCCCGACATTGCCGCTGCCGATCATCAGCGTCCTTTTCGCCGGCAGCACCCGGTGAAGATTGACCATGGTCTGCACGGCGCCGGCGCTCATCACCCCTGGAAGAGTGCAGCCCGGAAACGCCAGCGCGTTCTCCGACGCTCCTGTCGCCAGGATGATTTTCCTGGCTTGAATCATAACGCCGTTTTTCTCATTTTCAACAACGCCGATCCGCCTGTCGGCATAGATGCCGTACACCGTGCTGCTGAGCCTGATCTCAGCCCCGGCCCGGGCCGCCTCGGCCAATAGCTCGCTGCCCAGGTTGATGCCGCGAACCCCGGCCCGGTGTTCCCTGGAGCCGAAAAACTTATGGATCTGTTTGAACAGCTGGCCGCCTGGCTTGTAGTTCTCGTCAAGCACCAGCACCTGGGCCCCGAGCTTCGCCGCTTCCACCGCCGCCGACAGCCCGGCCGGGCCGGCCCCCACAACAGCGATTTCTACTTGTCGCACCGCGCATCCCCTCCAGCCCTGCCGCCCTGGCTCTCGATCTTCATCCCCGCCCGGACCGGGGTGACGCAGGTCCTCACATTCGGCTGGCTGTCAACCACCATGACACAGTCGGTGCAGCGGCCGATACCGCAGAAGACGCCCCGCGGCTCATGCCGCTTGTCGCTGTAACGCAGCCTGACGCGCCCGGAGGCGATAATCGCCGCGGCGATCGGCTCGCCCTCCCGCGCCAGGATTGTTTTTCCGTCGACCTCGATTTCCACCGTCCTGCCTTCTGCCAGCTCTCCCAGGATCGGATGCTGTATAACCCGCATAATTTCACCTCATCGGACCTTGCTTGGTCCCTCTATTTCCTGCCATCACAGGATGATCGCCAAGAAAGCCGCGAGGGGCTTCGGTCCGTTTCCCCCTCGAAGCCCTCTGCGGCAAAAGCTAACCACACCAAAGAGGCTTTAGCTCAATACCTTTTTATTTCGCCATAATCTCCGGTTTTGCGCCATTTCGCTCCATCAGACTGATCCCCACCGTCAAGATCAGCGACAGCGTCAGCCCTGGCAGAATGCCCCCGCCGAACAGTTTGAACAGGCCGGGTACGAACTGGATCACCGCGGCGCTGGTCCCCCCTAAAAGCAAAGAAGCGATCGCCGCGTTTTTCGTTATATAGGTTCTTCCCTGTCGATCCTTCCACAGCAGGCCGAGAACAAGCGGGAAGAACAATCCGCCGCCGGTAAAGGTGTAACCCCATAACCCGGCCGACAGGACCGAGGGGAAATTAAACGCGACCCACACCGACCCGCAGCCGACGACAAAGGTAAGCCAACGGGCATACCGGACCAGCTTTCTGTCGCTGATCGGCTCCTTGGCCAGCGGCTGGGCCACATCCATCAGAATAAGCGTGACCGCCGAACTCATGAACCCGGCGACAACCGTCATATCCGCGCCGATGATGGTGACAACCAGAGCCGCCGCCTGCACCGGGTTGAGCCAGTGGGTCAGCAGGTAACCGAAAGCCATGTCGGGCCGGGCCAGTCCCGGATTTAGGCTGTGGGCCGCCATTCCCATCATGATGCTGGCCGAACACATCAGCATCGCAAAGATGGCGGTATAGAAAAAGCCCCGGAACGCGGTTTTGGCGTCTTTGGCGGAGAAACACCGCTGCCACCAGACCTGGAGGGTGAAAACGCCCACAGTGGGGGTGACGAATATGGCCAGGTTCTGGAGAAAGCCCTTGTTGCCAAGCGACCAGAGCTGAGGGTCTGTGGCCATAACACCGGCTTTGATGCCTTCGACTCCGTCGAAGCCAAACCACACCGTGCCAAAAAAGATAAAGCCCACCGCCAGGCGGATTATGCCCTGCAGCACATCGGTCCAGACCAGCGCCCACATTCCGCCGACAGCGGTGTAAACCACCGCCGTGACCGACGCGATCCATATCCCGAGCACCGGATCCAGACCCATAACCACGGCGATCAGCGTCCCCAGCCCGATCGACTGCGCGCCGATCCAGGCCATCATCGTAAAAGTCATCGCTATGCCGCCGAACAGCCGCAGCCACTTGTCATGATACAGTTCCTGCTCCATGAACTCATTCAGCGTCGTGTAGGCGTACCGGCCGGCAATGCCGGCCACCGTCACCGCGAAAAGAACCTTGGTGCCCTGTTCGCCGAACATCATCCAGAACTGGGCTAGGCCGATTTCATAGCCCTTGCCGGCATAGCCGATAAAGTTGCCTACCCCCATCACACTGGCGAAATCCAGAAAAAACATCAAAAATAGCGGTAGCTCCTTGCCGCCGATGAAATAGTGCTTCGCGCTCTGGCTACTCTTGCCGGCCACCATATAACCGATAAGAATCTGCGCGGGAAAAAGTGCGGCAAGCATCCACAGGGCATACTTGCCGATAAGCGTGATCTCCATTTCAACCCTCCTTTGCCCCGTCAGGACCCTGTTCCCGCCTGATCCGGCTTTGGGCGCTTCAGTCACCGCCCATTCTATCTTTATGTTTTAACATATATTCTCATATCTCTATATTGAATATTGGAACCATCTGGTTAAAAAAAACAACAGGGCGGCAGCTCTCTCCGAAGAGCCGTCACCCTGTTGTTTAAAAAATCTAAGCTTGAGGCAATCAGTACACGAATTCGAATTTCAGCATATAGGTGCTGTCCAGACCGCCCGACCCAAGACCGGTCACGGCCGTATTCTTGAGAATCAGATGCTGGTATTCCAGCGACAGGACCACGTTTTTGGCCAGAACGCTTTCATAGGCAAGGAACAAGCCTTTGATGTTGTCAGTGCCTTTGTTGAAAACATTGAAACTGCCCGGACCGCCGGCGTAAGCTACAGCCATGGTGTCGAAGCCGCCGGCTCCGCTGGGGATGGCGCCGGGATCGACGCTGCGGTAAGAAACGCTCCAGGCATCTGTGCCAGCCTGGGACGGATTGACCAGAAAGGCTGACGAATAATAGACGGCGGTCGCCCCCGGACCGGTGCCGTTGCTCAACTGGATCGCCCAGGCTCTGGGGTTTGACGCCAG
>JARLHY010000025.1 GCA_031292015.1 Negativicutes bacterium | reverse complement strand
GAAAACCGCTTCTTTTTGCTATATGGACCTTGCCGGCTCAACAGCAGCTGAGCCAGGGAGAAACCCTGACAAAGCGGCATTAATTTTTTATTAAGACAATATTTTTTGCAGGATAGAAGCGCATATTGTCGAAATTTTAATCAAGTCAACAGAAACGAAGAAAATGTTCATGGTATTCTGGTCAGCGCTGACCCTTGACTGGCGATAACTGATTAAAAGTTGGGCTGCGTGATTGAAGTCTCATGATCCCGGCATCAATGGTTATCCGGATTGCGGATACTATTGATGTTTTTATTTTTTAGTGATAAACAATGCAGAAAAAAGTGCTTCTAGGAGGAAAGCAATGTCCATCAAAACGAAAACAATTGCCTTGCTTGTGCTTTCGCTATTCATTTCCGGACTTATTATGGGCGGTGCAGGTATGTTTGTTTTGTACCGCCAGACCTTCAACAGTCTTGAAGTCGCCATGAACAATCAGTCAGTACAGCTGGCAGCCCAGGTCAGTGATCTCTTTGACGCTTTTGACAAGAGCGGGAAGGCTTATGGCGCCGACGCAGAGCTGCAGTCGGGTGATCCAGGCCGGATACAAGCAAGGATCAATACCTATTTCGAAACATCCTGGGGAATCGACCGTCTCAATTTTATCGATCCAACAGGGAGAAGAACAGCCATCGCCCCGTACGACTCCAAAATTCTGGGAGATAGCCTGACTGACCGAGATTTCGTTCAGAATACCATGAAGGATCAGAAGTCACATATAAGTGATGTGATCATCAACCGGGCAACAGGAGTACCGTCGATCGTTGTCACGCAGCCGGTAAGAGCACAAACCGGTCAAATGGCCGGAATGGTGCTTCAGGCTATTAATCTTGACACCCTGCAGAATTTTTTGGAGCAGGTTAAGATTGGCTCAACCGGGGCTGTTGCCATTGTCGCCCGGGACGGTTCGCTAATTGTCCACTCCAATAAGGCGCTGGTAAAAGAGCAGAAAAAAATACCGGCTGATCAAATCAAGCGCTTGACGGAGCAGTCGGGGCATTTAGGGTCTTTTATCGATTTGACGGACCGGGAATCAGTGGCGTTATCTGTTCCTGTCAGGAATACGGATTGGTTTGTGGTTGCCTCCCTGCCTACCAAAGAAGTCAAAGACGGCTTTTACGCCAGTCTGATCTGGATGGCGGTTTCTCTCGGCGCAGGGCTTATCGTTATCGGCGTTATCGGCTGGCGGTTTCTCCTGAAAACATTGCGCCCGGTCGAAGCCTTAGTGGAAGAAGCCTCCAAGATCGCAGAAGGAAATCTCGCAATTTCGGCACTGGATATCGATTCGGATGATGAGGTCGGTCGGCTGTCAAAGAGCTTTGAACTGATGACCAAGAATTTGAGGTCAATCATGTTGCAGGTCTCGCAAGCCATCGAGAAAGTGGCTGCATCATCGGAAGAACTCACTGCCAACGCCGAACAATCAGCGCGGGCTGCCGACCAAGTCGCTCAGGTCATCACTGATGTGGCGGACGGCGCGGAAAAACAACTCAAGGCTGTGGACGATACCTCTGTCGTGGTTCAGCAGATGGCGGCAGGGGTGCAGCAGATCGCAGCCAACGCCACCCTGGCAGCCGGCACCTCGGCCAAGACGGCCGCTGCGGCGCAAGAAGGCAGCAAAGCACTGGACAACGCCATCGGTCAGATGAGTCAGATCGAAGCGACTGTGGCCCGCTCGGCTGAGGTAGTGACTACGCTAGGTGAACGATCCAAAGAGATCGGCCAAATTATCGATACAATGTCGGCTATCGCCAGCCAAACCAATCTCCTGGCACTGAACGCAGCCATCGAAGCCGCTCGCGCCGTAATTGCCGTCAGGAGCGAGATCGACGTGGAAATGAACAAACACATGGTCGCGGCCGCCAAGCTAGTGGCCGAAATCCTGGAATGCAAGCCTGATATGGATGGTGACACCATCCGGCTGCTGATGGATACCGCCGGACTGGAAGAAGTCTGGATCACCGATGCCGACGGGGTTGTTGCCCTTTCCAACATCGCCAGCGGTATCGGGTTCCGCTTTCCGGAAAAAGGCCAGGCAGGTGAGTTCAGGACTATCCTAAGCGACAGCAGCCTTGTGGTGACCCAGCCGGCAATGCAGCGGGACCTTGACGGACAGATCTACAAATACGTCGGGGTGGGGCGCAGGGATCAGCGGGGAATTGTCCAAATCGGCGTACCTTTCCGGCAGCGGGATGTCGAGAGAGTATCGTCAGGCTTCGCTGTAGTGGCGGATGAAGTGCGGAAACTGGCTGAACAGTCCCAGAAGGCGGCCAAGCAGATTGCCGGACTGATTGCAAAAATCCAAAAAGATACCGACAGTGCGGTGGTGTCGATGAACGCCGGCACCCGGGAAGTCCGTGTCGGGACCGCAGTAATCAACAACGCCGGCATGAGCTTCCGGGAAATCTTCGGACTGATCGGCGACGTCACCAATCAGGTACGGCAAATATCCGCCGCCATCGAGGAACTGGCGGGCGGCAGCCAGCAGATTGTCACAGCGGTGCGGGACATCGAGATTATCAGCAAGGGCACTGCAGACCAGTCCCAGACCGTTTCTGCCGCGACCGAGGAACAGTCGGCCACCATGGAAGAAATAGCCGCATCAAGCCAGGCTCTGGCCAAGATGGCCGCAGAGCTAACCGGTGCGGTCAGCAAATTTAAAATGTAGGAAGTTGTTATCGAAATAGGGGAGTACAGGGAAACAGCGGCGGGGCCGCTGTTTTTATTTCGCCTGGCTAAGGATGGCCCGGGATGAGGCTATCTGCTGTTGATAAAAAAATTTAAGAAGATTAAAAGGTATTTAACTGAAAATGGAGAAAAGTAAAAATATTATTTCTGGAATTGATTCCGATAAATTCTTGATGAGGTAGTTATCGCCGTATGGATATTACGATCAACAGTATTGCCAAACTGGCCGGTGTTTCCAGGACAACCGTCTCGCGCGTTCTGAACAATAAGCCGGATGTGAATAAAGAGACAAGGGAAAAGGTTCTGGAGGTCATCAAGGAGTACGACTTTTATCCAAGTGTTTTCGCCACCGGGAATAAAACGAAAAAAACCAATACCCTCGGCCTGATTATTCCCTATGAATATGATTCGGTGTTCACCAATCCGTTTTATGCCGAAGTTATGCGGGGGATACTGGCGGAAGCGGCCCGCGAAGGCTACTTCATCCTCAACTGCAGCTATCGCGACAATAGCGAATATATATCGATCTTCAAGCAGAAAAGAGTGGCCGGCTTCATCATCGTCAGTCCCAGCGCCGATAACTATGATCTTTTCGACCGGTTCAACGATGTTGGCATCCCTTATGTGGCGACTGCGAAGATTCCGAGCGCCAAGTCCTTGAACTATGTGGATGTCGACAATTCGCACGGGGCCATGCTGGCGGTCGATCATCTGGTTTCACTGGGTCACCGCAGGATCGCCATCATTACCGGGCCCAAGTTTCTCGTGAGCCATGAAGACCGTCTGGCCGGCTATAAGCTCGGCCTTATCCAGAATGATCTGCCTTATCAGAGCCAGTACATAAAATTCGGCGACAATTCCATCGAGAGCGGATTTACGGCAGCGAAGGAACTGCTGGTGCTGGAGGAAAAACCGACCGCTTTTTTCGCTGCCGCCGACATGATGGCGATCGGCGTCATAAAAGCGCTGCAAAGCGAAGGGTATGCCGTTCCCGGCGATGTTTCGGTCATCGGTTTTGACAATATTCCGATGGCGGAATATATCGAACCGCCGCTGACAACCATCGGCCAGCCGGCGAACCGGAAGGGGGCCGAAGCCTGCCGGATGCTGATCCAGTTCCTGGAGGACGGCTATCCGGTGCAAAAAAGCATTCTGCCTGTGGAACTCAAGGTGCGCGATACTACCGGACCGGTGAAACAATGATTTTTCGCACCGGAATCGATTCCGATATCATAGAAGACCTGGGAATTCAGCGGATGTTGCGCTAGTGGGGGGGATGTTGTTCGGAATAGCCTGTGATAGGCCGGAGGATGCCGGATTCTGAAAGGGTCAATTACGCAACGCGAGGAGAGAGGGGAACAACATGAAAAAAACGATAGTCCTGCTGCTGGTGATGGCAATGGTCCTGTCGCTGGTGGGCTGTTCCAGCAACAAACCGGCCGCCAGCGCGGACAGCAAAGAAGTGAAGATCGGGATCGTGCTGCCGCTGACCGGGTCATCGGCAGAGATGGGCAAGCTGGCTAAAAACGGCATCGAGCTTGCCATCAATACCATCAACGCCAACGGCGGCATCAAGTCGCTGGGCGGCGCCAAAATCGTGCCGATCTACGCCGATTCGGCCGGCAAGCCGGAAACAGGCGTAACCGAGATCGAGCGGCTGATCGTCAAAGAAAAAGTCCAGGCCCTGTTGGGGCCTTACAACAGCAACGTAGCGGCCCCTACCGCCGAAGTGGCGGAAAAATACTCCATGCCGTACATGCTGACCAACGCGGTGGCTGACGGCATTATGCAAAAAGGCTACAAGTATGTTTTCCGGGCCAATCAGAGTTCGTCGGGGAACGCTATCGACCTGATCGGGTTCCTGACTGATCTTGGCAAGAAAACCGGCAAGCCGGTCAAAAATATAGCGCTGGTTTACGAGAGCACCGACTGGGGCAGCTCTTCAGCCGAGGCGCTCAAGCAGGTGGCCAAGGAAGCTGGGATTGAAGTGGTGGCGGCCCTCGACTATCCTGCCAACACCGCCGACATGACTTCAGTCGTCGTTAAACTTAAGAGCGTGAATCCCGAGGTTGTCATCCCGATGTCCTACCTGAACGACGCCCTGCTATTCACAAGAACGGCGGCGGAAATGAAGCTGAACAGCGCCATTCTCGCAGGGGGCGGCGGATTTTCGGCTCCGGCCTTCGTCGAGAAAGCCGGCAAGTCAGCTGAGTATGTCATGACCCTCTCCGGCTGGGAGACCGACATCCTCGGCGGCAAACCGGAAGGATCCAAAAAGCTCAATGACGAGTACAAGGCCAAATACGGCAGTGATTTCAGCGAGTATTCGGCCAACGCCTGGATGTCGGCCATGGTTCTGTTCGACGCCATCGAGCGGGCCGCCAGCGTGAAGCCTGAGGCAATCAAAGCAGCGCTTGACGCCACGGATATCAAGGGCAATCATGTCGCCCTGTCGCTGCATCCGTATGAAGGCATCAAATTCAACCAGGAAGTCAGGGGCATGAAGAGCCAAAACGTCTACGCCCGCCAGATCATCACCCAGGTTCAAAACGGCAAGTTCCGGATGGTGTGGCCTTTCGACACGGCTCCCAAAGATGTTAAACTGACCTGGCCGATCCCCAGCTGGGACGACCGCAAGTAACTTTATTTTGTCTTTTGGGAGTCTCCCTTCAGCAGTGAAGGGAGACTCCCAAAAGAATTCGACATGAACACTTTCGCCATCACGGGGAGGAATTCGCTTGGAAGCAATTGTTCAGGCAGCTGTCAGCGGGGTGCTGATGGGCGGGATATACAGTCTGGTAGCCATTGGCTTGAGCCTGATTTTCGGCGTTATGCGCATTATCAATTTCGCCCATGGTGAATTCCTGATGGTGGGAATGTACCTCAGTTATTGGCTGATTACCCTCCTGGGTATGAACCCGTACCTGGCCGCGTTTATCATCGCACCGGCGCTGTTCGCCGCAGGCTACCTTTTTCAGAAGTATCCGCTCAACACGATGTTGGTGCGGGAAAAGACCCGCGAACCGCTCAGCATATTGTTGTTTACAGCCGGGCTCGGACTGATTTTGCAGAATGTGGCCCTGGTGGCGTTCGGTGCCGACGCCCGGGCGGTAACCACCAGTTACACCGGCGCCACGTTTAATATCGGGGCGATGATTATTTCGCTGCCAAGGCTGTACGCTTTCATTATTTCGATCCTGTGCACGGCACTGGTATTCTGGCTGCTGACAAAGACCGAGACGGGACGGGCCATCCGGGCGACTTCCCAGGACAGGAACACCGCGAAACTGATGGGGATCAACGAAAAGAAGATCTACTGCATCGCTTTCGGAATCGGATCGGCCCTGGTAGGCATCGCCGGAGCGCTGCTTGTTCCTTTCTATTATATTTTCCCCACTGTGGGCGGCGTCTTTGGTTTGCGTTCGTTTATTATCGTCGTACTGGGCGGAATCGGGAGCGTGAAGGGCGCCTTCTACGGCGGCCTGCTCATCGGCGTCGTCGAAGCGGTGGGCACCCAGTTCATTTCCCCGGCCTATGCCGAGATTCTGGTATTTGTGTTGTTCGTCGCCGTTTTGCTGATCAAGCCGTCAGGCTTATTCGGCATCGAGCAATCCTGAGCGCAGGGGCGAGAAAGGAGTAACATTCTATGGGAAAAATGCAGAAGGCTATTCTGGCGGCGATACTGCTCCTGCTTGCGTTGATACCGGTATATGACGACGATCCGTATTTTCTCCAGATCTTTATCATTATCATGCTTTTCGCCTACTGGGGAACGTCCTGGAATATAGTCAGCGGTTTCGCGGGGCAGATGTCGCTCGGCCACGCCGCTTTCGCGGGAATCGGCGCCTATACCTCCACGGTACTGTTTATCAGCTATCAGCTGACGCCTTGGCTGGGAATGCTGGTCGGCGGAGGTATGGCCGTCATTTTTGGTCTTTTGATCGGCTATCCCTGTTTTAAGCTGCGGGGGACTTACTTTACCCTGGCTACGATAGCTTTGCTCAGTGTGTTGCGAATATTGGTGCTGGCGAATCAGAGCGTACTGGGCTTCGACATCAGAGGGGCCCAGGGGCTGTCGGTTCCCTGGCGGGGCGACAATCTGGTCAATATGGAGTTTCTCAGCAAGACCCCCTATTTCTATATCATTCTGGTGATGCTGGTTGTTGTTGTTGCGGTGTCCCATTATATCAAAGGCTCGAAGATGGGATATTATCTGGCGGCGATCAGGACCAACCAGGAAGCGGCCAACTCGCTGGGGGTAAATGTGACCCGCTACAAACTTATCGCCCAGACGGTCAGCGTCTTCTTCACCGCCCTCGGCGGAACCTTTTACGCCCAGTTCATCCTTTTCATCGATCCGCAGCGTCTGCTTGGCTTCGATTTGTCGCTGGAGATGGCGATTGTCGCCCTGGTGGGCGGACAGGGGACGGTGATGGGCCCGGTCATCGGCGCTTTCATTCTCGTGCCCATCGCCGAGGCGGCGAGGGCTCATATCAGCGGTGAACTGGCGGCTCTGCCGGTCATTATCTACGGCCTGGCCCTGATGATCATCGTGTATTATCTGCCTGAGGGGATTTACAAGTACGCCAGCGACCGGCTAAAAGGGCTTAAAGTGAGCCGCAAAGCCGAAGCAGCGAAGTAGGGGGTGACGATATGAGCGAACAGTTACTGTCCGTTGAGGGGGTCACGAAAAAATTCGGCGGTTTGGTTGCTGTCAATAACGCCAATCTCCATATCAGGAGAAATGAAATCATCGGCCTGATCGGCGCCAACGGCGCCGGCAAAACAACCCTCTTCAACGTTATCGCCGGCGACCTGCGGCCGAGCGCAGGCAAGGTCGTTTACCAGCAGGCAGAAATTCAGGGGTTGCCTCCCTACCGCATCTGCGACCTGGGAATCACGCGAACCTATCAGATCGTAAAGCCGTTCACCGAACTGACTGTACTGGAAAATGTCATGGTAGGCGCCTTTTTGCGGTCGCCGCGAACAAACGAGTCTAAGGATAAGGCTTTGGAGGTACTGGATTTCGTAGGGCTGATCAACCGGCAGGACGTCATCGGCAAGGAGCTGAACCTGCCGCAGCTCAAGCGCCTGGAATTGGCCCGGGCTCTGGCGACTAAGCCCAACCTGCTGCTGCTGGATGAGGTCATGGCCGGACTCAATCCGGTGGAAAGCGGCAAAGTCATCGATCTGGTACGAAGTATCCGCGAAAAAGGGATAACGATCCTGATTATCGAGCATGTCATGAAGGCGATCATGAGCCTGTCAGACCGGATTTATGTGATGAATCAGGGCAATATGATCGCCGAAGGCCGGCCGGAAGAGATCGTGCACGATCCTGCGGTCATCAAATCTTATCTCGGGGAGAGAGCCCATGCTTAAAGTGAGTAATTTGAATGTCTATTACGGCAACTTTGAAGCCCTCCGGTCGGTCTCCCTCGAAGTCGGGGCCGGAGAGATCGTCGCACTGCTCGGGGCCAACGGCGCCGGCAAGTCCACGACCATCAACACGATTTCGGGCCTGACTGACCAAAGAGCAGGCGAGGTGACTTTCTGCGGCGAAAATTTGCAGGGACTGCCGGCTTACGAACGGGTCAACAAAGGTATTGTCCAGGTCCCGGAAGGAAGAAAGCTGTTTCCGTTCATGACGGTGCTCGATAATCTGCTGATCGGTTCGTACTCCGAGGAAGGCAAACGGCAGCGAGCCCAGACTCTGGAGATGGTTTACGAACTGTTTCCCCGCCTGGCGGAGCGAAAAAGCCAGCTGGCCGGCACCCTTTCCGGCGGCGAGCAGCAGATGTGCGCGGTGGGGCGGGGGCTGATGGCTCAGCCGAAAATCCTGATGCTGGATGAGCCGTCCTTGGGACTGGCGCCGATCATTGTCGAAAAAATATTTGAGGCGATCGTCAAAATCAACAAACTCGGCACTTCGATCCTGCTGGTCGAGCAAAATGTCCTGTACGCGCTGGAGATAGCCAACAGAGGTTATGTCGTTGAAACCGGGGAAACGGTGCTGCAGGGAATGAGTGCCGAGCTGAGCACCAATGAGGATCTTCGCAAAGCGTACCTGGGGCTGTAACAACCTTTCAACGCCGAAGCAAGGCTGCAATGAAAATCGCCCTGGGTAAGATAACGACCTTTTCCCAGGACCATGGGGGGATTCAGTATGAAAGCTGCGGTCATTACCGGCCCGCGCCAGATGGAACTGGTCGAACGGCCAATTCCGGCCCTGCCGGACGAAAAGAGCGTTTTGATGAAAGTACGGGCTGTCGGTATCTGCGGGTCCGATGTTCACGGCTATCACGGGTCGCTGGCCACCTTCGTCTATCCGCGGGTTTTTGGGCATGAAGTGGTGGGCGAAATCATCGCCGTCGGTTCGGCGGTAAGCCATCTGACGGCAGGCGACCATGCCGTTATGGATCCGGTGCAAAGCTGCGGCAACTGCCGGGCTTGCCGCACCAAGCGCCAGAATGTGTGCGCCCAGCTGCGCTGCATGGGGGTGGGCGCGGAAGGCGGCTGCGCGGAATATGTAGCGCTGCCGGCCGCCAATGTTCTCAAAATTCCGGCCGGGATTCCCTGGCGGGAGGCGGTGCTGATCGAGCCGTACACCATCGCCGCCCAGATGACGGCCCGCGGTGAAGTGGCAAAAGACGACGATGTCCTGATCATGGGCGCGGGACCGATCGGTCTGGTGACGCTGCAGGCCGCCAAACGGAAAGGTGCCAGGGTCATGATCACCGATATCTCTGCCAATCGCCTGGCTCTGGCCGGCAAACTGGACGCGGACGCTGTTGTAAACAGCAAAGAGCAGAACCTGGCGGAAGAAGTGCGCCGGTTCACCAACGGGGAAGGGATGTCGGTAGCCATCGATGCGGTGGGACTGCCGGAACTTTTTGAGCAGGCTGTCGAGCTCACCGGGACAGCGGCGCGCATCGTGATCATCGGTTTTAACCCGGAGGCGGCAAAGATTCCCGAGCTGCCGATCACGAAAAGAGAACTGGATATCCGCGGATCAAGGCTGCATGCGAACAAATTTCCCGAAGTCATCGACTGGTTCGCCAAGGGCGAGGTGAAAACGCTGCCGCTCATTTCCCACGAATTTGATTTCCTTGATGTAAAGAAGGCTTTTTCCCTGATCGAGCAGGATCCGGATCACACCTGCAAGGTTATTCTGACGTTTAAAGAATAGGCACCGGGCGGACAAGAGCAACCATGCCGCCGGCCGGAGGGATAAGGAAAGGTATAGAAAAAACAGCGGCGATGCCGCTGTTTTTTTGCTGACAGGCAGGTAGAAAAATATGGTGCTCTCTGGGCGAAAACAAGGACGGGCCGGGTCACAGACAGGAGTAGAGGGTATACACCGAGGAAACGGCCATCATGACAAAGATTATTTTTTGAAACATCTTCTGAGACAGGTAAGGGAAAAGCAGATACCCCAAAACCAGCCCGGCCGCTGCCGCCGGCAACAGGGAAACGGTGTGGGTCACCGCCGACGTCAGATCCTGCCCGGAGACAAGGTAGCCGAAAACAGTGGTCCAGTTGATGACCGTAAAATAAACGATGCTGGACGCCCGTACCGAGGCTTTTCCCCGGCTGGTTGAGGCCAAATAGAGGATAAGCGGCGGCCCGGCCAGGGAGAGGGATGCGTTGAGAAGGCCGGACAGGAAGCCGACGGTCAGGCTTCGTGTCCGGGTTTCCTGAATGGGTTTGCGGCGTAGCTGCACGATGAGCAAAAAGAACAGAATAAGCAAGCTGATGAACAGTTTCAGGATGCTGCTGGGCACGGCCAGAAAAATTAGCATGCCCACCGGCTGGCCGGCCAAGGCTCCCAGGAAAAGCAGCAGCACGAATTTCCAGTCGGCGGACTTGCGTAAAACAAAGCAAAATGCGGTATTAATCGCAAAGTTGAGCAGCTGGATAACGATAACAGCTTCTTTGGGATCGTAGACGTTGACGAGCAGCGGCGTTGCGACAATCGACAACCCGAAGCCGGTCAGCGACTGCAGGAACGACGCTACCAACGTGATGCCGGCGGCAGCCAGCCACGAATAATCCTGGAATAAACCCATCATGTCAATCAGCCTTTCGCTTTGCCGAAATTTTCTAAATAGTCGTTTACTTGCCTGGAAACTGGTGCTATACTGGTATTATTGATAATACCAGTATAGCACCAGTTTCGTCGTAAACCAAGCTGATTATGGGTTGGAAAAGAACGTCCCGGGCTGAGGTTTTGGCTTCGGTCCATCTCAATCATACAAGGGGGTAGACATATGGGAAAAAGGAAAAAGGTTTTGTTTTTGGGACTGGATGCCGCGATGCCTGATCTTGTGAAAAAATTCGTGCTGGAGGGCAATATGCCCAACACCGCAAAACTGATGGATCAGGGCGTGTTTTCCCGGCTGGAGACGGTTTTCCCGCCTCTTACCGCTGCGGCATGGACCGGTATTGTGAGCGGCGCCGGATCGGGAACCAACGGCGTTCCGAGCCTGATGGTGAAGCACTGTGGTGAGGATTTGGACCACTGGCATACTTCCTTTGACCGCAACGAAGTGCTCTGTGAAACTCTCTGGGATGTCGGCAACCGCAGTGGCCTGAAATCGGCTTTGATCAATTGGCCTGTTACCTTCCCGTTGGGCGGCATCGATGAAACCCAGGGAGTACAGCTGGCCGGTTCTTTAAATCCGCCTTTCCGTTATTTTTATATGCCGCTGTGGGATGTGGCTTCCAGCGCGGTTTTCTCGGACCGTCTGCTCAACTGCAATCAGATTCCGGGGCGGGCGGTACAGCTTGAGACAAAGGCGGCCGAAGGCTGGTCCAATCTTCCGCCCAGTCATAAACCGGTTCTGGAATTCGAAATCACCGTGCCGCCGACCTATGTGGAAGGTTACAAAATGCAGGTTGCTGTCTATGCGTCGACAGCGGCCGGATATGACCGGGTACTGATTTCCGAGACCAAGGATGCCGGCAGGGCGATTACCGATATTACCCTGGGTGATTACGGACCGTGGGTGGTCAAGACCTATAAAGCCAGGGACCGGGTGAGGGACGGCTGCTTCCGGTTCCAGCTTTTCGAGCTTTCAAAGGACGGCAAGCACTTCAAGCTGTATCAGTCCGCCATCAATACGGCTGAGAATTATTCGGTGCCGGCCAGCCTGACCGATGAGGTGAAAAAAGTCGCCGGAACGTTTATGGAGGTCGACGACCCCTGGGCGTTCATGGACGGCTGGATGCCGGAAGAGCTTTATATGGAGCAGCTCGGCCAACATGCTGACTGGTGGGGCAACGCCACAAGGCATGTGTTGGCTAACACCGAATGGGATATGGGCTTTTCCTGGGTCGGGACCATCGACCATATCGAGCATGTCCTTTATTCGGGTATCGTGCCGGAGGCCAGGGTGTACGACCCCAAAAAAGCCGACTGGTGCATGGATAAAATCAGGACGGTGTACAGGCAGGTCGACGACAATATCGGCAAGATCCTGGAAGTGGTGAATCTGGAAGAAACCATCGTGATTCTGATCTCCGACCACGGTATGACCCATCTGGACTGGAACCCTTATGTCAAAGAGCATTTGTCCCGGAAAGGGCTGCTGAACTATGTGATGGATCTGACTCATGACAACCCGAGCAATCTGAGCATCAACTGGAAACAGACGAAATGCCATCCCCTGGAGCCTTGTCATGCCCATATTTTCATCAACCTGAAGGGGCGGGACCCGCAGGGCATTGTCGAGCCGGCGGATTACAAGAAGGTGCAGGGCGAGATCATAAAAGCCCTGCTGGATATGAAGAACCCGGAAACCGGTGAAAGCATCGTGGCACTGGCCATCACCAAGGAAGAATCCGGGACGCTGGGCATTCAGGCCGGACCGGGCTACGACAGGGTCGGTGACGTTGTTTATGCCTGGAAGCCGGGTTACATGTCCCATCCGTTTATTTACCGGACGGCGATCAAATACCGGGACGGATCGGAAAGAATCATAAGCAATCCGGAGCTTTATGAACCGGCGGTTTTGTGCAAGAACTTCACCGGGGTGCATCTGGCGCTGCCGTCCCTGCACGATATGCACGCAGTGATGATCATGGCGGGGCCTGGCATTACGAAATACGAACGGAAATATCCGGCCAAGATCATCGATATCGCTCCCACGATTTC
The DNA here is from genome assembly GCA_031292015.1 of Negativicutes bacterium. The sequence continues at coordinate 22,461 of JARLHY010000025.1, read as the reverse complement.
AAAAGTACTGGGAATTGATGTGCCAAGAGAAGCAGAAGGGAGTGTATTATTTGACATCATCGACCGAATTAAATAAAAAGACTGAGACGGTAGGCCTAGTCGGGGTCGGAACCATGGGGAAATGCATGTTGGAGCGGTTGCTGGCAGGCGGCTTTAAGGTTGCAGCCTACGATCCGTTTCCGGCGGCTCAGGCTTATGCCAGGGAGAAAGGCGCGACGGTGGCGGCGAGTCCGGCCGAACTGGCCAGGACCGCCAAACTTGTTATCATGTCGCTGCCCGGCCCTGGACAGGTGTTTGAGGTGATTGGCGGGGAAAACGGCCTCCTTGAAGCATTGACCTGTGAACATGTCATCGTCGATACAAGCACGGTAAGTCCGCAAACTTCGCAACAGGGCGCCCAGATGGTGGCGGCAAAGGGTGCGAGCTATGTCGACGCCCCGGTTCTCGGCCGGCCAAGCGCGGCGGGAAACTGGCTGCTGCCCAGCGGGGGCGGCGAAAGAGCAATTGCCTTTGCGTCACCGGCGCTGCTGACTTTTGCGAAACAAGTGGTCAGAGTCGGCGACATCGGCGCAGGCAATGCCCTAAAACTGCTCAACCAACTGATGTTTTCGGTGATCAACTGCGTGAGCACCGAGATCATGGCTTTGACGGAACTAGTGGGAATCGATAAAAAGGTGTTTTATGAGGTGGTTGCCAACAGCGGGGCGGCAACGGTGAGCGGGCTGTTCAAAGAGACGGCCAGAAGAACCGTCTCCCAGGAATACGACGATCCGACCTTCACGGTCGAACTGTTGTGCAAGGATGCGGCGCTGGGTATTCAGATGACAAAAGACGCCGGAGCAACGCCGCTGATCGCCGGCTTCGTGCAGATGATCAATGAAAACGCCAAGGCCAAGGGCCTGGCCAAGCAGGATACCAGCGCGATCATCAAGGTTTTCGAACAGCATTTCGCAAAGTTCGGCTGATCTTTCGGAAACCCGATCATGGATAACAAACTTACAAGGAGTGGTAAGCGATGAAACTTGAATTTGAATACGGCCAGGGTTTTATGGAGGCCAACCTTCCTGATGAAAGCACGGACGTCTTTATTCCCGGAGTTACCTATACCGATCCGCCGCACATCCCTTTTGGACGACTGGTTGAGGAAACCAGAAAGTCGATCCTGAACCCGGTGGGAATGCCGCCGATTGCCAAGAGCGTAAAAAAAGGCGATAAAGTCACCATCGTATTTCCCGACAAGGTCAAGGGCGGTTTTCAGCCTACCGCCCACCGCAAGATTTCCATTGCCATCATTCTGGAGGAATTGGGCAAAGCAGGGGTCGAGAAAAAGGATATCAAGCTGATCTGCAGCAACGGCCTGCACAGAAAGAATACCGAGGAGGAAATCCGCCGGATCTTAGGGGACGAGATCTTCCATCAGTACTGGTATTCCAAACAGATCGTGAACCACGACAGCGAAGACTATGACAATCTGATTGATCTGGGCTGCAATGACGACGGTGACATCGTCATCATGAACAAGGAAGTCTATGAATCGGATTATATTGTACTGATCGGACATTCCCTCGGCAACCCTTATGGCGGTTATTCCGGCGGTTATAAACATTGTGCGACAGGGATCACCCACTGGCGCAGCATCGGCGAGCATCACAATCCCCATGTCATGCACAGTGACGATTTTACCCCGACAACGACCCATAGCGTAATGCGGAAAAAATTTGACCATATCGGTATGCATATGGAAAAATGCATGGGCAAGAAATTCTTTTGCTGTGACGCGGTGCTGGACACCAAAGCAAATCAGATCGCGGTATTTTCCGGCTACGCCAAAGATATCCAGCCGCTGTGCTGGGAAATTGCCAATAAGCGAACCTATGCCAAATGGGCCGACAAAAAGTATGACATCATGGTCTTCGGCATGCCGCAGGCTTTCCACTACGGCAATGGGATGGGAACCAATCCGATTCTTATGATGCAGGCGATCTCGGCCCAGATCCTCCGGCATAAGCGGGTCATGAACGACAATTGCGTCATCATTTGTTCTTCGATTTGCAACGGATACTGGCATGAAGAGGAGTTTCCCTCCTACGAAGCAACCTACGAACTATTCCAGAAAGACTACAATAACGTGTTGCCGGATGTCGCCAAATACGGCGAATATTTCTCCACCCGCAAGGAATACACCGACAAGTACCGCTTCAATTACGGCTATCACCCCTTCCATGCCTTCTCGATGATTTCTTGCGCCCACATCGCCGAAATGAACACCGCGGCCGTCTATATCGTCGGCGCGATGGAACCCGGCCTGGCAAGAGGGATGGGAATGAAAACAAGGGCCTCGTTTGAAGAGGCGCTGGCAGACGCGAAGCGGAAGTTCGTAGGCGGCAACCCCAATATTCTGGCGCTGCCCAAGGCCTTTACCACCGCGGCTATGCATATCTGCATGAAGACCGACAAAATTTGAAGCGGTAAACTTTCATAGCCTAAAAATCATGATGCTACGCAGGATGGCAAACCGGGCGTAGCTCCCCAAAAGAACTGATCACCTGAAGACATGGGAGGTGAACGGACTCCGGCTTCACTGCTATTGGTCAGTATGACCGACCTGATAATTTGGAAAGAGGGGGAAAAAGACAACTATGAAAAAACCTTCAAAGGCAGCGGTGTTCGTCCTGTGTATTTCCTTGTGCGCCATGGTGCTGTTTGCCGGCTGCGGCCAGAAGTCGGGCAATAATGCACCGGCCGACGGGGCCAAGCTGGTGACGGTGGCAACTTCGATTCAACCGTGCTACAACAGTGTTCCCATGGATATTGCCGACAAAAAGGGCTATTACAAATCCTTCGGAGTGAACGCGCCGCTGCAGGTATTTACGTCAGGCGGCCCGCAGAACGAAGCGTTGGCGGCAGGAAAATGGGATATCGGCATGCTCGGAATGGCGGCGGCGCTTTCCTGCATACGCTATGACGCCAAGATCATCGCGGTAGCCGACTATGAAGGCGCGGCAATCAAGACGCTGGTCAGAAAAGACAGCGAAATATTAAAGGTAGTACAGTTTGATGCCAACGGCAGACCTTCTTTCAAACCGGGCGCGGCTGACGCGATCAGAGGCAAGACCATTGTTACCACTGTCGGTACCTCAGGGCATTATTCGGTGGGGACAATGCTGAAGGCGCTTGGCTTGACCTTTAATGACGTCAAAATCCTCAATATGGACCAGCCGTCAGTAGTCGCCGCTTTCAAAGCAGGACAGGGCGATCTGGCAACCGTATGGGCCCCCTACACCTGGCCGCTGCTGAACGAGGGTGCGGTATCGATCAACGACATCGTCGCCAACGGCTCAGAACTGCCTGCGGTTATTCTGGTCAGAGGCGAGTATTACAAAAATCCGGCAAACCGGGAAGCCATCAAAAACTGGTTGAAGGCATACTTCAAGGGCATTGACGACATGAAGCGGGACAAACAACTGAACATGGCTTCGACAAAGGCCTATCTGAAGGATCAGGGCTATGATCCGACTGATAAACAGCTGGAGGCGGAGGTCGCCGACAAACCTCTCTTCAATCTTAAGGAACAGATCGATTTGTTCGATCCGGCCAAAGGCAAGAACGGTATGGGCGACGCCATATACCAATTCAGCCTGCAGGCGGATTACCTGGTAGGCCAGCAGGTCATTACCAAGGAACAAAGAGACAAATTTGTCAAGGAAAGCTTCACCGATGAGTTTTTGAAGGAACTGCTGGCAGGTAAATAAGACAACAAAATAATTAAGGAGTTGGTTGGCTTTTCGCCAATCAACTCCCTTAATTACCGCTTATAGCCAGACCGGCTATGCTGAAAAAGGCACTGAAACAGCTGCACCGCTGAAGAAAGTTTTAGCAACGATCGCCGCAATGAATTACTACTAAATGTCGTACTACCCGCAGCTTGTCCGATATTGCCTGCTGAAAGGGCAATATCTTTGAAATCGAAAAATCTGCAGGCTATTGCAACGGAATTATATATATTTCCCGTTGATAAAGTTGAATGAGGGAGCGTTAGTATGACTTCAAGCAAGATAAAGGAACGCGGCGTAATGAACAAATCTCCCCGGATCATTTTGTTTTTGATCAGCCTCTTCAGTTTTCTGCTGTTTTTGAGCATCTGGGAATACCTGGTGGACAGCGGCACCATGAGCAGCCGTATTCTGGCTTCACCCAGAGAAGTTGTTGCTACCGCCATCATAAAATTGACCGACACTGCGCCTGACGGCGCGACCCTCCCGCAGCATATCCAATCCAGTATGATTCTGGCTGTTACGGGCTATGTTGTGGCAGCAGGGTTCGGCGCTATTTTGGGTTTATTGATGGGCTGGTTCAAGAGGGTCGACAGGATTGTGCAGCCTCTGTTTGAAATCTTTCGGCCGATCCCGCCCATTTCGTGGATACCGCTGTCGATCCTGTGGTTCGGTATCGGGCTGCAGGCCAAGGCTTTCATTATTTTCTACGCGGCGTTCGTTCCTTCGGTTATCAACTCCTACGCCGGCATCAAAATGACTGACCCGACCCTGATTAATGTCGGCAAGACGTGCGGCGCCAGCAATTTTAAGATATTCTTCCGAATCGGCATTCCTTACGCCTTGCCGATGGTATTTACCGGCCTGAGACTTTCCCTCAACTCCGCCTGGATGACGCTGGTGGGCGCCGAGCTGCTCGCGGCGACCAGCGGTTTGGGTTACATGATCCAGATGGGCAGGAGTTACGGACGCCCGGACATTATTATCGTGGGTATGCTGGTCATCGGCCTCCTGGGAGCGCTTATGTCTTTTGTTCTAACCAAAGCAGAACATCACTATAACAGGGGGAGGAAGGCATAGTGAAAAACTTATTTTACAAGCATGAATCATTTTTCTACACTCTTTTCACTATCATTACCCTTATTGTCGTTTGGCAGATCGCGTCAATGACTACTTCGATGACTAAGGTCTTTCCGGCGCCCCAGGCGGTGGTGGAGAAGCTATATGAGATGAGTACAGGCACCTTCGCAAAGTATTCTCTGTTTGAGCATATCGCCATCAGCCTGGAGCGGGTTCTCATCGCCTTCCTGGCGGCGGTGGTGCTCGGTATTCCGCTGGGACTGTTCATGGGCTGGAGCGATAAAGTGGACGCTTTTGTCAAGCCGATCTTTGAAATCGTCCGGCCGATCCCGCCTATCGCCTGGATTCCTTTGGCCATTTTGTGGTTCGGGGTTGGTGAAACTCCGAAAATCGCCCTGTGCTTTCTGGCATCGTTCATACCGGCTGTCGTGAACTCCTACACCGGTATCAAATATGTAAATCCCTTGCTGTTGGATGTTGCGCTGACCCTGGGGGCCAAGCCCCGCTCGGTCTTTCTGGAAGTGGCGGTTCCCTCCGCTTTGCCGGCCATTTTCGCTGGTCTGCAAAACGGTATCAGCGTGGGCTGGATGACGGTGGTGGCTGCTGAAATGTTCGGTGCGACCAGCGGTGTCGGGTTTATCATCCTGAAAGGCCAGGATCTGAGCAATCCTACCATTATCGTATCAGGGATGATTGTTATCGGTTTATTAGGGGCGCTGATTTCCATAATCATTCGACTGCTGGAAAGGGTGATATGTCCGTGGAAGAGAGAAATATAAAGAGCGCAGACGAAGTGGTCCTTAACTGCAAAAATCTTGTAAAAACCTTTCCGAGCCATAAAGGCGGAACGGATTTGATTCTTGATGATATATCGATTGAAATCAGAAAGAATGAATTTGTTGTCTTGCTGGGACCCGGTCAGTGCGGCAAGACGACATTGCTGAACATATTCGCGGGTCTTTCCGCCCAAACCGGCGGAGATGTAAGCTGCGAGGGCGCACCTATTGAAGGGCCGAGTACCGACCGGGGCATGGTGTTTCAGGAAATGGGTCTCTTTCCCTGGAAAACGGTTATGGGCAATGTCACCATGGGGCCGAGGCTAAATGGCGTAGAGAAAAAAGAGAGAGAAAAAATAGCCCAGGATTGTATTAACCTGGTAGGACTTACCGGGTTTGAGAAGGCTTATCCCCACCAGCTCTCCGGCGGCATGAAGCAACGGGTCGGCATTGCCCGGGCCTACGCCAACAACCCCAAAATCATGCTGATGGATGAACCGTTCGGCCATTTGGATGCCCAGACCCGCTACCAGATGCAGGGCGAAATTCTGAAGATCTGGCAAAATCATAAGCGAACCATCGTCTTCGTAACGAATAACCTGGAAGAAGCAGTTTTTCTCGGCGACAGGATTATTCTGCTCAGCAAATGCCCGGCAACCGTGAAGGAAGAATATGTTGTCGGCCTGCCGCACCCAAGAAATCAAACCGCTGCCAGCTTCATGGAACTAAGGCAGCGAATCGCCGAGCAGATGGATATCGATATTTAATAGCGTTACGGAGGAATTGCAGATGGAAAATCGAGAAGTCAAAGTAAAAGTAGACCATCTTGTGAAAAAATTTGATGATTTACTTGTCATCGATGATGTTTCCTTTGATGTGAAAAAAGGGGAGTTCCTTTGTATCGTGGGTCCCACCGGCTGTGGCAAAAGCACTTTTTTAAACTGCCTGAGCAAGCTGATTCCCAATACATCAGGCGATATCCTGATTGGCGGTGAATCCGCCGATCCCAGCAAGCACAGCATTTCCTACGTCTTTCAGGAACCCTCCAACATGCCATGGAAAACGGTCGAGGAAAATGTTAAATTCGGCATGCAGCTGAAGGGGCTGTCCAACGACCTTGTTGAACAACGGGCGGCAGAGGTTATGGACAAGCTTGGCTTGACGGATTGCAAGAATTATTACATAAGGCAGCTGTCAGTCAGTATGGCCCAGCGGGTTGTAATCGCCAGAGCTTTCGCCATGAAACCCGACCTTTTAATCATGGATGAGCCATACGGGCAGCTGGATATCAAACTGCGCTACTTTCTCGAGGACGAAGTAATCCGGATCTGGAAGGATGAGGGAACGACAATTATTTTCGTAACCCATAATATTGAGGAAGCGGTCTATGTTGCCGAAAGAATACTGGTTTTAACCCCGAAGCCCACAACCATCAAGACGGAAATTAAAGTCGATTTGCCTCATCCGCGAAATATTGCCTCCCCTGAATTCGTTAAAATCCGCGAACAGGTTACCGAGCTGATTAAATGGTGGTAAGATAGAGGCAGATTTTTCAAATGCTAAACTGTTATGAGCGGAAGGTATGAAAAATGATCTATCATGGCATTACGAAGCTACTCTATCTTCAAATCAGAGATCTCTTGGTGGAGCAGATTGAAAACGGCACCCTGGCGCCGGGTGATCCTCTGCCGGGCGAAAGAATCCTGGCCGAGATGTATGACGTGAGTCGGGTGACAGTCCGGAAATGCATCGGCAATATGGTGGAAGAGGGTTATCTGATCAGAGCCAGGGGCAAGCAGACAGTGGTGGCAAGCCGCAAGGTGAACCATCGACTGGGGGCTTTGCTGGGGGTTGCCGAAGAGCTTTCCGAAGACCATGACTTGGTGGAAGTAGAGGTGCTTGACAGGGCTTACGTAAAAATTACCACCGAGGTAAGAAAGCACCTGAAAGCCGAGGACGACGAGTCTCAGATCTACGAGTTTTCCAGGCTGATAAAAAAGGACAACAAGCCGCTTGTTGTAAACTACTCCTATGTTTTGCCCAATATCGGCAAAATGGTGGAAACCCTGGATTTAAAAAATGACAAGGTCTTTGCCTATCTGGAGAACTGCGGCTATAACGTAAGCTATGCCGAGCAATTGATTTCAGCCGGCCTTTGCAACAAGAAGGAAGCGGAACTTTTGCACTACAAAGTAGGCCAGCCGGTCATCGTGATCAAGAGAACGGTATTTTTGGAGAACGGCTATCCGTTTCTTTATGAGAAATCCACCTATCGCGGCGATCAATACCAGTACAGTATCAAGCTGCTCCGCAAACAAAAACCGGGGAACTGACCGGTTCTCGCGGTGGTGGATCACAAGTAATGCCTGGTCTTTCTTTAGGATGAATCACCGGAACCTGTTGTTCGTGTTTGCAGGAAAAGAATGCGGAAGGGCTGAGGCGATAAGATAAAAACCACGATGTCATTTTGAGGAAGGACTTGTTTCTATTATGGACTCTTTGCTGTACATTCTCGTAGGCGCTTCGATCGGTGTCCTGAGTGCGACGTTCGGGATCGGCGGCGCCTTTATTCTTACCCCTATTTTGAATGCCATGGGAATGCCGATCGTTCTGGCCATCGGGACAAGCTTGACTTTTACGGTGGGAGTATCTTTGACGGCGGGCTTCGGACACTTCCGCCAGGGGAATTGTTCCCTGAAAACAACAGCGCTGGTTGGCCTGTTCACCCTCATCGGGGTGACGGTTTCTTTCGAGATTGTGGAACGGCTTGCGGTGCTTGGTTCGGCCGAACGGTATGTCGGAATGGTGTATATCGTCATGCTGATTGCCACCAGCTTATTTGTCTACAGGAAATCCGACAGTTGTGCCACAGACAGTTATGATCCATGCATCAAGGCGGCGCCCTACTGCATGATGGAAGGCGACAAGCGGGTGTCACTGTGGAATTTCATGGCGGTTGGTCTTTTTGTCGGCTTCCTGAAGGGGTTTTTAGGCGTTGGCGGCGGCTTCATCCTTGTGCCGCTGCTGATATGGGTGGTTGGAATGACGCCTCATGCGGCGGTCGGGACCAGCCTGAGCATCCTGTTTGTTTCGTCGATCTATGCTTCGGGAATTTACGCCTTTGACGGGAAGGTGGATTATTTCGCCGCCGCCGTGCTGGCCGGCAGCGCCTATTTGGGCAGCAGATACGGTCTGCGGGCGGTCAATAAGTGTGACAGCAGAAAGCTGACCCGGAATTTTTCGCTGCTTCTGCTGCTCAGTTCCCTGGGAATTATTGCGAAGCAACTGGGTTTCGTCAAAGCCGGAATGTATTACTCGATTGTTGTTACGGCGGTCTTCGCGGTGTATGTGCTTTACGCGTTCAGAAAAACGGATACTCCGGTCTGCGATTTCGAGGCGCCATCAAAAACATAACGGCCTGAGCGAAGCCAGGTCTGGAAACGATAGCGGAAAAAAATAAAAACAGCGGCGGGGCCGCTGTTTTTGTGTGATGAAGTTTGGTGCGGATCTTAGGGAACGGTCCGGTAGACGTCAGCCAGAGCCTGGTCCAGGTCGGGATAAGCAAAGGCGAAACCCTGCTCGACCAGACGCCGGGGCAGGACCTGTTGATCAGCCAGCAGCAGTTCGTCGGCCATCTCGCCCAAAACCAGTCTGACCAAGCCGCCCGGCAATCTGGTCCAGCTGGCGGCGTCCAGCGCCCTGCCCAGGCACGACATGAACCGCTCCATGGTCACAGGGTTGGGGCTGGTAAGGTTATAGGGGCCCGACATGTCCGGCCGGTCCAGGGCCAGAGCCAGGGCCCGGACGAGATCCAGGCGGTGAATCCAGGAGATGTGCTGCCGGCCGTCGCCGATCACGCCGCCGACGCCCCAGCGAAAAGGCCGGGCCATGCGGGACAGAACGCCGCCGTCCGCTCCAAGGACGATTCCGAAGCGAAACACGACTACCCGCACCCCTTCGTCGGCGGCAGTCCAGGCGGCCTGTTCCCACTGGCGGCAGACCAGGGCCAAAAAGTCCCCGCCGGAAGGGCTGTCCTCGGTCTGGAGTCCCGGGGGCCTGTTGCCGTAGTAGCCGACGGCGGAAGCGCTGACAAGGACGGCAGGAACTGCGAGCCCGGCCTGGCGGTTGCGCCGCAGAGCCGCGACGATCCGGCCGGTGGTATCGACGCGGCTGGCCAAAATCCTGGCTTTTACAGCGGCGTTCCAGCGCTGGGCAATGTTCTCGCCGGCCAGATTGACGATTCCGCACAGCTGGGCCAGGATTTCAGCCGGGATCAGTCCCTGGCTGTCAGGGACCACCGTGGACGGCGAGCCGCTGCCGCTCCTGCTGAAAATAAGCGGCTCATAACCTTCGTCCCGCAGATAGCCGGCCAGAGCTCTGCCTACGAACCCCGAGCCGCCGGTGACCAAGATCTTTTTCATCGCTTCAGCCCTCCTGTCCGGATGGAGGCATTTTGTTGTCCAGGGCTGCCATCTTCCGGATATAGTCGTCCATCCGGAATTTGCGGCGCAGTCCGTTGGCGTTCATGTAACGCACCTTGCCGAAGATCGGCCGCTCCGGCCACGGGCGGTCATGCAGGCCGCCGATGCACCAGGCGATGTTGGCGTAACCGTTGGGATCGTTTCCGTCCAGGGCATACCGGTCATTGAGGGCGATAGCCAGGCTCAGGGCCTGGGCCGGTTCCTCCGTCCACTCCAGCAGCCGCTTAGCCCAGTACATCCGCATATAGCCGTGGATTTTCCCCTGTTGAACCAGTTCGGTCTGGGCGGCATTCCAAAAGCTGTCGTCAGTGTTGGCGGCGGCAAGCTGGTCTGGCAGGTACAGCCTGTCGCGGCGGTCCGGGCGGTGCTTTAGCAGGGTCGCCCGACTCCACGCCGGCAGGCCGGCAAAGTCGTCGTAGACGTCGTTATAATAGCAATAGTTGTCCGCCAGTTCCCGCCGGACCACCAATTGTTCAAGAAAGGCTTCGCTTGACGGCCCGAGTGACTCTGCACGAAGAACTTCCAGAGCTACCCGCTGGGGAGCAATGTGACCGAAATGCAGATAGGGCGAAAGCCCCGACTGGATGTCCGCCACCGGGTCATTGTGTTTTTCGCTGTAAGCGGCGAGCTTTTCGTTTATAAAGCATTGCAGCCGCCGGAAGGCGGCCAAGGAACCAGACTCGATCCCAAAGACGGGAGGCGGGCCGGGAACGGGGCTAAGCCGCTGACGAATGGCAGTCCAGTCCGGCGGGGCTTCCGGCTCCGGCCGGGGCTGCTGGCGCCGGGGCTGAGGGAAATTGACCAGATAGTGGGGCAGCAGCCGGTGCAGTTTGTTTCTGAGGGTATAGGCTCCATATTCCTGTTTGTCGGAAACAACCCAGCAGGGGACGATGTTGTGGGCATCCACTTCAGTAAGCGGCAAGGCAGGGAGTCCCGCAGACACCGCTGCCAGGTCCTGCCTGTCCTGGCGAAGCGGACTGAAGTCGGTCACCAGTTCGGCGATGTTATGGGCTATACACCAGCGCGGGAGTTCATCTTTTGCCTCACCCAGCAAAACTGTGAAAGGAATGTTCAGCTGCCGCAGCTCCTGGGCGACCAGGCCCAAGCCCTTCAGCAGGAAATCGGCGTGGCGTTCCCCCGATGTCTTCCGGGCGGCATCGAAACAAAAGAGAACGCGCAGATCCTGCCCTTTTTCCAGCGCACGGTCCTGGGCGGCAAGCAGCGCCCAGTTGTCGCGAACCCGCTGTTCGCGCCGCATCCAGTAAACGACATCGCCGTCCCGCGAGGTGCCGCAATGAATCTGGCGATAACGCCGGAGCATATTCATTCCTCCGATTTTGTCAGTCGAGATAAGGCTTTTGCGACAGAACCTCTTATATAGTTTCTTCGTCGGCAGCGGGAGTACCTTTTCTCGTGGCAGGGGCGGCCAAGCGGCGGTTTCGATTGTTAAGTTTTTGGTAATGGACACATTGTTTATTTAGCGACAGTAAGGTTAGTTCCCTTAAGGTTGGCACTGGTCAGGTTAGCACCACTCGTGTTGGCACTGGTCAGATTGGCGCCAGTAAGATTGGCGCCAGTCAGGTTGGCATTACTCAGGTCAGCGCCAGTTAGGTTGGCACCACTCAGGTTGGCGCCGGTCAGGTTGGTATAACTCAGGTTGGCGCCAGTAAGATTGGCGCTGCTCAGGTCAGCTTTACTCACTTCGGCATTAATCATCCTGGCACCACTCAGGTTGGCGCCAGTCAGGTTAACCTTACTCAGATCGGCATTAAACAGGACAGTATCACTCAGGTCGGTACCAGTCAGACTGGCACCACTCAGGTTGGCGCCACTAAGGCTGGCGCCAGTGAGGTTGGCCTTACTCAGATCGGCATTAAAAAGCCTGGCATCACTCAGGTTGGCACCAGTCAGATTGGCACCGGTCAGGCTGGCATCAACCAGGTAGGCCTTACTTAGGTCAAAACCAGCGCAGTTTTTTTCGCCGTTTTTTACTTTAGCAAGTTGGTCGGCATTGTAAGCAAATGCCGTCATAACAGAACCTGACACAAACATCGCCGTAAAGACGATAAGCAGTAACTTTTTCACAATACGCATCCTCCTTTATTTTACTGTATTAGAATATTATAGCATATTATGTAAGATAATGTTGGGAAGATATGCAGCGGATGCTTGGGAGGCGCCTTGGCCGGAAAAAAAGATGATAAATAGTCAGAATGAACTGAGTTGTCTGTTTATTATTGGCTTGATTGAAGGAATGCGGTGGCGGGCGGAGAAGGTTTCATGAACTAGTTCGTGTCGCTGGTGGTGGGGCGAACGATCTGAAATGGCAGGCAAGGTGGAAATAGAAGAAGATATTACTGCAAGGGGGAAAAATGATGATTTATCAACACCTGTACGCCCAATTCAAAAAGAAGGACCGTATTACCGCCGGCATGATCGGTTCAGGTCATTTTGGCACTGCGGTTATTACCCAGTCAATGTACAACGAGTATCTCAAGGTACCTATCGTGGCCGACCAAAATATCGAAAATGCCAGGAAAGCATACAACCAGGCCGGCGTATCGGACGAAATGATTGTTGTGTGTGACGGCGCAGCCGCGGCGAAAAAAGCAATCGAAAAAGGAAAATATGTAATTGTCCAGGATGCCATGATTTTGATGGAACTGCCGCTGGATGTCATCGGCGAAGCCACCGGCATCCCGGAAGCCGGGGCGCGGCACGCCCTAGCCGCCATCAATAGCGGAAAGCATGTTGCGATGATCAATAAAGAGACCGACTCGGCCATCGGGCCGATACTGCAGCATCTGGCCGCCCGGGCGGGTCTTGTTTATACTCCGGTGGACGGAGACCAGCACGGCCTGCTGATTGGCATGTTCTACTGGGCGAAGACGCTGGGGCTTGAGGTCATCAGCGGCGGAAAGGCGCGGGACGCGGAGTTCATTCTCGATCGGAAAAAGAAGACCGTCACCTGTGAGGCGGACGGGATAACGGTGCATGAGACACGTACAGTTCAACTGAAAGACAACGAACTGGAGCTTTTCGACGAGCTGCCTGACGGCAAGACGGCGGAGTATGTAAACAGGCGAAAGTCAATCCTGCGCTATCTTCCCATGGCCGGCGGCTTTGATCTTTGCGAATTGACCATCATGGCCAACGCGACGGGGCTTGCTCCCGATATTCCGGCTACTCACGAACCGGTCATCCGCATCGCCGAAATTCCCCAGGTTCTTTGCCAGATTTCCCACGGGGGGATACTGGATAAACCCCGGACCATAGATGTCGTGACCGTCTTCCGCGATAAGTTTGAAGCAGGCCTGGGCGGCGGGGTATTTCTTGTCGTGGCTTCCGGCAATCCCTATTCGCAGATGATACTGACTACAAAAGGGTGCATTTCCAACCACGACGGCAGTACGGCCCTGGTTTACAAACCGTATCACCTGTGCGGGGTCGAAACAGCTACATCGCTGCTGTGCGCAGGGATGGTTGGACTGTCGACAGGAAGCGCCGAGTACCGGCCGCTTTACGATTTGGCCCGCCGGGCCGCCCGCAACCTCAAAGCAGGCGAGAAGTTAGGCAACGACCATGATCAGGCGCTTACCTCGGAAATCATAACGGCCCACGGCATCAAAGCCGGTGCTCCGGCCCCGGCCCATTTGCTCAGCGGCAACACGCTGCTGGCTGACGTGCCGGCCGGGACCGTGATTACCTACGATATGGTCAAAAGACCTAAAGATTCGGTGCTGTGGCAGCTGCGGGAAGAGCAGGATAAGCTGTTTTTGGCGAAATAGGAAACTGGCCAGGCAGGCCACCAACCAAGTTCCCGTTTTGACAGGATTCCGCTAAAGTAACGAACTGGGAGAGATGATTATGGCAGAAAAACCGACCCGGGTTCGCCATGTGGTACTGTTTGTAGTCTGTTTGGTCTATCTCATCACCTATCTTGACCGTATCAACATTGCCGCCGCGGCGCCGATGATGATGAAAGAATTCAATTTTTCCAAAGCGGAGCTGGGAGCGGTTTTCTCGGCTTTCACCTGGGCCTATGCTTTGTTTCAGATTCCCGCCGGCTGGCTGGGCGACAAGTATGGGGCCCGCAAAGTTCTTGCCCTGGTGGTTGTCGGCTGGTCGGTCATGACATCGGCGACCGCGTTCGCCTGGAGCTTTACGTCTTTGCTGGTGATTCGATTCATATTCGGCATCGGGGAAGCCGGCGCGTTTCCCTCTGCCACCCGGGCTTTTTCCTTTTGGATTCCCGCAACAGAAAGAGGTCTTGCCCAGGGCCTCACCCATGCGTTTGCCCGCTTTGGCGCCGCGATCACCCCGGCGATTTCGGTGGCGATCATAGCGCTGTGGGGCTGGCGGACGATGTTCGTGCTTTTTGCCGGTCTCGGTATAGTGTGGGCTGCATGCTGGTACTTCTGGTATCGGGATAAACCCACGGAGTACCGGGAAAAGTGGGGCGGCATCAACGAGGCCGAGATTGAATTGATCAACGAAGGCAAGGATGTCAACAAAAAGAAGACCAAACTACCATTTGCCAAGCTATTCAGAAGCAAAAACATGTGGGCGTTGTGCCTGGCCTATTTTTGTTATTCCTATACGATGTGGATTTACTACACCTGGCTGCCGACATACCTTATTGAGGCCCGAGGCTTTACCATCGTGAAAATGGGAATTTTCGCAAGTATGCCATTGTTGGCCGGCACGGTTGGCGATACCCTTGGCGGCTGGTTATCCGACAGGATTTGGGCAAAAACAGGGCGGGGAAAGTTTTCCCGCCGGATTGTGGCTATATCCGGCCTGATTGTCGGGGCTGCCTTCATGATCCCCGGGGCGATGACCGACTCAGCCTATTTGGCGGTCTTTCTCCTGTCCTGTTCGGTTTTTGCCCTGGAGATGTCGGTGGGTGTTTACTGGGCGGTGTGTCTTGATGTCGGGCACGAATTTGCCGGAACCGTGTCCGGCATGATGAATTCCATCGGCAATATCGGGTCGGCTTTGTCCCCCCTCGTTTTCGGCATTATTTTGCAAAGTACCGGATCGTGGGTATATCCCTTTCTTGTAGCAAGCGTTCTGCTCCTGATCGGATCATTTTTGTGGCTGAAGGTCGATCCGGAAACGTCGGTGGCTGCAGAACTGGGCCTTGAGCAGCACTCCGGGGATTAGGGGCGCTGACCACTCCGCAGACGACATAAGGCTAAACCGGTCCGAGAAAGCCAAAAGAAGCGGCGAGCCGCTTCTTTTTTTGCTGTGTATCCGAAATCTACCGGGCCTACTTTTCTGCCTGGCTGCTCCTGGACAGGCTATTGAGCCTGCGCCAGAGCGTCATTCGACTCATTCCCAGCCGTCGCGCGGCTTCCACTTTGTTGCCTTTCGCTTCTTCCAGGACGCGCAGGATATCTTCCGGCGAAATGCCTGCGCACGATGACCGGACATATTGGCGGCCATCGCTTATTTCTCTGACGGTATCCAGGGGAGCGGTCCGGTAGGGCAGCATTTCCTGCAGATATTTTTGCGGTTGCCGCAGGCAGCTTCCGGATGCCTTCGCCAGAACCGTCAACCGCTCCATCACATTCCGCAGTTCCCGGATATTTCCCGGCCAGCTATAGCTTTCAAGAGCGCAAGCAATTTCGGAAAAACATTGCTGATAATCCTCCAGCATATCCGGGGCAAATTTTTTTATATAGTGCCAGGCCAGAAGCGATATATCGCCCTGCCTGTGGCGCAGAGGCGGCAGTTTGATATGCAATACGTTCAGCCGGTAGTACAGGTCTTCGCGCATTTTCCTGTCCTGAACGGCTTGCCAGATGTCATTGTTCGTGGCGGTGATGACTCTTGCGTCAACCGGTATGATTCGATCGCACCCCACCCGCATAATCTCCTTTTCCTGCAGGACTCGCAGCAGCCTGGCCTGAAGGGAGGGAGAGATTTCGCCGATTTCATCAAGAAAGATAGTGCCGGTGTGGGCAAGTTCAAAGAGGCCTGTTTTGCCGCCGCGCCTCGCTCCGGTAAAGGCGCCGTCTTCGTAGCCGAACAGTTCGCTCTCCAGAAGGGTTTCCGGCAGGGCGGAGCAGTTGACTGCCACAAAAGGCTTGGTGCGGCGGGGGCTGTGGTTATGAATGCTTTGCGCCAGCAGTTCCTTGCCGGTGCCAGTTTCTCCGGTGATCATGACGGTTGATTCGGTAAGGGCAAATATTTTGGCCAACGCCACTGTTTCCATGAGTGCCGGGCTTTTACCCAAAATATCATCGAAACTGAATTTGGCCACCAAACCTTTATCATGCAGATTTTTTCGGATCTGCCCTTCTGCTTTCTGAATGGTGGTTACGTCCTGAAACGTGGCGACAACGCCGACCAGTTCATTATGGGCGCAGATCGGCACCCGGTTTGTAAAAATGTATGAGGAGCCGATTTTCTGCAGCTGATTCAACTCGGGTTGGCCGGTTTTTATGACATTGTTGATCTTGGTGTTGGGGATGATGGTTTCGATGGGTTGATGGAGGGCGTTTTTGGCGCGGATGCCGACAATTTTTTCGGCTTCTTTGTTGAAGACGGTGATTTTACCCTGGCTGTCGGTAGCGATGATGCCGCTGTATGTATAGTCAAGAATGGCTTTAAGCCGCCCGGCCTTTTCCAGTTCGTGACGCATGGATGTGGCCAGTTCATAAGCACTTTCGAGGGCTTGCCGCATAGCCTCCCGGGTGTAGACCAAAACGCTCTGCAGACCGATTTTTTCGGCCACATCACAGGCGTTGCTATGGCCAATGATGGTTTTTACGCCGGCTGTTTTAAGGGTGTTTAATTTTTTGAGCAGATCCCTTTCGCTGGTGTATATGGCCTGAGTTATAGATACTTTCAACACTTCCTGGATTTCCTGGAGTTCGGGGATGTTTTTCTTATAATTGACAACAGCTATTTTCCCGTCATATTTTTGCGCATGTTGGATTGACCGCAAAAGGTCAAAACCGGTAACCCTGATGCTGACGACGGGGGTAGAGACGTTTTGGCGCAGAAGTACGGCGTTGGCTCCGGCACTGATGTAAACATCGAAAGCGCCTTCCCTTTCCAGCTTTTTGGCCTGAGCGAGAACTTCCCCCAGTGGTCCTTCCACAACTTGAATGGTGGCTTTTGACTTGTATTCGTTCCAGATGGCTTCCATTTCGTCCTTCATCTTGGGGTAGCTGAAGATCGCCAGCTTTACCGACATTTTGGTTCTCCTTCCCGGTGCATGATGCAAAAAAAATGAGATGTGTTACTGTAACTGAGTTACTATAGTACAGTAACTTTGATACAAAAAAATTATACCATGATTATGCCGGTTTTTAAACGCCTGCTGGTTCGAACTGCTGAAAAGGCCTGCAATAACAAGAATCCTTCCTTCTTCCGGGCAGGGCGGAGGGGTATGAAAGCATGGCGAAAGAATTTGGCATGCTTCGTGCTTATATAATAGGCAGAGAATGGATTGACCATTTCGCAAGTTTATTAAAAATGGAGGGTTTTATTATGCAGGCCAAGAAATTACGTCAGCTTCTGAACAAGAAAGGGATCATCATGGCCGTCGGGGCCCATGATGTCTGGTCAGCCCGTTTGATTGAAATGGCTGGGTTTCCGGCAGTATTCATGACAGGCTATGGAGCATCGGCCAGCCTGCTCGGCCAGCCGGACATCGGCCTTTTGACCATGTCGGAAATGGCGGATCAGGCCAGAAGAATGGCAGCGGCGATCGATATCCCGATCCTGGCTGATGCCGATACCGGGTACGGGGGAGTATTGAATGTCGTCAGAACGGTGAAAGAATACGAAAATGCGGGGATTGCCGCCATCCAGATGGAGGATCAGGTAATTCCGAAACGCTGCGGGCACATGGAAGGCAAGCAGGTGGTGGCCAAAGCGGAGATGGTGGCGAAAATAAAAGCCGCTACTTATGCCAGAAGATCAGAGGATTTTGCCATCATCGCCAGGACGGACGCCCGGGCGATCCATGGGCTCGAAGATGCCCTGGAGCGGGCCCAGGCGTATGCCGAAGCCGGCGCAGACATTATTTTCGTCGAGGCTCCCCAGTCCATAGCGGAGATGGAAAAGATCGCCCAGGTTATCAAAAAGCCGCTTATGGCCAATATGGTCGAGGGCGGAAAGACGCCTTTCCTCACAGGAAAACAGCTTGAAGATATGGGTTACAAGATTTCCCATTATCCCGATTCAACGATTTTTACAGTGACGAAGGCGATCCGGGAAATGCTTGCGGCGTTTAAACAGGCTGACACGACTTTGGTTTACGAACAGAATATGACAACCTTCACCGAGTTTAATGAATTGCTGGGGCTTACGAAGGCCAGAGAACTGGAAAAGACGCTGGCAGGAAACCAGTAAAAAGTTTATACTTATCGCTAAAACGGATCTAAAGCAGGCCGGAGTGGGTTTCGGTTCCGGCAGTCGTTCGGCGCAGCGGCTTCCGGGACCGAAAAACGAGCTGCATAAAGATAAGCCGCCATTACCAATACAAAGGGCGGCAAAGAGCGCTGCAAAGCTGGATCCGGTGCGGATCATCAATTAGGGGGGGATGAATCATGTCGCCACTTAATCAGGGTCAGGAGGCAAATGGTCCCGTGGCAGGAAAAATGACCAGTTATCGCTGGGTTGTATTGGTACTTATTTTTGTGATATACACGATCGCAACCGCTGACCGGGCGAATCTTGGCGTCGCGCTGCCCTTTATCAAGAAAGAGTTCGGACTGAGCAACACCGAGGCGGGAGGCATAATCAGCCTGCTTTTCCTGGGGTACGCCATAGCGCAGATTCCCGCCGGCTTTATTTATTCCAAGATCGGTGTGAAGAAAGTCTTTCCGCTGGCGATGCTTTTGACGTCGTTGTTCACCGGTCTTCAGGGGATCACTTCATCGGTGTTTACCCTGAAATTGACCCGCATGGGTCTGGGACTCGCCGAAGGTCCTCTGCCGATTGGCTGTCTGTCAACCATCAATCACTGGTTTCCTCCCAAGGAAAAGGGTACAGCCACAGGCGCTTACCTGGCTGCGTCCAAGTGCGGGCCGGTGATTGTTCCGCCTATTTGCGTGATCATTATGGAGCTTTATGGCTGGCGGGAAATCTTTCTGATTTTTGCCATTCCGGGCGTATTGTTGTCTGTCATATGGTATTTGGCGGTGACCAATAAGCCTTCTGAAAGCAAGTATGTCTCTGCCGCAGAGCTGGAATACATTACGACCGAAAAAGCGGTGACCGACACGGCAACTGAGGCGGTAAAGCCACAGTATGATTTGCGGTGGCTGGATAAACTTATCCGCATGAAGAAAGTGGAGCTTGTGGATACCAATGCCAAGCTGTTCCGTTCCTGGAATGTCGTCGGCAACGCGGTGGGATATCTTTTCATGAACGGTATCATCTATGTGATCATGTCCTGGATCCCCACATATCTCATGACGGTGAAAGGTTTCACATCAATGAAAATGGGGGTTCTTGCCTCTGCTCCCTTCGTTGGTGCGGTTGCCGGCAACATCGTCGGGGGCTGGATTTCGGACCGTATTTTGAACAAGCGGCGGAAACCGCTTATGTTGGTCAGCGCATTGTGCACGACAATCATGATGTACAGCCTGATCTACGCGCCTGACAACGCAATGCTGCTGGGGCTGCTGCTATTCATGGCCGGTTTCCTGTTCAGCATCGGTTTTTCGGCTTTTTCGGTCTATGCGATGGGAGTGACTACCAAGGAAAAGTACCCTGTCGCATACGGCGTGGTCAACACCGGAGGGCAGCTCGGAAGCACGCTGGCCCCGTTTGCGGTGGGGGTTATTTTGGATGCCTACAACTGGAACATGGTTTTCACCTTTCTTGCGGCTTGCTCGATCTTCAGTCTGTTGATTATCGCCTCCCTGGATGAGCCCTGCAATGATATGCAGGTGACGAAGTCAGCGTAAAACCGGGTTTAACTCCCGGTTCAGGAAGCAAAAAAATAATAATTTCAAATGACAAACCACCCGCAGGGGTGGTTTGTCTCACTGTTGCCTCCGGCCTGGGGAAACTTTATCCAGATGATTTTGGCGGCGAAGGAAAGAGGATTTTACTCTTTTATGCGAAAGAAGGTAAGCAGATAAGCGCCGGCACTGCCTCGGCGCAGCGCAGGAAACGGGGCGAATGATCATCAGAACAATAGCCGTCGATCTTGACGATACGTTGAACAATTTTACGGAAACGCTGCAGCAAACGACCTTCGACTACAGCGACGACTACGCTTTTTCGCAGGACATTTTTCAGGACTATCTCGCCAGGATCAGGAGCGGCGAGCCGGACGGCAGCGAGCTACTCAGCACCGAGTACTCTTTTTTTCGCTACCGGATTCACCAGCAGTGTTATCAGCTGGCCGGGGCCCGTTCCGATGGCGTCGAATTCTTGCAGTGGCTGAAAAAAAAAGGCTGGCGGATTGTCATCTGCACTTACCGGGATCTGAGAAGAGCCAATGAGTGTACCGGAAAATGGCTGAAGGACAACAACATCCCTTATGACCACCTGTTCATGGCCTGGAATAAAATCGTTTTCTGCAGGGCCTGGGGCATCGACTACCTGGTGGATGACGATATTTTTAACATCATTCACGGCGAACGCTACGCTGTGAGTGTTTTCTATCCGGTGATGGCCAAGCACCAAAGCCTGGCGGACTACAAAGCCAGGGGTTTTAAAATCTTTGACGAGGTCAAGCAATGGATGCCAAGCTGACGCTGCTGAAAGAGTTCTATAGCGGCCTGCCGCAGGACAAGGCCAAAATTGAGACCGAATGTTTCGGGTTCGCTTTTCTGGAGGAACTGCTCTGTGGCGGGGCTGAGCTGGAATACGGCGAGCTGACTCTTTCCGGGTTGCTGCACAAGTACAAGCTTGTCAATATCCCCGAAGGGCGGATGGACGCGCTGCTCAAGGCTCATATCGCCAAAGAGTGCAATGTCTGTCTTTATTTTGCCGCGGACCGGAACAATATGTTCTGTTTCAATCTGGACAACAATCACAAAACCAATAATACGGTGGTGATTCCGGAAATGGCTTTTGCTGTCAGGACCATCAGCGACCGGCTCGGCGAGCTGGGCTGCGAGCCGCTGATCCTTGCCAGCGGGCGGGGTTATCATGTGTGGTGCCGGCTGGACCGCATGACCGACAACAACGTCCTGTACCAGTTCATGCTGCGCATTGCGGCCCACACCATGGCCCGACTGCACGAAAGCAGCTTTGACTACAGCAAGATCAAGTTCAATCTCTATCCCGATATCAGAATCAATGATGTGGTGTCGCTGCGGTTATTCGGCTCGGAACATGCCAAAAACAAGGTGTTCAGCCGCGTTTTCACAGTGGAGGGCCTGTTGGACGAGGTCGCCTCCTGGGAGTACTTCGCCGATTATGTGGGGAGAAAGAGGATTGCCGCGGACCGGTTCGACCGGGCGTACGCGGCGGTGACGGCGTCGTTTGGCTGACCGGCTGGCCGCACAGCGAAGGCGGGCCAATGGCAGCAAACAAATATAGTGAAAAAGACAGGGAGGAAGGCAGATGGCTATCGACGCAATCGTCCTGCGCGGGGCGGATAATGTCGCCACGGCGGTGCAGGAACTGAAAGCCGGTCAGGAGGCGGCGGTCCGGCTGGACCGCGAGCTCAGCCGGATGATTATCAGGGAGGATATTCCCTATGGGCACAAGTTCGCGGTGCGCGCTGTGCGCAAGGGGGAGGAGATTCTCAAGTACGGCGAAACCATCGGGCGGGCGACCGCCGATATTGAGGCCGGCTGCCACGCCCATGTGCATAACATCGAGAGCCTGCGGGGCCGCGGCGACCTGCGGCAGGAGGCTTGAGAATGGAGTTTCTGGGATATCGACGGGCTGACGGCACGGCGGGTACCCGCAACTATGTGGGAGTTCTGTCCACGGTGGTGTGCGCCAATGAGGTGGTGGAGAACATCGTCCGCCAGGTGCAGGGGACGGCTCGCTTCACCCATCATCAGGGCTGCGGCCAGACCCCGATGGATCTCAGGCGGGTCAACAAAGCACTGATCGGCCTGGGCCGCAACCCCAACTTGCATTCAGTGATTCTTGTCAGCCTGGGGTGCGAGGGCATCGACCTGGCCGAGGTGATCGAGGGGATAAAAGCCGGCGGCAAACGGGTGGAATGTCTTGTCATCCAGGAAACCGGCGGCGCGGCCCGGACGGCGGCGCAGGGCATCCTGCTGGCCCAGGAAATGGTGCGGGAGGCGTCGCTGGCGCTGCGGGAGCCTTGTCCGATCAGCAAGCTGGTCATGGGTATGAAGTGCGGCAGCTCGGACACGACTTCCGGACTGGTGCCCAATCCGGCCATCGGCGTGG
>JARLHY010000138.1 GCA_031292015.1 Negativicutes bacterium | reverse complement strand
GAAGGCTGTCTGGTCTTGCCGGGGCTGATCGACTATCATACCCATGTCTTTTCCGGCGCCACCGAGAACGGCTGCCCGCCGGACATCGGCGCCCTGCCCTACGGTGTCACCACCGTGGTCGACGCCGGATCCGCCGGAACAGCGAACTACGAAATATTCCACGGCAGCGTGATCGCCGGCAGCGCGGTTAGGATCAAAAGTTTCCTCAGTGTTTCACCTACTGGTCAGACTACCATGAAATACGATGAAAACCATGATCCGAAATTCTTTGATGAAGACGCCATGGAACAGCTTTTTCACCGGTATCCGGACGAACTGCTCGGCCTGAAACTAAGGCTGAGCAGCGAAGTCGTCGGGGACCTCGGTTTCAGTCCGCTCATCAGGGCGAAGGAGATTGCCGAACAGCTGAAATGCCGAATCGCGGTGCATACCACAAATCCACCGGGCGAAACCGCTGAGCTGGCAGGATTATTTCGTCCCGGCGACATATTTGCCCACATGTATCACGGCAAAGGCAGCACCATCATAGGCAGCGATCAGCGGGTGCTGCCGTCGGTCAAAGATGCGCGGCGACGGGGCGTTATTTTCGACGCCGCCAACGGCAGAAGCCACTTTGCTTTCAAGACCGCCGAGGCAGCCCTGGCCGACGGTTTCGCCCCCGACGTCATCAGCACCGATCTGGGCTGGGTGACCGCCTTCAAGCAGCCGGTCTTCGGGCTGCCCTGGCTGATGTCCAAGTATCTGGCTCTCGACATGGCTTTAGATGATATTGTGGCGGCCTGCACATCCGCCCCCGCGCGACTGCTGGCGATGGAAACGGAAATAGGGACCCTGGCGCCGGGGGCCTGTGCCGACATAGCGATCCTGAAGCCGGTCGAGCATACTTGCGAATTTTTCGACGCCCTGGGGGAAAGCCGGACCGGCCGGCAGTTGCTCTTGCCCCAGGCAACCATTCGCGCAGGACGGGTCGTTTTTCGCCAACTTAATTTTTGACCGGTCCAGACCCGGAATATTGCCATACAGCTGCGGCCGTCGCCGCGGCGAAGATACGGAGGAGGAAGAAGTATGGTCGGATATCGTTGGAAAATTTTAGCGATCATGGTTTGCGGAACCTTCATCAACTATGTTGACCGGGCCTCATTGTCCATAGCCGCCCCTTATGTGATGAAAGAATTCAATTTTAGCCCTGCAGAAATGGGCATCATTTTCAGCAGCTTCTTTCTGAGTTACGCCATTTTTTGCTTCGTCGGCGGCTACTTGTCCGACATCTACGGCCCGAAGAAAACCATCGCCTTCGCCATGGTCGCCTGGTCGCTGTTTGCCGGAGCCCCGGCCATCGCCTGGAGTTTTACCTCGCTGGTCATTTTCCGGGTACTGTTCGGCGCCGGTGAAGGGCCCATCGGTTCGGTCACCAACAAAATGGTCAACAACTGGTTTCCGGCGACTGAAAGAGCCAAAGCCAAAGGCATATCAGACTCCGGGATGTCGCTGGGCGCGGCCCTGTCGGGCCCTATCGTCGGACTTATTGCCATCCAGTACGGCTGGCGGGTCTCCTTCGTCCTGCTGACGGTGGCTGGCCTGGTGTGGACCCTGTTCTGGTTCAGGCTGGTTTCTGACCAGCCGAGACAGCATCCGAAAGTAACGCCCGAGGAGATCGCCGTCATCGAGAAGGGGCAGGCTGCTGTTGTCAGCGCCGCAGTCAAGCGGCCACTTCTCTACTACATTAAGCAACCGATCATCCTGGCCATTGTTGTCGCTTTTTTCGCCACCAACTATGTTACCTACTTCTTTTTGACCTGGTTTCCCAGCTACCTGGTGATGGCTCACAACCTCAGCATCAAAGACATGAGCATCGTCAGCGTAATCCCGTGGCTGCTCGGCGCGGTCGGCTACATAACCGGCGGGGCACTGTCCGATCATCTGGTCAAACGCGGCAGCAACCCGATTGTTGCCAGGAAAGTCGTCATTTCGGTATTCCTTATCGGCGTTGCTCTTTCCATCGGGATGTGCGGCCTGGTGACGTCAGCCACAGCGGCTGTGGCGCTGATGTCCATCGGCATTTTTTGCGCCTACCTCACAACGCCCTGTTACTGGGCGACCATCCAGGACTCGGTGCGCAGTGAAAGCGTTGGAGGAGTGGGCGGTTTCGTTCATTTCCTGTCCAACTTGGCGGGTCTGTTCGCTCCGAGCATCACCGGCTTCATCATCCAGAGTACGGGCCAATTCACCAGCGCCTTTTTCGTGACCGGCGGACTGGCGGTCATTGGTGCGATCGCCGTGGCGCTATTCGCCAGGCCCATCGTTGATACCGCCGGTCCGGAGAGTATATCCTCCTGATCAGTCATAGTAGCTGAAAAATTTGTTATTTAGCTGCGAGACAGGAAATTGGAGGGGATTTCCTCAGCGGAATGTTTGTCCAGTCGTCGGCAACTTGCTGCCGGTAATGGGCGTAGGATAAAAAGTCCGAGCGGAGGAATTCCCCTCCGGGTTCTACACTGTGTCTGTAATCAGGAAAAAACCGGCTTTAGCCGGTTTTCTCTCATGTTCTAGCTGCGCCCGCGACGTCATACCTTCTCGTAGGAGGGAGGCGTATGATCAATCTAATCTGGCTCCTGTTCATCGCTGTTGGGGTAATCTATGCCGGGCTTCATGGCCGGATCGACCTTGTGGGCCGGAGCGCGGTCAGCGCCGCAGAAACCGCGGTGACCTTGTCCTTTCGCCTGATGGGGGTAATGTGTCTGTGGCTGGGGATCATGAAGATCGCCGAGCGGGCGGGACTGGTCCGGGCGGTTTCGGCGCTGCTGGACCCGCTGATCCGGACCGTTTTCCCCAGCGTCCCCCGCCGGCATCCGGCCATGGGCGCCATCATCATGACCGTCAGCGCCAATATGCTGGGTCTCGGCAACGCCGTGACCCCGCTGGGGATCAAAGCCATGCATGAACTGCAGAAACTGAACAGGGACCAGGAGTCGGCGTCCCCGGCCATGTGCACCTTGCTGGCTCTGTGCACCACTGGGTTCACCCTGGTGCCGGCGACGGTCATCGCCCTCAGGGCCGCCGCCGGTTCGGCAAATCCGGCCGAAATCGTCGGCGCCACTCTTGTGGTCAGCCTGCTGGCCACTATTGTCGTTCTGATCGCCGATCGAATCTTGCGGGCCGTCTTCGTCGCCCGCGGCGGGAGGTAGCGGCGTTGTTCGGACAATTTTGCGAGATCCTGTCGGTGTGGATTATTCCTTTGGTACTGCTTCTGGTCCCGCTGGCCGCTTACCTGCGGCGGATACCGGTGTACGAGGCTTTCGTCGAAGGCGCCGCCGAAGGTTTTCAGACAACCCTGCGGATCATGCCCTTTCTTGTGGCAATGATGGTGGCTGTCAGCATTTTTCGCGCTTCAGGCGCGCTGGAAGATTCTGTGAACCTTCTGCGGCCGCTGCTGGCTTTCCTGGGCGTGCCGCCGGAATTGGTGCCGCTGGCTGTGATGCGGCCATTATCCGGGACTGGAGCCCTCGGCCTTACCACTGAAATCCTGAACACCGAAGGGCCGGATTCGCTGGTGGGCCGGATCGCATCGACCGTCATGGGCAGCACCGACACCACCTTTTACGTCCTGACAGTATATTTCGGGGCTGTGGGGATCCGCAAACCGCGTTACTCGGTGGCCGTGGGGCTCATCGGCGACCTTGTGGGCTTTTTCGGCGCGGTGTATATCTGCCGCATCCTTTTTCCGCAGTGAATAGTGAAGGATAAACCGGCCAGGGGGAGGGCCGGCTTTTTTTTTGCCTCTGGTGGCACATTGGCCTGCCGGGAATACACTGTAAGTGAGTAAATTAGCGCTGGAGGGACACGAATGATCAAAGTAGTGATTGCCGGAGGCGGTTGGTCGGGTTGTGCCGCGGCGATAGCGGCCGCCAAAGCCGGTGCCCAGGTCCTGCTGCTGGAACGAACCGATATGCTGCTGGGCACGGGGCTTGTCGGCGGAATCTTCCGTAATAACGGGCGATACACCGCAGCCGAAGAGGCAATAGCGATGGGCGGCGGGGATTTGTTCGTCGCCATGGACGCTAATTCGCGGCACAAAGGCGTAACCTTTCCGGGACACAACCATGCGTCCTTTTACGACGTGACAACCATGGAGCCTCTGGTGAAAAAAGTCCTGCAAAACTACGGCATTACGGTTCGGACCCAGGCGAGAGTCATCGATGTGCTGAAATACGGCAAGGTGATCCAGTCTTTGGTTATGGACAACGGCGAAATCATCAAAGGCGACGTGTTCGTCGACACCACCGGTACGGCCGGTCCCATGGGCAACTGCCTTACATATGGCAACGGCTGCGCCATGTGCATCATGCGTTGTCCGTCCTTCGGCCCGCGCATCAGCCTGACCGCCAAGGCCCAGGTGAAAGAAGTGATGGGTCAGAAGGCCGACGGCTCTTTCGGGGCGATGAGCGGCTCCTGTAAGCTCAACAAGGATTCTCTCAGCCCGGAAATCCGTGCCAGACTGGAAAGCGAAGGAGCTGTCGTCATCCCCATGCCGGAGGGTCTGAGGCGAAACGGCATCCTTGGCAAAAAAGCCTGCTCCCAATACGCCATCGCCGAGTATGCCGCCAACTTGGTGCTGCTGGACACCGGCCATTGTAAGCTGATGACATCTTTTTTCCCGCTGAGCGAACTGCGGTCCGTACCCGGGCTGGAAAACGCCCGCTACGAGGATCCCTGCTCCGGCGGACTGGGCAACTCGATGCGCTATCTTGGCGTAGCCCCCTGTGACAACACCCTGCGGGTAGAAGGCGTCGACAACCTGTTCTGCGGCGGAGAGAAAGCCGGGGTTTTCGTCGGCCACACCGAAGCGGTGGTGACGGGACTGCTGGCAGGGCACAACGCCGCCCGCCACTGTCTTGACATGAAGTATCTCGAACTGCCCCGCGCCATTGCCACCGGTGACATCATCGCTTTTGTCCATGAGCGGATGGCTGCAAGCGACGGCCTCAAACTGCGTTATACATTTTCCGGTTCGGTTTACTTTGAACGGATGAAGTCGCTGTCCCTGTATTCCACCGATCGGGCCGAAATCGGCGAAAGAGTGGCCGGGTGCGGGTTGACCGATATTTACAACCAGTGCCTGGTATAAAAGGAGAGATGGCTATGTATCCTAAACTGGCGGCCAACTGTAGCGACATCAATTCCCCGTTCTGCCCCTGCCTGCTGGCGGACACCAATCACTGCATCTCCTGCAGCTTGCTCAGAGGTCAGCAGTTTTGCGACTGCAACTGGAGCGGCCTATGCATACTGTATGAAAAGCAGTGGCAGTCCAAGGGCAGCGGCTGGCGCAGCGACAATCAGCACGAACGCTGGGATGTCGACACCAGCTTTTCCCGGCGGGAGATTATAGCGCCGGATATTTACCGGCTGGAGTTTGCGGTTTCGAAGGAAATGGCCCGGGAACTGAAGAAAACCGGTTCTTTTGTTTTTATGCGCCGCCCCGACGATCCGCACTACTTTCATTTCCCGGTGGGGATTATGAAGCTGGAGGATACCACTGCTGCAGTAGTCATCGAAGCCGTCGGTCCCAAGTCGATGCGTCTGCTGGAGGGGCCGGACCAGCGGGTTCTGATTCGCGGGCCGTACTACAACGGGGTTTTAGGCCAGCCCTGGATTGACAATATCACTGACGGTACGGTATTACTGGTGGCAGGTGGCATGGGCCAGCCGCCGGCGCTGCCGATAGCGGCCAAACTGCTGGCCGGCGGCAACAAGGTCACCGCCGTCCTGGCGCCAGGAAAAATCGGCCGGATCTTCATCGACCAGGAACTCCGCGACCTGGGCGCCGCCGTCCACTGCGTCGATTCGATGCGCCGCAGCGGTCTGGATATGCTCAGCCAGTGGCTCTGCGGCGATACACCGCCTGATCTTGTTGTCAGCGCCGGTCCGGATGAGCAGCACTACGCCGTGATCAACGCCATGCACGCCGTGAATGTCAATCTGCCGCTGGCTGTAACCAACAACGCCACTATGTGCTGCGGCGAAGGAATCTGCGGCAGCTGTGAATGTGAAACAAACAACCACAATAAAATAAGATTATGCAAAAATCAGATCGATATAACGCAATTATGCAGGGAACAATAAAGTAAATATTTTTTATAAAAACAGCCTGTAGCTATGGGCTGTTTTTATTCTGTATGGGCATAACGGAAGCTGGGCGAAACAAAGTATGTCAAAAGGAGGAAAAAGGAAGATTAATAGTTGTGCTCAGGTTGCGAAATACCAATGCAAGGAAATAAGATTGACCTGCCCTGCAGCCAAAAGGTCTTTTGATTGTCGCATAACGAATTTTGGGCTATACTATGTAGTGAATATAGTGTGTGGGTATATTATGGCAGCGCAAATGCCGGTCATTCCCATTTTCAATTCATTTTGCGCTGTCGAAGGAATATGTGGCGCATGTGACCGATGGCTGCCGGGATTGCGAAACAGAGCAGGCTGCATCCATACGTTCTGTGCCCGGAGCAGTGTATGATTGCCCAGCGTGCGCTACAGAAGGAAAGAACAAAATGTCTGTTGGAGGGATGATCTTGAAGCAGTTTCTGTGTCGCGTCGCCATAGTGGCAGCTTTTGTGGTCCTCATCCTCAGCTGCGTCGCCGCCGCCTCGCCGGTGGTTCCCCAGTACGTTTTGATTCCGTTCGGTAACGGCGTCATGTTGGAGGCCAATATTTATTGTCCTGACAAAGAAGGGGCGCATCCCTTGGCGATCCTGAGCCACGGCCGGTCATTCATCGAGGCCGACCGCAAAAAGGTGACGCCGGGAGTGTTTGAAAAGCAGGCCCAATGGTTCGTTGAAAGAGGCTTTGCAGTTGTCGTGCCGGTCAGGCGGGGCTACGGCAAGTCTGGCGGCGGTGACGCGGAGTACGCTTCGCCCTACAACCCCTATAAGGCAGGAATGGCCGGAGTCGCCGATATCAAGGCGGTCTTGGCCTACATGGCCCAACAGCCCTACGTCGATCCCAAGCGGTTGCTGCTGGTTGGGCAGTCTTGCGGCGGCCTGGTGTCAATCGCAGCGGCGTCCCAGCAGATAGACGGGCTTGTCGGCGTTATCGACTTCGCGGGCGGCCTGCGCAAGAGTCTGGACAACTACGAAGGCGACAAAGAACTTTTTGCCGCGTACACAACATTCGGCAAAACGTCCACGGCACCAACGCTGTGGGTCTTCACCCTCAGCGACAATTACTTTCCGCGCTACTTCGCCGACGGCATGCTCAAGGCCTTTACTGATGCGGGCGGTAAAGCTCAAATGATCAAGGTCGAGTCAGACTTCGGCCACAATTTCTTCTACCGCAACAGCGCCATCCCGGTGTGGGAGCCTCACGTGACGGAGTTCCTGACTTCGCTGGGGTTGGCGGAGATATAGCCCATAAACTAACAAGCACGACAGGATACTGGAAATAAAATTGTGAGGTATTTATGGCTGAAAGATTGCAGAAAGTGATAAGCCAGGCCGGCATCGCTTCCCGGCGGCACGCCGAGGAACTGATTACCGCCGGAAAGGTGACTGTCAACGGCAAGACGGTAACTGAACTTGGGACAAAGGTACAGCTCGGAAAGGATGTCGTGACTGTTGACGGCAAGCCGATTGCGGCCCAGAAGAAACACTACATATTGCTCTATAAACCTAGGGGGATCGTCACCACTCTGGAAGATCCGGAAGGCCGCCGAACGGTAAGTGAACTGGTGGCAGACATCCCGGCCCGGCTATATCCGGTGGGGCGGCTAGACTACAACACCGAAGGGGTACTGCTGTTGACCAACGACGGTCCGTTGACCCACGCCCTCACCCACCCCAGTCATAACATCTCCAAAACCTATCTCGCCGAGGTTGTCGGCAAACCCACCGAGGAAAAACTTGACCGGCTGCGGATCGGGATACGCCTGGAGGACGGAATAACCGCGCCGGCCAGAATCAGGCTGGTAGAACATAGCAGCGAAAAAAACACCTCGCGGCTGGAAATCATCATCAGCGAGGGCCGCAACCGCCAGGTTCGGCGGATGTGCGAGGCCATCGGCCACCCGGTCGACAAGCTCAAACGGGTCAAGTTCGCCTTTTTGACCCTGGAAGGGCTGCGCCGCGGCCGTTATCGCCAACTGTCGCCGGAAGAGGTTCAGGAGCTGAAAGCGCTGGCCCTGCCTGTTGCCGATAAAGCATGAAAAAAATCGGGCTCGGCGGTTTGCGGTGTTTGCTCCGCGGATCGCCGAGCTGCTTTACTTTATTCTATGAATTCGATGTTAAGACAGGGGGATTGGAATGAAACGCGTTGTGGTGGTAGGCGGCGGAGCCGCCGGCTGTATGGCCGCATACAGCGCTGCAGCCTGCGGCGCTCAGGTAACCGTCCTGGAGAAGATGGCGGCAGTAGGGCGGAAGATGCTTATCGCCGGCAAAGGACGCTGTAACGTGACCAACGATTGCGACATAGCCACGTTCATCAAAAACATGCCAGGCAACGGCCAATTTCTTTACAGCGCGCTCCACGCCTTTTCCGGCAACGATTTACGAACTTTTCTGGAGGAATGGGGCGTTCCCACGAAAACCGAGCGGGGCGGCCGGGTTTTTCCGGTCAGTGATCAGGCCAGGGACGTGGTGGCCGCCTTTGAAAAAGCCCTCCGCCGTAAGGGCGTGGATGTCCGGACCGGCGAAGCGGTAAAGGAGATCAGGCTGGAGGACGGCCGGACCGTCGGCGTGGTTACCAAACAGGACAAGTTTTACAGCGCTGACGCCGTCATTCTGACCACTGGCGGCGCCTCCTATCCCGGGACAGGTTCGTCCGGCGACGGCTACCGCCTGGCCGCCGACGCCGGTCATACCGTCGTACCCCTCAGGCCCTCGCTGGTTCCGCTGGAGGTGGCTGAAGACTGGATCACCGACCTGCAGGGGCTCTCTTTGAAAAACGTCGCTGCCACCGTATATCACGGTCAGCGGTCGGCCGCCAGCGACTTCGGCGAATTGCTCTTCACCCATTTCGGCCTGTCCGGCCCGATCATCCTTTCCCTTAGTGGCCATGCGGCTGAAGCTCTTTTGCGGCCCGAGGCCGGCGAGGTGCTGATCGGGATTAACCTTAAGCCGGCTCTGAGCGCCGAGCAGTTGGACAAGCGCGTTCAGCGGGATTTCACCAGCTTTGCCCGCAAACAATTCAAGAATTCCCTGAACGATCTACTGCCTGCCAAGCTGATTGGCGTCATTGTCGACCTTTCTCACATCGACCCCGACAAACCGGTGCATCAGGTCACCAGGGAAGAACGGGCCAGACTGGTGGGCCTGCTCCAGCAGCTGACCTTCACTGTCACCGCCACCCGTCCCATCAGCGAGGCCATCGTTACCGCCGGCGGCGTCAACACCCGGGAGATAAGCCCCGGGACCATGGCATCAAAGCTAGTGCCTGGCCTGTATTTTGCCGGGGAGGTTATCGATATCGACGGCTATACCGGCGGGTTCAACCTCCAGGCCGCTTTTTCCACCGGCTATGTGGCCGGCCGGTCTGCGGCGGAATAAACTTGGAAAACCATGGGAAAACTATGCAGGTCATCCGCTAAACAGGAGGCCTGCCTTATGCGTCGTTCCAGCAGCAACGGTTTTTTCGGCTTTTGGGAAAAACCGTTGTTATATCTTGCTGCCCTATGTGTCGTTTTTCTTTTTCTGACCCAGGCCATGCTGGTGAAAGACCAGACCCGCCGCTACCTGTCGGTGGTGGACCGGCTGGAAGGCGAGTCGATTGTTCTCGGGACGCCGGCTGCCGGTGGCGACCAGGTGACTGTTACCGATCATTCCCCTGTCGCCAACCTCCTGGCAACGCAGCGCCAGCACAAGGTCATCCTGGTCCGGATGCTGATCCCGGCCAGGAGCAGTGAAGTCTTCGTCCTGGTGAACGGCAGCCGTGCTGGCGACTTTCAGAAAGGCGAACTTGCCCTGACTGTTTATGAGGGCGATTATCTGGAAATCGACGCACAGATGCTGAGCGTTTCCGGCCGGTTCGTGCTGAAGGTTCAGGAGGCCGGCGTGGTCTCGCCTGAGGACGGTTTGCTGCTGGAAGGGAAGAGGCAGGTCATCCCCATCGGCATGGTTAAATTTTCGCGTTAGATTTTATGGAGGAAATTGACTCCGGGGCAAGAAATATAAATATACCGGAAAGGTTATACAGTATGCGCCGCCTGCCGGGGGAGACAAATCATGATCATTATGATGAAAACACCAACCGCCGAACAACTGGACCGTGTTCTTGAAAAAATACGCCAGCACGGCTTGGAACCGCATTGCCTGCAAAGTGCAGACAAAACCATCATCACCGCCTTCGGCGAAACAGAAACCCTTAGCTGTGAGCAATTCGAGCGGTTGCCCGGGGTGGAAAAGGTTATCCCGGTACTGACTCCCTTCAAACTGGTCAGCAGGCAGTTTAGGCCGGAAAATACCGTCGTTGCCGCCGGAAATGTCGAGTTTGGCTCAAGGCTGACGCCGGTCATCGCCGGACCCTGCGCCGTGGAAAGTTATGAGCAACTGCTCCGGACCGCTCTGGCCGTCAAGGCCGCGGGCGCTGCGTTGCTCAGAGGCGGGGCCTTCAAGCCGCGAACGTCGCCTTATAGCTTCCAGGGATTGGAATTCGAAGGCCTGAGGATTCTCCGGCAGGTGAGCCGGGAAACCGGACTGCCGGTGGTATCCGAAGTCACCGATCCGCGGGTCGTGGAAGCGATGGCCGAACATGTGGACATGCTCCAGATCGGGGCCCGCAACATGCAGAACTTCACCCTGCTGAAAGAAGTCGCCAAGGTGAAAAATCCCATCCTTCTCAAACGGGGGCTCGCCGCCACCGTCGAAGAATGGCTGATGGCGGCCGAATACATCCTGACCGGGGGTAACGACAACGTCGTGTTGTGCGAACGCGGCATCAGGACCTTTGAAACCTATACCCGCAACAGTCTGGATATCAGCGCCGTGCCGCTCGTCAAGCACATCAGCCATCTGCCGGTCATTGTCGACCCCAGTCACGCCACCGGCAGCTGGCGCCTGGTGGCGCCGATGGCCAAGGCCGCTCTGGCGGCAGGGGCCGACGGACTCATGGTGGAAGTCCATCCCTGCCCGGAAGAAGCCGCGTCAGATGGGCCGCAGTCGCTGACACCGGCCAATTTTGCCCAGCTTATGCCCGAACTGGCTGCCGTGGCCGCCGCAGTGGGAAGGACCCTCGCCGGCGGACCCTACTAAAACAATTGAGGTATCGCCTATGAATGAAATCATCAGTCCGGTGAAAGGCCTGCAGGGAATCGTCGACATTCCCGGCGACAAATCCATCTCCCACCGCACTGTCATGCTGGCCGGCCTGGCCTCCACCACGGTGAGGGTGACCAACTTTTTGTCAGCCGAGGACTGCTGGTCCACCGTGAGCTGCATGAAGTGTCTGGGGGTAAAAATCAAACAGACCGGCGACAATGAACTTGTCATCAAGGGCAACGGCTTATTTGGCCTTGTGGAACCGGACGAAGTGCTGGATGCCGGTAATTCCGGCACCACCACGCGCCTTTTGACAGGCATCCTGGCCGGACAGTCCTTTTTTACCGTACTGACCGGCGACAAGTCCCTGCGCCGCAGGCCGATGGCCCGGATCATTGCCCCGCTGACTAAAATGGGCTGCCGGATTTACGGGCGGGAGCAGTCCCGCTACGCTCCACTGGCCATTATCCCCAGCGACGGCATCCATGGCATTAATTACACTCTGCCGGTGGCCAGCGCCCAGGTAAAATCCGCCATCCTGCTGGCCGGGATGTTCGCTGACGGCCCCACCGTCATCACCGAGCCGCTGCTCTCCCGTGACCATAGCGAAAGGATGCTCCAGTCTTTCGGGGTAGGAGTGGAGAGGACAGGACTGACCGTCCGGCTGAATCCCGTCAGCGAACTGACCGCGCCGCCGGTCATCGACATCCCGGGTGATATCAGTTCCGCAGCCTTTTGGCTGGTGGCGGCCACCATTGTTCCCGGCAGCAAGCTGCGCCTCAGAAATGTCGGCATCAACCCCACCCGTACCGGCATCATTGATGTACTGCGGAGCATGGGTGCCAACATCACCGTTTATAATCAACGACAGGCCGGTCAGGAGCCGGTGGCTGACATCGCGGTCGAGTACGCCCCGCTGACCGGGACGACGGTGGAGGCCGAGATCGTGCCCCGCCTTGTGGACGAGATTCCGGCTCTGGCGGTGGCGGCCCTGTTCGCAAGCGGGGCCACGGTGATCCGCGGCGCCGAGGAACTGCGGGTCAAAGAAACCGACCGCCTTAAGGCAATCGCCCTTGAGCTGGGAAAAATGGGAGCCCGTATCGCCGAAAGCGCCGACGGCCTGGTCATCGAGGGTCCACAGTCACTGACCTCCGCCTGCTGCGACTCCCATGACGACCATAGGATGGCCATGGCCCTGGCGGTGGCCGGCATGGCTGCCCAGGGGGTGGAGATCACCGGTGCGGAGTGCGTAAATATTTCCTATCCCCGCTTTTTTGACGAAGTTCGTTTGCTCAACAATCGCCAGCCGACTGGAGGGACAGCATGAAGAAACTTACTGTAGCTATCGACGGACCGGCCGGTGCCGGAAAAAGCACCGTAGCCAGAATCGTCGCCGAACGCCTTGAATATACTTATATTGACACAGGGGCAATGTATCGCGCTGTAACCTGGGAAGTCATGCGGCGTCAGGTCAACCCCGTCGACCCGCTGGAAACGGCAAAAGTTGCCGAAAGTCTCAATCTGACTCTCGACAGCAGCCAAGGCAAAACCAGGGTCAAGGTCGACGACGCCGATATTTCCGAAGCCATCCGCACGCCGGAAGTCTCCCGGTTGGTGGCCACCGTCGCCGCCAATGGCGGCGTCCGACTGGCGATGGTCAACCTGCAGCGGCAGTTGGCCGCCCTTGGCGGGGTGGTGCTGGATGGCCGCGACATCGGCACCCATGTGCTGCCAGGCGCCGATCTCAAAATCTTTTTGACCGCATCCATCGAAGAACGGGCCAAACGCCGCTGGCTGGAAATGAGCCAGAAAGGGTTCGCTGTTGACCTGGCCGAGCTTCAGCGGGAGATCGCCTGCCGCGACGAAGCCGACTGCAGCCGGGACATCGCCCCTCTGATCCAGGCACCTGACGCTGTACGCATCGACACCACCGAACTTTCCATTGACGGCGCGGTCAGCGCTATCTTACAACTATGTGAGGCGAAGAGCCGTGGTTTATAGAATCTTGCAACCTCTGGTAAAATTATTTCTGCTCCTGTTTTTCCGGCTGAAGTCCAGCGGACAGGAGCATCTTCCTTCCGGCGGCTGCGTTATCGCCTCCAACCATATGTCCCTGCTGGATCCGCCGGTCATCGGCTGCAGCCTGCCGGTCAGCCGCGGGATTCACTTCATGGCCAAACAGGAATTATTTAAAATACCGATATTCAGCTGGATCATCGCCCACCTGGGGGCTTTTCCCGTCCGGCGGGGCATGTCCGACCGCAACGCCATCCGCACCGCCATCGACCTGCTTAGAAGCGGCGAAATCGTGGGTATGTTTCCTGAAGGCACCCGCAGCTCAACAGGCCAGCTTGGCAAAGCGCTGCCCGGAATGGCGATGCTGGCCGTCAAGGCCGGCGTTCCTGTCGTGCCTGCGGCCATCGTCGGCACCGACAAGGCGTTTAGCCGAGGCTGTCTGTTTCCGGCGGTCACCGCCAGGTTCGGCCCGCCGATTATTCTGCCGGCCGGCAGGACCGAGCGGGAAAACATCGAATTTCTCACTAACACCATAATGGAGGAAATAGCCCGACTGTTAGAACAAGAAGGGGGGTAACGGCATGGAAGAAAGTTTATCCATGATTCTGGTACAAAGAATCGCCATCATTGCCGTCCTTGCCTATGTATTTTCCCAGACCAAGGCCTTCCGGCTGATGTTCAAAGCCGAGACCAACTACCGGGAAAAAGTCGTCCTTATCCTTTTTTTTGCCGGGACATCCATTGCCGGCACCTACTTCGGCATCCCCATTGAAGGCGGTATCGCCAATGTTCGCGACACCGGCAGCGTGGTTGCCGGACTGCTGGGGGGGCCGGTGGTGGGAACAGCCACCGGACTGATCAGCGGGCTGCACAGGCTGTACCTTGGCGGTTTCAGCTCCGTGGCCTGCGGCCTGGCCACCATCATCGGCGGTATTGTTGCAGGTTACATCCATCAGCGGATGAAGCCCAAAACCCCGGACTGGATCGTCGGTGTAGTCACCGGCGTCGGAATCATTCTCTTCAGCATGGGGCTGGTTTTGGCCATCTGCCCGCCTTTCCCGGCGGCCTGGGCCCTGGTGAGCAGCGTCACCATCCCTATGTCCCTCGGCAACGCCCTGGGAATCTCCGTGTTCATGATTATCGTCCACAACGCCCGGGAACACCAGACCCGGATCGGCGCTCTCCAGACCCATAGGGTCCTGCGAATCGCCAACGCCACTCTGCCGTACTTCCGCCAGGGACTGAACCCGGTCTCTGCCGAACAGGTAGCCACCACCATCCGGGGGATGACCTCGGCCTCAGCGGTGGCCATCACCAACCGCGATCAGGTGCTGGCCCACATCGGACTCGGCCATGATCATCATCAGCCCGGCCATCCCCTGTTGACCGAGGCCACCAAGACCTGCCTTGTCACAGGCCAGCTCACCCTGGCCCAAAATACGGCTGCCATCGGCTGCTGCGAGGCAAATTGTCCGCTTCGCTCCGCCGTGGTGGTGCCGCTGCGCTGTCGCGACGAAATCGTCGGCACCCTGAAACTCTACTATGCCCACGAAGACGCTATGACGGCGCTGGACCTGGAATTCGTCCAGGGGCTCGGCCAGATCTTCGGAACCCAACTGGAACTGGCCGCTCTCGAACAGATGACCGAACTGGCCTCCAAAGCCGAACTCAAGGCTCTGCGGGCCCAGATCAACCCTCATTTTCTCTTCAATGCCCTGAACACCATCGTCTCCCTGTGCCGCACCAACTCCGAGGAGGCCCGCCGCCTGATCATCGAACTCAGCGAGTTCTTCCGGCGCAGTCTGAAGTCGGCCCGGGATTTTGTTTCCCTTAACGAGGAACTGGAACACGTCGATTCGTATCTCGCCCTGGAAAAGGCCCGTTTCGGCGACCGACTGACTGTCATCAAAAACGTTGAGGACTGCGTTCTGAGCATTCCCATACCCGCATTCACCCTGCAGCCCTTGGTGGAGAATGCCGTCAAACACGGTCTGCTGTCCAAGGAGCAGGGGGGGACGGTGACCATCACAGCCCTGATGGCCGGCAGTGAAGTCCAGATCGCCATCAGCGATGACGGCCAGGGAATTTCCCGCAGCCAATTGACCCAGGTGCTGGTGAGCGGGTTTGGTAAAGGCGCCGGCGTCGGCCTCTCCAACGTCAACGAGCGGCTCATCAATCTGTACGGTCCTGGTCACAGGCTTCGCATCGACAGCAGTGAAGGCCAGGGAACCACCGTCACCTTCACTATACCGGCCGGGGTCAGGGAGATTGTGGCATGAACGCGTCGAACTGTATCCGGGCCATGATCGTCGATGATGAACAGCCGGCCCGCAGCGAACTCCGGTTCTTGCTTGAACAGCATCCTGAAGTCTGTATCGTCTGCGAAGCAGGCAGCTTCAAGGAAGCTGCCGCCACCATCCGCCACTGCCAGCCGCACCTGATCTTCCTGGACATCGAAATGCCCGGCACCAACGGCATCAGGCTGGCGGAAAAGATCCAGGAAAACTTCGAACCCCTTATCGTTTTCGCCACCGCCCATGAGGAATTTGCCGTGAAAGCTTTTGAACTCAACGCTGTTGACTACCTTCTCAAGCCGTTTTCAGCCAAACGGATCGCCCAATGCATCGCCAAGGTCCGCAGCTTGCTGGCCGCCCGGAAACCGGTTCAGGTCGCAGCCGCGGACGACGCAGACAGCCCGGCTGGACCTCTTCGTCAGAAACTGGCTGTCGAACAGGGCGGTAAAACCTGCGTCATCGATGTGAAAGACATTATTGCTGTTCGCAGTTTTGAAGGCCATGTCTGCATCTTTACCACCGAGAAAGAGTTTCAGGCCGCCATGACTCTGCAGGAATTGCAGTCCCGCCTGGATGAAGAACAGTTTTTCCGTTGTCATCGCGGCTTTCTCGTCAATATCGCCTATATTCGCGAAATCATCCCCTGGTTCAGCGGCACCTACAACCTGATTCTGCAGGGGCTTCCCAACCTCGAAATCCCGGTGAGCCGCCAGCAGGCCCCGCGGCTCAAAAAAATCTTCGCCTTATGAGTGCTGCTCGACTCATTATCACTGCCATTCATCCCCGTATTTGTGCATTTTGACCCTGATGGGTTGTGAGACTTCAACCAAACCGTTATACTGAAAGTAAAAAATGTTGCAATTGTTAGATAATTGGCCAAGGCCTGACATCGACATTTGCCGAAAGGAGGGCGGCGCAGTAAAATCAAAAGAGTAACTGTATTTTAGAATAAAGGAGGAGTATTTTTACATGAATTCCATCTGGTTATTGATTGTGTCCGCATGTGCTTTTGCGCTCGCGTACCGGTATTATTCTGCGTTCATTGCCGCCAAGGTTCTCATGTTGAGCGATCTCAACGAAACTCCTGCTCATCGTTGCAACGACGGCCGCGAGTATGTTCCTACCAACAAATGGGTACTGTTCGGTCACCATTTTGCCGCCATCGCCGGCGCAGGACCTCTGGTAGGTCCGGTTCTGGCCGCCCAGTTCGGCTGGGGCCCCGGTTTCGCCTGGCTGATGCTGGGTGCGGTTTTCGCCGGTGCCGTACACGACTTTGTCATCCTGTTCGCCTCGGTGCGCCATAACGGCCAGTCCCTTGGCGTCATCGCCCGCAAAGAAGTAGGCCCGGTCACCGGACTGGCTACCTCCATCGCCATTTTGTTCATTATCATCCTGGCGATGGCCGGACTTGGCATCGTCGTCGTCTTTGCGATGATGAACAATCCCTGGGGTGCTTTCACCCTGTTCATGACCATCCCCATCGCCATCGTCATCGGCCTTTACATGTTCAAAATCTCCCCAGGCGCCATTAAATCCGGGTCCATCGTCGGCTTCCTTCTCGTCATGGGAGCGGTCTTCACCGGCCACTGGGTAATGCCCGGCCAACGCTGGGATGTTTTGGCACCTTTCTTTGATCTCAGCCGCACCCA
Organism: Negativicutes bacterium; assembly: GCA_031292015.1. Next base: position 7,453 of record JARLHY010000138.1, on the reverse strand, counting down.
GGTATCCATTGCCCTGCCGATCTACGGCTTCGTCGCCGCAGTTCTGCCGGTATGGCTGCTGCTGGCCCCCCGCGATTACCTCAGCTCCTACATGAAAATCGGCACTGTTCTCGCCCTGGCCCTCGGCATCCTGATCGTGCAACCGGTCATCAACATGCCGGTTACCACGGCCTACGTCGCTGGCGGCGGTCCGGTCATTCCCGGCCCGGTGTGGCCCTTTGTATTCATCACTATCGCCTGTGGCGCCATTTCCGGTTTCCACGCTCTGATCAGCTCCGGCACCACGCCGAAAATGCTGGAATCCGAGAGCCAGGCCCGCATGATCGGCTACGGCAGCATGGTTGTTGAAGGTTTTGTCGGCGTCATGGCTCTGATCTCCGCGGTGGTCATGTATCCCGGCGACTATTTCGCCATCAACACGCTGGCGCCGGTATACGCTCAAGTCAGCGCCATCTATCCGGCGGTTGAAATCGATCAGCTTCAACAGATGGTTGGCATCAACGTCATGCACCGCCCCGGCGGCGCTGTTTCACTGGCTGTCGGTATGGCTCATATCTTCTCCAGCATCGGCGGCATGAAGAACCTGATGAACTACTGGTATCAGTACGCTCTGATGTTCGAAGCCCTGTTCATCCTGACTACCATTGACGCCGGCACCCGCGTCGGCCGCTATATCCTTCAGGATATGCTGGGAACCTATGTGTACGCTCCCCTTAAAGAAACCAACTGGTGGCCGGGCGTCATCTTCACCGGCGCTATCGTCAGCTTTTCCTGGGGTTACCTGCTGTACAGCGGCGAAGTAAGCACCATCTGGCCGATGTTCGGTGTTGCCAACCAGTTGCTGGCTGTTCTGGCCCTGGCGATCGGCACCACCATCATCCTCAAACTGGCTACCAACAAGGCTTATAGCCTGATAACCCTGATCCCGATGGCTTTCCTGGCGGTTACCGTAATCTACGCTGACATCCTGAACACCAGTAACTACATCAAACTCAACACTCTTAACGGCAATATCAACGCCGGCCTGAGCATCGTGATCCTGGCCCTGGTGGTCATCATCCTGCTGGATTCCATCAGAGTCTGGCTCCAACTGTTCAAGACCCCGAAACCGATCGGACTCAATACCGACGTTCCGGCGGTTTGCCAGTTCGGCGAGACTCAACCCACCATCACGCCCTGAACCAACGGATTAAAATGAGAGAGTCGCAAGACTCTCTCATTTTCGGTTTTTCATCAGACGTTCTTCATCAGGCCGTTTAGCCCCGGGACGCACACGGTCCCGCAGGCAGGTTTATCAACGGACGGACTATGGTGATGGAAAGACTTGGCGCTTGCCCGGTCTTTTCTTTTGGCTATTAAAACGCCGCACAAAAGGAATTCTATAATCAGGGGACGAATAGCAAGTAAGAAACCATTACCTGGGAGGATTTGCCTTGGAGATACTTCTGGCCGAACACAGCGGCTTTTGCTATGGGGTCGAGCGCGCCGTGAACCTGGCGAAAGCCTGCGCCGACGGCGGGGGAAAAGCTGCGACCCTCGGGCCGATCATCCACAATCCGCAAGTGGTGGAAACCTTGCGCAGTCAAGGAATCGCGGTGGCCGAGAGTCTTGCCGACATCGAATCCGGGACCGTGATTATAAGGTCCCACGGGACCGGACCCCAGACCTTCACCGCTGCCGCCGAACGGAATCTGCACATTGTCGACGCTACCTGCCCCCATGTCCGCAAAGCACAGACCGCGGCCCAGGGACTGGCCCAACAGGGCTACAAAGTGGTAGTGATCGGCGAAAAAAAACATCCAGAGGTGCAGAGCATCGTGGCCTGGGCCGGTGAAGGGGTCACGGTGGTGGAAACCGCCGACGAGGCGTCAGCCCTGGCGCCGGAGGAACGGCTTGGTGTCGTGGCCCAAACCACCTTCCCGCCGCCGCTGTTTGCCGGCATTGTCGATATACTGAGAGCCAAGAGCCCTGACCTGAAAATCGAGCGCACCATCTGTACCGCCACCGAACTCAGGCAAAAAGCCGCCGTCGATCTTGCCGGCCAGGTTGAGGCCATGATCGTCGTCGGCGGAAAGAGCAGCGCCAATACCGCCCGTCTGGCCGAGTTGTGCCGCCAGGCCGGCGTTAGGACCTATCCTATCGAGACGGCTGGGGAACTCAAGGCTGACATGTTTACAGACGCCCAGACCGTAGGAATTACCGCCGGAGCATCCACTCCGGAATGGATTATTGAGGAGGTTGTCAACAAGATGCAGGAAATTGACCAAGAACTCACCCAGGATGTTGTAAAACTGGAAGAAGGAAGTATCGTAAAAGGCAAGGTGGTCGGCGTCAGAGCCGATGAGGTATTTGTCGATGTAGGCTATAAGGCCGAGGGAGTCATTCCACTGGCCGAACTGGCTTTTCCCGCTCCTGCCAATGCCGCCGAAGTGGTTAGCGAAGGCGATGAGATTGATGTTTTTGTCCTTGACGCCGACAGCAGCGATGGGGCCATCAAGCTCTCCAAGATCAAAGCCGATGATATCGTCGCCTGGGATAAGCTTGACGCCGCCCTGACCGGGAAACAGCCTGTGGAGGGAAAAGTACTGGCGGCGGTAAAGGGTGGCCTGTCGGTGGCTGTTTTCGGTGTCCGCGGCTTTGTGCCCGCATCTCAGGTTGACCTCAGATTCGTGGAGGATCTCACCGTATTTGCCGGCCAGACCCTGGCCCTGCAGCCCATCGAAGTCGACCGGGAGAAAAAACGGGTCGTCCTTTCCCGTCGGATTATGCTGGAAGAAGAGCGGCGACAGCGGGAAGAGGAAGCCTACCGCCGGATCGCGGAAGGACAGGTTGTAAAAGGTACGGTCAGAAGACTGGCCGACTTCGGCGTATTTGTCGATATCGGCGGGGTGGATGGACTTGTTCATATATCCGATCTGGCCTGGCACCGGGTTAAAACCCCGGCGGAAATCGTCAGTGTAGGCGATGAGGTCGAAGTGTTCGTTCTCAAGGTCGATCCTGCGGCCAGGAAGATATCCCTCAGCCTGAAGGCCGTTCAGCGTGATCCCTGGTTTGATATTGTTGATGAAATGGCTGAAGGAAAAATTGTCAAGGGCAAGGTTACCAAAACCACAAATTTCGGTGCGTTTGTCGAAATAGCCCAAGGAGTGGAGGGCTTGGTTCATCTATCCGAACTGGACGACCGCCGGGTCAACAGCGCCGAGGAGGTTGTGACCGCCGGTCAGGACGTGTCAGTCAAAATTCTTGGCATCGACAAGAAAAATAAACGGGTTTCCCTAAGCATCGCCCAGGCCAAGCAAGACGCCGACCGGGCCGAGTACAGCCAGTTCCTGTCCACCGAAACCCAAGGCCTCGGGGTCACCATCGGCGACAAGCTCGGCCACCTGTTCAAGCGCCAGGATTAAGGAGCTGTGGCCTGATGCGTCAGTCGCGGAAGTCAGATCATTTGCAGTGTTCGGCGACACTGGCCGATGGTCCGGAACAGACCGGGTTCGCCGATTTCCGTCTTGTCCACAATTGCCTGCCGGATCTGGCTTGGGAAGAGATTGAGCTTGGCACCGTCGTAGCCGGAATCCCCCTGACTCATCCCTTAATCATCAACGCCGTTACCGGCGGGGCCCCCGACGTCGCCTCCATGAACGCTCAACTGGCCGAACTGGCCCGCAGTACTGGCGCAGCCATGGCTGTCGGCTCGCAATTTTCCGCCCTTGAGGATCCGGCGGTGCATGACACCTACACCATTGTCCGGCGACATAATCCGGGCGGGACGCTGTGGGCCAACCTCGGCGCTCACGCCACGCCGGACGACGCCCGGCGCGCGGTGGCAATGATCGGTGCCAGCGCTATTCAGATTCACCTCAATGTTGCCCAGGAGCTGATCATGGCTGAAGGCGACCGTGATTTCCGTGGTTATCTGGCCAATATAGCAGCCATCGCTAATGCCAGTGAGGTTCCGGTAATCGTCAAAGAAGTCGGTTGCGGCATTGCCCGCGAGCAGGCCGCCGCCCTTATCGACGCCGGGGTCAGCGCCATCGACGTCGGCGGGGCGGGGGGGACCAACTTTCTCGGAATAGAAGCCGCCCGCAGCGGCGTTGAACTGCGGCAGGAACTGCTGGGGTGGGGTATTCCCACGGCGATCAGCGCTGTCGAAGTAGTATCGGTGCTGAAGCCCGGGGTTGACCTCATCGTGTCAGGCGGCATTCGCTCTCCCCTGGAGGCGGTGATTGCCCTGGCTCTGGGCGGCCGGGCCGTGGCCGTAGCCGGTCCATTGGTCAAACTCCTGCTGCGCCAGGGGCCGGAAGAAGCCGAAAGCTGGGTGGCTGACTTCCTTGGCGGCATCAAACGCTTCATGCTGCTGGTGGGAGCGAAAAGACCGGCGGACCTGAACCGGGTCCCGCTGGTCATTACCGGCGCCAGCTGCGACTGGCTGCTGGCCAGATCCATCGATATAACTAAGTACGCCAACCGCTGATACGGTTGGGATGACAAAAAGCATGGCTAAGGCCATGCGCAGGCCGTTGATAACCCCCCATCTGCTTTGTTGGCCCCACTGACCCATTGCTAGCGTACTTCCAGTACGCTAGCAATGGGTCAGTGGGGCCGTCGTGCATCTGGGGGGTTCTGAACGGTCTGAAGAAGAGTTTTTTTTAACAAGCAGACATGGCTAAGGCCATGCTTTTTTATGTTTTCATGACTAAGACATTGTGTCGCCTGCTTGAGACCATGCCCCCCAAAATCCCTCCTGCATGATTTTTTTCGCTCCGGGAAAACTAGACACGCAGCAATATTCTAGCACAAGAGGTGAAAACGGGTATGAGTTTGCCGATTGGAATGATTGTCCTCCTGGTCGTCGGAGTCCTGGTATACTTCGGCGTCGCCCAGCGGATACTCGACCGGATGAGGCTCACAGACAAGCAGGCCCTGGCGTTTATCGCCGCCATCATCGTGGGTAGTTTCATCAACATACCCATCTCGCGCACGCCGGTGGAACTGACCGTAAACGTCGGCGGAGCGCTCCTGCCGGCGATTCTGGCCGTCTGGCTGATTGTCACCGCCGACGAGACGTCCGAACGGATCAGAGCGGTAGCAGCCAGTGTTCTTGTCATGGCCGCCGTTTTGGCTGGCTCCCTCTATCTGCCCTACGAGCCGGAAAACATGTTCATGGACCCCAAACTTATTTACGGTATCGCCGCCGGGATCATCGCATACCTGGCGGGACGGTCCCGGCGCAGCGCCTACATCGGCGGAACGCTGGGGATTGTTCTGAGTGATATCGCCCACTACTACACAATAACCCGGGCTGGCATTCCTGGAACCACCTCGATCGGTGGGGCAGGAGCCTTCGATGTCGTCATCATCGCCGGCATCTTCGCGGTAATGATCGCCGAACTGGTAGGCGAAACCCGGGAAAAGATTCAGGGCGGTCCGGTGCTCGGTCCCAACCGGCCTGAGGGGCTCTATGAGTTCAGCGAAGAACTGCACAAGGGTAAGGAAGGAACCGGCGCTGACGCCAAAAAGCCTGAAAACTCCACCTCGGCCCCAAATCGGCAGAAAAGGGGTGGCGACAATGAATAAGCGCCTGCTTATTGTGGCACTGCTGCTGTTTCTCCTGGGGCTGGCCGCCACCGCCAGCGCCGACGACCGCAATGACGGCGGTTACTATACCTTCGTGGACGAAGACGGCAATCAGGTCTTCGCCACCGCCTGGGAGGTGCAGGTCGGCGACCAGTGCATCACCGAGAACAACCGACGTTTTGAAGTGACGAAAATGGAAGGCGACACCGCCTATGTAAAATACCTCGGCCAGATTGATCTGGCCGCAGCGGGGAATTCCCCCTTTAAGGTAGGCTGGCCGCTACAGCCGCGCATCGCCCAGGCCCAGGGCGGCAAAGTTGCCATCTATCACAGCCATTCCGACGAATCTTACGTGCCCACCGATGGAGCCGCCAGTATCCTCGGCAACGGGGGAATCTACAAAGTCGGCGACTCCTTCGCCAAGTCGCTGGACGACAAAGGGATGCAGGCCATCCATTCCATGAACAAGCACGACCCGCATGACAATATGGCCTATGAGCGATCGCGCCGGACCGTCACCGAACTACTGAAACAGCAGCCTGACGCCCTGTTTGACGTCCATCGCGACGCCCTGCCGCCTCAGTTTTACGCGGCGAATATCGATGGTCAGGACGTAGCCAAAGTCCAGCTGGTGGTCGGTCAGTACGGCCCTACTGGCAAACAGATTGAAGATTACGCCTTGAAAGTCAAGGCGGCCAGCGACCAACAGCATCCCGGTCTGGTAAAAGGGATCTTCCTCGCCAAGGGCGGGGACTACAACCAGGATCTGCATCCCCGTTCGCTGCTCCTGGAAGTGGGCTCCCACACCAACAGCCGGGAAGAGGCTGAAAGAGGCATTGCCCTGTTCGCCGACGCGGTGCCCTCCGTACTGGGCGGAACGTCAGGAAATCCGGGGAACGCCGGCGGCACCACCGGTTTCGGCAGCAGCGCCGCCGGACCGTCCGGAGCCAGCAAAAATATCGGCTGGATCATCGGCATCCTCATTGCCGGCGTTGCTTTCTTCCTCCTGGTCAGCACCGGAACCTTCCGGGAGGCCAAATCAAAACTGAAACAGTTTGGAACAACAGAATTCGCCAACTTTTTCGCCCCTAAGTCCAAAAAGAAAAGAGCGAACCGGAAAAAACAAGACCCGGATGACGACGAACCGTCATGATAACCATCTACCATGGCGTCCGGCCGGCGCTGCCGCAGGCAGCCTGCCGGGTACGCCTGGAAGACGGGGGCCCGGCGGGATCAGACCGGAACTGGCGGGAAAATCCGCTTTTTATCGCCGGCAGGGATTCCGCCGGGTACACCGTTTGCTGCCTGGTGCACGGCCGTCACCGCGGGTTGTACCGTCGGGCCCTGGCGGGAACGGCAGCACTGTTCGGGCTCAGTGTGCGCTGGGTGGATACCGACGCTTTGCTCTGGCAGGAGATGGGCCAGAATTTCTTCCGGTTTATAACTCTCCTGTTATATAATTATTTTCCCGGACTGCAGACCGGATGGGTAGAGCGGTCGGTTGACCGCTGGATCGGGCTGCGGGTGCTGACCGAGCGGGAGGAACGACGCTGATCATCATCTACTACTGCTTTGCCGGCGCCCACGCTTCGGTGGTGGCGGCGGCGATCCACTGCGGCCTGCTGTCGCAGCGCCGCCTTCCGTCGTATCAGGAGATGACGGCCCTGCCTTATTATGACCGCACTGACCCGAAACAAGTGGGTGAGCCGTATTTCATGGGCTGCGATGAACATCACAACAAGATCTACTTCATGGGTCTGTGGAGTCAGCGCCAGAACCTGACGGCCTCTATCCGCTGCCTGTTGGACAGTGCCGGTGTGGACCGTTGTCAGTATTTGTTTCAGGATGCTTTTCCGCTGATTAATTTCTCCACTAAACT
>JARLHY010000024.1 GCA_031292015.1 Negativicutes bacterium | reverse complement strand
GTCAACAACGCCGGGACTGCGATCACCAAGAGGGCCGAGGACATCCTGGAAGAAGAGTGGGACAAAGTAATCAACCTTGATCTGAAAAGCGTATTCCTCTGTTCCCAGGCTGCCGGCCGCGAAATGATCAAGCAAAAATCCGGGAAAATCATCAATATCGCCTCGATGCTGGGGCTGGTTGGTGAAAAAATGGTGCTCCCCTACTGTGCCGCCAAAGGCGGTGTGATTCAGATGACCCGGGCGCTGGCCCTGGAATGGGCCAAACACAATATTCAGGTCAACGCCCTCTGTCCGGGTTATGTATTGACCGACATCAACGCCGCCGAACTGCAAAAGGAAAAAAACTTCAACTACATTACAGGCAAAACCCCGGCCGGACGTCTGGGCACAGTGGACGACGTATCCGGGGCGGCGGTCTTTCTGGCGTCAAGGTCGGCGGACTTTATGACCGGTCAGACCCTGACCGTGGACGGCGGTTGGACGGCGTCCTAGGCCACTCCCTGCTGGGAACAAAAACCGTCCAGGGCTGAGCTTTTGTCCGTGCTTACCGGAACAGCCCTGTCTGACACGGATATTGCAATACTATACGTGGCAATCGCTGAAAATTCATAAAATTGGATCGAAAGGGGGGTGTACACAGCGCCAAGCGGCGAAATCATTCATGTCGTTATCGCCTTGATTTTGGTAGGTGTCTTCGGTCTCGCCAATTAAACCGGCCTCAAGCTGGATGGGACTGATAATCCGACAGTTCCGGCAGCAAATCATGATAGCAAAGGAGTGGGAAACAGATGAAACTGGGTGGAAAAATTCCGTTTTGTGTCAACAACGAGTGGAAGGAATCGAAAACCAAGCGCTACATGCCGGTATCTGATTCCAGCACCGGGCAGGTAATCGCCGAGGTTCCCTGTTGCACCACCGAGGAAGTGGAAGCAGCCGTACTGGCCGCCCACCAGGCTTTCCCCGGCTGGGCCGGCACACCGGTGACCAAAAGGGCCCAGCTGATGTTCAAGTTCCGGGAAATCCTTGACGCTCATCTGGAAGAACTGACCGTGCTTGTCGCCAAGGAACTCGGCAAGAACATGGAAGAAGCCCGGGGCGATGTCCTCAAAGCCATTGAAGTCGTCGAATTCGCCTGCGGTATCCCCAGCCTGATGAAAGGCGAATCCCTGATGAATGTCTCCGAGGGCCATGACACTGTGATGTACCGCGAGCCCCTTGGCGTCTTTGCCGGCATCGCGCCTTTCAACTTCCCGGCCATGATTCCCTACGGTTGGATGATTCCCCTATGTATCGCCACAGGCAACACCTTTGTCCTGAAAGCCGCCAGCTACACGCCACTGACAGCTTTCAGAATGCTGGAACTGCTCATAGAAGCAGGAGTGCCCAAGGGCGTCGTCAACATCGTCACCTGCAGCCGCAACGAAGCCGAAATCCTGCTGACCCACCCGAAGGTGCGCGGCGTCAGTTTTGTCGGCTCGACTCCCGTCGGCAAACACGTCTACATGACCGCTGCCGCCAACGGCAAACGGGTACAGGCCCAGTGCGAAGCTAAAAACCATGCCCTCATCCTTGCCGACGCCCCGCTGGAGCGGGTGGCCGCCGGCGTGATCAATTCAGGCTTTGGCTGCGCAGGCATGCGCTGTATGGCTCTTCCGGTGGTCTGCGTGGAAGAGTCGGTTGCCGACGAATTCGTCCATCATCTTGTAACCCAGGCCAAGCAGCGCAAAGTCGGTTGTGCTTACGACCCGGCCACCGACCTCGGTCCCCTCGTTACCGCCGATCACAAAAAGTTTGTCAACGACTGGATCGAAACCGGGATCAAAGAAGGAGCCAAGCTGGTCCTCGACGGCCGGGGCACCACTGTCAAGGGCTTCGAAGACGGCTTCTTCGTCGGCCACACCATCTTCGACAATGTCAAACCAGGCATGACCATGGGCGAATCCGAAATCTTCGGACCGGTTGTTGCCGTGAAGCGGGTCAAGGATTTCGCCGAAGGACTGCAGATCATGAATTCCAACCCGTTTGCCAACGGTTCAGCCATCTTCACCCAAAACGGCCACTACGCCAGGGAATTCGCCAAGCATACCCACGGCGGCATGGTCGGCATCAACGTTGGCATACCGGTGCCCATGTCCGCTTTCCCCTTCTCGGGCCACAAAGACTCCTTCTTCGGCGATCTGCATGTCAACGGTCGCGACGGAGTGGCTTTCTTCACCGAGGCCAAATGCGTCACCTCCCGCTGGTGGGATGAAGAAGAAAAGAAAGTAACCAAAGTCGGGACCTGGGAGGGAACCACCGCCCGCAGTTAGTGGTTCCGTAACCGGGATTCCGGCGACCCGGCGGCAGTGCTCAAAAAAATGCGCCAAATCGCGGCTCGTTTCACGCAGCCGCGATTTGGCGTACACCGGGCTATGCAGAACAATTTTCAGGTAGTAATTGGTTTTGGGAGAAAGTCATACTGGATCAAGCAGGATGGTATTATCCGGATTAGGACACTCAATCCCCGAGTTCACGCGATTCCTGCCCTTAAAGAACCAACAGCAAATGACGCCGCCGATCTGCCGCAACTGACGCTCCAGTTCGCTGTGAACGCGCTTGTCTATGAGAGGACAAGCTCGGGTCCTGATCCCCTCAGCTGGTTTACAAAAAAGGGAGGGTATCTTATGGATGCGGGAAAAAACTTGTCTGGCACGTCAGCCATCGCCCTTATGCCGGCCAATGGCACCGAACATCGCTGGAAAGTCCTTATTATGACCTTTATTGCTTACTTGTACGACAGTCTTGATCTGCAGATATTGGCCATCTGCATGCCTGTCATCATCGCAGCCCTTAAAATCTCATTGGCCGACGCCGGTCTTTTGGCTTCAGCTACCATGGTCGGCACCGCATTGGGCGGGATAATTTTCGGCTGGTTTGCCGAAAACTACGGCCGCAAAAACGCGGCCGTCATTGCCTTGGCTGAATTCGGCCTTTTTACCCTCTTGGTATACTGGGTCGATTCCTGGGGCCAGCTCATGGTGCTGCGTTTTCTCCAGGGTATTGGTGTAGGCGGACTCTGGGGCCCGATCGTCGCCCTGATCGCCGTTCACTGGAACGCGGAATACCGGGCCCGGGCCGCCGGCTTCATGCTGAGCACCTTTGCCCTTGGCGGCATCCTGGCGGCAGTCATGGGACGGTTCATGCTGACCAAGGTTGACTGGCGCTGGATTTTCGTCCTCACCGGCACGGCGGTAATCGCTGCCGTTTTGTTCTGGATCTTCGTACCGGCCGATGAAGTCAAAAAAGGCGTAAAACAGCCAAAGATCGGCATCGGCGAACTCTTTCAGCCTGGCGTCACCAAACTGACCATTGGCGCCACAATCGCCGCCGCCTGCCAGATGGGCGGATTCTGGGGCGTCAGCGCCTGGATACCAACCTATCTCGTTCAGGTCAGAGGACTGAGTATCCAGTATATGAGCGTCTTCAGTATCGTGATATTCACCGGCGCTTTTATCGGCTATTTCTTCTACGCTTACATCGCCGACAAGTTTGGCCGGAGAAAGGCGTTGATGATGGCTTTTCTTGCCGACGCCATCATCGTCCCCATGTATGTCATCATCCCGGACGCCGTATTTTTATTCTGGATCGGTCCGGTGATGGGACTTAGCTTTGGCGGTGTTTTCGGCTTGTTCGGCGCCTACTTCGCCGAGTTGTTTCCTGAGCGCATCCGGGCTCTGGGCGGTGGCTTCGCCTTCAACATCGGCCGTGGCTTCGGCGCGGTGGTCACTCCTTTCACCATTGGGGTAATGGCAAAAACCTACGGTCTCGGCTTTGGCATCGGCGCCTGTTCCATCGTCTTTTTCACCGGCGTGGTGACACTGTATTTCATGCCCGAAACCTTGAAGTCCAAGGTTAACTAAATATCAGTGGGGGAAGGCGGGATAGCCCGTTTTCCCCCACTTGTTGCGCCAATTAGCCAAAATGGCCGTAAATAACCAGCTCCAAGGAGGTTGTTATGACCAAGCTATCAACGGAAGATATCCTGGACAGGTTCGTCGATATCGCGCCGTATCTCAATCCGGTCATGGCTGAAGACGTCGGCATATCGGTCATCAAAGGAGACCGTTATGTACTGTATCTTCCGGCCGAGACCCTTGATCTCGGCATCAAAGCCGGCGATCCGATCAAAAGTCCCGCCGTGCAGCAGGCCATCGACAGCGGAAAGCGGGTCGTTCAGACCTTTACCCGTGAGACCTCCAAGTTCGGTGTCGCTTATGTGGCCTCAGCCCTGCCGATGAAGGAAGGGGAGCGGGTGGTTGGCTGCCTGGTTGTCACGCAGCCCATCGCGACCCAGGAAAAACTGAAATCGGTAGCCAACGACCTGGCTGCTTCCGCCGAAGAAATGACTGCCGGCATGGAGGAACTCAGTTCCCGGGCGGCGGGCCTGTCCGCCACCAGCCGTGAACTGGACTCTGTCAGCAACACCCTGTCCGACGCCACCAGAAAAACGGACGAAATTGTTTCCTTCATTAAAACAGTCGCCAACCAGACCAACCTGCTCGGCCTGAACGCCGCTATTGAAGCGGCCCGGGTCGGCGACCTCGGCCGCGGTTTCGGGGTTGTGGCTGAAGAAGTCCGGAAGCTGGCCGCAGCGAGCTCGGAATCGGTCAAGACCATCGCCGAAGCGCTCAATAATATTCATACAGCCATCCAACTGCTGGCTGAAAAAGCCAAAAACATTGACCTGACGGTGTCGGGACAGGTTGAATCAGCCCAGTCGATGACAGACGCCAGCCAGAGTCTGGCCGCTATGGCCGCCCAACTGTCAGAGCTGGCGGACAGCATGTATAAAACTACCCCGAAAACTCCTTCCTGACAGGATTTTTCGAGGTTTCTGTCCGGCTGCAGGCTGCGGAACCGGCTACGTCTCAAGGTGCGATTGCGTACTGACGGCCGGAAATCGCCTGCAGTGTTGCGCTAGGCCGGGAAAAGCTAGGAGGGTAGATGCGGTGAGCACTGTTTTTATCCAGGTCGTGATCAACGGTATATTGGTTGGAGGCTTCTATGCCCTTATGGGCATGGGGCTTAACGTCATATTCGGCGTAATGAAAATTGTCAATTTCTGTCAGGGTGAACTGCTGATGATCGGTATGTATATTACCTACATTCTGAACGTTACCTTCGGCCTCGATCCCTATGTCGCCATTCCTATCGTCGCTGTTGTGCTGTTCGTCATAGGCGGCCTTATACAACGAGGCCTCATCACTCCCTTGCTGGGCGGCGCCAGCGATTCGAACCTGATTTTCATGACCGTCGGCCTGATGATGCTTATGCAAAACGGGGCGCTTGTGGCCTTCAAGTCCGATTATCGGACCATACAGACCGCATATTCGCTGCAAAATCTGAACATCCTCGGCCAGGTCGTTAGTCTTCCCAAACTCATCAGCTTCGTGGTCCTGCTTGCGGTTACCTACGCGCTCTTCATATTGCTGATGAAGACAGATATCGGCCGGAAAATCAGGGCGACCTCCCAGAATCCCCTGGGCGCCCGGCTGGTCGGCATAAACATCAAGAGAATCTATATCGTTACTTACGGACTTTCGGCGGCTCTGGCCGGCGTGGCTGGCGCGCTGCTGCTGCCGTTCTACTTCGTTTACCCGATGGTCGGCGCCACCTTCACCCTCAGAGCCTTCGTGGTCGTCGTTCTGGGCGGCCTCGGCAGCATCAAAGGGGCCTTTGTCGGCGGGATCGTGCTCGGTCTGCTGGAGACCCTGGGTGCCTTCTTCGTCGGTCCGCAGTTTAAGGATTCGGTGGTTTTCGTGACCTTTATCCTCATTTTGATCATCCGCCAGAAGATTGTCCTGAGCAGGAGGTGACAGACTTGAAAAAATTCGTCCAGGAAAATATTCCCTTGATTGTCGGGCTGGCCTGCCTGCTTGTCGTGCCGCTGTTCATCGACGCGCCCTACATTCTGCACATCTTCATCATGACCTTCTTTTTCGCCATGGCCGCCGTAGCCTGGAACATTCTGGGCGGCCTCGCCGGCCAGTTTTCCCTGGGGCACGCTACTTTCATGGCCCTCGGCGCTTACGGCTCCAGCCTTATGGTCATGAAGCTCGACATCACTCCCTGGGCAGGCATGTGGGTCAGCGGCCTGGCCACCGGAATCTTGGCCGCCGCGCTGTTTTACCCGTGCTTCATCCTGCGCGGGCCGTATTTCTCCCTGGCCACCATCGCTTTTTCGGAAACCTTCCGCAACCTTTTCACCAACTGGGCGGCGGTGGGCAAGGCGCAGGGTATGCTGCTGCCGATCTACAAAGATGCCTGGTACTATATGCAGTTTTCCGGCAAGCAGCCTTATTACTATATCGGCCTGGGCCTCCTGGTGCTTATCTACGGAATCTTCGTCTGGCTCGACCGGTCCAAACTCGGCTATGGCTTCAAATCTCTGCGGGAAGACGAGGATGCAGCCAGCGCTATCGGGGTCAACATCGTCCGCTACAAGCTTGCGGCCACCTTCATCAGCGCCGCGTTGACTGCCGTGGCCGGCGCCTACTATGCCCAATACGTGCGTTACGTCGAGCCTGATCTCATGCTTGTCCAATACTCGGTGGAACTCGTCCTGCCGGCCATCATCGGCGGCATCGGCACCGTGTTCGGTCCGGTCCTGGGGTCCTTTATCCTTACCCCGCTGTCCGAATATCTGCGGGCAGCCATGGGCAACAAAATCGCCGGCGCCCACCTGATACTGTACGCCCTGATCCTGGTTACCGTCATCCGTCTGAAACCGGAGGGACTTATCGGCTGGATCAGCGTCAAAAACATCTATCGCGCCGTGAATTTCAAGAAGCTTGGCGAGAGGTGATACCATGCTGAAAGTTGAGCAGGTTTCCAAAGAATTTCGGGGTCTGCGGGCGCTGCACAACGTTTCCTTTGCCGTCGACGCCGGCAAAATTACCGGGCTGATCGGTCCCAACGGTGCCGGCAAGACGACGATGTTCAATGTCATCAGCGGTTTCTTCCGGCCCACGTCCGGCAAGGTCCTGTTCGCCGGCCGGGATGTCACGATCCTGGAGCCTTATGAGCGCTGCCGGTTGGGACTGGCCCGGACTTTTCAGATCATGAAGCCGCTGCCCTATATGTCGGTGCTGGACAACGTGATTGCCGGCTGCATGTTCGGGCGGCGCGGCTGCTCCAACCTTGGCGAAGCCCGCGAAACGGCCCTGGAGATTCTCGAATTTACCGATCTGACAAAGCGGAACGATGTCTTGGCCAAAGAGCTCGGAACAGCCGACAAGAAACGCCTGGAACTGGCCAGAGCGCTGGGCACCAAACCGGAGCTGCTGCTGCTGGATGAGGTAATGTCAGGCCTTAATCACACCGAGAGCGAACAGTGCGTCCAACTCATCCGCAAAATCAATCAGACCGGTGTCACTGTACTGCTGATCGAACATGTGATGCAGGCTGTAGTTAATCTGTGTGAGAAAATCATCGTTTTACACCACGGCGAAAAAATCGCCGAAGGCTCCGCCGCCGAGGTAATGAACAACGAACTGGTCATCGAAGTCTACCTTGGAAAGGAGGAAGAGCATGCTCAGGCTTGAGTCGGTAAACGTCGCCTATGGCGACATCCAGGTTCTGTGGGATCTCAGCCTGGCGGTCGAGGCCGGCGAGATCATCTCCATCGTCGGCGCCAACGGCGCCGGGAAAACGACGACGGTCCGGACCATCTCGGGCCTGATTCATCCCTTCTCCGGCCGGATCACTTTCGACAACCAGGATATATCCAGGCTGGAACCCTATGAGATACTCAGCTGCGGGATCGCCCACATCCCTGAGGGGCGTCAGCTTTTCAGCGACATGACAGTACTGGAAAACCTCGAACTTGGCGCCTTCTCCAAGGCAGCCAAAGAAAAACGATCCGTCAATCTCGCCAAGGTCTTCGAACGGTTTCCCCGCCTGGAGGAACGGAAAAAACAAGCCGCCGGGACCTTGTCCGGCGGTGAACAGCAGATGCTGGCCATCGGCAGAGGTCTGATGTCGATGCCGCGTTGCGTCCTGTTCGACGAGCCATCCCTCGGACTGGCTCCCAACCTTGTGGAAAATATCCTGGCTATTGTCCGTCAGATCGCCGCCGAAGGCATCGCCGTCATTCTTGTTGAGCAGGAAGTCCGCAAAGCCCTGAAAACCAGCCATCGCGGCTATGTTCTGGAGAATGGCCGGATCGTTACCAGCGGCAGGAGCGAAGACCTTCTGGCCGATCCCCAGATCAAGAAAGCTTACCTTGGCTTGTAGTTTTTAGCCGGTACACAGAAGCGAAGCGGGAAAGAGGTGATTCGCGGCGGCCGTGCTGGTCGCACAAAGGGTCTGACCCAGGGGCATATGATGATGAATACATGGAGGTGGCCATCTTGTTAAAAAGATTCACGGTATTATTGACTTTGGTAATGCTGGTATCTCTCCTGGCAGGTTGTTCGCAGAAACCTGCGGCCGGCACCGCGGAAACCATAAAGATCGGCGCCGTTTATCCCCTGAGCGGGGCGTTGGCATCCACCGGGCAGAACATCAAAAAAGGCATCGATATGGCGGTGGAGGACATCAACGCCAAAGGCGGAGTTTTGGGCAAGAAAATCGAGATCATCTACGGGGATTCCCAGGGCGACCCGAAAATCGGCATGTCCGAAGCCGAGCGCCTGATCACCCAGCAGAACGTACCGGTGCTGCTGGGGGCCTATCAGAGCGGTGTAACCGAAGTCATATCACAGGTGGCGGAAAAGAACAAAACCCCGCTGCTGACAGCCATTTCCACGGCTGATGTGCTGACGACCCGCGGCTACAACTACTTTTTCCGTCTCGCGCCCACCAATATGATGTACCTGCGGGACATGATCCAGTATGTCGTCGAATGCAACAAGAAATTTAACCTGGATTATAAGACCGTCGGTGTCATCGCCGACAACACCCTGCTGGGCCAGGAAACCGCCAAATGGAGCAAATACTGGGCTGAGCAGAAAGGGTTGACTGTCGTTAAAGAGATCTTGTACACCAGGGACGCGGCCGACCTGACCTCCGAGGTGCTGACCCTGAAATCCGTCAACCCCGATGTTTTGGTCATTGACCCCTATGTCTCGGACGCGATCCTGCTGGTCAAAACCATGCACGAACAAGGGTTCACCCCGAAAATCATCATCGCCAAAGCCAGCGGTATTATCGACCCGAACTTCCTGAGCAATGTAAAGCAGCAGGCTGACGGCATCACCACCGCCGTCGAATGGAACAAAGGCATGACCAAGGGCAAAGAGATCAACGCCGCCTTTGAAAAGAAATACGGAATACCGATGAACGGGCATTCCGCCGAAGCTTACACCGCGGTGTGGGTTCTGAAGACCGCCATCGAGAACGCCGCGGCCCCGGACCGGGACAAGATCCGGGACGCCCTGGCCAAAATTAAAATTGAAAAGCAATTCCCGAACGGTCCGGAGATTATCCTGCCGTATGACACTATCGCCTTTGAGACCGTCGACCTCGCCGGCACCAAGCATACCAACCTGAATGTCTCCGCCACTCTGGGCATTGCCCAGATCAAGGGCGGCGAATACAAGACGGTTTGGCCTTTCGCGGTGGCGGAAATGCCACCCGAAATCCCCCTGCCCTGGAAATAAAACGGCAGCTGCCGTCATTTTGAAAAAAAGACACCCTCTTTAGGTGGGGGGTGTCTTTTTTATTTTATGAAGATTGTCTGGCAAAAATTCGGGCCTGCCGCATTGTCCCTTCTGAACAAAGCCCAGCCGAATCAGAAGCTGGGCGTCTCATAAGTCGTTGTATCATTGCTATACTCTTTTTTCAAATTGTAATATTCTAAGCGGCATGTCATATATTTGTAATGATTAATTCAGGTTTCGCCG
>JARLHY010000137.1 GCA_031292015.1 Negativicutes bacterium | reverse complement strand
CTGTTAGGGCACCAGCCGGCGGCCTCGATCGCCTTTGTCAGGAGCTCTTCGGAAACAGGGGCGCTTTTCCACTGGCGGATGATACCGCCGTATTCCTGACCCGTTCCCGGCAGGAAGCCCGGTACGTCCACCAGGTTAACCAGCGGAATGTTGAAGGCGTCGCAGAACCGGATATGCCGCGCCGCTTTGTCCGAAGCGTTGATATCAAGGCATCCGGCCATCTGCGCCGGCTGGTTCGCGATGATCCCCACCGTCTGTCCGTCAAACCGGGCAAAGCAGGTGATAATGTTCTGGGCATAGAACGGACGCACTTCCAGGTATTCGCCGTTGTCGACGATGGATTTGATGACATCCTTCATGTCGTAAGGGGTATTGGAGCTGTCCGGCAGCAGAGTATTGAGGCCCGGGTCGGTGCGGTTCGGGTCGTCGCCGGTGTCTACTGCAGGTGCTTCCTCCAGGTTGTTGCTGGGCAAGAAGCCCAGGAGGTAACGGACCTGCTGCATGCAGTCGTCGTCGTTCTCCGCCGCGAAGTGAGCCACGCCGGATGTGCTGTTATGGGTCATTGCGCCGCCAAGAGCCTCTGCGGTAACTTCTTCAGCCGTAACCGATTTGATTACCTGCGGGCCGGTGATAAACATCTGGCTGGTGTTTTTCACCATGTAGATGAAGTCGGTCAGGGCGGGGGAATATACCGCGCCGCCGGCGCATGGTCCCATGATGACCGAGATCTGGGGAATGACGCCTGAAGCCAGGGTATTGCGATAGAAGATCTTGCCGTAGCCGGAAAGGGCGTCCACCGCTTCTTGGATCCGCGCTCCGCCCGAGTCGTTAAGACCGATGAGCGGTGCTCCCATTTTCAGGGCCAGATCCTGTACTTTCACGATCTTGGCGGCGTGCATTTCGCCCAGCGAGCCGCCGATTACCGTAAAGTCCTGGGCAAATACATATACCAGACGGCCGTTCACTGTGCCGTAGCCGGTGACAACACCTTCGCCCGGGGCTTCTTCTTTTTCCATCCCGAAGTT
>JARLHY010000136.1 GCA_031292015.1 Negativicutes bacterium | reverse complement strand
TTGAAAGGCCGAAGAACATAAGGGCGAAACAAGTCAATACAATAAAGTTTATCACCTTGGCCCGGGTGGCATGAGCGGCAGTTCTTATGATCCGGAGGTATGACGAAATCCGCTTGTTCTCCAATAAAGGCGCCACCCCAGACTCATGATTGCCAGCGATCCCGGCCCGTCATCATTCACCCAGCTTACCTGCGTGATACTCCAGTCGCCCTGCCGAATTCTTGTCAACGCAATAATCTACAATATTCGATTATATTTGACAATATTCTCTGTTTCCCTTTTTTCTCTGCAGCCAAACAACGCAAGCAATCAAAAAACCGCCCTAAAAGGGCGGCGCTGTGCATGGATAGATAGGGAGCAAGGGCTACCCCTCACGGCAACCCGAAATTAAGCGGAGCTTTTCTTCTGGTGAAAGATAAATTGAATCGCCGTCCCGCTGTCCCCTGTCATGATTTCAATCGTGGCGTTGTGTCGCTGGGCAATCTGATAACATACAGCCAATCCCAGTCCGGCGCCATTTTCCTTGGTCGAAAAAAACGGGGTTCCCAGCTTGTCTTGAATCTCAGGCGGTATTCCTGGCCCACTGTCCCGTACCGTCATGATTACTTGGCTTCCTGCAAAAGAGGTGCTTATGATCACCCGGCCGCCCTTGGGCGTGACATCCAGGCCGTTGCTGACCAGGTTCAGGATACACTGGCGCATTTCCTGCTCGTCCGCCGGTACCTCCGGGATGTCCTGAAGTTCCACGTCAATATTGCTGCCCCTCAGCAGCGCGTCGGACTGCACCAACGTAACAAGGTTTCGGATTACCTGATTGAGGTTGGTCGGATTCAGGGATACCGTCTTATTCTTCGCCAGCGACAAAAACTCGGTGATGATGCTGTTCGCCCGGTCCAGTTCTTCGATCATCAGGTCAAACGATTCACGATAATCAGCGAACGCGGCCTTTCGTCCATAATACTGCAAATAGCCCCGCACTGTGGTCATGGGGTTGCGGACCTCGTGGCCGATGGCAGCGGCCATTTCGCCGACGGTATTGAGCCGGTCCAGTCTGGCCAGTTCTTTTTCGTAGGTCATTCGATCGGTGAAATCTTTGTAATAGACAAAGATCCCCCCCAAATACGGATAGATATTCACATCCAGCCATTTGTCAGCCCAGGGGTCTTTCCCGATGGTATGAATAGGCTCTTTCGTGGCCAATGCTTCATGATATTTATGGTACAGGTCGCTGTCAGTCAGCTCGGGAAAAGTTTCCCAGATGTTTTGCCCGATCAATTCTTCGTTATCCCGAATGTTTCCCAGCGCGGCCACCGGGTTGATCAGCGTAAATCGCCACTGACTGTCCAAAGCATAGAAAGAATCGGTTATACTCCCCAGAATCGCCGTGATCTCATTGCTCTTCAGGAATAGCTCCCGTTGTGACCGCTTGTGCATGAACGCTTGTATCACGGCGTAGGACATCGTTTCCGCGGTGTGTAAATCTTCAGCCCGGTATCCGCCGTCCCGATTGCCCAGAACCACCACACCGACAGTTTTTCCTTCAAAGATCAGGGGCGCTCCCAGGAATGACTTCACCGGCGGGTGTCCTTCCGGCAAGCCGATGCTGTCCGGATGGGAGGCCGGATCGTTGCTGAAAAAACCTGTTCCATCAAGGATTACCCGGCCATACAGGCCCCTGACCTCAGACTCGGTTGACTCTCTGACGTGGCCTGTTTTGTCCACCATATTGCAGGCGTCCCAACCGGGATTGCTGATCGCGACAGTGTCCAGCTTTCCGTCCGCATTGATCTTTCCGATGAACCCAAATTTGCTGCCTGTGACTTCCTCCAACACAGCCAGGCATTTTTTTCCCAGCTCCTCTTCCGTGTTGCAGATCAGCGCTTCCAGCAATATCCGGTTAATTCCGTTCAGCATGGCGGTTTGATGACGAATTTCCCGCACTGCGCCGCTTAGTTCATGGGTCTGCTCCTCAACAAGCGCCTGCAGATTCTTGCGGTGCCTTTCCAGTTCATTTTCCAGAGCTTTGCGCTCGGTGATGTCCCGCACGACCGATACCGCCCCAATGATATCGCCGCCGGTATCCCTGACAGGGCTGGCGCTTACCTCCCGCCAGCGCCATTCGCCGTTTGCCGGTGATCGGACGATCTCCTGCCCGTCTTTAGAGACTTTCCCCTGGAGCGCACGAAGTGATAGCGACTCATCCGCCGGGCGGGGACTGCCGTCCGGACGCAGCACCTCAAGGCCGAACGCCAGCCTCTCTATCGTCGCCTGAGCTGAACCGGAGCTAATTTTCCGGAGAGCAACCTGATTGGCAAAAGTAACTTTCTTTTCCGTGTCGGTGAACCAAACCTCATCGCTGATATTATTGACAAGTGTAGCCAACCAGTCTTTCTCCTTTTGCACCGCCGCACTCGATTCCGCTAATTTACTATTGGCGGCGGACAACTCCGCTTCCCGGTTTTGCAATACTTTGTTCTTTTCCTGAAGTTTTCTGTGCCTGTTAACCAGCAGTCCTCCGAAAGCCACGATGAACAGGCTGATCAGTAAACTCCTGGCCAGAGCGTTCTGTTTTCGCTCTTCAAAACCGGCCAGGGCGGCCTGGGTTGATTTTGCGACAGCGACAATAAGCGGATAATCCGGCATAACGCGGTAACTCATGATCCGGGAAATCCCGTCAAGATAGTTGCCTGTGGTGTATGTCTCCGAACGCAGGCCGGCTTGGACTTTGCGCCAGAATTCGCTGTTTCGGAGGTCCTGGTCGCCCAGCACACTGTCGCCGGCGCGGCGGATGCGGATAAATCCGTCCAGCCCGGTCATGGAAATCAACTGATTTGGTCCAAGGTCGATCTTGTCATAAAAATCAAGGAAATAGCCTGTTCTGAGGGCGACAAAAACAATACCGCCAAAGGATCCGTCCGGCTTGTCGATGCGGCGGGACAACGGGATCAAGGCCTGTCCCGATATCCTGCCTGTGATGGTTCTGCCGATGAACAGGCCGCCGATATCGTTCTGACGATGGACCTGAAAGTGCTCCCGATCCGAAACGTCCGTTCCCATGGCCGGTTTAAGCAAACTTGCCATGACGGTTCCCTGCTCATTGCTGATGGTGAATTGCTTTTGCAGCGGATCATTCGCCGGACTGTCCATGTAAGCGGAAACTACCGGGCTGGAGAGGCCGTCCCGTTCATAGGCCCGCTTTAGGGTGAGCAAATCTTTGTCGGCGTCGGCGACAACCCTTCGTACATGCTCCTCAAACACTTTGGCCAGGTTCATTGTTTCCTGGAATGTCTCGGCAATCGTCCTTCTATAGTCTTCGTTGATCTGTTCCCAGGTCCGCAGCCATACCCCGCCAATCAGCACGACCCCCAACAGGATAACGAGCCACGAGTAGCCGGACAGACGAAACCCCGACTCTTGGCTGTCAGTGTTTTGGGGTTGCCAGGAAGACGGTTCTGTGATTTTCTTTTTAAAAAGGCTGCGTATCAGATCCATGTGTTCCCCCAAAACGAAGTAGTACAATATTCGATTATATTTGATAAAATTACCCTTTTTTCCTGCTTTTTGTCATAAAGACAAGGGAGTGGTTACTAACCACTCCCTTGTCGGTGAACCTGCCGCTTTACCGGCCGGATTGGGCTTGAAGCATCGTCAATTCATGTCGATCAATTTTTGATATTCGGCGCTGAGCGCTTTATAGACAGGTCCGACGCCCCGGCCGACGGGCCGGCCGTCGATGAACCCTATCGCCACCACCCCGCTGGCCGCCGAAACGAATACTTCGTCGGCACCGGCAAAAAATTCGGGGGTCTGGAACTCTTCAACAACCTTTATACCGAGTTTTGCGGCGATATCCATCACCACCATCCGGGTGATGCCTGGCAGAATCAGATTGCCCAGCGGCGCGGTATAGACCACCCCGTCCTTAACGGCGTAGCAATTGCTGTGCGCGCTTTCGGTGACAAATTTCCGCCCCGCTTCTTCCCTCACAAAGACAACCTCATAGCATCCGGCCTTGGCTGCCGCGTTGCTGGCCATGACGCTGCCCAGCAGATTCAGGGTCTTGATGTTGCAAAAATGCTGCCGCTGGTCAGGATAAAAAATCGCCTTGGCCCCCTGAGTCATATATTCCGCCGGTTTCGGTTTTACAGGCATGATCGACCCGGTCAGCAGCGGGCGCACATCCGGCGCAGCCACGTGAGCCCGCGGGGCTTGCCAGCCTCTTGTCCATTGGAAATACATCATTCCCCGGTCCTTGATGCCTGACTGCTCCAGCAGCATATCGCTGAATCCTTCTATTTCCTTGCGGGAGTAGCAGGGGGTAATATCAAGCATCTTGCAGCTCCGCTCAAAGCGGTCCAGATGCTCCTTCCGCAAAAAATGTTTCCCATTGAGCACCATCCAGGCATCGTAAACCCCGTCGCCGAATTGGTAACCCCGGTCCTCGATACAGATCACCGGTTCGTTTTTCTCTACAATTCTCCCGTCATAAAACCCAAGCTCTTTCATTGCACATCTCTCCTGTCCTGTTACAGGTTTATAACCTGCTTTCAATCTATGGCAATTGCCTTCCCCGCACTTCCCGCCTCCCTGGCGGGAAGCGCGGCTGGCAGCATTACCCCCGGCTTTTGTGGAATTTCTCAATCGACTTGCGGAAGGCCCTCGCCAGTCTGTCGGTCTCTTCTTTGCTCAGAGTCAGCGGCGGCGCCGCCGTGAGGACATTATTCGACTGCGGCACGCTGCGCGACATTCTGCCGATAAGTACTCCTTCGGCCTTGGCGTCGGCGACGATCTGGCCCAGATATTTTTCGTGCAGCGGCGTTTTTGTCTTTTTGTCCTCGACCAGTTCGATCCCCAGGAACAAGCCCCGGCCCCGGACCTCGCCGACCATGGGAAGTTCTTCGAGATCTTTCAGACTGTCCAGCAGGTATTTACCCATCTGCTTGCTATTTTCCAGCAGGTTTTGCTCCTGGATGATGTTCATATTGGCAATCGCCGCCGCGCAGCCCGCCGCACAGCCTCCATAGGTGCTGATGTCCCTGAAATAGCCCATCGTGTCGGCCGGATCGGCCAGGAACTGATCGAATATATACTGTTTTGTGCAGGTGGCGGAAATCGGCATATAGGCGCTGGCCAGCCCCTTGGCCATGGTGACAATATCCGGGTCAACGTCGTAGTTTTGGAAACCGAACATTGTGCCCGTGCGGCCGAAGCCATTCACGACTTCGTCAACGATAAGCAGAACTTCGTACTTCCGGCAGATCTCCTGGATGATCGGATAATATTCCTGAACAGGTACGATGATTCCGCCGCCGGCAGTTATCGGCTCCAGAATGATCGCCGCAACCGTGTCGGGGCCTTCTTTTTCGATGACCGACTCCAGGGCCCGGGCGCATTCGATATTGCAGCCCGGATAGGTCTTGCCGAAATGACAGCGATAGCACAGCGCATGCGGAATTTGCACGAACCCTTCCGGATAAGGACCGTAGCCTGCCCGGCGCTCCTCCTGACCGGTCGCGGCCAGCACCGCCAGGGTGCTGCCATGATAGTCCCGGTGGCGGTAGACGATTTTATTCTTTTTCTTACCCGGATACTTCAGGCTGAAATATTGCCGTGCGATTTTAAATGACTTTTCGTTGGCTTCGGAGCCGCTGTTGGCGACATATACCTTCGGCTGCTCCGGCAGCAGTCCGGCCAGTTGCTGGGCCATGCGGATATACGGCGGATTGCCCACCGCGCCTGAGTAATACGGCAGCTGCCACAATTGCTCGGTGATGGCCTCGATGATGGCCCGCTGACCGTAGCCGACATTGACGCACCATACGCCGCCGGCCAGGCCGTCCAGATATTCCTTGCCATGACTGTCCGTAATCATGCAGCCTTTGGCTGATACGATTGCCGGCACATCCTGAAGTTCAAAGATTTTCTGGTTGGTGATATGAGTCCACAGATATTTTCGCTGCAACTGGGCCAGTTCAGCGGCATCCAGTTCATAACCCGTTTTTTCACTCATCGTTCGTTTCCCTCCCGGTTTCCATGAAAAATTTAAAAATCACCTGATTTTATTATCACTATAACAAAAGGAACCGTTTACCGTCTATGTATCGGTTGGCCAAAAAAAGCCGGCAATACTATTCATTGCATACAGTCGGGTCAGGGCAAAAATCGGTCAATTTCGTGGCGGCAGGCGTCAGAAACTGAGGAATTTATGAACAATAGTCGCGAAATACAACAGCATCCGGTCATTGGAATCATTCAGGTCCCGGCCGGACAACTCGACGATTTTCTGCAGCCGGTATTTCAGTGTATTGCGATGGATGTAAAGGCGCGAGGAAACCCGCGCATAGTTTTCATTCTCTTCGAGAAAAATGGACAAAGTATCCACAAGCTCGCTCTGGTGATCACGGTCGTAATCCAGCAGCGGCCTCAGTATCTCACAGCGAAAACCTTCGAGTTCCTGCCGGTCTTTGACGTTGAAAAGGACCTTGTAAAATCCCAGTTCATTAAAACTCATCGTGTTGGGCGTGCCACCGCCGGACCGGGCTACCCGCAGCGCCTGCTCGGCCTGGGACAGACCTTTTTTGGCTTCGCCGACCTGCGAATACGGATTGCCCCAGCCGATATGGAGCTTGAGCCCCGCAAAGCGGATTTCAAACTCAGCTTTGATATCACTGGCTATTTCCCTGGTCGTTTGCTGTTCTTTGGGATTCATTCGGGTCGGCAGCATCACGATAGCGGTGTCGAGGCGGATAAAGGTGAGCGCCCTTTTGCCGTGGCGGCCCAAGATACCCTCGATTTTGCTTTGCAGCTGCGATTTGAAGACCAAGATCTGATGTTCGGTCAGCACCCGTGTTTCCCGCAAATAAGCAGCCAGGTTGTCGAATTTCACCACCATGATCTGGTAGCAATCGTCCAGATCGTAGTCGTAGGAAGCGGCCCGGGCCAAAATATCCTCGTGGCTGTCCGGGCTGCCATATAAAATATTTTCCAGAATGTCCTTGATCGATTTCTCCTCGATGCTTTTCAGGGCGATGAAGTTATAGATGATCCGGGTAATCTCGACGATCTTTACTTTCCACGGCAGTTCGAAAACCGGGAAACCGAGTTCGTCGGCCACGGCGATAACCTCTTGCGGGGTCTGTTCAATATAGGGGCCGACATTGATAACCAGCCCCGCCACCGCCATCTTGTGGCACTCGCGCACGATCTGAGCCAGCTGGCCCAGGTCGCTCTTGATGCCGATCCCGGTGGTAAAGAGTAGTTCCCCGCCTTTTACCCACTCGGTGACATCAGGGAGATCGACCACATGGGCCCAGTTCAAAACCCGGTCCAGTCCGGCCGAACCGGCAACCAGCCTCATCTCACCAAGCTCGGCTAACCCAACCATATCCCGCAGTGTGACCAGCATAGGCCCGGCAGCCCCTTTCCCCGCCTGGTGCGAAAAATCATCCCTTGCCTGTCATTCTTTCCTTTGGCAACAGTGTCTAATAATGGAACTTCCTTCTTTTTGGGCAATATCCTGCAAATCACTCCCGATAAATCGAGATGATCTTCATGGCAAGCGGAAGTTTTCTTCCCTTCGCACCGCCTTGAGAAACAGGAGGGCCTTCCCCTCCCGCTCACCGCTTCGTTACCTGTCGTCATTTCTGCAGATTGAGTTCAAACCGTTCAAAATACCCGATCAATTCACCGTTTTCATCCCGGACCGGATTGATATAGATCCGCTGATTTTTAACACTGACCCCGAGAAAAATCTCATTGCCGTGATTTTTCAGCTTTTCCACAGCCTCCCGGATTTTTCCCTCGGAATGGGAGTTGTGACACGCAAAAATAGACTTGCCCACAAGATCGCTGTAGCCCCGTTCGGAAAGATAATGGTACCGGGCCATTTTGTTCATATACCTGATCACATGACCGCAGTCCACAAACACCACAGGATAGGGCAGTGAATCCAAAACAGCCGCCGCGATCTTTTCCTCGCCCATCATAGCTCTCCTTTACTTGTCTTGCCGTTATCTTTTCGCTAGTCCAGCTGAAAAGCCCCCCGGGGCAGATCCATCATCTTCAGGTAGCCTGCGGCATACCCGGCAATGCTTTTCCCCATGAAGTCGATCCGCAGCTTCTCCACTGGGACATGAATCAGCTGTTCCTGCCCGCCGGAGTAACCGAGAGCCGGCTTGTGGTCCTCGGCGGCCACCTTTGACAGGTCGGTGCCGAAATACCAGTACTTATATTTTACTTCTTGTCCGACTGCTTCAAGTCCGGCGGCCATGGCCTCAACAAAGGGGTGTTCCTTGGGAATTTTCCAGGCCGGCTTTTTATTGGCGATCCTGACGGATTTCCCGGTGTAAAACTCCCGCACCTCTTCGGCGATTTTGACCTCTGCCCGAAACTCCGGGTCGTCCCTGGCCAGTTGATCGATGATATCCTGGAGTTCCTGCCTGCAACTTTCCGGCGTCTCGCCTGGAATGAGCCGTCGGTCAAAATTGATGTCGCAGCGTTCAGGCACAATGCACAGTTCTCCCGGACTGGCCTTGATGATGGTCAAGGCGATGCTGGCTTTCCCCAGGTCAGGATCGGCGGGAAACTTATCCGGCAGCTCGTTGGCCACTTTTTCGATGAATTTATTCGCTTTGTACACAGCGTTGATACCCAGCCAGGGCGCGCTGCCGTGGCTTATCTTTCCGTGCACGCTTACCACCAGCTCCACCCGGCCGCGATGACCGATGGCGATGTCCAGCGAGGTCGGCTCGCAGGAAATGAGGCCGTCGTAACCCCACCCCAGCTTTTTGAAGGTGTCGTCGATTAATTGGATCGTCCCCACCTGGTCTCCCGGCTCTTCGAGACAGACGGCGGTGATGATGTACCGCCCCTTGATGCGGGCCACCTCTTCCCGTAGCCGGAGCAGGAGCTTCCCGCCGTATACCTGACAGGCCATTGACCCCTTCAGGTCGGCTACGCCGCGCCCGTGGATAACCTCGGTCTGGTCTTTTTGGGTCGCCTCCCGGTTGTCTACCTCCGCCACATCGACCACGGCGCCGTAAGGGTCGTAACCTTCCCAGAGGGACAGGTCGCCAGGAGGCACATGGTCGAAATGACCGTTGAACAAGATTGTCGGCCCCGGCAGTTGGCCGTCGATCACGCCGATCACGTTACCCCAGTCATCGCAAAAAACCTGGTCATAGCCGAGTTTCTCCATTTCTGCCAGGCAGATATCGGCTACCTTCTTCTCGTTGCCGCCCGGCGAAGGGCAGCGCACCAGCCGCTGGGCAAAATCGACGGCATCAGGCAACAGCTCGCTTGCCAGTTGGTTCACTTTTTGGTAGAGGTCCATCATGCTCCCCCTTTTCTACGGTATTCTCAATACCTTTTTCGCGTTCATTCCCAGTATTTTTTCGATTGCCTCCCGCGAGATCGGCAATTGGCTGAGCTTTTCGATATTTTTTCTGACATCGACGCTGGGCCAGTCGGTGCCGAAAATAAACTTGTCCGCATAGCGCTCCATGTCCGGGAAAAACTCCAGCAGTTTTTGCGGCGGCAGTCCGGCGACGTCAATATATACATTCTCGTGGAGGCGGACCATCGTGAAAGCCTCCGGATACCAATGCCCCCGCCCCCCATGGGCCATGACGATTTTCAGCTCGGGAAAGTCCACGGCAACATCATCCAGACTGATCGGATTGCCATACTTTATCCGCGAATTTTTAAAAATAGACGATCCTGTGTGGAAAAGAACCGGGATTGAATATTTTTCGGCAACCGAATACAGGGGATACAGGGCGGAATCATTAGGATAAAAATGATTGTAAGTAGGATACAGTTTGAGCCCCTTAAAGCCGTGGCTGACGCATAAGTCTTCCAGCTTCCGCCCCATGCCTGAATCAACATAGGGATTAAACGTACAAAACGGTATCAGGCGCGACTGACCCTGACAAAAAGCTTTCACCGCTTCGTTCGTGGCAATACCGGTCGTCAGCGGCGCGACCTCAGCCAGGATAACTGAGTAATCGACGCCGTTTTCGTCCATCAACTCAATAAACTTACCGGAATCTCTGTATTTTTCGCAAAGACGCCGATAGTCCTCCGGCGAAGGGAAGGCCTGAATAAACCACTTGTAGGCAGATTCGCAGAAAGCCTCGTATTCGGTGAGGTGTACATGAAAGTCGATCACTGGTTTTTTCAATCTTCTCCCGCCAATCGCAAAGAATTGGGCAACCCCGTCCTGCGCCGAAGCGTAAGCTAACTCGCAAGCGCGGCTACGCTGATACTACTTTTTCTTCGACATAAATCAGGAAGGCCCTTTTCGCATTGAAACAATCCGAAAAGAGCCCCTTTTATTACTCAGTTGATTACTTTATCAGCCAGTCGCAAGAACGCGCGGACCGCCGTTTCCAAAGCGTCGTCCGGGGTATTCTCCTTTTTGGTGTGGGAAAGTCCCGCCTCCGACATCGCGAACATCATCACCGTCGGGACCAGTTTGGCCATTTCCGCCGCGTCATGCAGCGGGCCGGAAAAGATGGTCGAAGCTTCGCCGGTTTCGTCAGCTACCGCCTGCTTGCACAGTTCGGTCAGGCGAGGATCGAAAATCGTCGGTGCAATGGTCCATATCTTCTCCCAGGTTACCTGGACGCCGTGATCGGCGGCGGCCTTCGCCGAGGCGGCGCGGGCAGCATCGTTCATTTCCTTCAGCACTTTGCCGTCGATGGACCGCTGGTCCAGGGAAATAACGCAGGTTTCCGGAACGATGGTAACCACGTCCGGCTTTACGCTGACTTTGCCAACAGTACACACCCCGTCGAATTTCAGGGCAACTTCCCGAAAAGCCAGCGCCGCTTGGGCTGCAGCCAGGAAAGCGTCCTGCCGCATCAGGGTCGGAAACGATCCGGCGTGGGCTGCCTGTCCCTTGAAGATGACGTAGTGACGCTCGACCCCCGTTATTCCGTAAACACAGGCCACCGCTTTTTTCATGCTTTCCAGTACCGGTCCCTGCTCGATATGCAGCTCCAGGTAGGCATCAATCTTCTTCTCCTTGAACTGTTCATGGGCTCGCAGTATATTGGCCATATTGACGTTGTAGCCTGCCAGCGCCTCAGTCAGCTTCACGCCGTTGTTGTCGACCCGGTCGGCAATGTCCGCCGTGTCGAGGGCTCCGCTGGCCGCCGACGATCCCACGAGGCTGCGGCCGAACCGGGCACCTTCCTCGTCGGCCCAGTCGACAACATAGACCGTCTTTTGCGGGGGGGCCCCTTTGCCGTATCGCCGCAGAACCTCCAAAGCCGCCACCACTCCGAAACAGCCATCCAGCCAGCCGCCATTGGGGACACAGTCCAGGTGGCTTCCGAGGGCTACCGTCCCCGCACCTGTGCCGGCTATCTTTGCCCATACATTTCCTGCCGCGTCCACCGTCAGCTCGGCGCCGGCTTCCCGGGCCTTGGCGGCGAACCAGTCGCGGGCTTTCTGCCAGATGGGTGTCCAGGCTACCCGCTGCGCGCCGTTTTCATCCGAAGTCAGCTGCGCCAGCTCCCGCAAATCAGCCACCACCCGCTTCGCTCCGTCATACAGATTGTAATCCATACAAATCTCCTCCATCCGTTTTTTTCTTCAATGTTTTCTCAGGCCCGGATCGTCGTCTCGCCGGCGCTGTGGGCGTCAAGCTTCTTCTTGGTCCGGATTTTGGTGTACAGAGACAAAAAAACCGGCAAAAACACTATCGCGGATGCGTTCAGCGTCTTTGCCGGCATATCTTAAATTATACTATAACAAATCAGGACTCACCTTGTCTATGTGCCTTGTTGATAATAAAAAGCATGTTTATTATTCGCAATTGACAATGGCCTGCGGTTGACTGGCATCCTATGCCTGTCAGCCGTTTTTCAGACGGTCGGCCACTGTCGCGATAAATTCCGAATTGGTAATCCCTTGTTCGGTTTTTCCTGGCCCGAACAAGCGATTGATCACATTGATATTGCCCCGGCGGCAGGCAACGCCGATACAGTTGCGGATGGCCCGTTCCACCCGGCCGGCAGTAGTATCATGTCTGGCGGCAACCAGAGGGTACAGTTCCTTGGTAACCGCTCCGATCAACTCATCATTTTCCAGCACCAGAATAATGGCGTCACGCACATAGTAATAACCTTTGATATGAGCCGGAACACCGATTTCTCTGATAAAATCGGTTACCTCCTTGTCCAGCGGACGCGACTCGTCCGCAGCAGCTGCGGCTGGTCTGCTCGGTCCTGCCTCTCCCGCCAGTTGGCGGACACGCGAAAGCAAAACGTCCAGATTGCACGGTTTCAGCAAATAATAATCCGCCCCCAGCCGTATAACCTGCCGCATGATTTCTTCCTGCCCAAACACCGTCAGAACAAGAACCTTTGGCCGCTCACCATTGAGTTCGTTAATCCGCTCCAACACGCCAATGCCATCGAGATGGGGCATAACGAGATCCAAAATCACCACATCCGGCCGATGTTCGGTGATAATCGCCAGTATCCCTTCCCCGTCATAGGCGGTTCCTACTAAGGCGATGTCGGAATGCCGACTGAGAAACTCCGCCATGATATCGACAAATTCGCGGTTATCGTCGACAATCGCCACTTTGATCCTGTCCAAAACCATATGCTTTCCTCCAGTCTCAACAGCCCTTTCCTTAGTCTGCTGGCTGCACTTATTCCCTGTTCTCTTAAAATCCTTCTCGCAATAATTTTAATTTCCTGCTATATTTTGTAATTTTTTTCATTTATTTGTCGAATATTCCATATTTAAAATACTGTCGCCGCCGCGTCCTTATCAAGCTTCGACAAATAGTGCAGGAAACCAGCCCCAATTTAGCCAATTATATATATCATAAATCCCAAAAATGGCGAAGCGGGGTGGAGTATTTGTGATTAAGCCATTTTCCGGCGCCCTGAAAGTCACGGCGATCTATATCATTGTCGGCAGCTTGTGGATACTATTTTCTGACCAGGTTGTTGCTTTGTTGACTTCGGACACCAATACCATCACCCGCTTGTCGATTTTCAAGGGCTGGATCTTCGTGGTCCTTACCGGCGGGATGCTCTACAGGCTGATCAGCAGCCTGCTGGCACAGATAGCCAAAACCCATAAAGTTATCGAGACCAAAAACGAGGAGCTCACGGCAATCAATGAAGAGCTCGCGGCGTCCGAAGAAGAACTGCGGCAACAGTTTTGCGAGGTCCTGGCCTCGCAAAATGAAATCCGCCGCCAGAATATCGTCCTGACCTCGCTGCACGAGACGGCCCTGGGTCTCATGAACCGGCTGAACCTGGACGATTTGCTGCGGGCCATTGTTGCGGGATCCGCCGAGCTCATCGGCAGCCCGAACGGGTTCGTCAGTCTGGTTGATGAAGAGCAGGGAGTCTTCGTACGCCAGATCGGGACAGGTTATTTCGAACACAGTTACGGCAAGACCTATCCTCTTTCCCACGGGTTGGCAGGCATGGTCCTGAAAACCGGAAAAACCCAGGTGCTCGATGATTTCAGAACCTGGGAACACCGGGTGCAAAGTTCCTTCCACGACCAGTTGCGGGCCGCCGTCGGTGTGCCCCTCGTCGTGGAGGGCAAAGTGATCGGGGTCCTGGGTTCGGTGTTTCTGGATCCTGACCGGAAATTCGCCGATCACGAAATCTATCTGCTGAACCGCTTCGCCGAGCTGGCCTCGCTTGCCCTTGACAACGCCCAATTAGTAGCTTCCTATAAAAACGAAATTCAGGAGCGGGCTCAGACCGAAGCGGCGCTGCGAACTTCAGAGGCAAACTTTCAGGCGATTTTCAACGCCGCCTTCGACGGCATTTTCCTGCACGAGGCTGAGACCGGCGTAATTGTTGATGTAAATGACAAACTATGCGAGCTGTACGGCCGTACCAAAGAAGAGATGCTCTCCCGTACTCCGGCTGAGTTCGGAACAGGCGATTCGCCCTATACCCACGCCGAAGCCCTCCAGCGCGTCAAGCTTGCCGCCGCCGGCGAGCCCCAGCTTTTCGAATGGAAAGCCACTCATAAGGACGGCCGCCAATTATGGGTGGAAGTCAACTTGAAACTGGCAACAGTCGGCGGCGAAGACAGGGTACTGGCTGC
This sequence comes from Negativicutes bacterium, assembly GCA_031292015.1. Next base: position 5,640 of record JARLHY010000136.1, on the reverse strand, counting down.
TGTCCGTGACATATCCCAGCGCAAGAAAACCGAGATCGAACTGCGCCGATCCCAGGCCAGCAATCAAGCCCTGATCAACGCCATACCCGACCCGCTGTTCATTCTGACCCGGACCGGAATATTCATCGACTATAAAGGCAGCGCAGAGCAGCTGTATCTTCAGCCTCACAAGTTTTTGGGCAGATCGGTCAGCAAAGTCATGCCGGCGGAAGTCGCCGCCAAAACCCTCCAGGCCATCGAGATCACGCTCGACACCGGCGATATCCAGGTTTTCGAGTACCAACTGAGTATCCTGGGGAAAAAAGAATACTACGAGGCCAGGATCGTTGTCAGCGGCCCGGACGAAGTATTGGCAATCATCCGCAATATAACCGAAAGAAAAACCATGGAGGAACAGCTGGAACAACTCAGCCTCCACGACGCTCTGACCGGACTCTATAACCGGGCCTTCTTCGAAGAGGAAATGAAATTGCTGGAAGAAGTTCGCAATTCTCCGGCAGGACTGATCATCTGTGACGTCGACGGGTTGAAGATCGTCAATGATTCTTTGGGGCACAACACTGGCGACGCCGTATTGAAAGCCGTCGCGGCCATACTGAAAAAATCCTTCCGGGCCGGCGACCTTGTAGCCCGGATCGGCGGCGACGAATTTGCCGTGCTCCGGCCGGTCAACGCGGCCAACATATATGAAGCCGACTGCCGCCGGATTCGCGAAAATATTGAGCGCTACAATACCGAAAATCCCACCGTTCCCATCAGTCTGTCGATGGGGTTTGCTGTAAGCAAAGAAACTCAGCCGGACATGAATGCATTATTTAAGGAAGCGGACAATAATATGTACCGCGAGAAACTTCACCGCCAGAAAAGTGCCCGCAGCGCCATCGTCAAGGCGCTGATCCAGGCCCTTGAAGCCCGGGATTACATTACCGAAGGACACGGCGAGCGCCTGCAGAACCTTATTGAGTCCTTCGCTCACGCCTTGAGCCTGCCCAACCGCAGGATTGGCGACCTGAGACTTCTGGCCCGTTTTCATGATATCGGCAAAGTAGGTATCCCTGACAGCATTCTCTTCAAACCAGGACGTTTAACCGAGGAAGAAATGGCTATCATGCGCCAACACTGCGAAATCGGCTACCGCATCGCCAAATCCGCGCCTGACCTGGCCCCGATAGCCGAGTGGATCCTCAAGCATCAGGAATGGTGGAACGGCAAGGGCTACCCTGGCGGGCTGGCGGGTCAAGGGATTCCTCTTGAATGCCGTATGCTCGGGATAGTGGACGCCTTTGACGCGATGACCAACGACCGACCTTACCGCCGGGCCTTGAGCAAGGCCGATGCGATCGCCGAGCTTCGCCGCTGCAAGGGCACCCAGTTTGATCCCGACCTGGTCGAACCTTTCATCGCCCTTCTTGATAATTGAACGCAGGTCCAAAAAAACCAACAGACTGGCCGCCAAATTCACTGTTGTTTTTTGGCGGCGGCAGGGAAAATCGTCCTGCTGTCGAAATTCATAACAAATCTTATGTCAGGAGGCCCCATGCTCAAAGTTACTGCAGCCATATTGACTCATAACAGCAAAATATTGATTGCCCAAAAAGGCCCGAACGACAAACGGGCCAACAAGTGGGAATTCCCGGGCGGTAAAATTGACCCGGGAGAAACGCCAAAGGAAGCTCTGGCCCGCGAAATGCAGGAGGAATTCCTCATCCGGGTCGAAGTTGACGAGCTTTACGCCGAAAGCCTATTCACTTACCCTGAAGGGGAGATTCTGGTCATGGCCTATTTTTGCCGCTGGGTCGGCGGCGACCTTACCCCTACCGAGCACGCCGATTATAAGTGGGTGAAAGCAGAAGAACTCCCACGCTTTGATTTTGTGCCTTCCGATGCTCCCATCGCCGCGCAGCTTAGCCAGCAACACCTGGCTCGTTAATTTTCCGCTGTGTTCTTAATCGATTTTTCTTCATTTTTCTCATTAAATACCATTTTTCCAGCAGGACTTTGTCGATATTTGCCGTAGTATGTATTAAGATTGTGGCAAACTTGTCGAAAGCCAAGGACGCACAGCTCTGGGTCTAAGGACTTCGGTCTATGACTGCCAGGCTTCTAGTTGATCGCCAAATCGATTAGCAGCAGGCAGTTTTTCTATAACCTGGACTTATCGAAGTCAAGTCACTGCCGGAAGTTGGAGGGGATATATTTGGAATTATCAACAGTCTTAGGCATCGTAGTAGGTATGCTGGCAGTCGCGATCGGCATGGTTCTCAAAGGAGCCAGTCTGGTTGCCCTCGTTAACCCGGCGGCATTCATGATCATCTTCGTCGGCACCGCCGCCGCTCTGCTGAACGCCTTCCCCCTGAGTCAGGTCAAAAAGTTTCCTGTCCTTTTGAAGCTACTGTTCAAGAAACAACAACTGATGTCCAAATCCGAGTTGATGCTCAGACTTGTGGACATGTCCCAGAAGGCCCGCCGCGAGGGTCTCTTGGCACTGGAGCCGATGCTTGAGGAAATAACCGATCCGTTTTTAAAAAGCGGCCTGTCCATGACCATCGACGGTCTTGATCCCGAACTGGTCTCCGATGTCTTGGCCCTGGACATTCAGCTGATGGAAGAACGGCATCGTTCCGGGGCTCTGATATTCAGCCAGGCCGGCATGTACGCTCCCACTTTGGGCGTACTGGGCGCTGTCATCGGCCTAATCGCTGCTCTCGGCAACCTCAACGACATCGAAAAACTGGGCCATTCCATAGCCGCGGCCTTTGTTGCCACCATGCTCGGTATTTTCACCGGCTATGTAATGTGGCATCCTTTTGCCAACAAACTCAAACTCATGTCCAAGGAAGAAGTAGAAATCAAGAAGATGATGCTGGAGGGAATCCTGTCGATTCAATCCGGCGAGAACCCGGCAACAGTTGAAGCAAAACTGCGCGTTTTCATCCCGGCCGGTGAACGGAACCGCGCTGCAGAGGGAGTGCAACAAGGTGGGCAAGAAGAATCATCAGTCGGAGCATCATGAGGAACACGCTGACGAAACCTGGCTGATCCCTTACGCGGATCTGCTGACACTGCTCCTGGCGCTATTCATCGTCCTCTTCGCGACCTCCCAAGTCGACCAGAAGAAATTCGAGCAGATCGCCGAATCTTTCAGCAACGCGTTTAAAGGCAATACATCGATCTTTGAAAGCTCCCGCAGTGCGCCTCAGGTCACCCAGCAGATGCCGACGCCGTCCATCATGTCCACCGCCGACAAGTCCATACAGGAATCGGCGCAGCTTTCGGCGATCAAACAGGCTCTGGATGGCTATATCAAAGACAAGAACCTGACCGAGAGCCTGGAGGCCCTGGTGGTTGAGGAAGGCCTGATGATCCGCATCAGGGACAGTGCCCTGTATCCTTCAGGCAGCGCCGAGCTTTATCCTGAATCGCGGGCTCTGGCGTCGGAAATAGCGAAAATCCTGGTCCCGCTCTCCCAGAATGTCGTCATATCTGGCCATACCGACTCTATGCCAATCAACACTTACGAGTTTCCCACCAACTGGGACCTGAGCGCCAAACGGGCCCTGAATTTCATGAAATTCATACTGGCCCAGGACCGGCAGCTTCAGCCCCAGCGGTTCAGCGCCGTCGGGCGGGGTGAATACAGGCCCATCGCCCCCAACGATAACGAAACCGGCCGGGCCAAGAACCGCCGGGTGGAAGTACTGATCCAGCGCCAGTATTCTCAACAGAACCAAATAAATACCCCGTAAGGGATCCGGAACCCCGCCCATCGGTTCCTTTGTGTCCTGCGGCAACAACATTACCAAAAAATTAAGTACCCAGTTCATGGGTACTTAATTTTTTCTGCAGCCATTATGGGTTCGGTTTCCCTTCCCACAGCTCCAGCACCTTCCACCTCAGCTGAACCTTCCCCGACTGGGCCGATGGATCGCTGGCAGAGGCCGGGACGGCCACCGCGCCGGTGGCGTCAACAAAGCACAGTGGGGGAAACAGCACGCACCACCAATTGGCGCCCCGTCCTTCTCCCAGCAGAATCCGCACCGCTTCGTACCTGCCGGCAGGCAGAACCAGCGTGCCGTAGGACCGCAAAGGAAAGTCGAACCATCCGGTTTCCATAGCCACCGGGTAGCTGGCCCCGCTACGCCGCACCTCCGCCCGGGCTACCTCCAATATGCCTTCCCGCTGTTCAGCCACGATTTGCCGGGCCGCCCCTGCTGTCGGCGCTTCGCTCAACAGAGGCGCCAAATAGTTGTTGACCGCGTCCCGCACCTGCAGTTTCACCCGCTGATCCTCAGGGCTGTCGCTATTGGCCAGAATATGCAGCCGGATCAACTCCCCGGCACCGGTCCCGGTCGGTCGGCCCGGGCTTTCCTCAAGCAGCAGGATCCATCCGGCGATCATGAACAAAACTACGATAAGCGTTACTAACCTCTTGGCTTTTCTCCTCATCCGACACTCTCCAGTCTCAATCACACATATTTGCGCATATGGCCCAGAGCCGCCTTTTCCAGGCGGGAAACCTGGGCCTGGGATATCCCGATCTCTTCGGCCACTTCCATCTGAGTCTTGCCCTCAAAAAAGCGCAGGGTCAGGATATGTTTTTCCCTGTCGCTCAGTTTGCGGAGCGCCTCCTTGATGGCCACTCCTTCCAGCCAGTTCAGGTCCTGATTACGATCATCGCTGATTTGGTCCATCACAAAAATCGGATCGCCGCCATCGTGATAGATGGGCTCAAACAGCGAGATCGGTTCCTGAATGGCATCCAGGGCAAAAACGATTTCCTCCCGGGGAATTTTCAGTTCTTCGGCTATCTCATTGATGGATGGCTCCCTGGAGTAGCGGCTTACCAAAGAATCCCTGACCTGCAATGCCTTATAGGCTACATCGCGCATTGAGCGGCTCACTCTGATCGGGTTATTGTCCCTTAGATAGCGGCGGATCTCGCCGATAATCATCGGTACAGCGTAGGTGGAAAACTTGACATTCTGGCTAAGATCAAAATTGTCGATGGCTTTCATCAGGCCGATGCAGCCGACCTGAAAAAGGTCATCGACATATTCGCCGCGGTTGTTGAAACGCTGGATAACACTGAGCACCAACCGCAGGTTACCGTATATCAGCTGTTCGCGAATCGCTTCATTGCCTGTCTGCAGTTGCTCGAACAGATCACGCATCTTGCTGGCGGAAAGAACCGGAAGTTTGGCTGTGTTGACACCGCAGATTTCTACCTTGTTTACTAGCAATTGTCTTCCCTCCCATGAGCTTCCAGCGTTTGGTTTCCTATCAGCATTATTGCCACCCCGGGTGGGTTTTATACGCCGGCCGCTCGTGCCAGGCGCTTCATTTACTGGAATAAACCGGCTAGTTTGGGCAAAAAAAACAGGCACCTGCGAAATTTTCACAGGTGTCTGGTGCCTTGTTTTCATGTTTTGCGAATACAAACGAACGGCCTTAAGCTCACTCCATCCGGCTGATCTCTTTCCGCAACCTTTTGATGATCCTTTTTTCCAGCCTGGATATGTAAGACTGAGATATCCCCAGCATGTCGGCCACTTCTTTCTGAGTCCGTTCCACGCCCTCTTCATTCAGCCCGAACCTCAGCTGCATAATGCGCTGCTCGCGGCCGGACAACTTATTGATCGC
>JARLHY010000023.1 GCA_031292015.1 Negativicutes bacterium | reverse complement strand
TCTTTCGGCTGGGAACCACGCTCAGCCGAGACATATAGAATTTCATTTTTTCCTGAATGCATAGTGTACTTTTCTACCACAACGGCTCCGCCTTTTTTGAACTCCCCCGCATAGCGGGGGGTATTCGCTGACGCAAAAAAAGCCCGCAGAACTGCGGGCCCTCTCGGGAATATCTGCCAATCTCCATTTCAGACAGGCACGGACGGACGGCTGACGATCACCTTGTAATGATTACCCCCCAGCTTCTCGGTCTGAAAAACAAGGCCGCGGCCGGTAATTTCCACTTCCAGCCAGGGAGGAAGATGATTGCAGTCGATGGCAAGACTGGTGAATGCAAGCCGGCGTAATATGGGCAGCAGCACCTGCTTGGAGGTAATACCGCTTTCCTGCTCCTGCACTTCCTTGATCGAAACCGACCAGTGCCCTGGCGCCACTTCAAGAGGGACCACCTGCTTTACCACGGTCTCCACGACTTCTTCCCGGACAGCGGCATCCTGCAAGGCAATCTCGGTCAGGAAACCGGCCGGCGGGCCGGTGACTTCCCAGGTGCTGATCCCCGCTTTCTCCATTTCGTAGTAGGGGAGGCCGGTGATGGTTCTGGCGACAAAAACCTTGCAGGTGCCGAGAAATGTAGCTATTTCAGTTATTTGGCGGCGAAATTCCTTAAGGCCCTTTCGTGAATCAAGATCCCATTCCTGCTGGCGGCTCAGCTCCCATCGCCCCTGTTTGCGACGGTACACAGCGACCGTGCCCGGCTCACCCAGCGCAGCGGTGGCTCCGTCATTGCCGCGAAATACGGCGATCTCCCTGGTCATCAAATATCCCTCCGTTCTCGCCTGCGGCGTATTAAAGCGCCAGGCGCTCGACCACTTTGCCGCCTTCGATATGTTCGGTGATGATTTCTTCCACATCATCCGGTGTCACCGAACCATACCAGACGTTATCAGGATAGACCACGACCACCGGGCCTTTCTCGCAGATCCCGAAACAGCCGGTGTTGGTCACATATACCTCGCCGGACAGGTCACGTTCTTCGATCTCCTCCAACAGTCTGGCCATAATGTCCACACCGCCTTTGCTAAAGCAAAAGCCCTTCTGCTGGCCGCCGATCCGGGAACTGGTGCAGACGAAGATATGGGTTTTCGGTTTTTCCATGGCAGTTCACTCCTTACTGGATGTTATTTTCCTTTTGCAGTTCTTCGGCCGCTTGTTTCAGGCCATGCTCGACAGTATAGCAGGCTTCGACGCTGCGGACGCCGTGGCGGCCCAGTCTGTCACGGGCATGGCTGCCGATCCGCATGGTCAGCACGGCGTCACAATCGCTCAGGGCGCTGGCGACAGCCTCTTTATCAGTCTCCTCTTCATCACAGCCGGTGGGGCCGGTGCAATATTTCGGCATTTTCCGGGTTTCCAGCAGCTGGAAGTCATCGCCGGACACCTGGTAAATCAGAAAGTCGCTGGCGTGACCGAAATGCAGGTCAACCAACTTGCCGTGCCTGGATGTCACGGCTATTTTGTACGAACCGGCCGGCCGCTACGTCGCGGCCGGCGGCTGCGGCGGCCGACACATCCGGTATTCGGCCGATCTGTCGTCAGCCAGCAGGCCTACTGCGTCGGCCCGGCACTGGCGACAGTGGCGCATCTGGCGAATTTCAACCTGGCAAAGATCACGCATGGCGTTGACATCGCGCATGCTGGTCTGGATCAGGTGCTGAAAGGCGCTGCCCGGAGCCGGAATCATCGGCATAATATTGGTGATAAAAACGCCGAGTTCCTTGACTTTGGCCACCACCGCGGGGATATGCAGGTCGTTGATACCGCTGATCATGACAATATTAACCTTGACCAGGACGCCGCCTTCGACCAGCAGGCGTATTCCCTCCAGCTGATTGGCAAGCAGCAGCCGGGCGGCAGGTATTCCTTCATAGCTGACACCCTGGTAAACAACATTACAGTAAATTTTCGCGCCGATTTCCGGGTCAATGCAGTTTACCGTCACCGTGACATGGCCGATCCCGAGAGCCAGTATCTCTGCCGCGTATTCCGGCAGCATCAGGCCGTTGGTGGACAGGCAGAAGATGACATCCGGATCCTGGCTTCTGATGAGCTCGAGAGTACGCCGGGTGTCACTCCAGTTGGCCAAGGCGTCGCCGGGACCGGCGATGCCCACCACAGCCAGATTAGAGAGCTCCCCTTTTACCCAGGCGAATTTCGCTGCGGCCGTCTCCGGTCCCAGAACCTCACTGGTCACTCCCGGCCGGCTTTCGTTCACGCAGTCGAACTTGCGGTTACAGTAGTTGCAGCTGATATTGCAGGCCGGCGCGACCGGCAGGTGCAACCGGGCAAATTTATGCTGGGCGTCAGCTGAATAGCAAGGATGCCGGCTGGCGTCAGTAATGTTGTCACGACAGGCTGAGCCCATTTTTGTTCACCTCATCTTTTACGGTATTGTCTTCACGCTGGCCGTCCTTATAATACTTGGTATACATGGAGGAACGGTAGTCGCGGTACTTGTGCTCCAACAGAGTATTGGTAATCCGGTCCAAAAACATTGCCGTGCCGGTATAGCCCACCGACAGCAGACGCTGGCCGCCGACCCGGTCGTGGATAGGAAAACCCAGCCGTACCAGCGGGATCCCCTCCCGTTCAGTCAGGAAACGACCATCGGAGTGGCCTATGGCGATGTTGGCGCCGGCAGCGACACTATGGGAGCGAATCGCGGCAAAATCGGTTTCAGGCAAAAACAGGATGTCGTCCGGTTCGGCGGCCTCGTTGGCAATAATATCCGCCAGTTTGGTTCCGCCCAAGCCGGTGGCGACCACTGCCGGCCGGACCCCGTTTTCCAGGCAGGTGCCGGTCACGGCGTAGACCAGTTCCGGTTCGCCGAAAATGACGGCCCGGCCGGCAAAATTATACTTGTGGGAATCGACCATGGCATCCATTAACCGGCCACGTTCGGCGGCCACGCTGTCCGGCACGGTTTTGCCGGTGATCGCGGTGAGGGCCGCGAAAAAGCGGTCGCAGTTGCCCAGGCCGATAGGTATCGGCACCTTGTAGAGCGGAACACCATGCTGGTCAGCAAGAAACCGGCCGGGAGAATGAGCGTCATCCACTGTCAGGCCCATCTCGATCGTCGCGGCGGCGCCGGCCATGGCCCGGATGTCGGCGATAGCAGTGCCGCCGGGCGGCATTTTGCTGTAAGTCGGCAGGTAGGGCCGATCCAGGGTGTCGGAAAAATCGGGGCACAGGGTATACTGGATATCCATCAATGCCAGGAGCCTTTTGATTTCCCGGATATCGGCCGGGCTGATGGCAGGAATGATGATATTGATTTTATGATGGGCGGCAGTCTTTTCCGCCAGGGTGGCGACAATCTGCCGTACGGTGAGAAAATACCCTTCAGCCTGGCTGCCACCGTAGCCCGGGGTCGACACCGTCACGATCGCCAGGTCGCCCAGCTGCCGTTCGGCAAGATAGTCGGCGGCGAAACGCTCGATGTCTTCACCGATGGTTTCAGCCAGACAGGTGGTGAGCACGCCGATCAGCTTGGGACTATAAACCTTGCGGATATTGTCCAGAGCCTGCTTGAGGTTCTTCTCCCCGCCGTAGATGGTGCCTTTTTCGTTGAGCGAGGACGAGCCCACATCCACCGGTTCGTTGAAATGTTCGGCGATGGTGCGGCGCATATAGGTACTGCATCCCTGGGAACCGTGAATGATAACCATGCTGGCCTCAATTCCTTTCAGCGGCAAAATGCCGCCGATGGGCATGCACATATGACAGGGATTTTCATTAACGTCGCGAAAAGCGGTTTTGTCATTCATGCTGGCTATCCTCCTGCGGCCGGACATGGCGCCATACCGGCGAACATACCGTAGAATAAACCTCTTCGGCGAAATTGACCGCCCCGACAAAGCCACTGAGGGGATGTTTGCGGTCATGATTGTGATCAACAAAGGCCCGGCCGAGCTTGTAGGCCAACGGACGCTCCTTGACCCCACCCACCAGCAGATCGGCTCCCTGATCGACCATGAATTTCTCCAGTTCGGCAGGGTTGGCGTCGTCGAGAATAACGGTGCCGTCCTCCACCAGGGTGTTCATGGTATCGTAGTCTTCCTGCTGTCCAGTCTGGGTTCCGATCATCACCACTTCGATGCCCAGTTCGCGAAACTGCTTGATCAGGGATACGGCCTTGAAGCCTCCGCCCACGTATACCGCGGCCTTCTTGCCGGTAAGTTTGCGGCGATAGGCGTCGATCACCGGCTGGACTGCCGCCGTCTCCCTGGCAATAAGGGCCTCAGTCCTTGCGACAATCTCAGGATCATCGAAAGCGGCGGCGATACTGCGCAGGGAGCGGGCCGTGTCCTCCAGCCCGAGAAAGGAGACCCGCAGGTAGGGAATGCCGTAGGTTTCTTCGATTTTGCCAGCCAGATAGGTCATCGAGCCGGCGCATTGCATGATATTCAGCGAAGCCCGGGTAGCTTTCTTGAGCTCAGCATAACTGGAATCCCCGGTAAATACGGTGTTGACTTTTACCCCCATCTGGTAGAGATAGTCGCGGATAATCCAGGCCTCGCCGGCCAGGTTGAAGTCCCCCAGATAGTTGATGCTTTTATCCCGGCCGACGTACTGCCGGTCAGGCGGTTCGATCAGCCGGAACAAAGCGTCGTTGGCGGCCCGGTACCCGGCAGACTTGTTGCCGATGAAGCCGCTGGACTGAACCGGAATGACTTCGATGCCGTGACGCTGGGAGGCGGCTTTGCAGATCGCCTCCAGGTCGTCGCCGATTACGCCGACGATGCAGGTAGAATATACGAATACCAGTTTGGCGGGGTATTTTGCGACAAGCTGATCGATCGCCGCCGCCAGCTTCTTTTCACCGCCGAAGATGATGTCCCGTTCCTGGAGGTCGGTGGAGAAGCTGTTGCGGTACAAATCGGCCCCGCTGGTCAGGCTGCCGCGGATATCCCAGGTATAGGCGGCGCAGCCGATGGGCCCGTGAATCAGATGGATGGCGTCGGTAATCGGGTTGAGCACCACCCGGGCGCCGCAGAAAACGCAGGCCCGCTGGCTGACGCAACCGGCGATACTGTCGGCATCGCATTTCAGGTGGTTTTTTTGCTTGCCCTTTGTTGTGATAAAATCCTGCCGTTCGTCTATTGCCGCTGCGTGACCCATATTTTCACATCCTTCTGTTTATAGCCTAACAGTCACTTTACATAACTAATTCAAAGTCTTCGTCCGCGGCGTCGCGGTCGGCCCGTTCCAGCAGGGCGCCGGAAATCATTTCGATCAGCCGCAGGGCGCCGCGATAGCCGACGATAGGCAGGTAGGAATGGACACTCCGGTCGAGTACCGGGAAACCCGCACGGACAAAAGGAATGTCTTCAGCCCGGGCAATATATTTACCGTAGGTGTTGCCGATGAGGAGATCCACCGGCTCGTTTTTCAGCCACTGGTGAAGGGTGAAGAGGTCGCCGCCGGCTTTGATGTTGCTTGACAGGCCGGCCTGAGCGACGATTTCCTGGATGTCTTCCTCAAAGCTGCCCACCGCCGAGCCGATGGCTCCGCCGGGGGTGCCTGTGAGAATATGGACTGGCTGCATGCCGAGGCTCATTACAAATTCGGTCAGACCGGTGACGATGTCCGGGTCGCCGAAGATGGCGACTTTCTTGCCGTGGAAGTGAAAATGGGTGTCGGTCATGATATCCACTAGCTGGCCCCGTTCCTCTTCCAGTTCAGCCGGCACTTCCTGGATGAAGGTTCGCCTGAGAGCCATGATCAGATCGTCGGTGGCCTTGATGCCAATAGGCGTTTTTAAGGTGATGGCCGGGACTTTGCATTTTTTGGCCAGCAGCTCGGCGGCGTCGCTGGAGGCGAATCGGCCGAGAGCGATGGTGCACATGGAGTTGCCTGTATCAATAAGCTGCTTTATCGTGGTGCCGCCGCGGGGGAACATTTTGTATTCTCCGGTCAGCGGGGTGTCGACAACGCCGGTCGTGTCGGGAAACATGATGTTCGGAATGTCCATCAGTTTGGCGATGCGTTTGATTTCCCGCATGTCGCCGGGATTGACGAAGCCGGGGATGATGTTGGCCCGCTCTTTTTTGAGCAGAAGGTCATCGGCCGAAAAGTAACTGACCATGGCTTTGACCATATTGGAGAAACCGGTGATATGCGATCCCTGGTAGCTGGGGGTGTTAGCGTGAAAAACCACTTTGCCCTCAGGGATTTCAGCTTCCTTGATGATACTGGGAATGTCGTCGCCGATGGTCTCGGTCAGACAGGTGGTGTGTACAGCAATGACCTCAGGGTTGTAGATCTGGAAAACGTTCTTGATGGCGGCTTTGAGATTAGCCCCGCCGCCGAACACCGAGGCCCCTTCGGTAAATGAGCTGGTGGAGGCCATAATCGGGTCGCGGAAGTGGCGGGTCAGGTGCATCCGGTGGTAGGAGCAACAGCCCTGAGACCCATGACTGTGCGGCAGGCAGCTGTGAATTCCCAGCGCGGCATACATCGCGCCGATAGGCTGGCAAGTCTTCGCAGGGTTGATCATGCCGCCGCTGCTGCGTTCTTTGATATCTTTCGGGGTGCAATCCAGCATCTAGGCCACTCCTTCCGTGGTAACCGACCCGATAAGCAGCGGTTCATCTTTCCAGGGCGGCACGATATAATTCCAGGTGGGGGAGGCAAATCCCATGCTGACGTCCCGGGCGAAGTTTACCGCTCCGTTGAAGCCGGCGTAGGGTCCGCTGTAGTCGTAAGAATGAAGCTGTTTAGCCGGTATGCCCATTTTTTGCACAACATACTTGTCTTTAATCCCGGAGGCGAAGATATCGGGCTTGAGCATCTTGATAAACTCTTCGGTTTCATAGTGGTTCAGGTCGTCGACGATGATGCTGCCGCCGTTCATTTCGGCTCTGAGGCCGGCGTAATAGCTCAGCGGTATCCGGTTCTTGAGTTCTTCCATTTTCTCTGGTGATATCTTCAGCCGGAACCGCTCCTGATCGGCTTCCACCCGCAGATCAGGGATGTTTTTGCTATCGGCGTCAGTCTTGATTTCAGGGATGACCTCACGGCCTTCATAGTCGTCGCGGTGGGCGAATTCATAGCCGGCCAGGACCGTCTCGATGCCCAGTTCGGCGAACAGGCCCTGGTAATGGTGGCCGCGGGAACCGCCGACGAAGCAAAAGGCCGTTTTGCCTTCACAGATTTTTTTGTACTGCTCCATCATCGGTTCGATGCGGGCCAGCTCCCGGGCGATGGTCTCCTCGGTCCGCTGGGTCAGCTCCGGGTCATCGAAGTACAGCGCCATGTTGCGCAGCGATTCGGCGGTGGCCGCCACGCCGACAAAGTTGACTTTGAGCCAGGGAGTGCCGTACTTGGTCTCCAGCATCCCGGCAATGTAGTTGATGGAGCGGTGGCACTGGACCAGGTTGAGCTCCGATACATGGGCGTTTTTCAGGTCCTCGTAGGAACCGTCGCCGGTCATCACCGACACCACGGTGTAGCCGATATCTTTGAGAACCCGCTCAATTTCCCAGCCGTCCCCGCCTATGTTGTACTCGCCCAGAATGTTGATGGGGTACTTGCCGGGAGCCTCTTCCCAGTCCCCGGCGCCGATGATTCTGTCTACCAGGCCGTTGTTGGCGATATGGTGGCCGGCCGACTGGCTGACACCTTTGTAGCCTTCGCAGCTGAAAGACAGAACAGGTACGCCATGACGCTCCTCGGCCGCTTTGGCCACGGCGTTGATATCGTCGCCGATCAGCCCCACCGGGCAGGTGGCCGAAACGGTGATGGCCTTGGGATGAAAAATATCGACAACCTCATCGATGACTTTGGCCAGCTTCTTTTCCCCGCCAAAGACGATGTCGCTTTCCTGCATGTCGGTGGATATACAGTAGTTCATGAAGTTCTGGCTGGGGTCGTCGACCCGGGCTTTGTTGCGGCGGGTGCCCCAGGCGTAGTAGCCGCAGCCGATGGGCCCGTGGACGATATGGACCATGTCTTTGATCGGCCCGAGCACCACGCCTTTGCAGCCGGCGTAAGCGCAGCCGCGGTTGGTGATGATCCCAGGAATTGTGCGGGTATTGGCCTCGATGATTTGCCTGTCCTCGGCCGCATCTTTTATCAGGATGTGCTTTTTCCGGTTTTTCTGGACCTTTGACGGCATTTTCGCCAGCATTTCATCTATTTGTTGTTCATTGATAGCCACGGGTCTTCCCTCCTTTATCAGATGGCCTCTTCGCCAGCTTCGCCGGTACGCACCCGTACCGCGTCGGCTATGGGCATGATGAATATTTTTCCGTCCCCGACCCTGTTGTCGGTCCGATTAGCCTGGGTGACAGCCTCCACGATTTTGCCCACATCCTGATCATGGGCGAGAATGGTGAACAGACGCCGGGGAAATAGGCGGGTACCGTCGAGAAAATCAGTGACTTCTTTTTCGGCCGCTTCGGCCTCAATGATGTCGTCAACAGCCATCTCGAGAAACTTGGCCTTGCGTTCGGCGATAACCGCCGGGTCTTCCACCAGCTTGCCCCGCCCCAGTACCTTTATGGCGGTGAACCCGGCTACGCCTGCTTCGACCAGGGCTTTTTTCGTGGCGCCGGTTTTGTTCATCCGCACGACGGCGATGATTTCTTTCATGAGTATTCCTCCTTTACAGCCCCGTGGCGCCGCTGGAAATGGTATAAGCCTCCTCGACGGGACTGACAAAAATCTTGCCGTCGCCGTAGGCGCCTTTCTCACTGGTCTTGGCTGTGCGCAGCACCGCCTGGATGACGGTGTCCTTGTCAGTCTCTTCAATGGCCATCATAATCAGGGTTTTGGGGATTTCGTCGTAAACGATGCCGCCGATCCGGATGCCGCGCTGCTTGCCGCGGCCGACCACGTCAACCACCGTGGCGGCATGAAAACCGGCTTTGGATAACTCGGCCAGCACCTCTTCTTTTTTCTCCGGCCGGACGATTGCTCTGATCATTAACATTGTCATCGCTCCTTCTCATTTACCTTACATGGCGTCAAGGAAGCCGTGCTGCATCATCAGTTCTTCCAGCCGGTCCTGCTTCATCGGTTTCGGGATGACAAACATCTTGTTGTTGTCGATGGCCTTGGCCAAGCTCCTGTATTCATTGGCCTGGTTGGCTTCAGGATCGAAATCGACTACCGTTTTCTTGTTGATTTCGGCCCGCTGGACCAGATTATCCCGGGGTACGAAATAAATCAGCTGTGAGCCGAGTTCCTCGGCGAAGGCCTGAAGCAGCGGCAGCTCGTTGTCGACCTTGCGGCTGTTGCAGATGATGCCGCCCAGTCGGACTTTGCCGTTGGTTGCGTACTTCTGGATGCCTTTGGCGATGTTGTTGGCGGCATACAGGGCCATCAGTTCCCCGGAAGCCACAATATAGATTTCCTCGGCCTTGCCTTCGCGGATCGGCATCGCAAACCCGCCGCAAACCACGTCGCCGAGGACGTCGTAGAAAACATAATCAAGGTCGGGGGTGTAAGCGCCCAGCGATTCCAGCATGTTGATGGAAGTGATGATGCCCCGGCCGGCGCAGCCTACCCCGGGTTCGGGACCGCCTGATTCCACGCAGCGGGTATTCTTGAAGCCGGGTTTGAGGATTTCATCCAGCTCGATATCGTCGCCTTCATCCCGCAGGGTATCAAGAACCGTCTTCTGACACAGCCCGTGCAGCAAGAGGCGGGTGGAATCAGCCTTGGGGTCGCAGCCCACCACCATGATTTTTTTGCCGGCCTCAGCGAGCGCCGCCACCGTGTTCTGGGTTGTTGTGGATTTACCGATGCCGCCTTTTCCGTATATAGCTACCTGTCTCATAATTATTGCCTCCTTATTTTTCTTTTTGTTGAAAAACCGGGTTCATGTCACTATAATAAAAATTGGGTAAGTTAAATAAACCCTGGTTGACCGCTGGGGGGAATTCGATTTGCCTACACTTCATGGGTATGCCAGTACCCATGAAGTCTTATTTTTATTATTCTCAGCCTGCTGACGCCTCCTCTCCTGTCGGCTATTTATAAGCACATCGGGGCTAATAAACTTTAGTTTATTAGCCCCGATGCTATTGCCTAAGCCCAATCCGACCATATTGTTTTGTTGTGTTTCCTGCATTTCTAAGGTAAAAAAGACGCTTCAGAGCAGTAGCTCCCAAGCGTCGTTGCTTTTACCCGTAAAATTTAGCCTAACTATACCATAGCTACTCTATCTTGGCAATACTTTAGCTTATAGTCGAAATCTTTTTACTTTTATGCAAATAAACTCCAGGGCAAAAGCACATTGGTCCGGCCGTCTATTTCAGGGCTCCGTGGACTGCGAGCCAGATGCAGGGCGGGTCGGCGGAGGTCCACCGGACCTGGTGGCGGTCATGGGCCGGGATGAGCAGCCAATCGCCGGCACAAAGGGTTTTCCGCCGGCCGTCGGCAAAACCTATCTCGGCCTGTCCCTGAAGCAGGGCAACCCATTCATCCCGGTCCTGATCGTACCAAAAATCGGCGGCAGAGACATGTCCGTTGGAAACGATGCGCTCAATCAGGACCCCCTTGTCGGGAATCAGCGCTTCGGCGCTCTCGCCGCCGGCAGGCGGCAGCGGCGCCTCCCACAGGTTCATGACCATCACCTTCCTTCCCCTTTTCTTTATTATACCAGCTATCAGCCTGCTTCGATGTGTTTGATTTCACCGAGATAGAAAGCATAGTTCAGCGCCCCGAGCAGGGTGGCGCAGCCGGTCAGCATCAACGCCGGGATAAAGGAGCCGGTGGCTGCTACGATATACCCTGTCACGATAGGTCCCAGAACGCCGCCGATGTTCGATACGCAGTTCTGCAGGGCTCCCACCGTGGAAGTCATGTTCCGTGGCGCCACGTCGCCAGGAAGGGTCCAAAGGGCCGGACCGGAGATGGCAAGGCCGCAGTAAGACAGGGTCAGAAGAGCCACTGCGCCGACATCGGTGGTGATAAAACCGGCGAGACCGATGGATGAGGCTGTCAGCATGCCCCCAACCAGGCAGATTTTCCGGACTTTGGTTTTTTCGACGCCCCTGGCGTAGAACCAGTCGGCGATGGAAGCACTGATAAGCCCCACCGTCAGGGCCGCCAGGGGCGGAATCATCGCCACCCAGCCCATCTTGATCAGAGCCATGCCCCGTTCCTTGACAAGGTAGGTGGGAAACCAGGTGATATAAAAGTAGATCGCGTAGTTGGACATGAAGAAGCCGATGCACATCGCCTGGATATTGCGATAGCGCAGCAGCTGGTACCATTTTAAAGGCTGGGTTTTATCGCCGAGCCCCTCCTTTACCTGCTGCCCGCTGCGGATGTAGTCGACTTCGGCTTTATTGGCGTAGCGGCTTTTCTCGGGATCGGTGTAATACATCAACCACACTGCCACCCAGATGAACCCGAGCAGTCCGGAAACAAGGAACGGCGTCTTCCAGCCGTAGCTGACCATCAGCCAGACGATGAACGGCATCGCGAAAGCGGTGCCGAACTTGTTGCCGCTGTCGAAGATCACCGTCGCCCGGGCCCGCTCCTTGTCGGGAAACCATTTGGCCGCCACGCCGGCGCCGCAAGGATAGGCTCCGGCTTCGCCGATACCCAGCAGGATACGGGAGCCGATAAACGAGCCGATACCCTGGCAGGCCGCGATCAGCATCGTCGCTGCCGACCACCAGCCGACGGCGCCGGCCATGACCATGCGCTGGCCCAGGCGGTCCGCCAGCCAGCCGGATGGGATCTGGAACAGAGTGTAGCTTAAGAAAAAGGCCGACATGATATAACCCATCTCGACTGAGGTAAAGTTGAATTCTTTCATCAGCACCGGCGCGGCAGCCGAAAGATTGGTCCGGTCAATGTAGTTGATGGCGATGGCCGCCCACATCATCACGATAATCGCCCAGCGGAAATTGGTTTTCTTCTGGGCCGGTCCGCCTTGATTATTATCCATAACTCTCTCCTTTTAGTCCAGTTTTATTGTACCTTTTCCGGCACGAATATCAATGTTGTTCCGCGGCCGGTTTTCCCTCCAGCCTGATCGGTTCCTTCAGGAAAAAACCGTAGCTGATGGCAGAAACGACGCAAAGAGCCGCACCCACAACGAACACAAGATGGAAGCTGCCGGTGTACTGAACGATAAAACCGGTCACGATAGGGGCCAGGGTTGCTCCCAGGTAGCCGCCGGAGTTCTGGATGGCCCCCAGGGACGCCACCAGGTTCTTGGGAGCGACATCGGTGGCCAGGGTCCAGACAACCCCAGGCACCAGCATCGCCGTGAACGAGCCAATGGAAAGGAGGGCTACCGATACGGCGGTGCTTTCGACGTAGGCCGCAGGAGCCACGGCGATGGCTGTAAAGATCGCCCCGGCCAGGATGGGAATTTTACGGGCCGTGATGGGATCATAGCCCTTGCGGATCAGATAATCGGAAATAATGCCGCCCAGCGGAACCCCGATCACCCCGGCCAAAAATGGAATCATTGCCACCCAGCCGGTTTTGATGATGCTCAGGCCGCGGCCCTGCACCAGGTACCCGGGAAGCCATGTCCAGTAGGTCCAGTGGAGATAGATAAGGCCGAAGTTGCCAACGATCATCGCAATGGTCGATTTGTGCTTCAGCAACTGGAGCCAGGAAATCTTCTCAGCCGGACCGTCCTCTTCCTGCCCGGCCTTGATATACTCATACTCTTCGGCGGTAAGGGTCTTGTGCTCTTCCGGATTTTTGTAGACATAGGACCAGACCGCTACCAGCAGCAGGCCGGCGATCCCCAGGACGATGAACATGTAGCGCCAGCCGAAGGTTACCATCAGCGCCGTCAGAATCGGCGGAGCGACGGCGTTGGCCACCTGGGGCCCGGCGTGGAGGAGCGACATGGCCCGCCCACGTTCGGCGGCAGGAAACCAGCGGTTGCAAACCTTGGCCCCCACCGGGAAGAAGGGCGATTCGGCGATCCCGAGCAGGACCCGCATACTGTAGAAGAAACTGAACTTGCTCATAAACCCGGTCAGAATGGTAACCACAGACCAGGTTCCCACCGACAGGGCAAACAGCCGTTTGGGGCCAAAGCGATCCACCAGCCAGCCGGCAGGCAGATTGGACAAAGCGTACGGCCAGAGAAAGGCTGACAGCAGTATCCCCATCATCCCGGGGCTGAGCTGAAATTCTTTGGCGATGAGCGGATTGGCTATCGCCAGATTGGCTCGGTCCAGATAGGCGATCACGGCGCCGCAAAACAAGAGAACAGGCATCCCCCAGCGAATTTTGCCGACCGGACGGGGTGCGGCCGGGACCGCTGCCGGTCCGCCGCTGGTGACTTTCACCGTTTCTTCCTTCACGCGGAATTCCTCCTCATCCTTCTTTAAAGCCCGGTGGGTTTTGATCAGGCGGCTCCCGGCCGATACGGTCCGGCGAGTTTTTATTTTTCCGTCCGGCGACTGGCCATTTCCTGGCGCCAGGCTCTGATCTCCTCGATGGTCGCTCCGGTGGCGAACTTCTCGCGACAGCCCCGGATGACAGGTTCTTCGGCCCACTGGGCCATCCGGCAGGCTTCGGCCAACTGGGGCGCGATTTCCTGCGGAATCAGGACCACCCCGTGTTTGTCGGCGTGCAGCAGATCCCCCGGCCTTACGGTCAAGCCGCCGACATTCACCGTGCAGTCAACTTCTTCGACATGAATATAGGCGTGGGAAACCAGGATGCAGCTGGCAAAGTACTTGAACCCCAGTTTATCGGCTTCATCCAGGTCGCGCACGCCGCCGTTGGTCGCGACGCCGACGCAGCCAAGGGCCTTGTGGATCGAGGCCTGGACCTCGCCCCAAAAGGCGCCGATGGGCCTCTGGTCGGTGTCCTCGATCACTGAGATGGTAGGAAAAGGCGTTTCCTTGATTTTTTCATAGTAGGCCATCCATAGCTCGATTTGCTTTGGGGTAGGCGGTTTCAGGGCCGAAACCTTGGCGGTGCAGGCGTAGCCGACCACCGGTTTTTCGCAGGGCAGGATACATTTGATTTCCGGTCCCATGAACCCCTCGGTAAACGGACGGATCTTGAACCTCTCGATGGCGTTGGCAATTGTCGGGGAGTCAAAGTTCCTCAGTTCCTCCAGCTGGCTTTCGGTTAATATCGGCACCTTTACATACCTCCCTTTACTGTGCTCATTTCCACTTCGGATGCTTGTATACTTCCTTGTTGGCCACATGCGGCCATTTCTCGCCCCGCAGAACTGCCAGGACTCCCTCGGCGGCCATGGTGGCCACCCCGGCGGCGGCTTCTTGGGTCAGTCCGGCCATATGAGGGGTAATGATGACATTGTCCAGTTCGGCCCATGGATTATCGGCCTTCACCGGCTCTGACGCGAAGACGTCCAGCCCGGCGCTGTGCAGCAGCCCCTGTTTCAGGGCTTCGGCCAGGGCCTGCTCATCCACTACGCCGCCGCGGGCGCAGTTAATCAGCACAGCGTTCTTTTTCATCAGCCGGATTTCCTGTTCACCGATCAAATTACGGGTTTTGTCGGTCAGAGGAATATGCAGCGAAATCACATCGGCCCGGCGCAAGAGCTGCTCCAATTCCTGTTCATAGCCGTACCCCTGGCCCTCGATGATTTCCCTGGTTACAAAGGGGTCGTAAACGACGACCGCCATACCGACGGCCCGGCAAAGACCGGCCAGTTCCCGGCCGATGTTGCCGCAGCCGACCAGGCCCATCGTTTTTCCCAGCAGCTCAAAGGCCTTGTAGCTGTTGCGCACGCCAAAGTCGCCGCGGCGGGTTTTGGCGTCACTGTTCAGAAGATCCTTGGCGGCGGCAAAGATCAGCCCCAGGGCGTGCTCGGCCACCGAACGGGTGTTGGCGCCCGGGGCGATGACCACCGGAATGCCCAGTTCAGTGGCGGCAGCGACATCGACGTCATCCACCCCAACTCCAGGACGGCCGATGACTTTCAGACGGCGGGCTGCCGTCATGGTGGCCCGGTCGATGGAGCCGATGCGGATGATCAGTCCGTCGGCGTCAAGCAGTTCCGGCAGCATCTCCTGCGGGCTGCCGGTATTGGTCACAGCCACGCTGGCCTTGCCTTCCAGCACCTTCATCCCTGCTTCATGCAGCCTGTGAGTAAGCACAACTTTGTTCACACTTTTGTCCCTCCCGGCGATTTCTTTGCAGTGCTGTCCGTCCTGCCTATTTGTAGAATTCAAACGCCTTTAGCAGGGCCTCGTCAATTTTGGGGTTAACACCGCGAACCGGTTCCCGCGCGGGCCCGACGGGAAACCCGAGCAGATTCATGGCCCGTTTGACCACCGAGTTGGGGTTGCCCAGTTTCATCACATCCCGCAGCGGGCGAAGCTTTCTCTGCTGGATGTTGGCGTCCTCGATGTTGCCGGCCTGCCACAAGGTATAGATACTCACAATCAACTCGGGAAATACGTTGGAACAGCCGGCGATGGCTCCACTCCCCCCGGCCAGCAAGGTCCAGAGAATCAGCGAATCGTTGCCAGCCATCACCGAAAGTCTGCGATCGGTGTCTTCGATATAACGGAGGGTATTGTCAAAATTGCCGCTGCTGTCCTTGACGCCGACGATATTCTTGTGCCCGGCGAGCTTGCGGACGGTGGTATAATCGATGTTGTTGCCGGTCCGGGCCGGCATGTTGTAGAGCACGATGGGCAGGTCGACAGACCGGGCGATACTGCTGTAATGGTTGTAGATGTCGTCCTGGGACACGGCGACGAAATAGGGTGATACAATGGACAAAACGTCGACCCCCAGGTCCTGAGCCTTCTGTGACAAGGCGATGGTCTCGCCGGTGCTGATGCAGCCCGTCCCCGCGTATACCGGAAGCCTGCCCCGGTTTTCCTCGACGACGATTTTGATCACCGCCAGTTTTTCTTCGGTGGTGAGGGCGTATACCTCGCCATTGGTGCCGAGGGGAAATAAACCGTGAACTCCGGCGGCAATCAGCCTGTTGACCTGAGCCCGCAGCTGGCTTTCATTGATCTTCTCGTTGTCATGCATCGGTGTTACCAGCGGGGTGATGATACCTTGCGGTTTAAACACTGTTGATCAACCTTTCTCGCTTAAGAGCGATTCTATAGATTGTTACATGTTGTATACAACATGTAACAATTAAATCTTACCCGACGGCAGGGACCTTGTCAATTCGCATATTTAGAATAATAAAAATTTACAAATAATTTACGGCGTGCAAATACTATTTGACATGAAGTGTTTTATTACACTAAGATTTTGTTATATACAAGATACATGGCAAGGAGTTGTACGATGGAACTACCGAAAATTGATAATTCCAACCTCTGGGATAAAACCTATACCCTTCTGAAAGAACGGATTGTCCGCCGGGAATTCCAGCCAAATCAAAAGCTGTCCATTCCTGAACTGGCGACCCAGCTCGGGGTGAGCCGCACGCCGATCCGCGACGCTTTGAACCGGCTGGAAATGGACGGGCTGGTAAAAACCGTTTCCAAGGTCGGGACGTTTGTCAACGCCATCGAAGTGGAGGATGTCCTTGACACCATCGACACCCGGCTGATGCTGGAACTGTGGGTGGTGGAAAAATTGCCGGCATTGTCCAAAAAGGAGTTTGCCGGCAAGATCAGAAAACTGGAGGCTGTGCTGGCCGAAGCTTCGGTTGCGGTGAAAGAGGCGACGCTGGAGTCGTATCTGCGCTCAGACTACAATCTGCGCTTCCACCTGGAATTCGTTAAAATGGGCAACAACAAAAAGAATGTCGAACTCTATCTGGCGATGATGAATTATCATTTCCTGGCGGTGGAACATTCGCTGATCACCACCGACATGGTGGTGAGCGCCATCGACCAGCATTATTCGATCGTAAAGGCGCTGAAACGGGACGATTTTGCGGCGGTGAAAGAATCGATCAGGCTGCATCTCGATGATTCGAAGGACCGCTTGGTGGCCCGCATTAAGGCCAACGGCGGCCAAATCTGATATAAAGGCCGTTGAAAAAGGCCAATCTGCGTCGTTGCCGCTCCGGGAGGGCTCTTGCCGTACAGTAAACGTACTGTCGCCCCGAGCATATCGCCATCCATGGCGTGCTCGGGATTAGGCCATCCACGGCCGTCATCGAGCCCTTCCTCGCGCGACCCGTGCACATCGCGTTTGACTGTCGTCAGCAAACATTATGCGTTGATACGATCAATGTAATCAGAACGTGCATCTTGACCTTTTTGAACGGCCTAACACAAATTATCTAAGACCTCAGAGAACCATTATCTGCGTTAGAGGATGGTTTTTTTCTTTGCGCGCTACTTATCGCTATGAACGATGCGGCCGCCTTTCATTACGAAGTTGACCGAACGCAGGGCGGTGATGTTTTCTGCAAGGTCGCCCCGCACGGCCACAAGGTCGGCCAGTTTCCCTGTTTCCACCGAACCGACCTGCTGCTCCATGTCGCATAGCCTGGCCGCACTGGAGGTGATTCCCTGCAGCGCACGACCGGCCGATTCGCCGAACTCGGTCAGCAAGATGACGTCTTCGGCGATTTCGCCGTGGGAGGCGTCGGTACCAACAGCGTAGCGAACACCGGAGGCGAGCAGCTTCTGATATCTTTCCCGCACCGTCGCGCGGGGCTCGGCAAATTCGGCGACCGCCGCCGGGCCGACGGTCGCCCAGCGGGCGTCGTTATAGAAAATCCGCGGGGTAAGCACCACCCACCGGTTTTCCTTCACCAGCCGTTCGATCTGGGCGTCGGAGGCGAAATAAGCGTGCTCGATGACGTCGACGCCCTGCTCGATGCATTGGGTCAGACCTTCGCCGCCGACACAGTGGGCGGCGACCTTTTTGCCGAGCTGGTGAGCTTCCTGGACGGCGACGGCGATTTCGGCGGGGCTCAGAAAGTAGGGCAGAAATCCGTTCTTGGGGGTGTTGCCGGTGATGAACAGTTTGATGAAATCAGCGCCGCGGCGCAGGTTTTCCCGGACAGCCAGCCGGACGGCCTCCACACCGTCGAAGACGGTGCCGACAAAACCGTGGGCATGGCTGGCTTTGACGCCGCGGGCGCAGGTGATGATCCGCGGACCTTCGACGAGGCCCTGCTCCACCGCGTCTTTTATGTAAAGGTCGATGAAATTCTTCTCACCGAGGCAGCGGGCCGTCGTCACCCCGGAAGCCAGATCGATCTTCATGTTGACAACACTCCGCAGCGTCAGCAGCGGATCGGCATCAAACATCAGCTGAGGATGATTCTTCAGCTGGGGCGAAAGGGACAGATGATCGTGGGCGTCCACCAGGCCGGGCAGCAGGGTGCAGCCGGCAAGGTCAAAGACTTCGGTGCCCTCCGGCAGAGCCGGAGGACCAAAAGTGACCGCGGCGATCCGATCGTTCTCGATCCTGACCAGCGGGTTCTTCTTAAACACACCGGCGATACTGTCAAACAGGCTGTCGGCTTTTATATATACCAAGTTTTTCATGCTCTCCCCTCCCTATTATTCTATCAAGTTTTTCTCAGGCCGGATGGCCAGGGTGGTGACGATGCCGAAGCAGGCGACGACCACCAGCGCAATCAGGGTGTTGTTCCAGCCATAGTGCGAACCGATATAGGCACTGGCGGTGGCCATTACCGCCGAGCCCACCTGACCCCAGGTATTCATCCAGGAGGAAATCACCCCGGTATACACGCCGCCGATGTCAGTGGCGATGGCCCAGGGAATGGTCATGTTGAAACCGATGAAGCCCAGGGCGATACTCAGCAGGAACACCACCGTCCACGGATCGCTGACAAAAGTACTGATGTACATAGCGGTGGCCGACGCGGTGAAGCCCAGCAGGATCAGGCAGTTGCGGGCCACGAACAGCGAATAGCCGGCGCGGACGATGCTGTCGCTGATCCGGCCGACACCCATGGTGGCCACGAAGATGAATACCCAGGGAATGGATGCCGCGAAACCCATGGTCTTGAGACTCATGTTGAGCTGGGTCTGGAGGTAGAACGGCAGCCAGTAGACAAAGTACTGCAGCATATAGACCGAGCAGAAATAGGTCAGGGCGATGCACCAGAAGGACCGCGACTTCATGAAGATCCCCCAGGGCACTTTACCGGTGTTTTTGGGCGGGATGGCGGCATCACTCTGAATGTATTCCAGCTCGGCCTGATTCACGCCAGGATGTTCTTCCGGAATGTCCCGGGTAAACCAGTACCACAAGGCGGCTCCCAAGAAGCCGACGCCCGCACAGATGTAGAACACCCAGCGCCAGCCGAACAACTCCAGCAGCCAGACCACGAAGGGCGGTGCGACAATCAGGGACAGCCAGGAGCCGGCGTTGGGGATGGAGTTGGCGAAGCCCCGGTCCTTCAGGGGAAACCAGTGAAGATTGTACTTGTTGGTGGCCGGGAACACCGGCGCTTCACCGAAGCCGAAGAAAATGCGGGACAAGACCAGCGAGATAAAGCCGGCAGACATACCGGTAGTAATGGTAAAGAAAGACCAGAGAGCCACCGAGAAGGCGATCATGATCCGGGTGCCGTAGCGCTGGGTAAACAGCGAACCGGGAATCTGCATCACCGCATAGGCCAGGGAAAAGGCGGTGGTGGCTATCCCGATCTGGACGACGGAAACATTCAGGTCTTTCATAATCGAGGATGTGCTCACACCATAATTGGCCCGGTCCAGAACACAGATAAAGGTCATAAAAAACATCAGACACAGCCCCAGAATTCTGACTCTCGTCGGTTTTGGGGCGGCAGGCGCGGTGGTCATCGGCGATGTTGTCACTGAAAAAACCCCCTCGTTTATTTTTCTGCTGTTATTTGATATTACCCGAGCTGCCGGCCGTCTCTTCCGGCACCGTCAGTCCCAGCTCCTCCACCACGGTAAGCTCGGGATCGATCTTAAGCCAAAGCAACGCTCCCACTACCAGGATGGCGCTGGCGACCAGAAAGGGATAGACCCAGGAACCGGTAAACTGGAGAATGGCGCCGAACACCAGCGGGGACAAGGCCGAGCCGATGTTGCCGACAGAGTTCATCATCCCGGACACCGTGCCGGCGTATTCGTGGCCGACATCCAGGCATACCGCCCAGTAGACCCCCACCGCCATTTCCAGCCCGAACAGCGAGCAGGCCAGATAGAAAACGGCAAGGTACGCCGAATCGGTGGTAGCGCCGGGAATCATAAACGCGGCCGCCACCAGCATACCGGACATGGCGACGACCCGGCGCGAGAACTTGCCCCGGCCGGTGCGAGCCCACAGTTTATCCGACAGCCAGCCGCCAAGGGTGTCGCCGATGGTCCCGGCCAGCAGCGGCAGGCTGGCGAAGATACCCATTTTGATGATGCCGAAGCCGCGGGCTTCCACCAGGTAAGCCGGCAGCCAGGTCATGTAAATCCAGATGACATAACAATAGGTCGGGTAGCTCAGGGATAGAAACCACATATTCGGGCTTTTCATCAGGGTTTTGAAAGGCAGCTTGGGTTTGGGTTTATCGGACTTGCCGCTGTTGATCAGATCGATTTCAGCCTGGTTGATGCCGCCCCAGCGGGCTTTGTACTCGGCGGGGTTATCCCGGTACCAGTAGTACCAGACTCCCGACCAGGCCACGCCGATGAGAGCGAAACAATAGAAAACGAATTTCCAGCCCCACTGGGCCATCAGGACGGCGACAATCAGCGGGGTGACCGCCCCGCCGAAGCGGGCAAAGCCATGGGTCAGCCCCTGGGCAAAGCCGCGTTCGGTAGCCGGCATCCAGTGGGAGAAGGCCCTGGTGGCGGTAGGGAAACAGCCGGCTTCGCCCACTCCGAACAGCAGCCTGATGACAAGAAGAGAGGTATAATTCCAGGCCAGGGCGGTAGCCGCGGTCATAACCGACCACAATCCCACGATCCCGGCCAGCACCGAGCGAGCCCCCAGCTTGTCGCTGAGCATGCCCACCGGGATCTGAAACGAGGCGTAGGTCCAGGAAAAGACCGATAACACCAGGCCCCATTCCAGCTTGTTGAGGTTAAAATCCTTCATCATAAGCGGGGCGGCCACCGAGATGTTCACCCGGTCAAGATAGGTGATCAGGTAAACGAGGCAGACTACAAATAAAACCCAGCGCCGTACTTTGGTCGGTTTATCACTCATCGAATATCCCTCTCTCCCCTTCGGTATTTGCAGACTCAGCCCCGCCAGCCGGCCATCTTCGCCGCGATGAGGACCGCCCGTTCTGTGGCGTCGGTTTTCGCCACGCCTTTGCCGGCGATATCGAAGGCCGTGCCGTGGGCCGGGGTAGTGATGGGATAAGGCAGGCCGCCGGCCACCGTGACCCCGAACTGAAAGCCCATCAGTTTCATGGCGATCTGTCCCTGGTCGTGATACATGGTCACAACCGCATCGTAGGTTCCGTTAAAAGCGTTGATAAAAATGGTGTCCGCCGAAAACGGCCCTGTCACTTCCAGGCCCTGCTCGCAGGCTGCCTGGACAGCAGGGGCGATGATGTCGACCTCTTCGCGGCCGCACAGGCCGCCCTCCCCGGCATGAGGGTTCAGCGCCGCGACGGCGATCCGCGGGTGGGCGTACCCGGCCCGGCTCAGGGTCTGATGAGCCAGCGAAACCGCCCGGAGAATATTCTCCTGCGACAGGCGGCAGGATACCTCGCTCAGCGGTATATGGCTTGTTACCCGTGTTGTCCACAGATCATTGAATACATTGATTTCGCCGGAGGGTTTATCCCAGCCGAGATGATGGGCGAACAGCCGATGTTCGTCTTCGAACTGGAGACCGCCCCGTTTCATGGCCTCCTTATTCAGCGGGGCAAAGACCAGACCGTCCAGCTGGCCTTTTTTAAGCAGCTCCAGACAATAGAGCAGCGTGTCGGCAGTCACTTTGCCGGACCTGGGATCGACAAGACCTGGCTTGACACTGTCCGGATCGAGGTTTTTCAAGTCGAGCATCGAAACCGGCCCTTCCCAGTCCACATTTTCGACGGCGCTTACCACCCTGAAAGGGAAATCTGCCCCGGCAATCTTCATCCCGGCTAACAGCACCCGGGCATCGCCGACCAGCACAGGCCGGCAATACTGGGCAAGCCGATCCTGGTCGCATAGTTTGGCGATAATCTCCGGTCCGACCCCGGCCGCATCTCCTAATGTTATTCCTAATAACGGTTTCACTCCGGATTCCTCCTTTTGTCATTTACCTGCCGGGAAAAACCTGGCGAGCTTTGCTGTTATTCAAGAAGCAATTTTTATGCCAACAATACAAAAAAAAGCAGCCCACTCGCGGCCTGCCGTCGGAAACGCCCTTGCCGCCTGAGGTCAGGCCAGGATAGTTGGCCGGACTTTTCATGCAGAGTAAAAGCGTTATTTTTTGAACATTCTTACAATCTGTTTCGTTTGTTTCGTTTTATTTCATTTTGTTTCAGTTTGTTCAACCAGGCTTGTCATTCTGCGCAGTTCAGCCGCCGCCGGGGCTCTTGCCGCCGAGGCGCCGCCACAGTGTTGTCCGGCTCATGCCGAGTTTTTGGGCGGCATGGCCATAATGGTAGTTAGTTTCAGCCAGGACGGTCCTGATCTTTTCCTGTTGCGCCAGGCGTTTCGCCTGCCGGGCTGAGGTTTCCTGCCACTTGCCGTCGACTTCGCCGCTACCCGGTCCGGGTTGGCCCAAAACAGTCTCCAGGGTGACCTCGTCAATCAGGGCCAGGGTGCAGTCGCCCAGCGCCATCAACCGTTCGGTTATATTGAGCAGTTCGCGGACATTACCCGGCCAGGCATAGCCGGCCAATAGAGCGCAGGCTTCGGGGGTCAGCACCTTAGGGGCCGATTTGAACCGCTCGGCAAAGTTTCTCATAAATTTCTGGGCCAAGGGAAGAATATCTTCTTTTCGCTGCCGCAGGGCGGGAATCTCCAGCCGGAGAACATCCAGGCGATAATAAAGATCGGCCCTGAACTTCCCCTCTTTGACCATTTTTTGCAGATCGCGGTTGGTGGCGGCAATCAAGCGGACATCGACCGGGATGAGCCGCTCGTCGCCAAGGCGCATGATTTCTCTTTCCTGGATCACCCGAAGCAGCTGCCCCTGGATCTTCGGCGATATTTCAGCGATTTCATCAAGAAAAAGGGTTCCCTGATGGGCCTGCTCAAACAAGCCGGTCTTGCCGCCGCGGGCCGCCCCGGTAAAGGCACCTTCGACATAACCGAACAGTTCGCTTTCCAGCAGGCTTTCCGGCAGCGCCGCGCAGTTCACCGGGACCCAGGGGCCCTGGCTCCTGGCGCCGGCGTTGTGGATGCTCTGGGCAAACACTTCTTTGCCGGTCCCGGTCTCGCCCAGGATCAGCACGTTGGAATCGACCTTGCCGTATTCTTTCGCCAAACGGATCGTTCTGCGCATGGCCGGGTTGTTGCTCTCGATGTCCCGGAATCGGAACCTGGCCATTCGCCGGCGGGTATGAATCCGTTTTCTGATTTTGCCTTCCAGTTCCTGCAGGGCCTGGACCGGCTGAAAAGTTGCAATGGCTCCCGCGAGACGGTCCTGAATGATGATGGGAGCACAATTGACGACAACCTGTTGTCCGGCCAGAGCCTCAAAAAGCCCCAGCTCGGCCTGTCCTGTTGCCAGAACCCGGTCAAGATGAAGCCTGGCGGCGACATCTTTGGCTTTTTGGCCGATATCCCGGTCGCTAATCCCGGCAAGGTCACTTGCCGCTTTGTTGACCAGGTTCAAGCACCCGTTCCCGTCAACGGCGACAATGCCTTCCAGGGAAAAGTCGAGAATGTTGCGAAACTGTTCGGCCCTTTCCCTTTCTCTCCGTCTGATGGTGATGGCGCGCTTGGCCTCGGTCAAGGCCTGGGAAATCGCCTCCCGTCCGTAATGAACCAAGACAGCGTTCATGCCCCGCGCGACCGCCATGTCGCCGACTGTCCCGCCACTGATGACGGTGGAAATGCCGGCGGCTTTAATCTGGCTCAGCACGCCTGCCGCCTGCTCTTCGTCATGGATGGGATAAGGCTCAAGACTGACAGCAACCAGCCGCTCAATGGTCTTGACACCGCAAATCATCCCCGGCGTCCCGATGACGGCGATTCTGTCGGCCTGAACCTTTTCCCGGCACTCCCCGACAGCCCGCATGATATCATAGCCAGTGATCGGAAGTTCGATGACCGGAATGTCCTGGAACATCTTCCGGGCGGCGACCCAGGTTATTCCCCGGGCAATAATCGCGTCGGCCTCGACCCCTGACAGGCGGGTTTCCTGGGTTCCCCGGACGAACAGTGTCTCCAGCTGCCAATCCTCATCGTTTTGTTGACCGAAAATTTCCCGAACCAGCGTTTCGTCCTCCAGCAAGGGAACACAAAAGACTATTTTCCCCACAGGATCCCTCCTTTGGCCTGGCTATGGCCGGCGCTTATCCCGGCCCATCTTACGCCGGCCGAGCCATCCGTACACAAGGAAAAGGCCGCTGACAGCCATCCCGGCGTATAACGGGTCGATGCCTTCAGGAAAAATCAGCTTCCAGACCAGAGCCACCCCGGCGCCGGCCGCCATTGACCAGATCGCTTCCCGGGCGGCGACGAGCCCCGGGAAAAACACCGCCGCCGACAGCGGCAGAAAGATGCCCGCCCCCCGCAGGCCCATCGACAAGAAATTCCACTGCAAAATCAAGGAGTTGAGATTGCCGAAAGTAAACAGTGTTGCCAGCAGCGTGGTTAGCAGCACCGCAAGCCGGGTGATCCACAGTACCGGGCTGCCTTTGAACTTGTGCAGCCACAGAGCCACAAGATCGCCGGACAGCATGGTCCCCACCCCGAGGGCCAGTCCCGCCGCCGAACCGACGGCGGCCAGCAGCAGCGTTGCTATGGCCACGCCCCCCAGCCAGGGAGGCAGGTAATTGACAATAAACAGGGGCAGAGCGTCAATGGCCGCGATTTCCGGATGATGCGCCCGCATGAATAAACCGACCATTACCGCCGGAATACCGGTGGGCAGAGTGATCAGCGCCGCCAATACCGCTCCGTTGCGGGCAGTCCGGACATCCTTGGCTGAATACACGGCCTGGATGTAGGTCTGGGTCGATAGGGTGCCCACAAGCAAAGACAACCCGCTGGCCACATCGATCCACAGGCCGCGGCCGAACAGATTGAACCAGGGCTGATAAGGGAAAGCTGCCATAAAGCCGCTGAAGCCTCCCATTTCCCGATAAGTGATGAGCCCGGCCGCCAGCAGGGTCACATAGATCAGCACCGCCTTGAGGATGCCGACCAACCCGGTGCCCCAGACACCACCGAAAAAGACGTAGACGACAATAAGGAAAAACACCGCGGCCGCGGCCTGAAAGGCGGAAAAGCCGAATATGGCCACAAGCAGCGGTGTTGCGGACAGAATGTTGGCGACAATACTGAAAAAAATGCCGATCGAGGAGGTAATGCTGGTAATAGGACCGGCAACCGGACCATAATTCATCACCAAATACTGAGGTATGGTCTGCAGGCCGGAGGCCCGCAGCGGTTTGGCGTAAAACAAGGCCAGCACCAGCAGGGCTATCCCGGCTCCCAGGGTGAACCACCAGGCCGACAGCCCGACCGCAAAGGCCAGCTGGGCTGTACCAATGGTGGACGCACCGCCAATGATGGTACCGATGATCGTTCCGGCGATAAGAGATGCGCCTGAGGAGCGGCCTCCGACAGTAAAGTCGGTATTGGACTTAACTTTGCAGGCAGCAGCCAAGCCAACCAGCGTGACCAGGGCCAGGGTGATCACCAGGCTGTATAGATGGGCGGCAGTTAACGCCATAAGCTTCACCTCGCCAGTGTAGTGTGGTTTTCTGCTGTTTCTTCGGCCGCCATTCTTGATGATGGTGAAATATCTCAGGGAGCCTGATGCGAGCCGTTTATTATACAATTAGATGTAAAGCAGCCGATTCCTGGCGAAGCGACAATCATTTTTTACAAAGAACAAGTCCAAGCGTCACCGCTTGGACTTGTTCTTAAAGCAGGAGAAAGCAGTCTTATGCCGGTTCTTCGATCGGGCGGTTTACAATGAGTCCGTAGCAGATCGCCGCACAGGCGATGATGATACCGCCGCTGACAAAAGCGAGGGTATAGGAGCCGGTGGCGTCGACGATCATGCCGGCGACGATCGGCGAGAACGCACCGCCGAAATACCCGCCGAAGTTCTGGATCGACCCAACCGAAGCCACCATCGATGGCGGTGCGACATCGCCGGCCAGGGCCCAGGCCCGTCCCTGCATGCTGGCGATACAGAAGAGAGCCACCGTCAGCACGGCCAGAGTCGCCACAATGCCGTGGACGAAAGGAATGCAGCAGACGGCGATACCGGTAACAATGGCGTTGCCGCTGATGATCAGCCGTTTGGTAACCATCGGGGAATGATTGCCTTTTTCCAGCAGCTTTTTGGTGTACCAGCCGCCGAGGATTTCGCCGACAATGCCGCCTATCCAGGGAACGCTGGCGTAAAGCCCCAGCTGGGCCAGGGAGATGCCCTGGGTCTTCAGAAGGTACAGCGGCAGAAAGACCAGGAAGATATTCCAGATCCAGATGGTGCAGAAATAGCCCAGCACCATGCCCCACACACTACGGTAGCCAAACAGGCTCATCCAGCTGATTTTGGCCTGGGTGATGCGATGCTCCACACCGGAGCCGTCGTGAGTAATATAGTCGTATTCTTCCTTGGACAGGGATTTGTCTTCCTTGGGATTGTGATACATGAACCAGAAAAAAACGATAAAAACGATACCCATCAGGCCGGTGATATAGAACAGAGCCCGCCAGCCGAACAAAAGCATAATGGCTACAAGCAGCGGAGGGGTGATCGCCGGGCCGAACTTGGAACCCGAATCCCAGACGCCTGTTGCGAAATCCCGTTCTTTCTTGGGAATCCAGTAGGATGTGATTTTAGCGCAGGTCGGCATGCAGGGGGCTTCACCCACGCCCAGCAGGAAGCGGACGGCGAGGAAGGAGCTCATCTTGCTGCACAGGCCGGTGGCCGCAGTCGCCAGGCTCCACCAGATGACCGCCCCGGATAATACCTTTTTGGTCCCGAACCGGTCGACCAGCCAGCCTGACGGCAGCTGCATCAGCCCGTAAGTCCAGGAAAATACCGCTCCCATCAACCCGATGTCGGTGTTGGTCAGGCCCAGTTCTTTCATCATCTCCGGGGCTGCGATCGACAGGTTGGTGCGGTCAAGATAATTGATAACGCCGACAACAAGCAGCAGAATAATTACTTTCCACCGCACATTTCCCTGCGGTTTGATGTTGATCGCCCCACCTGTTTCCATTTTTGTGTCCATGAATAATCTCCACCTTCTCATTTTTTTGCTAAGACAGGCTCACAACAAATTGCCAGGTGTCACACTCGACGCGGCTATCGGAATATCCCGCCCCATCACTCCCTCCGGATGCTTTGTCGCTATCGTCAGGGTGCCTTCCAACACAGGTTCAATCGACGCCGGTAAGCAGTGGCTTCCCGGCCAGGCCGGCCAGCAGATTTTCAGCCGCCAGACAAGCCATTGCGTTGCGGGTTTCGGCAGTCAGGGTACCGATATGAGGAGTGATAAGAACATTGGGCAGGCGCAGCAGTGGATGGCTGGCAGGCAGAGGCTCGGTATCAATGACGTCCAGGGCGGCGTAGGCAATTTTACCGCTTTGCAAGGCGTCGCAGAGGGCGTTGGTATCGACCAGTCCCCCGCGGGCGGCGTTGACAAAAAATGCAGTAGGCTTCATCTTTGCAAACTGGTCCGCCCCGAACATATTAACACTCTCCGGCGACAGAGGCACAAGAACGACAAGGAAGTCGGCCGCCGCCAGAAGCTCGTCAAACGCCATATACTGCACCTCCAGCGCGGACTCGTCCGGCCGCCGCCGGCGATTGTGGTAAACCACCTTCATGCCGCTGGCCTTGGCCCTTCTTGCCACCGCGGCGCCGATCTGGCCCATCCCGACGATCCCTAAGGTTTTTCCGAACAGATTCACGCCGAAGGGCAGTTCGGCCTCTTCCCATTTTCCCGAAAGAACCCAGTTCCAGCCTTCGTGAATCCGGCGGGCAGCTGACAGCATGATGCCAAAGGTCAGCTCGGCGGTACTTTCCACAACCACTCCCGGGGTGTTGCTGAAGGGGACCTTCCGAGCGCGGCAGGCGCAAAGGTCGACATTGTCATATCCCGCAGCGGCCTGGGCAACAACCTTCAGCCTGGGGGCATGGTCGAAAAGTTCGCTGTTGACTTTGACGCCGTGGCCGGTCAAAAACAGGCCGTCGGCATCCTGCATCCACTGATACAACGTCTCGAGCGGCAGCGGCTCTTTGTTATCCCATTTTCTTAGATCGCAGACCTGCTGCAGCATTGCTTCTGCCACCGGTCTGATGCCGGTGGGCACTACTACCTGGTACTTTTTCAACTTACGTGATCCTCCTCGCAAATTACGGTTTATCATCTTTTGGGGCTGTTGCCCCGCGGTCGGCCGCCAGTGCTGCCGGTCAGCAGAACCTGCTCGCCGCGCCAGGACGTGCTGCTATTTTTGCCTGATTTGTACGCATATGCGAATGACGTTCGCAATTTTCGAGATAATCACCCGTTATTATTCGGCGTAAGGTATTGCTAAACAGGCATTTCTATTCGGCAGTCTGAAAGTACAGTCTCGGTTTAAGAAAACCCAGCTTGTTGGATATCAGCAGAGCGCTCTGGGTTAACAGGCGGCTGAGTTTTTCAATCATGTCATCATTGACGGCGGAGGCAAGACAACGAACACTGATCGCGGCGACAGGCTTGTCAAGATGATTGTAGATCGGCGCGCCGAGGCAAAATACATTGACTTCGCTTTCCTTGTTATCGATGGAGTAGCCTCGTTCGCGGATACGATCCAGTTCCCTGATCAATTCGTCATAAGACTGAATGCTGAACAGCGTCTTCGGCACCAGTCGGCCGCCGCCGGTAAGCTCTTTTACCCTGTCGTTGGCGTAGGCTGCCAGCAGAGCCTTGCCGAGGCCGGTACAATGCAGCGGGTTGCTTGAGCCCAGTTTTGCTTCTATTCTTACTACTTCCGACGGCGGTTCAATTTTATCCAGATAGACGATTCGTCCCTGGCTTTCTACCGCCAGGAGGACGGTATGGCCCGACAGGAGCATCAGATCTTCCATGACCGGGCGGGCTTCGCTGTGCAGATCGGTGTTGGTAAGAAAAGCCACCCCGACCTGAAACAGTTTCATACCGAGTTTGAAGGTCTTCAGATTTTCATCCGCCTGCTCCAAAAAACCCTTGTCAATTAAAGTATAGACAAGTTCAAAGGTGCTGGTTTTGGGAATAGCCAGTTCCCGGCTCAGCTCGGCCATCGATACCGGTTTCTTGTTCTTTGCGATGAATTCCAGTATCTCCATGGACCTGGCAGCAGATTTATTGGCTTTGGCGGCCTTCATGTTACCCCACCACCGTTCGCATATGCGATCCGCGTTCGCATGCTCAGCGATTTTACCCAACAGGGTTTCTCCTATACATTGGCTATGAATCGAAAAAATCCTTCAGGCAATTCAGAACATTTTATGTATGGCAACTCTATCTAACGGATCTGTCCAGGTGATCTCAGGCCCGGCCTCACTTGGAGGGCCAGGCGTACATCGGGTTCTGGACGCAGAATTTCCCGCCGCTGATTTCTACCGAAACCCCGGTGATAAAAGCCGCTTGCTGAGACGCCAGAAAAACGATAGGGCCGGCCAGATCCTCGGCCTCACCCAGTCTGTTCAGGGCGGCCTGCTCAGCCAGGACCTTGCTTCTGTCCACAAGGATCGCCTCGGTCATCTCAGTACGAATCATGCCAGGGATGTAGGCCACAACCCGGATATTATATGGAGCCAGCTCCGCCGCCGAAGTACGGGTCAGGCTGCCGATGGCGGCTTTGGTGGCCGCATAGGCGCAGCTGCCGGCGGAGGGTATCACCGCAGCAAAGGAGGATGCATTGATAATCACGCCGCCGCCCTGCCGGCGCATATTGTCAGTGGCGATTCTGGTGCCTAAAAATACGGATTTGAGATTAATCCGGACGGTCTCATCCCATTCGTCTTCGGTCATCGCCAACAGCGACCGCTGGGGGTAGATGC
The DNA here is from genome assembly GCA_031292015.1 of Negativicutes bacterium. The sequence continues at coordinate 67,716 of JARLHY010000023.1, read as the reverse complement.
CGGCGTTATTGAGCCAGACATCGATTCCGCCGTGTTCTTTGGCGACGGCGGCGGCAAAGGCGGTGATCTCTTCGCTTTTGGCGGCATCCACGGCACCGCCGAAAACGTCATAGCCCTGGTTTTTGAAGTCCTGCACCGCGGCGTCGACTTTGGCTTTGGTGCGTCCGCACAGGCTGACCCGGCAGCCCTCCTTCAGGAATGCCAGCGCGCAGGCCCTGCCGATACCGGTGGCACCACCGGTGATAAGAACGCTCTTATTCTTTAATCCGAGATCCACAGTTCATCCTCCCTGTCTGCTGTTATTTGATTCCACGTGAAACATTTTGCCCTACGAGCCTTCGGAATTCTGGCCGTCCTCCGCCCTTCGGCCTGATTTTGCCGCCAGGATGCTGATAAAGGGCTCAATCAAGGCTGCGTCGAACTGGGTGCCGGCGCATCGCCTCAGTTCGGCGATGGCAGCAGCCTGGCTCATCGCCTTGCGATAAGGCCGGTCGCTGGTCATGGCGTCATAGGCGTCCGCCACAGCCAGGATGCGGCACTCCAGAGGTATTTCATCGCCTATTAGGCCAAAGGGGTAGCCGTCGCCGTCCCACCGTTCCTGATGTTTGAGAATCCAATCGGCGATGGGGAGCAGATCTGGCGAAGCCTGGGCAATACGGTAGCCGATTTCGCAATGCCGTTTCATGTCTGACCACTCTTCAGGGGTTAAAGGGCCGGCCTTGAGCAGAATATGGTCAGGAATCCCTATTTTGCCGATGTCGTGAAATTTGGCCAGCAGGCGTATTTCGGCGATGCCTGGTTCGTCAAAACCCAAACGGGAGGCAAGATCCGAGGTCAGATCCTGCAATCGTTCGGCGTGCTCCTCGGTGACAAAATCCCGTTCTTCCAGCAGCTGCATTACCGTCTGAACAATAGCACTGCGGGCGCTGCGCGAGTGATGCAGTTTTTCCCGGTACATGTTGTCGTCGGCTTCTTTGAGAAGCTTTTCAACAGAATTCTCCGGAGTGTGACCCACCGCGTAACCGAAAGAAACGCTGAGAGGTACGCCGGCTCCTTGCTGATTATAGGTTTCAATCTGGGTCCGAAGTCTGCCGGCGAGAGATTGGGCAACGGTTTCGTCGGCCCGGGGCAGAAAAATAGCGAATTCATCCCCGCCGATCCGCGCGGCCACGTCTCCTTTCCGGACGATTTGCCGGATGACTTTGGCTGTGGCCACAAGCAAGGCATCGCCTGCGGCGTGGCCAAAGGTGTCGTTGACCAGTTTAAGTCCGTCGATGTCGCACATCACCACCGTTGCCGGCAGATAGCGGTCCTGTTTGAAGCGTTCGATTTCCTCCTCAAAGAAAGCCCGGTTGTAAAGACCGGTCAGAATATCGTGAATGCCAAGATATTTCGATGTTTCCTCAGCCTGCTTCCGCTTGATGGCCATCGCCACCTGATTGGACACAAAGACGAGGATTTCCTTGTCTTTTTCGGTATACCTGGCCCCTTCGGCGAAGGTCTGCACCGACATGACGCCAAACACCTTGTTGTTGCCCGTTTTCAGCGGGACCCCCAGCCAATCGGCAGGGGCGGTACCGGTCATGACGACCTCGCCGCCGGCTTCCAGCTCGGCCCGGACCTCGGGATTGGCAAACAGAGGCTGGGCGGTTCTGATGATATACTCAGGCAAACCTTTGGTCAGCTTGCGGCTGCCGGGATTGCCGTCACGCTCATCAATCCGGTAAGGGAAATGAAGCGTCGCGGTTTGCTCGTCATAAAGCGCGATGGCGAAATTACGGGCCGGAATCAATTCCCCGATGATGGTGTGAACTGACCGGTATAATTCCTGGAGGTTATCGGAAGAACTGACGGTCTCGGAAATCAGATACAGCGCTTTTTGCAGTTTCTCCGCCTGTTTCCGTTCCTGAATCTCGCTACGGTAAGAAGTAATCAGTGTCGCGTTATCCAGGGCGATGGACGCCAGCTCGGCGAACCGGTTCAACATTGCAACATCACTATCGGAAAACCGGCGGTCCGGAGTCAGAAAGGCCAGCCCAAAAGTGCCGATGACCCTGTCGCCGGCTTTCAGCGGCACCTGAACCACACTGTGCAGGCTGTCGAAAAAGGGGTCCGGCAAGCGTTGCTCCCAGGTACTGTAATCTTCAATGACCATAAGTTTCGCGGTTTTATAAACCTGCCCGACAATACCTTCGGTTACTTTTATCTGCCGACCGACATCCGGGGCGTAACAACCCAGACCGATTTTTCTTTCGAAAACGCCTTTTTCTTCAATAACCAGACTGATATAGCCGTGCTCGGTGCCCACTAGCTCGGTGGCGGCGACGGCGATGGTCCTGAGCAGATCGCTCAGCTCCAGTCGCTGCATCAGTCCCAGGGCCGTTTCATGCAGTGAAGTCAAAACGACGTTCTGGCGGTCGATCTCCTCTTCCCGGGCCAGCACTTTTTCATATTGCTGACGCAGTTCCTCGTCAGAGGCGATGAGCTCCTCGTTGGTGGCCTGCAGCTCCTGGGTTCGGTGGACCACCCGGATTTCCAGTTCGTCCTTCGACCGGCGGAGAGCCTCAACCATCAGAATCAGCAGCCCGAAAACGGCGACAAGGACAATGCTGGCGATCGACGCGTTCAGATAATATGCGGCCCGCCGCTGATAAAAGTCGGCCAGCGCCTCGCTTTCCAGCACCGAAACCAGCACCAGCAGCGGATAGTCGGGCATGATCCGATAGCTGTAAATCCGGCGGGTCTTATCAAGGAAAGAAACATCGACAAACGAACCGATATCTGTCTGGGCCGCATAGCGGAAGATGGGTGCTTCCCGGACATCCGACCCGGCATCCATTTTGTCGCCGACCTGCCGGACCCGAATGAAGCCGTCGCGGCCGATAAGATTGATGCCGTAGTTTTCACCAAGCTGCATCTTGCGATAAAAATCAGCGAAATAGGAAACATCTACGCTGACAACGGCTACGCCGCCGAAGCTCCCGTCCGGTTTGTTCAGGCGGCGGCTGACATGAAAGGTGGGCTTGCCGGTGCTTCGGCCGATAGTGGTCTTGGCGATATAGAGCTTGCCGTCGTCCACGGCCTGGTGGGTAAGGAAATATTCCCGGTCGACATAGTTTTGGGATACCAGCTGCGGCAGGACGCTGGCTATGTAGGTGCCTTGTTCATCAAGAATTGATATATGATTGACCGGCATCGAGGTCATGGCGTTCATTCTGAGGATCATGGCCGCAGTCACGCGCTGATTTTGTTCGTATTCTTTTTTTAGATACAACAGCACATCGTCCATGTCCTGGAAATTACGGCGGACGTTTTCCTCAAAGGCTTTGACCATGTTGTCGTTGTTGCGGGTGATTGACCGGAATTCGGCCTCATAATCCGCGTCGACACGGGCAAGGACATACGCCCACATGGCGATCAAAAACGCCAGGGCGACAACACTAAGGAAAAAGCTCATGTTGGAGTGAGCCAATATAGTTTGAAGCCTGCTGCGAAGATTTCCCATTGTCTTCACCTGTCCGGTCGATGATAGTGGCGTTATTCGACAATAATTTATATTATCCCTCTAAATATTACTTATTTGGCAAAGATTACGTCCTGATCCGCCGGATCGGCTAGCGACATTTCCCTGACCCTCACCCAGGCAACTGCTGTCCGGCATACTCAAAACGCGGCCGCGGCCGCCCCTCGACCTCAACCGTCTCGGCAAACATCGTCAGCGGTCGCACCCAGTAGGAGCCGTCCCCGTACAATGCCTGGTAGACAACCAGCTCTTCAAGGGTTTCGCTGTGTTTGGCGACAAAAAGAAGCCGATAATAGTTTCCCTTATAGTGGCGGTATATTCCTGGCTGCATGATATCACCTCCTGTCTTGATTGGCCCGCGGCGGTCAGGTCTAGTCTTCGGCCGCTTCTTCCGCCGGCATCAGACCGTTATCCTGAAGCAGCTCGATGGCCCTGAAATAAGTTTCACTGACCAGCCCCGGGCAGCGCAGCATCTTGTTCCAGGGATCGTCGGCCAAAATAACTTCACAGTCGATGCCGCCGTAAAGCTTGCCGAACCGTTCCCCGAACCACTCCAGCAGCTCGGAGATCATGACATTCAGGCGCGGGCTTTCCTGTTCCTCAAGGGTGCCCCGTCCGGCGTAAAGGCCGAGCAGGCAGACCGCCCCGGTCAGCGATCCGCAGTTCTTGCCGCCGAAGCCCATTCCCCCGGCCAGTCCGGTCATGGCCCGCACCAGGTCTGGGCTATTCCGGCCCTGGCGCTCAAGCCCCAATAGCACGATGATCTGGCTGCAGTGAAACCCCTGCAGATGAAGCTGGGCCATCCGGGCGAGTTCATCGGACATGCTTCTTCCCTCCTTCTTGCTGTACAATGCCATAGCAGGAACCCGTTTCCAGGATTAACGGAAAATAGTCGTATCGAAGACAAGTGATGGCACTTCGTGCCTTTGATTCTTATCCTGTTCCTCGTGTTATTATTGTTTTCCGGCCGTTTCCGAGGTTAACGGAAAATAGTCGTATCGAAGACAAGTGATGGCACTTCGTGCCTTTGATTCTTATCCTGTTCCTCGTGTTATTATTGTTTTCCGGCTGTTTCCGAGGTTAACGGAAAATAGTCGTATCGAAGACGGATTACCTCCCATTGATCATTTTCAGCTGGTAGCCGGCAGGGGTGCAATGAATAATGTTCAAGCAGCCGTAATCCTGAACGATCCGGAAGAGATTGGCCAGCGGCATCCCCAGCAGATGACAGATAAGCAGCCGGTTTACGCCGGCGTGGCCGACAATGAGGATGTTGCCCGGAGCCGACGCCGACAGGTCGTGAAAAGCGGCGATCACCCGTTTGCTGCAATCAGCGAAGCTCTCGCCCCCGGGAATCCGGTAATAACCGATATCCGCGCCTCTGGCCTTGAACTTGTCAGGAAAACGGCGGGCGATGTCGGCGAAGGTGCAGCCTTCCCAGTCCCCCAGCCCGACCTCCCGCAGGTCCGACCGGGAAAAAACCGGGGTGCTCCTGCCTTCGGTGATGATCTGGGCTGTCCGGCGGGAGCGGGCCAGGTCACTACAATAGACGGCGGCAATCTCGGCCGGCTCCAGCTTTTTTTGCAGCAGCCGGGCCTGCCTTACCCCTTCCTCGGCCAGCGGCAGGTCCAGTTGGCCGATATAGCGGCGCTGGTCGTCTTCCTGCAAAATTTTCCCGTGGCGGATCAGATATACCGTTTTAGCGTCCATCGGTTTCCTTCCACTCGATGATAGTTCGCTTGGCTAAAGCCGGGGCTAAGGTACCGTCGCAGCCGACAGCCCTGACCGTCACCGCCAGTAGTCCGGCCAGCCGCCTTTCCCGTATAGCCGGCACCATGTCCAGGGCCTTCCTCAGGGCAGCCTCGACGTCTTGTGCCGGCCGGCCGGCGGTCAGAGCCGAAACCGCAAGCTTTGTTGCCTGGCCCAGATCATCAACCTTGGCGGTAAAGTCGATCACCCCGCCGACGGCGAACAGGACTTCATCCAGATCGGCGATGGTAAAGCGCCGGCCGGCTCCGGCGGAAACCCAGCCGCCTACCCTGGCGGTGATTTTGGCCAGCCGCCGCAAGGTTGCGCCACAGCCGCACCGTTCGGGCAGAAAGCGGGACAGGTCACCGGTGCGGTAGCGCAGCAGCGGCATCCCCCGCCGAGTCAGGGTGGTGACGACAACTTCCCCTTCGGCGCCTTCAGGCAGAGCCTCACCGGTCAGCGGGTCAACGATTTCATAATAAAAATCAGCTTCGTGAAGATGGTAGCCGGTATGAACCGCGCACTCGGTACCGCCGCCGAGACCCATTTCGGTCATGCCGTAATGCTGAAACACCGCGCAGTCCCACAGCCGCCTCAGTTCCGCGACCACGGCCTCAGGGACATGGTCGGTACTCAGCAGCACGCCCTTCAGGCGAAAGCGCTGCCCGACCACGGTCTCGGCCCAGCGGGCCAAGGCCAGCACCTGGGACGGGGTGCCTACCAGGCAGTTCACTTCTTCCCGCTCCAGGATCCCAAGGGTGGCGGAAATGTCGCCCACAGGACCGTGACGGATGGGGGCGGCCCCGAGGCGGGTCAGGGCGCTTGCCAGCAAATCACCGACACCTCCGGAGCGCTCCCCCGGCAGCAGGATCAGCACCCGGTCGCCCGCTCCAGTCAGAGCCGCCATGCCGTGGCGAAAAAAACCGACGGTAATTTCCTGATCATCAGGAGTGAAATAAAGGCGCTTGGCTTGGCCGGTAGTGCCGGAACTGTCCAGGGTTACCACCCGGCTGATATCGCTTTGGGAAACCGCGAGAAAAAGCGGCCCATGCTGCCTCAGATCCTCGGCGGTAGTAAAGGGCAGGCGGCGCAAATCCTCCAGCCCGGCAAGATCCCGGCCGGTAAAATTTCTTAACCGCTGCCGGTAAAAGGGACTGTGGGCCGCGGCCCAGGCGACCGATTCCTGCAGCTTTTCCAGCTGATAGCGCCGAATCTGCTCCCAGGTCGGAGCCGGACCGCCTATTCCCATTCTGGCCGCCACCCAGGCCTCCAGGGGAACGATCCCGGTGCCCGCCGCCTTCACCGGCCACCCCGCTGCGGCCGGTACAGTCCTCTTCCCTGCCGGTCGGTCAGATTGTAGGCACAAAAAGGTATCATCCTGCCGTCCGGGCTGACTACCTGGATGAAACAATCCCGCAGCCGCTCCAGATCGACGGTCCAGACGTCCTGAAAAGCCATCCCGGATACACACAGAGAATACTGTTCGACCCTGCTTAAAAAAGCGTCGAGAGCATCAACGTTACCGCCGCCGGCCATAGCCTGCCGGGTCTTTGGCGCATCCGGCCCGGCGTTTTGAGCCGCCGACCAGCGCCTGGCGACGAAAGCCCGCGCTTTGTCCGCTCCCGCCGCGGCCTCCCGTGGCTGGCAGCCGCAGCCGGGCCGGCTGTTAGCCCAGGCCCTGAGCCGACTGTCCTCCTGCAACAGGAAATTACCGCTGAAGGAGCAATACGAATTCTCGGCCTGCGGTGGCCGGAAGTCCCGCGCCTTGATTCCGCCGCCGGTCTGGCGTTCGAGGGCGGCGAGAACTTCGGGAATGGTAATGCGACCGCTGTCGTCCGGCTGCCGGGGGTAGCGGCCAAAATAGCTGACAGGCTGAAAGTGGACCCCGCGCACTGTCGGCATCAATTTTGCCGCCAGGGCGATAATCCTGCCGAGGTCCCCGGTATTGATCCCCGGCACCAGGGTGGGAACAAGGACGACCCCCAGGTGGTGTTCGGCGCAGCGGGCAATGGCGGCCTTTTTTACTTCCAGCAGGGCCTGGCCCCTGATTTGCAGATAGATATCGTCGCAGGTTCCGTCGAACTGGAGAAAAACGCAGTCCAGCCCGGCTTCCTTCAGGTTTTGGACATAACAGGGATCTTCCGCCAGCCGCAGTCCGTTGGTATTAAGCTGAATGAAGCCAAACCCCAGCGACCGGCCGAGAGCGACGATCTCCGGCAGGTCATCCCTTACGGTCGGTTCACCGCCGGAAAGCTGGATGTTGTAAGGGCCGCCGGCGGTCAGCAGCATCCTGTACCATGCTTCTATCGTGCCGATGGCGGGGTCGGCCCCGCTGCCGCCGGCTTCGGCGAAACAAATCGGACAGGAAAGATTACAGCGGGATGTGACTTCAAGCAGAACGCAGCAAGGATGCTGCCGGTGCTCCGGGCACAGGCCGCAGTCATAGGGACAGCCGCGGTTTGTGACAGTGGCACAGACCGGCGGCCGGTCCGGCAGCCTGGGAACCTCCCAGGAGCGATACGACGGCTGTCCGCGCCAGATAACAGTACGGAACTCACCGTGGTCTGGGCAGGTCTTGACGAGATAAACCTCATCAGCCACGGCGACCTTCGTCGCCCCAACGCGTTTCAGGCACTCAGGGCAAAGGCTCTCGGTCGACCCCAGCACCGTTTCCTCGTGTCCCCTGTTCACCGGCATCTACCTTTCTTCATCTGCTGGAATAGTTCGACATTCGGCTGTCAACACCTGCGCGAGACTCACCCCCACCGTCTGCTCCAGCCTGGCCGCGATAGCCTGGGCCCTGGTCAGCCGTTCGGCGGCGGCGGCCAGAGCCGCCGGGTTGGCAGCAAAGATTTCCCGGACGTGCTCTAGCCTTCCCGCCAGGGTAACGATACTTTCTTTTTGGACCAGTTTGTCGGCAAGATACACCACCGTCGTCTCGGTCAACGGTACCGCCCCGGTCCAGGCAACATCGGTGTGGTCGGCCACGACCCAGGCCACCCGGGGATATCCCAGGCTCTTCAGGATTCTGGCTCCATAGCGGGCGTGATCGGGCCGGCCTTTGGCCAGGTCATGCAGCAGCCCGGCGGTGGAGATGACTCCCGTATCCAGCGCTACTCCGGCCCTCTCCAGGCAACCGGCAAGGCACCCGGCCACGGCAGACACCAGCCGTCCGTGCCTCACCACATCGGCTGGAGTTCCCATTTTCGCCAGGATGGCGTCACATTCGTCCGGAGTCGGGAAATGGCGCTGCCGCCAGCGCCGGGTCATTTCCTGATAGTCGTCCAAGGTATCGATATCTCTCAGCACACCTTCATCCTGCACTACCGCTTCACAGGCCGTCGCCTCGTGCTGCTCCAGCAGCTGGCGCAGACCTTCCGGCCGGTTCCAGGCCAAAACAGCCGGAATCAGGCGGGCCGAAATCAGCGGCGGATGACCCCGCCGGCCCAGAAAAACGGGGTAGACGATAGCTGCTCCGGTCTTGCGGTGAGCCCGGCTCAGCAGCTTGACAGTATGGCTCCGCACCAGCGGCATGTCGACAGGCAGCAAGAAAAAGCCATGCGTATCAGGCCCGAAGTCCCGCACCCCGCAGAGCACCGAAGAGAACATCCCCTGGTCATACCGCTGATTAAAAACCGGCCGTACCGGCAGGTCCGCCAGCAGCGGCATAAGCTCGTCGGCCCGGTGGCCGATAACCACCGTAATGTCGGTTATGCCGGCCTGGCAAAACATCCGAACCTCGGTTTCGATCACCGTGCTGTCGCCCCACGGCAGCAGCGGCTTCAGCCCCGGCGCCCGGGACGAATAACCGGCGGCCAGAATCAGCGCCGCCGTCTTATTGTCTTGGCCCATGTTCTTTCTCCGCCCGCACCTTTATGAGCTCGCCGACAATACTTACCGCCAGTTCTTCCGGCGTTTCGGCCCCAATGTCGGTGCCGATGGGGGAAAATACCCGGTCAAGATCGGACCGGCCGAAGCCTTGTTCGGTCAGGGCGGCGTAAATCTTGTCCCGCTTCCGCCGGCTGCCGATCATGCCGATATAGCCGGCGGCGGTGGTCAGCGCCCACGCAAGGACGGTTTTGTCATGAAGGTGGCCCCGGGTGACGATGACGATATAGCTGTCGCTGTCCACCGCCAAGGCCGGCAGCCGTTCAAAGGCTTCGACAAGGACGATTTCCGCCGCACCGGGAAAGCGGTCGCGACTGGCGTATTCCGGGCGGTCGTCCAGAATCACCGTCCGGAAGCCGACGGTCTCGCTCAAGGGCGCCACCTGCTGCGACACATGCCCGGCTCCGAAAATATAGACCGTTCCCGCTGGGCGGATGGGCTCGACAAGAAAGCGCTGACCGGAAAGCACTTCGGCGTGGATAGCGATCTTAGCCGGCCCGGCGGTGAGTTTTGCCAGGAAACACGGATCGCTGTCAATGCAGCCGATGAGGGTGCCGTCGCGCTTTACCAGGCACTGCTGCCGCGGCAGCTGGTGAGGGCCCGCCTTTCCCAGAACAGTGATCAGCCAGGCTTTGTCCCGCCGCGCAAAAACTTCGACCGCCTCGCGATAGACGGCCTGGTTTTGTTCATCGGCGGCGTCGACGAAGTCCAGCAGCATTTCGCCCTGTCCGCCGCAGATCATACCCATGCCGGCGACATCTTCACCAGTGAGATCAAAGGGCTGAATCATGCTCCGCCGGAGGACCATCGCCTCCCGGGCCAGCCTGATGGCGTCGGCCTCCAGCCGGCCGCCGCCGACGGTGCCGGCGATGGAACCGTCGGGCCGGACCACCATCTTGGCTCCGGCTGTACGGGGGGCGGAACCGGTTTTATCAAAAATGGTCGCCACCACAAAACTATACTTGTTTTGCAGCAGACCGGCCATTGCCTGAAATATATTTTTCATGTTTTCTCCCCCGAACCAAATAGTTACCGCTCTGCACCGTCCCCGGTTTCGCCGCAGCGGGGGCCGTCGGGGCCCCGGCCGAAGAGACCGGGCATTTTGGCGAGGGCAGCATCGGAAAAAAAGGCGATCTGGCAAGGCCCGCCGTTCAGCGCTTCGCCGGACAGCACCACGCCGTGGCCTGATTCGTAATATTGCAGCGGCAGGATTCGACGAAACATTTGCCCGGTTGCCTTGTCGACGACCTCGACCACGACCTCCTCGGCCATGATTTCGGCGGCAGGCTCGGCGAGGCCGCAGGTTTTGGCCCAGCGCCCCAGCCGGGCGGCAGCGACGGCCAGGTAAATGGCGTGGCCCTCTCGCCACCGGCTCAACAGTCCGTTATAGTCCGCCTCCGCCATGTCCAGCTTCTCCCATATCCCGGCGCAAAGGCAAGCAATTTCTTGGTTTTCTGCGGGAGAAAGTTCCCTGTTCATACCGTTATCCCCCCATCAGCCGCGCTTTTTCTCCGGCTTGCATAGCCGGCTTGCGACAGAAACTTCATTTGTCTTCCAGTGCTTCCTCCACCTGCTGCATCTTGCCTCTGGCCAAAGCCTCGGAGATGTAGACCAGCCCGCAGCCGGAACATTTATACAGTTCCACCGGGAAATTACTGCCCATGTAGGACAGGGTCACTTTCCCCAAGGCCAGGGGGATGCCGCATTTGACACATACGATATTTTCAGGCTGACCTGACTTGCCGTCCATCCGGCTCCCCCTCCTTATTCGAGAATTTCGATGCGGTGACTGTAGGTGTTATGAACCAAAAAACCGTCAGCCTCGGGTGAATATTCCACCCAGTAGGTTACGCTGACCGGCCGGAAATACGCAATATAGCGGCCGCTGGTCGCGTCTTTCATTTTGCTGCCGCCGCTCTCGGCCCAGGCAATGACTCTGGCCACATCTTCCACCAGGATCATTCGCTCTTCCATGACCTGCCGGACGCTGTCGGGAATGGTAAGCTTAACCTCCGGCGGCGGCTCGGCCACCGTCTCGCCCCACAGCTGACTGAGCAGCGACCTTTTCAAGGCTGCCCTGTTTTCCCGGCGCCGGGAATAATCAGGCACCTGCCGCTTGGCCAGCATTTCCGGGTCGCCGGCAAAAAGCAGGTCCATCAGATAGAAAGAACGCTTGCCCTGGGAGGCGAAATTATCGCGGCACATGGCGCAGTAGGAGAGATAGTCGTCTTCGCTCTCGCGTATCCGCCGGGCTATGACTTTGCGGGCAACCTCCGGGTTGGCGTGAATCATCAGGCCGCCATAGCCGCAGCAAACCGTGTTGTCACGACTCAGGGGCAGCTCCAGGGCCTGATAACCCAGCTTGCCGAGAATGTTCCGCACGGCGTTGTGAAGACGTGTTTCGTGCCTGGTGGTGCAGCTGTCGTGGACAGCCAGTTTCCGTGGGCCGGCTGTCAGGGTCACCCCCTCCGGCAGGCCGATCCGGTCCAGCAGCGTCCAGATCGTCTCCACCGGCACCTCCGGCAGATTGTGATGAAACATACTGTAGCAGGTCGGACAGGCGGTAATCACCTTGGGACACCCCAGATCGCGCCAGTTGTCTTCCAGCCGCTGAAGCGCTTCCTGAAACAGCCCCTCCTGCCCGGCCCAGTTGGCGGGAGCACCGCAGCAGCCCAGCATGAGACCTACCCCGCCGGCGATTTTTTCGCCCAGAAAACGATAGAGCCTCTCTATGGCCCGGGGCGATGACGCGGCCTGCTGACAACCGGGATAAAACACCAGGCTGCTGGTGGTGAAACCGGGTTGATGCCGGCTCAGGGCAAAATGCTCGCCGCCGCTGAAGCGCATATCCCGCAGGGCAAAGTCGTGGGCCGACGGCGGCATCTTACCCCGCTGGACCATCATCTGCCGGGCCTGGCGGCAAACCTCGGTCATGTCGAAGCCGCCGGGGCAAACCTGGCTGCACAGACCGCACAGACTGCAGCTGTTGATCATCTTGTTGGCATGATGGATGCCCATGACGATAGAAAGGTTATTGTAGATTTCCCGGACATACCGCTTGGGATAAGAGCCGTAAAAGGCCAGATATTCGCAGGCCTTGACACACTCCCGGCACTCGCACTGCAGGCAGCGGCCGGCCTCCAGCCCGGCTTCCTCCCGGCTGTAGCCAACCGCAGGATCGCTGGCCGACACCGCGGCCTGGGGCTCGATTCCGGCGATATTGGTGTAAAGCGCGGTCCGGTAGGTTCCTTCCTTGTCACGGCTGGCGGTAAGGGACGCGTTTTGCAGCAACCGGTCGATGGAGTTTGCCGCGATTTTGCCGTCGGCGATGGAGTCAATGGGCGACAGGGTTCCGCCACCTAGGCGCATACTCCCGCCGGCAAAAACTTTGGAGCGACCGGTGGACAGGGTGACTGGATCGATATCCGCCAGTCCGGGAGTGCGCTTTGACACCCAAAGCGAAGTTTCCCCCTGCCTTCGGCCTGTGGCCAGATAAACAGCGTCATACTCGGCGCAAAGACTGTCCAGGGTCAGGCCTGGACCAGCTTCGTCCACCGGCGAATGATAGCGAAGCTCCACCGGCAGCTGGCGAAAAACAGCGAAATCGGCTTCGATAATCCGCCGGGGCAGCTCACCTTCCGGAAAATCACGAATACTCCCTCCTAAGCGGTCGGTGGCTTCAAAAACAATCACTCCGCAGCCTTTGCGGGCAAGCTCCAGAGCCGCGGTCAAGCCGCTAAGGCCCGCGCCAACCACCGCCACCTTTTTGTTTTTGGCAGGCAGCAGCGCCGGCGGCAGAACAGGTTTCTCGTTACTGTCGGCACAGCGTCTTTCCAAAGCGCCGATGGAAATAGGTTCGTCAATTTCGCTGCGCTTGCAGGCGAGCCGGCAGGGCTGCCTGCAGATCCTGCTGATGATCCCGGGAAAAGGTACCATGCGATGAAACAAAGTGAAGCCGGCGCTGTAGTCGCCCCGACGCACGGCGGCGATCATGCCCCGCACATCCACATGGACAGGGCAGCCGGCAGTGCAGCCGGGCGAGTTTTCCTGAACACAGCGCGCTTCCCGCTCCCGCAGTAGTTTTTGATCCATGGCTTTCGCTCGTTTCTGTGAAAAATTTACGCTGCGCCCCCGTAGGGGCGCCTAAAACGAATCGGCAGCAGGCAGGCCGATTCGTTTTAGGTTTTAGCCCGGCCGGCTTACTTGTCGGCAGCCGCCTGCTGCTTCGCCGCCAAGGCCTCGAGACCGGCCCTGATTTTGTCCGGCAGGGCCGGAACGGCGTAAATCCGTACACCGCAGGCGTTGTAGATTGCGTTGAGGATGGCGGGGTGTGGGGCAGTCAGCGGCGCCTCGCCCACACCGGCGGCACCGTAGGGCCCGAGCGGGCGGGGGGTGACGTTGTAGATGATTTCCACGTCATCCGGGATGTCCTGGATGAAGGGCAGTCCGCAGCCGACCAGGCTAGTGTGTTTCTTGAGGTCTTCGAAGTCTTCGGTAAGAGCAAGACCGATGCCCTGAGCCAGACCGCCGTATATCTGGCCGTCCACTGTCGCCTTGTTGGTGATTGTGCCAACATCGGCGATGGTGGTGAACTTGACCACTTTGGCTTTGCCTGTCTTTAGATCGACCTCGACTTCCGGCATAAAGATTTCATACATGTAGATGGCGAAGGGGTCGCCCTTGCCGGTCACGGCGTCGCAGGGAGTGCAGGCGGAGGCGGCCCATTTGCCTTCGTAGCGGAGGGGAATGTTACCGGCCACCATCTCGTCATAGCTGCGGTAGGAGCCGTCGGCCTTGCGCATGGCGCCCAGCAGCATCTCACAGCCGACCCTGACGGCGTTGCCGCTCATCACGTTCTGCCGGCTGCCGCCGGACGGGCCGCTGGCCGGGCTGAAAGCCGTGTCGTTCATGACCAGCTTGATTTCCTCTGGCCTGAAGCCGGCCTGGCGAAGGGTTTCGTGGGCATGGGTCAGGGCGGCGAGATCTGCTCCCTGACCGTGATCCTGCCAGGATACGCCGACCGTCACGCCGGCTTTGGTCAGCTCGACCCAGGCCACCGAGCCGTCCGGGCCGTCGAGGCCGCAGCCGTAGATACCCAGGGCCAACCCGACGCCACGTTTTTTGCCCGGGGCGGAAAACTCGCTGCAGCGCAGTTTGGCTGCCTGCCACAACGGGCGGAGCTTGTTGAGCATTTCTTCGAGGCAGAACACTTCCGGTTCTTGCTGCGTGGGCGTGGTGGCTCCCGGACGGTAGATATTCTTGAACCGCAGTTCCAGCGGATCGATACCGAGCTTTTCGGCCAATTCGTCCATGGCGATCTCCGAGGCCAGGAAGGCTTGCGGCGATCCGTAGGCGCGAAAAGCCGATCCCCAGGCATGGTTGGTGCAAACCGTGCGGCCCTTGCCGCGGATGTTCGGGATGTCGTAACCGGCGCCGGTGAACTGAGCCTGCCGCTGGGTCAAGAGGTCCCCGAACTCGGAATAGGGGCCATGGTCGATGGTCCAGTCGCTTTCCATCGCCAGCAGTTTACCGGTTTTGTCCGCGGCCAGCTTGCATTTGACGAAGCCGGGAGACCGTTTGCCGGTGTAGGTGATGTGCTGATACATGGAGTAATTCAGCGAGACCGGGCGGCCGGTGGCCAGGCAGGCCACGCCGAGAAGCGCCTCCATGGTGGGGCTGAATTTATAGCCGAAGGTGCCGCCGGACGGATTCTGGACAATGCGGCATTTCTCGGGTTCGACGCCGATGCCGGCGACAATCATGGCGTGGTGCAGATGGATGCCGATGCTCTTGGAGTGGATGGTCAGGCGGCCTTCTTCGTCGATATAGGCATTGCCGCAGTCCGGCTCGATGGTAAGGTGGGGCTGCCGGCTGCAGAAGGTGTCGACCTCGACAGTGACAACCTCCGGACTTTCCATGATCGGGCCGGTCTCTTCACCCTTTACCAGGCCCTGCTCGTAATAGACATTGGGCGTGCCGGGATGAATCTCCATGGCGTCGGCGGCCATGGCGGCCGGCGCGCTCATGTAGGCCGGAAGGACCTCAAGCTCGACTTTGACCTTTGCGGCCGCAGCCGTGGCGTGTTCTTCGGTGTCGGCGCAAACGATGGCGATGGCGTCACCGAACTGGAAGACTTTCTCGTCGCAGAGAATCGGGCGGTCCCAACCGTCACCTTTGTTAGTAGGGAAGGTAATCAAACCAGTGATGCGGTTTTTGCCTTTGACGTCCCTGTGGGTGACGACTTTGTAAACCCCCGGCATCTTTTCGGCTGCGGCGGTGTCGATGCCCTTGATGTTGGCATGGGACACCTCGGCCTGCACCAGCGCCAGGCGCAGCGCTCCCGGCGGCATCTGCAGGGCGACATCGGCGCCGAAATCCCAGGTGCCGGTCACCTTTCTGACAGCGGAAGGACGGTGATAGGTGGTGCCATAGATTTTGTTATCCACCGGCTTGAAGAGCAGATCCGCTTTGCTCGTCTCGCCGCGGAGAACACCCGCTGCGGCCATGACCGCGTCCACCAGCGGCTTGTAACCGGTGCAGCGGCAGGCGTTGCGGTTTTTCTGGAACCAGTCGCGGACTTCCTCCCTGGTGGGAGAAAGGTTGCTGTCCAGCAAACCTTTGGCTGACAGGATAAACCCGGGGCTGCAGAAACCGCACTGGGCACAGCCGTAAGCCATCCAGGCGACCTGCAGCGGATGGAGATTTTCCGGGGTACCAATCCCTTCAATGGTGACGATTTGGGCCTCATCCGGCACTCTGCCCATCTTGACGATACAGGAACGGGTTACTTTTCCGTCAAGCAGGATCGAGCAGCTGCCGCACTGGCCCTGATTGCAGCCGACCTTACAGCCGGTCAGCAGCAGCTGTTGCCGCAACACGCTGGCCAGGCTGACCTCCGGATCGACAATCAGCGTCCTGGGCAACCCATTGATATTCAGGACTTTCTTTTGCATAATGATCCCCCCTTATTCTTTTTGGCGTTTTCATGCTGTCGGCTTTACCGCTGTTCTTCCCTCCTTCCGTCAGACTGGCGCCGGACTCCTCAGCTGTTGTTGCCGGGGAACAGTCCGCCTTTGCCGGATTTTAAGCAAAAAAAAGCAAAGCACGGCAAAAGAACCAGCGCTTTGCTTTGTCTCCTCATTGAAATGCACTGTATTCCTTTTTCTGCCGTAGGGTTCAGCTTTCGCTAACCTAACGAAGCCATCGATTGGCAGATAATACTACTGCAAAATAGATGCCAACAAACAATAAAAAATCCATCCCGCCTGGCGGCGGGACGGATGAGGCTCCTTAGCGGGGTATAGCGGCAAATTACGTGTAATGAGTGTTACCTATATGTAAAAGATGGTTACATGTTTTACACTTCCAGGTAACACTCCCTAGTTGTGAATCGAATAGACCCGCATTTTATTGTACAGGGTTTTACGGGACAGTCCCATTTCCCTGGCCACCTGGCTGACGTTACCGGCATGCAGGTTCAGCAGGCTGATAATTTTGTGCTTTTCGCTGTCTTTGGCTACTTGCTGCCGCTGAGCCCGGTTAGCGGGGACGTTGGCCGTCACAGCAGCCAGGTGAAGCCGCGCTATCGGCAGCGGCGCTACGATCTCTGCCGGCAGATGCTGCAGGGCGATGATTCCGTCTTCGGCGAAACTGGCGGCTCTTTCCACCACATTTTGCAGTTCGCGGACATTGCCCGGCCAGTGGTAGTGCTTCAGGGCCTCGATTACTTCCGGTTCGGCGGCGAACTTACAATTCCGGTCCCGGCCGATTTTATCGAGGAAGTGGCGGAAAAGCAGCGGTATGTCAGCGGTACGGTTGACCAGCGGCGGAATGGTGATGGCCATGACATTCAGGCGGTAGTATAAATCCTGCCGGAAGGCCCCTTTTTCCACTTCCTGCATCAGGTTTTTGTTGGTGGCGCAGATCAGCCGGACATTGACAGGTATGGTATTGTTGCCGCCGATGCGGGTCACTCTTTTCTCCTGGATCACCCGGAGCAGGGCGCTCTGCTGCTCCAGCGGCATGTCGCCGATCTCGTCCAGAAAAAGGGTTCCCCCGGACGCCAGCTCAAACTTGCCGGGCTTACCGCCTCGTTTGGCCCCGGTAAAAGCCCCCTCCTCGTAACCGAACAATTCGCTGCCGATCAGCTCCCGCGGGATGGCGCCGCAGTTCACGGCGATGAACGGTCCACTGCCCTGGGGACTGCGGTTGTGGATAGCCTGGGCGAAGATTTCCTTCCCGGTTCCGCTTTCACCCTGCAGCAAAATATTGGCGGTGGTAGTCGCGGCCAGGGTCGCCAGCCGGATTGCTTCGTGAATTTCAACACTTTCCCCGACGATGTCGCGGAACTGGAGGTTGGCGGAGTAGCCGCTGAACCGGTTGACCAGATTCTGCACCTGTTTGATCGACCGCAGAATGATGATGCCGCCGGTTATCGCCCCCTGGTCGTTGAAGACCGGCTCACCGGAAGCCAGACAGTGACGGCAGCCATCTTTGGTGTCCAGCATCATCTCCACTTCTGTGTACGGCTTGTCAATGAGTAGCGGCGTCCCTTTCGCGGCGGCGCGGGGCTCCAGCAGCCGGTTGACCGGAAGCCCCAGAGCCTCTTTGCCGATCATCGCCTTAGCCGCCGGGTTGAGCTGGATTACGGCCTTATTCTTATCAACAATGACAACCCCGTCGGATACGGCGTTGAAAAAATTGGTCAGCCGGTTATTAATCAGGGCCAGTTCCTGATTTTTGCGACGAAACCGCAGCTGGGCCATGATAGCTTCAGCTGCCGCGACCACGATCCCCAGAGTGTGCAGGTGGGAGGAGTAAGAGGCGCCGGACATGTCAAGAATGCCGATGATCCGTTCGTCGACGTCAAGAATCGGGGCGGACGAACAGGTCAGGCAGTGGTGTTTGCGGCAGTAATGTTCCGCCCCGGAAACCTGAATCGGCTCTTTTGTCATCAGAGCCGTACCGATGGCGTTGGTGCCGGCCTCCGCCTCGTGCCAGCCGGCACCTGGAAAGAAATCGCGGGTCATGGGATTCTGCAGGGTGTCCTCGTCGCCGAACATTTCCATGATGTAGCCGTTTTCGTCGGTAAGTACGACCACAAAGCCGGAGCCTTTGACGAACTTATAAAGATTGGCCATGAAGGGTGTGGCCACTTTGATGAGTTCGTTCTTCTCCTCAAGCCTTCTGCCGAGGGTCGCCGGATCCAGCGAATGATGCGGCGCTGTGCCATAGGGATCAACCCCGGACTGGCGGCAGCGGCGCCATGACGTGACAATATGCGGGTTAACGGTGTGAGTTTGGCTTGCGCCGGCAATGAAACCGGCCCAGGCCGGAAGAACAGCGTCCGTGTAGCCGGAGGCATCAACCATTGTTCCACCACCTCACCAATAATTCCCACAAATATCATTCGCCGTTTGGACTGTTTGCCCTGCCGGCAGAAAAAAAACCGGCCAGGTTGTTAAGAAACCAATTTTTCAGGCCGTTAAGAAATCCTCAGATGCACGACGGCCCCGCAAACCCAGCAGCGACGCGTACTGGGAAGTACGCTAGCAATGGGTTTGTGGGGCCAACAAAGCAGATGGGGGTTTATCAACGGTCTGACCGGCCAGGTTATGACCGGTTTGGATTACTTTCGGCCAGGATGGCCAGCACCTCGGCATCGCTATTCTGGGGAAACTCCTGGTAATGCATGCCCACCGCCTGAAATAACGCCGGCTGCAGCGGACAGATGATCTCATCCACCTCCCGGGCAAGGTCGGCGATGGTTTCCGGCGGGGCGACAGGCACCGCCACGACGATTTTGGCCGGGCCCAAGGTTTTGAGCCAGGTAATCGCGGCCCGCACAGTGTAGCCTGTGGCAATCCCATCATCGACGATGACCGCCGTCTTGCCGCCCACTGGCGCCGGCAGCTCCGAGCCGGTATAAAGCACCAGCCGCCGCTTCAGTTCGGCGTACTCGGCGGCAATCGCCTGCTGCAGATAATCCCGGCTGACCGCCGTTCGCCGGATGAGGTTCTCATCGAGAATAGCGCTGCCGTCAGCCATAACCGCCCCGACTGCCACCTCAGGGTTGACCGGATGACCGATTTTGCGCGTGACCAGCACCCCGAGAGCCACGCTTAGCCGTCGGGCAACAGGGGCGGCAACGACGATTCCCCCGCGGGGTACGGCCAGGACGACCGGAGCAGCAAAACGCCGGTCCGCCAGCTTTCCGGCCAGTACTTCTCCTGCGGCCTGCCGGTTCTGATACATTTTTCACCCGCCTGTCCGGCAATGTTGCCGATAATCTTTGTCGGCGATCAGGCCGAACTGTTCCCGGGCCCGCCTGAAACGTTCAGCGGCGGAGCGACGCCGGTAGCTACCCGGTGCGGCGCCGGCTTGCAGGGCAAGGCGGCAGCCGTCTTCGGCCAGAGCGAAGGCATAGACGAAATCTTCGGCCAACCGGCCTTTAAAATGGGTTGCCGCGTATTTCCACCCTGCGAAGCGGCTTTCGCCGTCCGCCAGGCGTTGTTGCCGGTCTTTGTCCAAAACGCTGTCGGCATCTATGTATATTTGTTCCAAGTCGGCCAGCATTTCTCCTGCGAGGGAGTGGGCGAAGTCATTGTCAGCGACGGTGTAGTCGGCAAAATAAGGTTCAGCAGCATAGCTGAGCAACATGAACACGGCAGTCAGGACCAGCCAGCCGGTCAGCAGCGGTCTTATTCCCAGAGCCTTTCCCTCCTTCGCATTGTTAGCATCTGCCGGAGGAAACAGCCTATACCTGGTGGTTTTCGCCAGTAACAGCAGCAAGCCGCCTGTTACAACAACTTGTACCCTGGATGCCTGCCTTCCCAGAAAAAACGGATTAACAGGGAACCATGCCCTATATTGCCGAATAATCCCATTTTTTGCAGGAAAATATTATTTTGTAAAGAATTAAACATTAAATATCAGCTAAGACAAGAGCTTTACTTACTATTTTGACCAATCCGCGATCTTGCAGAAAACGCCATACTCCCAGCGGTTGCGGACGAAAATGCGGCACCGAAAACGGAAGGTGAGTGAGAAAATGAAATGGTACCAAAGTATTCGCATCCGGCTCATGCTGATCATTGGGACACTGCTGGTCTGTACGCTATTGGTGGTGTCCGGCATAAGCTACTATTTCGCCGAACAGTACCTGGAAACCAGCCTGGCCAGCAATGAGACTGCACTGGCGGCCAACGCCATCTCCCGCGTAAAAGGCGAAATCGACAAAATGGTTATCCAGATTGAAGATCTGGCAGCCCAGGCCCGCGTCCGCAGCGGCGACAAAGACCAGTTTTTGACATCCTTGGCGGAGACCAAGCAACGAGCCGGGAAATTCGATGATGTTTTTTTCGCCACCCTTGACGGAACCGCGATCAATAATGCGGGTGCCCCCCTTCAGGTAGGCGACCGGGAATATTTCAAGAAAGTTGTTGAAACCAAGAAATCTTATGTTTCGCATATCTTCACTTCCCGTTTAACCCAGAAGCTCTCCCAAGCCGTTTGCACCCCGGTGCTCCGCGACGGCCAACTGGTAGGAGTGATTATTGGCGTCTATCCGCTGGAAATTCTGAATCCGATCATCGGGACCATAAAATATAAAAAAGACGGTTACGGGGCTCTGCTGGACGAGACCGGACCCTATCTGGCTCACGCCGCCCGCCCGGAACTGGTCAACACCATGAATCTTCTGACCGGTGAAATCGCGCCTGAAATGCAGGCAAAACTCGGGGCCGGGGTCAAGATGGACTCCTCCTTGCTGAATGCTTTCCGGACGGTGGTGGAAAAGAACACCCCGCTTCGGACAACTTATAAATCAACCAACGGCCGGGACCAGATGGGCTTTTTCGCTCCCATGGAGTTGGTTGGCGGCAACCGCTGGATCATTCTGCTGACGACATCACGAGCCGACGCCACCAGCGAAGCCTCCTCCCTGACTAGGATACTCTTCGGCCTGTCGGCGCTATGTCTTTTTGTGGCCCTGGCGATCACTTACCGGGTCAGCAATTCCTTTGTTCGCCCAATCTTGCGCATTAACGAGATCCTGCAGGATATCGCCGCCGGCGATTTGAAAAAATTAACGAAAATGGTCACAACCAAAAGTGAATTTGGTCAGTTGTCTGACAGCATCATTTTGATGAGTGACCACCTGCGCGAATTGGTGAAACAGGTTCAGACGCAGGCCGAACAGGTTGCCGCGTCCAGCGAGGAGCTGACAGCCAGCGCCGACCAATCGGCCCAGACTGCCAATCAGGTGGCAGGAGTCATTACCGAGGTGGCCACCGGAGCGGAAAAACAACTAAAGGCCGTTGACGCCACCGTTTCGGTGGTGGAGCAGATGTCTACAGGCATCCAGCAGATTGCAGACAATACCAATACGGTCGCCGGCACGTCGGCCAAATCGGCGGACGCCGCCCAGGAAGGCGGCAAAGCGGTGGAAAAAGCCGTCGCTCAAATGAGTCATATTGAAGCAACCGTGACCCGATCCGCCCAGGTGGTAACCAAACTAGGCGAACGTTCGAAAGAAATCGGCCAGATTGTCGACACCATTTCCGGTATCGCCGGACAGACCAACCTCCTGGCCTTGAATGCCGCCATCGAAGCCGCAAGAGCTGGCGAGCAAGGTCGCGGTTTCGCGGTTGTCGCGGAAGAGGTCCGCAAACTTGCCGAGCAATCGCAAGAGGCGGCGAAAAAAATCGCCGAGCTTGTCGCCGAAATACAACAGGATACCGATAGCGCGGTTGTTGCGATGAATGAGGGAACCAAGGAAGTGCGGCTGGGCAGCGTAGTCGTGAACGAAACCGGCCAGACTTTCAAGGATATCTATACCCTGTTCAATGAAGTATCTTCGCAAATCAGCGAAATTTCGACAGCCATCCAGCAGATGGCCAGTGGCAGCCAACAGATTGTCGCATCAGTCCGCGACATTGACACAGTGAGCAAGACAACGGCTTCCCAGACTCAAACCGTGTCTGCAGCTACCGAGGAGCAGTCCGCCACCATCGAAGAAATCGCTTCCTCCAGCGCAGCTCTCGCGAAACTCGCGCAAACCCTTCAGGATGCGGTGGGCAGATTCCGCCTCTTTTAGCCAGGCAAAAGCCGGGCTGCCTTTTCTGCCTGACAGGAAAAGATAGCCCCAGAATTACTCATAAAAAAATAACCCACCGCCAAACGCAGTGGATTACTCTACAGCCTGAAAACCGGTCATCAGGCTGTTTTTCTTTTGCTGGTGCCGCAGGGCAGAATCGAACTGCCGACACGAGGATTTTCAGTCCTCTGCTCTACCGACTGAGCTACCGCGGCAAAAATGGCGACCCCGAACGGATTTGAACCGTCGATCTCCGCCGTGACAGGGCGGCATGTTAGACCACTACACCACGGGGCCGTTTGTAGGCACTTCGTGCCCTGGAACACTGGATCACAACTTAAACGCCAGTAATCAGCGTTTAAAAAATGACTGAAAAAAGCGCCTGTTACGTACTGGCTGCGGACAGGACATGTATTATAATACCTGATTCCAGTTGTTTTGGCAATAGGTATTTTTTAGAGAAAGCCGGATATGTGTAGTGAGATGAAAGCAGTCGGCGAAAAACGTCAGAATACAATCATCTGCTGTGGAAAAAATCAATAAAATATGCCTCCGATAGAGATGTATTCTTCGGAGGCCTTCCCGATTTCCCGGATATTCATTTATTATGATCAGGCTCAGTGCCGGATGGGCTCATCGCTGTCATCATCCCGATAGCTGAGGTTTAAGATGTTGCCCCCGGAGTCGAGGGTCAACTCCTTTATTCTAAGCCTGCGCATAGGGACCAGCAAATGCCAGGCTTCCTCGCACAGGATGTTGAGGGTATCTTCGAGTTCCATCATTTCGCTTCGGTCACAGCGCGCCTCGCTGGCCTTTTTGTAGGACGCCAGGTCGATTACTTTGGAGACATTCACCGCTAGCCCTGCCGCGGCCTGGACTCATTCACCATAACGCGGCGGCCGCCAAGCTCGCTGTCGTTCGTTGCCTCAATCATTTTGTCGGCATCGGCGTCCTGCACTTCCACAAATCCAAACCCCCTGGCTTTTCCTGTTATTCTGTCAGTAATAATTCTGCTGGATATCACGTCACCGTGTGGCCGAAAAATGTCTGCAAGATCATCATTCGTCGTTTCCCAAGGAAGGTTACCGACATAAAGTGTTTTCGACATAAAAGAGGCACCTCATTTTTCCGGCAGACTAGCCTGCCCACCTATCCCTCATTATCCGTAGATTGGCGCCGTTTATCCCTGGCTTTATCTGGGAGGAAAGCGATGAAATTCTTTTTCATGAAACCGTGGTTGACTCGGCTTGATTTTGTTCCGTCCGCTTGGTGTACTTGACTGCCGCAAGTTTGTCACCGTATTTTTCTGCTAGGTAGTTCTCAACCTCGCGGGGGAGAAGCTTATAGATCGTTAAACCCTTAGAATTGATAGACATAAGTTCCTGCCTTCTTTCTCCGTTCATTTACAACAAAGCCGCCGCGAACTTTCTGCCGGACCTCAGGTCGAGGCGTCGGCTCACCCGTCTCTTACGACAGCCATTGGCTACTATTAATTCAACGATGCTAGCATATGTTGTTTTTTAAATTATATTCTTATATTTATTTTACCTTGTTATAATAACATCGCTAACCACCATATTTAATTAACAGACAAAGCTATTTTAGCCCTTGCCAATAAGGCATCCTAGCGCCGTCACCGGTCAAACCGCAACAAAAAAGCCGGGAGGGGGTTTTGCCGACTATTTCGCATGCTATGGCCAAAATCGATATTCAGAACGGACTCCATGCCTATGTCAAACAACCGATCTTAAACACCGGCTATAAAGAAAAATAAGCCGGTACCGGTAATGCACCGATGCCAGCTTACTGCGCACTTTTCTACAACTGTTTGCCTTTGGGGTTGGTCTGAAACCTAAAGAACACCCCGGTATCTTCTCTTTTGATTTTTCGACGGGTTGTCCTTATTAAATTGTTCAATCATTTCATCAATATTTTTCTTTTTTTTATCCTCGCTGTCGCCTTCGTTCACGATCTCAGCCGATCCCCCAGGGGTATTTTGGAACAGCTCTTTTTCATTTTTCATATTGACTCCCTCCGGGCGAACTTATTGACGGCGGCGGTTTCACCCATAGCAGGCCGCCCTGGTCTGAATCCTCTTCGGATGCTCACTGCTTATTTAGTACCGCTCTTAGTCCGCTGATAACCGAGCTTACCCTGGGCTATTTCTTCCAGGGCTATTGTTACCGGCTTATTAGAGCTGCTTTCAACAAGCGGACGATCTCCGCTCATGATCTCCCGCGCCCGTTTCGCGGCAAAAACCACCAGGGTATATTTGCAGTCGACCTTTTCCAGTAGTACATCCAGTGATGGATTAATCATTCTATTTCTCCTTTATGCGGTTACGAAAATCACCAAGCGCTTTAGAGACAGGATGAAATTGGCTCTCAAACCCTGCGACATCGCCACTTACTATTTTGCCTTTTACCTACTCTATTTTATACTGTTAATCAATGAGACGCAATTATTATTTAAAATTAAATTTATCGAGCAAATATCTTAATATTTTTAAAATCATTTTTTTGACTCCCGCAATGTGTTGGGTATCGTGCAGCCGCCCGTACAACAAGGCACGATGAAAAGACCAATAACTTCCTTGCCGAGAGCGAGGGAGTTATTTTTATGAGGAAAGAAGCATTACATACCATGTCCGGCCGGGGGAAACACTATTTACAGCGTCTGGCACAAGGAGGCAATACAAGTGGATAAATTCAAAGCCATGGAAATCAACGATAAGATCATCAGGGCTCTACAGGAGATGGGGTTTGAGGAACCCACACCCATACAGGAACAAGCGATTCCTGTTCTCGCCGCCGGCCGCGACTTAATCGGTCAGGCCCAGACCGGCACCGGCAAAACCGCCGCCTTTGGCATTCCTTTGATCGAGAAGATTACTCCTGACGCCGGACCGGTGCAAGCGATTGTTTTGACCCCCACCCGCGAACTTGCCATACAGGTTGCGGAAGAACTGAACAGAATCGGACAGTTTACCGCAGTCCACACCCTGCCGGTATATGGCGGCCAGGACATTCAGCGGCAGATTAAATCCCTCAAAAGACGGCCGCAAATTATTGTGGCTACGCCCGGCCGCCTGATGGACCATATGGAGCGGCGGACAGTCAGGCTAGGTGATATCACCACCGTAATTCTCGACGAAGCCGATGAAATGCTGAACATGGGATTTATTGACGACATCGAAAAAATACTCGGGACCATCCCCGCCTCTCGGCAAACGATTCTCTTCTCGGCCACTATGCCTAAACCGATCCAGAATCTGGCCCGCCGGTTTCAGAAAGATCCGGCTTTGATCAGGATCAATGAACGGGAATTGACTGTTCCTTTGATTGAGCAGCAATACATCGAGATCCAGGACAATCAGAAATTTGACGTCATTTGCCGTCTTTTGGATCTGCAGGCTCCTGAGCTTTCTATTATTTTCGGACGCACCAAGCGTCGCGTCGATGAGCTTACCGAGGCATTAAAAAAACGGGGCTATCTGGCAGACGGCATCCATGGCGATCTTACCCAGGGGAAGCGGGAAATTGTCCTGCGCCAGTTCAGGGAAGGAATCATCGACATATTAGTGGCTACCGACGTCGCGGCCCGCGGGCTGGATGTCAGTGGCGTATCCCATATCTACAACTTCGATATCCCGCAAGATGCCGACAGCTATGTTCACCGCATCGGCCGTACCGGCCGCGCCGGTCAATCCGGGCTGGCCCTCACACTGGCTGCGCCGAGGGAACTGGGCCATCTGCGCTATATCGAACAGACCACCAAGCGCAAAATTGACCGCATACCGATTCCCTCGGTGGCTGAAGCAATCGAAGGTCAGCAGCGCCTGACGGCGGAAAAACTGCTGAACCAGGTTCAAGCAGGAAACTTCGACCAATACAAAAGCCGGGCCGAAGAGCTCCTCGCCAATCTGGATTCTGTCTCATTACTATCTGCGGCGTTAAAACTGATGACCAAAGAACCTGATGCCACACCGGTAAAAATCTCAGCCGAAGCGCCACTCAGGATTCGCTCCGCCGGCAGTCAGCGAAGAAAGGTACCCGCCAAAGGACACTTTGCTCCAAAGCCATCGTCACGTAACAAGCCATGGCAGTATTAGCCATTCGTAAAGCCGCTCTCGACCGGCCGATCTTAGTTGCCGCGAAACCTTGAAGGGGAGAGAAAATGCCAATGACCAACATCTATTATGATTCCGCCAACGGAGTCAGTATCGATTCCGCCGACCTAAAGTCCAACGAAACCTTCCGGATTGCTTACAACGGGCTGTTGGTCAGAAACGGCGCTGCCGATGTGTACGCGAGGATCGGCTTCAACGGCGTATGGGATCACGCCCGGGACTACCAAATGTCCCGAACCGTCCAAGGCTTTGAAGCTTTGATCGAGTTGCCTCAGGGAACGTTTACACTCAACATCTGTTTCCGGGACTCGGCCGGTAACTGGGACAATAACTCCGGGGCAAATTATTCCTATGATTTTCAGCCTGGCTAGATTTACGCCAGACAATGCCTGGGAGCGCCACAAAAACAAAGAAATGGCTTATCCTTTTAGGATAAGCCATTTCTTTGTCCGTAACCGGCATATTTACAAAATGGTGGGCGATGACGGGATCGAACCGCCGACATCCTGCTTGTAAGGCAGGCGCTCTCCCGGCTGAGCTAATCGCCCGGATGGTGACCCGTAGGGGACTCGAACCCCTGTTAACGCCGTGAAAGGGCGCTGTCTTAACCGCTTGACCAACGGGCCGATAAAGTTGGTGACCCACGTTGGACTCGAACCAACGACACCCTGATTAAAAGTCAGGTGCTCTACCAACTGAGCTAGTGGGTCACGTCCCACAACATCAGATTATATAGTATGGGACAACTACTGTCAACCCTTTTCGCATGGGACTTTCTGGGTCCTCAAGAGGAAAGAAAAAGACTTGACTCCCGCCAAGTCTTCGAGTTAAACAAAAAACGTGTGGCTGGCATTGAGCCTTGTGTTTAAAATACCTCGTGGAGGATCATGGTCTGATCCCGCTGCGGGCCCACCGAAACGATACCCAGGGCGACTCCGGCGACCTCGCTCAGCCGTTCGACATAGCGACGGGCGTTGACAGGCAGCTTGTCATAGCTGCGGACATCGGTGATGGACTCCTCCCAGCCGGGAAGTTCCTCATACACCGGTTCCACCTGTTCGAGCATCTTGAGACTGGCCGGGAACTGTTTGAGGATTTCGCCTTTGTAGCGATAGCCGACACACATCTTGATGGTTTTGA
Source organism: Negativicutes bacterium (assembly GCA_031292015.1). The sequence continues at coordinate 40,191 of JARLHY010000023.1, read as the reverse complement.
GACCATCGAGGATGTCCAGGCGGGTAATGGCCAGATAATCAAGACCGCTGACAATGGCGGCGTAGCGCACGATGGCCGCGTCCAACCAGCCGCAGCGCCGGGGCCGGCCGGTGGTGGTGCCGTACTCACGGCCCTGCTCCCGGATATAGTGGCCGATTTCGTCGTTAAGCTCGGTAGGGAAAGGTCCTTCCCCGACACGGGAAGTATAAGCCTTGACCACACCGATGACTTTGTTGATTTTGGTGGGGCCGATCCCGGCGCCGATGCAGACTCCGCCGGCGATCGGGTGGGAGGACGTGACATAGGGATAGGTGCCGTGATCCAGGTCCAGCAGCGTGGCCTGAGCGCCTTCGAACAGGACTTTCTGGCCCTGCTGCAGCGCTTCGTGCAGTACCGTAACCGTGTCAGTGACATAGGGGCGAAGCATATCGGCGTAACCCAGGTACTCCTTTTTCAAGGTCTCGAAGTCGAAGCCTTCGGCGCCATACACGGCCTGCAGCAGATGGTTCTTGGCCTCAAGGTTGCGTTCCAGCTTGGCGCTGAATTCCTCTTCGTCCATCAGGTCTACCATCCGGATGCCGCTGCGGGCGTTTTTGTCCATATAGCAGGGACCGATACCCCGTTTGGTGGTGCCGATCTTGAAATCGCCGCGGTAGTCTTCTTCCACCTCGTCAAGCCGACGGTGATAGGGCATGATGACATGGGCCCGGTCGGAAACCCGCAGCCCGGATGTATCGATGCCCTGATCCTGCATGCCTTTGAGTTCCTTGAGCATCACCGCAGGGTCGATAACCACCCCGTTGCCGACGACGCAAGTTTTTCCCTTGTACAAAATGCCGGACGGCAGAAGATGCAGCTTAAATTCCTTGCCGTCGACCACTACGGTGTGACCGGCGTTGTTACCGCCCTGGTACCTGACAACCACATCGGCCTTTTCGGCCAGATAATCGACGATTTTGCCTTTTCCTTCGTCGCCCCACTGGGTTCCCACAACGATTATTGCTGACATGTCCTCACCCTTTTCTTATAGGCCAAACCGGGCCATAATAGTGTCCACGTGCCTGAGAAGATGCGCCGCGTCAAAGCAGGCTTCTATTTCCGCCGGCGACAGATATTTCTTGATATCAGGGTCGTTGATGACGTTGGTTTTGAAATCGGCCCCTTCCAGCCAACGGGCCATGGCGTTGCGCTGCACCCAGAGGTAAGCTTCTTCCCGCACGACTCCTTTGTCCACCAGGGCCAATAGGACGCGCTGGCTGAAGATGAGCCCGCCGGTTTTGTTCATGTTGGCTTTCATCGCTTCCGGATAAACCAGCAGCTTATCGATAATGTCGATCATCAGCCGGAGGGTGTAGTCGACCAGGCTGGTGCTGTCCGGCAAGATGACCCTTTCCACCGAAGAGTGGGAGATATCCCGTTCATGCCACAGGGCGACATTTTCCAGGCCGGCCTGAGCGTTGCCCCGGACAACCCGGGCCAGGCCGCTCACCCGCTCGCAGGTGATCGGGTTGCGTTTGTGGGGCATGGCCGAAGAGCCTTTCTGGCCGGGATGGAAGTATTCCTCGGCTTCGCGGATATCGGTCCGCTGCAGGTTGCGGATCTCGGTGGCGAACTTGTCGAGAGAGCTGGCGATAACCGCCAGAGTGGTAAGGAATTCAGCGTGGCGGTCCCGCTGGATGACCTGGGTCGCCAGCTTGGCGGCCTTCAGGCCCATTTTTTCGCAGACATAGGCTTCCACCCGCGGGTCAATCACCGAATAGGTACCCACAGCTCCGGACAGTTTGCCCACCGCCACCGTATCCTTGGCCCGCTTCATCCGCTCGATATTCCGCTCGGTTTCATCCAGCCAGAGGGCGAAAACCAGTCCGAGGGTGATGGGTTCGGCATGAATACCGTGAGTCCGGCCGATCATGACGGTGTGTTTGTGCTCAGCAGCCCGGCGGCGGAGAACCTCCCGCAGTTTTTCCAGATCGTCGATAATGATCTGGGCCGCCTGTTTCATCATGACGCCCAGCGCGGTGTCCTTGACGTCGCTGGAGGTCAGTCCGAGATGAATGTATTTGGCTTCATCGCCGACATTTTCGGCTACCGCCTGAAGGAAAGCCAGAATGTCATGGCGGGTTTCCCGTTCGATTTCGCGGATCCGGTCCACCGAGAACTTGGCCCGCTCCCTGATAACCGGCACGGCGGCGGCCGGAATCTGACCGAGTTCGGCCATGATCTCGCAGGCGCAGATTTCGATGTCGAGCATGGTCTGAAATTCATTTTCATCCGTCCAGATGCGTCCCATTTCGGGGGGTGTATAGCGTTTAATCATCAAAAACCTCTCCTTTACCTCAGACGCTTTTTCCCGTCTCGCGGGCCATGATTTCCCGGGCCACGACGACCCCTGCGGCTGATGCCTGGGCCAGTCCACGGGTCACACCCGCGCCGTCGCCGGCGGCAAACAGGTTGGTCACTTCGCTTTCCAGGCTCTTGGTCAGAGCGGGCCGCGATGAGTAGAATTTCACTTCCACGCCGTACAGCAGGGTGTGGCGGGAGTTGACGCCCGGCGCCACTTTATCCAGCGCCTCCAGCATCTCGATGATCGCCACCATGTGCCGGTACGGCAGCACCAGGCTAAGATCGCCGGGGGTGGCGTCCTTCAGGGTCGGTTCGACCATACCGCGGCCGATCCGCTCCGGCGTGGAGCGGCGTCCGTCAAGAAGGTCACCGAGCCGCTGGACGATAACCCCGCCGCCCAGCAGGTTGGCCAACTTGGCAATAGACTTGCCGTAAGTAATCGGCTCTTTAAAGGGCTCGGTAAAACTTTTGGAAACAAGCAGGGCGAAGTTGGTATTATCCGTCCTCTTTTCGGCGTAACTGTGGCCATTGACGGTGATCAGGCCGGCGTTGTTTTCGTTGACCACCTCGCCGTAAGGGTTCATGCAGAAAGTGCGGACCCTGTCATCGAAGGATTTGGTGAAGTACACCAGCTTGGATTCGTAAACAATGTCGGTAATATGCTCCAGGACCACCGCCGGCAGTTCGACCCGGACGCCGATATCCACCGGATTGGTGATCATCGACAGACCCAGCTCGGCCGCCTGGCCGGAAAACCATTCGGCTCCCTCCCGGCCCGGCGCGGCGATCAAATATTTGCTGTGGATTGCTTCGCCGTCTTGGAGTACCACGCCGGTGTACTGGCCATTTTCGACGACAATCCTGTCGACAGCCGCTTTTGTGCGGATCTCGCATTTGTCATCAAGATAGTCCCGCATCCGGGTGAGAATCTCGGTGCACTTTTCGGTCCCGAGATGGCGGATCCGCGCCGGGATCAGATTGAGGTCGGCGGCGGCGGCGACCCGCTGTATTTGCCGGATCTGCTCCAGCTTGTCATCGCCATAGACCGTAGTCGTGGCGCCAAATTTCAGATAAACCTTATCAATGTATTCGATCAGTTCGGCCACTTTCGGTTTTTCCATATAGGTGTCAAGCATGCCGCCGAACTCGGTGGTCAGGGTCAGTTTTCCGTCGCTGAAAGCGCCGGCACCACCCCAGCCGCACACGATATCACAGGGTTTGCAGCGCAGACATTTGCCGTTATGATGGCTGATCGGGCAGTGGCGGGAGACAATATCGCGACCTTTTTCCAGGATCAGAGTTTTCAATCCGGTTCCGGCCAGTTCCAACCCGGCAAATATTCCGGCCGGCCCGGAGCCGATAATGATTACATCATATTCTTTCACGCACATCACCTCTAGATTTTTAGTCTTCCCGCTGCCACAAAAATAACTCAAACGGGGCGCGAGCTACGCCGCTATTTGAGTTTTCTCGAGGAAATATACGTATTTTTCCCTTGATAATAATAGCATTTCAACAAAGGGGTGTCAACCAATTTTTTCGAATAATAATTGCCTTTGTCCAAAAATCGTTCGATATTTCGCCCTGACAGCGACCAAAGAAAAACGGACCTTTTGCCCGGCTGACGGCCATCATATCGCCACAGATTCCCTCGGGCATCGAAAAACCACGGCTTTGCTTCCTCCGCCACTTCGCCGCTGGGCAATTCTTTGGCCGCGGCGAGCAAGCCTTCCTAAAGGTAAATGTATTCAATATACAGTGAATTGGGTATGCGGACAATCCATGGCCTTGGGGATCGACTTTGTTGCAGGTTTTGATCAGATCAGCCCTGGCTGGTAGATATCCCGCCCGCTCCCTGTTACACTCGCGCCGTTATGGCATTTATCGCTTAGGTCAAAAGCACCTGGCCGGCCAGGCCCTGGTTCCGCGCGAAACGCGCAAGCGCAGAAGCCTGCCTTTAAATCGTTTAAAAAGCTTTTAATGATTTTTATAAAATTTTTAAGAATGGTTTACAGCCTGTTTATTATCTTTTTTTATAATAACCTCATCAACAACAAGGAGGTTATTATTATGAACAAGCTCAAAGTTATGTATGATGTGGTCAAAACGATGAAAAACAAAGAGGCTTTCAACGGGACGCTGACGGTGCAGGTCCACAAAGATGAAACCAGGCTATTTTCACTGCGCAACGAATTCGAAAAAAATTTGCTGACCGGGCAGACCAAGGCCAAGATCAACAGCGAATTAGACTATGAGGGAAATACTGCAAAACACGAAAGCAATACCGAATTCATCAGGACGCACCCTGGCGAGTGCCGGCATCACGAATTTATCCGACACATGCATCACTCCGCCGGCTGCCGGGGACTGAAGGGGAGACTCTCCAGGCTCGCCTTGGGCCTGAGTGTCTTAACGGCAATTCAGACCAGGGAGCAAGAAGACAAAACCACCGTCATTTCACTCAGCGCTGCCGACCTGCCGGAAGAAACCATTGCCCTGATGCGGGAAAAAATAAATCAGGCGGGGGCCTGCCACCATCCTCGGCACGGTTTCCTAAAAGAGTTCTGTGAAGCGGCCAGTCTAGATTTTGTGATCGAAATCTTCGTCAATAAAGCCAGTGAGGCTGAGAAAATCGTGGCCACCCTCGTCGGCAGCACCAAAGACGAGCTGAATGCATCCCATGACCTGACAGCCAGGGCTGAATTGTCCTTTGTCTGGTAAACAGGGCGATGATACTCAAGCGAGCATATGCAATCCGCCCGGAACGCTGCCTGGGCTGCGGCCAATGCGCCGCAGTCTGTCCGGCGGGAGCGATTGAACCGTCATTGACCGGCGCGCTTCAGATTCAACAGGCGAAATGCCGTCGCTGCGGCGCGTGCAAGCGAGCCTGCAAACAGCGGGCAATCACTTCGCGGGTGCATCTTAGGTGTTGAACAATTATGGTATAGGGCGCAGGTAAATTTTGCGCCCTGCCTTGCTATCCCCTATAATGATGTTATGAAAGCTATTTTGGGAAACAACGGGTGATATTCGTGTTCAGACACAGACGGCGGCCTCCCCCTTTTTGCTGCTCGGATCGAGAGGACTTTCGCCAGTTGCACGAAAAATTCCGGCGGTTGGATGATCTGCATCGACACCGCCATGAATTTTTGCGGCACTATAAGTATTTCCGCTACCTTCGCCCCGCGGCGCTGATATTCACCCTGATTGTCCTTTACCTGCTGTTCAGCTGGATTGGCTTCAAGGGAATCGGCCTTTTTTTCGCGGCTTTGATTATCCTCAAAGAGATCGTCCAGTTTTTTTTCCTGCTGCGTCTGGAAAAAAGAATCTTCATGCCGATGGAGAATTTGAAACAGGGGCTGGATGAGGTCGCCAACGGAAATTATGACATCAAAGTAGCCTATGATAAGCCAAACGATCTGGGGTTTTTGATCGCATCCTTTAATGAGATGACCGAAAAATTGTCGGAAAGTGAAAAGCTCAAGGCCGAATACGAAGACAACCGGAAGGCGCTCATCGCCAATATCTCCCACGACTTAAAGACACCGATAACAACGATTCAAGGCTACACGGAAGCGTTACTGGACGGATCGGCAGCCGCCGTGCAGCATAACGGCAAATACCTGCAAACCATCCATCAGAACATCCTTTATGTGAATAAACTGATTGACGATCTCTTTTTATTCGCCAAGCTGGATATGCAAAAACTGGACTTCCTGTTTGAGGATGTGTCTATCAGGGCGTTTATGGCCGACCTGATGGAGGAATACCGGTTCGACCTGGCGGAACGCAACATCGAGGTTCACTACGCCGTGGAGTTGGAGGGTGACTGCCGGGTAAGCCTTGACGGAAAAAGGTTCCATCAGGCTTTTAACAACCTCATAACCAACGCCGTTCAGCACGGGCCGGAAACCGGCCTGTCCATACAGGTCACACTGTGCCGCCAGGACGATTTTGTCGCCATCAGTGTCACGGACAACGGGCCCGGTATTCCAGAAGATAAACTGCCGTTTATTTTCGACCGGTTTTTCCGGATTGAAAGCGAACGCCCCAAAGGCGCCGGCAGTACCGGACTGGGACTGGCCATCGCCAAGGAACTTGTGGAAGCCCACCAGGGCAGGATCACCGTCTCCAGCGCCAAGAACGAAGGCACCTGTTTTACTGTTTTTCTTCCGATTCTGCCGACCAGCGGGGGTGAGGTCTGTCCATGAAACGCATCCTGATTATCGAGGACGATCCGGATATCGCCGAACTGGAACGCGACTACCTGCAGCTTAACGGCTATCGGGCCGACATCGCCGGCGACGGGCTGGAGGGCCTGAAAAAGGCGGCTTCCGGCCTGTATGACGTTGTGGTGGTGGATCTGATGCTGCCGCACAAAGACGGCTACGAAATCATCAAGGAAATCCGAAAAACCCTGGAGATACCGGTGATCGTCGTATCAGCCAAAAGCGAGGATATCGACAAAATCAGGGGCCTGGACTACGGGGCTGACGATTACCTGACCAAGCCCTTCAGCCCGGCCGAGCTGACGGCGAGGGTCAAAGCCCATGTCAAGCGGTACGAAAGGCTGAAAGGCCACACCGGGGCGACGGAAGTAATCCAGCACAAAGGGCTGGAAATCAACACGGCGTCTCATAAAGTCCTGGTCAATGGCGAAGACATCCCGCTGACGACCAAAGAATATGACCTTTTGCTTTTCCTGGCCTCGAATCCGAATATCGTTTTCAGCAAAAATCATATTTTTAACGCTCTGTGGAACGATGAATATGCCGGCGATACCGCCACGGTCGCCGTCCATATTCAAAAAATAAGGAAAAAGATCGAAAAAGACCCGTCGAATCCTGAGTATATCGAAACCTTGTGGGGTTCGGGCTATCGGTTCAATCCTTAGCAACAACCAAAAACCTTCCTTACGCAAGGAAGGTTTTTTTACAGCTCCAGGCCGCTGAACCGGCCAGCCTGGCATATATTTGTGCAAACAACCGGCGGTCAGTGTCGGTTCTTCTAAAAGTTGCAAATAACCGACAGCTTATCTCACTCCAAAAACAGATTTGACTTATCTTCGAAAAAGCTACTTAAATGGATTTGCCGTAATATATGATGTAAAGGCATTTCTTCTATCAATTCATTGTCGCTATTTTTATAATCAACCAGAATTTCCTGATCTTTAAAATACGCGGTCATGATCATCTGAATAGTAATCAGTGTTATCTGTGAACTGATAAGAATAATTCTCGAATGATCTACTGCATTGCGAGACCATTCAGCAGGTTCCGGGATAGTATATACCCCATGTGCAAAGCTATTTCGAAGTTCATACACTGCCTTCAAGCCTATTCCATATATTCCCAGAAAATCACTGAGTTTATATTGTTTGATTGATTTTGCGTCTCGATCTTTACGCCTAAGGTCACAAAGCTCGGTTATAAGCTCATAGTATCCAACAGGCGCGGGCGACGGTTCAAAATGGTGCTTTAGGAACTTACATATTCCCGTTATTTTACCGCCCCTTTTTTCAAACTTCGGGTTAATAATATCTATAAGAGCTTCAAGGCCTCCCCAGATAAAATTGAACGTGGTTAAATTTTTTACCACTACCTCTAGCATTTCACCTCTTGCATCATCATAATCGCGCGGGCAAAGCTCACACGAATCAAATCGACTCCAAACCACTTCTACCGTAGTTATCGCTGAGGCCATATCTAACCACTCTGATAAATGCAGAAATTCGCTACATTCAACATGAAGTTCTTTTAGCAGCCAAGAAAGCCGGGCAGCGTGCTCCTGGACTTCGCGATATCTAATTTCAGTTATGCCCAATAATTTCACTCCCTAAATGCAAAGCAACAGCAGATCGTAGTCGGCTGTTGCTTCATGCAAGTGAATTTCACTTTGTGACTAAATATATTGTTTCTTATGAGTTCAAACAACAGGTCATTTTGATATTATGTCATTTGCAATTTATGGTCCTAACTACTGTCAGCCCGGTTCCGGCATCCTGGTATGATCGGTGAATTTGGTGTACTGTTTATGGAAATTCAAAATGACGGTGTCCACCGGCCCGTTACGGTGCTTGGCGATAATGACCTCGGTCAGGTTCTTGTTTTCGGTTTCAGGATTATAGTAGTCTTCGCGGTATAAAAAGGCCACGATGTCCGCGTCCTGCTCCAGCGACCCCGATTCCCGCAGGTCGCTGAGCATCGGCTTTTTCGACTGCCGCGACTCGACGCCCCGGCTGAGCTGGGACAAGGCGATCACCGGCACATGGAGTTCCCGGGCCAGGGATTTTAAGGACCGCGATATTTCGGAAATTTCCTGCTGGCGGTTTTCGCTCCGGCCGCTGCCGCTCTGGCCGGACATTAGCTGAAGATAGTCGATGACCACCAGGCCGAGGTCCTGCTCAACTTTGAGCCGCCGGGCCTTGGACCTCATCTCGGCGACGGTGATGCCGGGGGTGTCGTCGATAAAGATCGGCGCGGTGGACAGCCGTTCAGCGGCCTGAACCAGCCGTTTCCAGTCCTCGTCCTTCAGATCGCCGATCCGCAGCCGCTGGGCGTCGATGGGTGCTTCCGAGCAGAGCAGCCGTTGAACCAGCTGCTCTTTGGACATTTCGAGACTGAAGAAGGCCACCGGTTTTTTCTCTTTTACGGCGACATTCCTGGCGAGGTTGAGGACGAAGGCCGTTTTGCCCATACTGGGACGGGCGGCGATCAGAATAAGGTCGGACGGCTGCAGGCCGGCGGTCAGCCGGTCAAGGTCCTTGAAGCCGGTGGACAGCCCGGTGATGCCGCCTTTGGAGGCGTAAAGCTGCTCGATCTTGTCGAAGGCTTCCATGATGATACTCTTGACCGGAGAGAAAGTACCGGTCACTTTGCGGTTGGAAACCCCGAGGATGGTCTTTTCGGCTTCATCCAGGATGGTGACGATTTCACTGGTAGCTTCGTAGCCCATGCCGGCAATGTAGGTGGCGGCGTTAATGAGCTGGCGGAGCAAGGCCTTTTCTTCGATGATCCTGGCGTGGTAGATGACGTTGGCGGCGGTGGGGATGCTGTTGGCCAGGGAAGAAATATAGGAAATGCCGCCCACGGTTTCCAGCTTGTCTGCCTTTTTCAGATGCTCGGTTATGGTAATAAGGTCGGCGGCTTCATTTTTGTTATAGAGTTCGACAATAGAATTATAGATCAGCCGATGGGCTTCGCGGTAAAAATCCTCCGGCCGCAGGAATTCGGCTACCCGGGAGATGGCTTCCCGTTCGATCAGCATGGCGCCGAGCACCGACTGCTCGGCTTCGACGTTCTGGGGCGGGACCCTGTCTAACAAAGGAAATCCTCTCCTTACGCAATCGCCGCGTCCGGCTTGGCAAACAAGATGGCCAGTGCCTCGTCGACTGTTTCCACTGGGCGGATGGCGAGGCCCAGATGTTCCTTGGGAATGTCTTTATCGTTCTCCTTGGGGATGATCATGATGGAAATGCCGGCCTGCTTGGCGCCGTAAGCCTTCTCGAACACCCCTCCCACAGCCTTGACCCGGCCCTGGATGGAGATTTCGCCGGTGATGGCGACGTCCTGGCGAATGGGCTGGGCGGTAATGGCCGAGATGACCGCCGCCAGAATGGCGGTTCCGGCCGACGGGCCGTCGATGCGGCCGCCGCCGATAATGTTGACATGAATATCGTAGTTGGCCAGGTCTTCGCCGGTGATCTTGCGCACCACAGCAGCGGCGTTGAAGACCGAATCCTTGGCCATGCTGCCGGCGGTATCGTTGAAACGGAGGCCGCCCTTGCCTTTTTCGGCGGCCGGAAAAGCCACCGCTTCGATTTCCAGCACCGAACCCAGGAAACCGGCGACGCCGAGGCCATAGACCTTGCCGATCTGGCCGGTGGCTGACGCCTTGTTGCTGACATAAGGGGTCAGGCGGCTGACCTGGGCTACGCGATAGATTTCTTCAACACCGATGATGACATTACCGGTCTGCTCTTCCTCGCGATACAGGGCCAGACCGTAAGCGTCAGCGAGGATGTTGATGGCTTTGCGGCCTTCGATGGTGTATTCGCTGATCAGGCGCGGTACTTCCGGATCGACTTCGACGCTCAGCTTCCGGGCGGCGTTATAGACGATTTCCTCGATATGCTTGGGGGTCAGCGGCTCGAAATAGATTTCGGCGCAGCGCGAGCGGATTGCCGGCGAAATCTCCATCGCTTCGCGGGTGGTGGCGCCGATGAGGATAAAGTCGGCGGGAGCGCCTTCTTCGAAGAGTTTCTTCACATATTTGGGTACATTCGGATCATTGGGTTCGTAATAAGCAGAATCGAAAAATACCCGCTTGTCTTCCAGCACTTTCAGAAGCTTGTTCTGAAGCATCGGATCCATTTCACCGATCTCGTCGATGAACAAAATACCGCCATGGGCGTCGGTGGCCAGACCAGGCTTGGGTTCCGGCACGCCGGTCTCAGCCAGGTCGCGGCGGGCGCCCTGGTAAATGGGGTCATGAACCGAGCCCAACAGGGGGTTGGTCATATCGCGGGGATCCCAGCGGAGGGTCGTCCCGTCGACTTCAACGAAGGGCGCTTCCTTGGCAAAGGGAGTGTATTTAAGCTGCTTGGCTTCTTCCAAAACCAGGCGGGCGGCGGTGGTTTTTCCGACCCCGGGCGGTCCATAGAGAATCAAATGCTGAGGATAGGGCGAAGCCAGCTTGGCCCGGAGGGCCTCGACAGCGCGTTCCTGGCCGACGATTTCCGCGAGCAGGGCAGGGCGCAGCTGTTCCATCATGGACTTTGTCAGCTTCTTCTGTTCCAGTTTCTCCAACAGGGCATATTTCTTCAGAGTCTGCGGCGTCTCGACGCTGTCCTCTTCTTTGAGAACCTGCATTTTGATCTCGCGAATGTATTCCTGATGGCGCTCCTCCATTTTTTCGGCGATCTTCTTCTCAATCTTTTCTTCCACCGCCCGGCGGGCCAACAGGTCAGCCAGCTCGTCCTCGATTTCGTCAAGGATGGCCGGAATCTGGTCATGAGAGGGGAGTTTATTCACTGTCGGGTCTTCGAAAACCAGTTTCTGCAGAGCCAGCACCCGCTCAGGCAGGCGGTCGGAGCGGAGCAGGTCCAGTGCGTCCAGCTTGCCGGCTTTCAGCACCACTTTCTCTGAACCGACAATGCCGGAATAAAGCCCGAACAGCGATGCCACCCGGCGCTTCAGTTGTTGATCGGCCGAATCCCGGGAAGGCAGGACCTGACTGGGAATGAATTTGTTAAAAAAGTTTCTCATTGCTTAGTCCTTTCCTATTACGGGGGGTTTTCTAACGATCGGCGGTCACCTGGACAAGGATCTGGGCACTGATTTCCGGATGCAATTTAACGGTAACCGGATATTCTCCCACGGCTTTGATGGCGTCTTTCAGTTCGATTTTGCGTTTATCCAGCTCGACGCCGTGCTGTGCCTGCAGCGCGTCAGCGATATCCTTGCTGGTGACAGACCCGAACATCCGGCCGCCCTCGCCAATCTTTACCGCCACCGTGACCGCAAGTTTCCCGATCTGGGAGGCGTAAACCTTGGCTTCTTCCAGCAGGCGCTGGGTTTTGCGCACTTCAGCCTCTTTTTGCTGTGTAGCGGTATTGACATTGGTGGCGGTCGCCAGAATCGCCAGTTTCTGCGGCAGCAGGAAGTTGCGGGCATAGCCCTCGGAAACTTCCTTGATCTCGCCTTTCTTGCCGAGTTTATTAACTTCTTGCAGAAGGATTACTTTCACGGGGTTCACTCTCCTTTATATACTTGCTGACAAGCGCAATTACCCTCTCTTTGACCTCGTCCAGCCCGGCGCGCTTCACCTGGGCCCCGGCCATGGACTGATGTCCGCCGCCGCCGAGTTCCTCCATGATGACCTGGACGTTGACATCGCCCTGGGAACGGGCACTGACAGCCACGCCATCTTCGATGGGGAACAGGACGAAGCTTACCTTCACCCCTTCAATGTTCAGCAGCATGTCCGCCGCCTGCGAGGCCGCGATCTGGCTGTTTTTGATCTTATGGGTATATGTGGCGATTACTACCCCGCCAGGCAGCATCTGGGTATTGTTGATGATCTCGGCCCGATTCTTGAGGGTTTCAAGATCAACCCGGAACAACTGCCGCACCAGCCGGGGATCGGCGCCGGCTCGGCGCAGATAGGACGCGGCCTCGAAGGTCCGCACGCCAGTCTGGGTGGCGAAGCTTTTGGTGTCAACGACGATGCCTGCGTACAGGGCGGAGGCCTCCAGGCGGGTCAGTTCCAATTTTTCATCAAAATAAGTAAGCAGTTCGGTGATCAGCTCGCTGGTGGACGAAGCCGACGGCTCCATGTATACCAGCAGCGGATTGGCGATAAAGTCCTCGGAGCGCCGGTGATGATCGATGATAATCATTTTTTCGGCCTTCGCCAGCAGTTCGGGCGCCGCGGTCATCGCCGGCCGGTGGGTGTCGACCACGAACAGCAGGGTATCCGGCCCGACCGAGCTTAGGGCTTGGCCCGGATTGATAAATATATCGCGGTATTCTGCGTATTCCAGCAGAAATTCGCCCAGTTTATCGACAGCAATGCCTGGCTGGCTGACAACGATATGCGCCGTTATCCCCTGGCTGCGGGCCATTCTGCAGACCGCCAGAGCCGCCCCAAGGCTGTCGAAGTCCTCGTTGGCGTGTCCCATTACCAACACCCGGTCGGAGTGTACAATGGCGTCCCGGATGGCCTGGGCCACGACCCGGGCTTTGACCCGGGTGTTTTTTTCCACTGCTTTGGCTTTACCGCCGTAAAACTGCACCTTGCCGGCGATATGCACCACTGCCTGATCGCCGCCCCGGCCGAGGGCCAGATCCAGTCCGGCCTGAGCCCGCTGGCCCAGCGCGGCAATCGATTCTTCGGCCGCCGCCACCCCCATGCTCAGGGTCACCGGGAGGCGGTTGCCGCCGTGGATGGCTCTCACCTGATCGAGAATATCAAACTTGTCACCAAGCAGGCTCTCCAGGGCGCGGTGGTCAAAAATAGCGATATAGGTGTCTTCGGAATATTTCTTGATAAACCCTTCCAACGCGCCAGTCCAGTCGCCGAGCCGGCGGTTGACTTCGGCCAGGATAGCCGACCGCTGGCTTTCGTTAAGGCCTTTCAGCACATCGCTGTAATTATCGATCTGAACATAAACCAAAACAGGCAGGGCCCCCTGGCACTGAACCCGCACGGTTTCGCTGGCGGTGATGTCGGTGATGCAGAGGATCATGAGCGGCGTGTCGCTGGTTTTGGCTCCGGTAAGAGGTTTATAGACAATCTGATAATGCCAGTCCCCGGCCCGGAAAGTATCCAGCCCGGTCTTGCCCCATAGCTTGTCAGGATCGATCTGGGGCCAGGCTTTTTGGATCAGGTCGCCTGCTTCCAGTTCGACTCCGGCCCAGTCGGCCAGCACCCCGTTACGCCAATGAAGCTGTCCGCTGCGTTCGAGGATGGCGATGGCCAGCGGCACATTCTGCAACGCGTACAGCGAAGCCCGCCCGACGTTCTGGGACAGTGAGTCGATATAAGCATCAAGCTCCCGCCGGCGGGTCAGATAGCGTTCCCGTCCGTAGCGATACAGGGCAAAAAGCAGAATCGCGCCAAGGACGGCTATATATGGATTGTAAAAGACGATTACCAGCAGCAGCGCTGCCGATACGGCGAGGTAAATACGGGTATCGAACCAAAAAGACGGCCTCTCAGGCATCAGGCTGCCTCCCTTTCAGGAATGACGGGGGGTGCGCAGTTTGCGATAATCCATCGCCATGTCGAAGGCTCCGGCGTAAAGCACGATGAGGACAAAGATGGTGTTTATAAATATCATCAATAGTATAATACTGCGTATGAGTCTTGACAAATTGTATTTATCGGCAAGGAAGTAAAATACCGCTAGGCCATGGACAAAAATGCCAATAAGAGTGACCATCAGAATATTGATGCCAAGGCTCGACAGCAATTCGACCTGCTGCCATCTCCCAAGGTAAATCATCGCCCCGCTGGCGACGGCCGTCCAAAGAACATACGACGGTACGGCCCAGTTCTTGAAGGGACCGAAGCCGGCGATCGGCTGTCCGAGCCGCCGCAGGACCAGCCTGGCGCAGGCCAGGTTGATGTAGGAAGATATCACCGCACTGAGGATAAAGAGGGCCGGCAAAGCCACCCGCATGATAGAAAACACCATCTGCAGCATCTGGTCCATCCGGGCCAATTCCTCTTCCGCCATGCCGTAACCGCGGTAAACTTCCAAAACCTGCTTTGAGGCGTCATTCATCATCTGCATTTCGAGATTCAGGGGGTTGATACCCATCAGCAGCATCATCAGCCCGAGGACTGCCACCGAAGACACCAGCGCGGCCAGCGCCCCGAAGAGGAGCGTCTTCGCCGGACCAAAACCTGACCGCAAAGCATGGCCGAGGGCGATGCCGACCAGGCTGAAGCCCACCACCGTCTTGACCGCCAGCACCGGCTCGATCAGAATGGCGATCATGATGGCCGACACGGCCACAGCCATGATGCTCCACTTATAGCCATGCCGCATCCCAAGCAGGATGATCGGCACCGGCCAAATGGTGTTGATCAGAGATCCGAGCAAGGGCACATAAACGCTGATCATGGCAAAGATGATGGCGACGGCGGACATAACGCCTGCTTCCACCATAGAACGAACTTTTGTGGGTTGCATGTTTCACCTCGTATGACATTTGTGAAGCACTAAGATTGCCTTAACTGTAGCTTAATACTATTCGCCAGAGTGGGGGACTGTTTCCTGCGCGCAGCCGCCAATCCGGCTCTAATTGTTGGCGAAGCCTTCCGTCGCGGCGAAAGGACCCTGCGCCGGTTCGGGCCGGTGTGCTTTTGTCCTTCACAGCTGCGGCCTGGTGATCTATAATCTATTAGTATAGGGTTGACAGGAGGCTTCTCATGCGTTTTCTCTTGCTATCGATGTTTATTCTGACCTTGACGCTGATTTTCAGCTGGATCAATATCCGCTTTCTGGCGCGATGGTTCCCCGCCTACCGCCGGGGGGGCGTCCGTTACGGTTATCTGTCAGCCACCATAGCGGCCTGTTCAATGATCGTCTACGGCTGGTCGCTGCGGAGTGCCGCCATGCCCTGGCCGTATGAAGGGTTGCTGTATCTGGCCTACACCTCCTTTGCCTGGGTCATCAGCCAGATCTTCCTGCTGCTATTTTTGCCGGTGCTGTTCTTGCTGCAGCGACAGCTCCAACACCCGGTAGCGGCCACCAATCCCGGGACGGGGTCCGAAGCCGAGCCGGCAACCGGCCTGACGCCGGATCCTACGCCGGTGTTAAGCCGCCGCCGCTTCCTGCAGGGCGCGCTCGCCGCCGCGCCGGTTCTGGCCCTCGGCGGCGGTGGAGAAGGGGTGTACGCCGCCGCGGCAGCCCCGGTGGTCCGCCGTTTTCACTTCGCTTTTGCCGACGCGCCGGCCGGCCTGACAGGATTCAAACTAGCCCAGATCAGCGATATTCACCTGGGCTCCTATTTTTCCCTGGATCAGTTCGCGCGAGTCCTAGCCGCGGTCGGGGCCGAGCGGCCTGATCTTGTGGTCCTCTCCGGCGATTTTGTCGACGACCTCAGCCTGCTGACCCCGTCCCTGTCAATGCTGGCAGAGCTTCAGCCGGCAATCCCTCATGGCGTCTATTTCTGCTGGGGCAACCACGAATACTTCCGCAACCTCGGCCGGATCCGCCGCGAGCTGGCCGCCAGCCCGATAACCCTGCTGGAAAACAGCAGCGCCCTGATCCTTCCCGGGGAGCGGCCGTTTTATCTTCTTGGCGTCGATTATCCCTGGGTGAACACCACCCAGAACCGGCGCCTGTTTCTGGACTCAGCCAGACGGAATCTTCCGCCCGGGGCGTTCACCGTCCTGGCGGCCCATCATCCCGACTTTCTTTTTGAAGGCTTCGCCGACCGCATCCCACTGACCTTGACCGGTCATACCCACGGCGGTCAGGTGGTCCTCGGCGGAAGAACGGTTCTGCCTTTCCCCTATCATTATATCCGCGGCCTGTATCAAGAAAACCAGGTATATGGCTATGTGAACAGCGGAGTAGGCCACTGGCTGCCCTTCCGGCTCGGCTGTCCGCCGGAGATAAGCGTGTTTACTCTCAGCTCCAGCTAGACTGTAAAGGCTGACGATAAAGCCCCATCTGCGGCGTTTCTCCTCAAAGCGCTAGCTTGCGTACATCCCAGTACGCGGCGCGGCGCAAGCCTCGTCGTTCCTAGTATCTGGACCTTTCTTGACAGCCTTTGTCTTTCATAAATGGCTTTCTGCAATTGGTCCATATTCTGAGACTAAGACGCCTTGGGCGTCTTTTTTGGTATAAAGTTTTTTCAACAGCCCAAAAAGCGGCGGTTGCGTTTCACCAGGAGCGTCACCACAATCCCGACAGTGACAAGCAAAACGCCGGTTGAGACAAAGATCAGCTTGATGCCGAGCCAGGAGCTGGCCAGCCCGCCGAGGAGAGGTCCGATCATCGCTCCCAGCTGGTTGGCGCTCATGGTAAGGCCGAAAGCCCGGCCCTGGAAGCCATGGTCGGTATTGGTGGCCACCAGGGTGTTGATGGCCGGGAAAACAGCGGCAATGAAAAGGCCAAAGGCGAATTGCAGCATGCCAAACCGCCAGATATCATTGACAAAATATTGGCAGGCGTTGACCACCCCGGCAGCGACAAAGCCGATGACCAGGATTCGGAGAAACCCGGCCCGTTGGCCCAGGCGGCCCCACAAAGGGGCGGCGATGGCTCCGGCAATCCCGGCCAGACTGAAGACGAAGCCTGAGACCAGCACCGCACCCTCCAGCCGGCCCTGGAGCTCGGCTACGTACAAAGTAATCAGCGGCTGCAAAACCATCGCCGCCATTTGGACAAGGAGGAGCAGCGCCAGCATCGACATCAGGGTACGGTTGTGCCACGCCGTCTTCAAATCGTCAGCCACCCCGCCGCTCTGCGGCGGGTCGGAGCAGGGGGGTTCGCTGACCACCAGCCTCACCATCGCCGTACCCAGGAAGATAATCGCCGCTGACACCTGAAAAGAGGCCCGCATCCCGAAAATATGAGCCAAAGCGCCGCCAAACAGCGGCCCGACGATGCCCCCGGTCAGGGTCGCTGTCTGCATCAGCCCAAGACTGAAGCCCAGCCGGTCCTCCGGGGCCGAGGATGCCACAAGCGCCATCGATGCAGGAACAAAGCCGGCGGCGACGCCCTGAAGCAACCTGACGACAAATAGCTCCTCCGGGCTTCTGACCAGCGAGCAGAGAAAATAAACGGTTCCCAGGCTCAGCCCGGACCTGATGACCATCCGGCGTTTTCCCGCCTTGTCGGCCCAGCGGCCCCAAAAAGGAGCCATAATCGCCCCCACCAGGAAGCTGACTGAAAAAACAAGACCTGACCACAGATTAACCGTCTTTGCGGTCACTCCCAGGTCGAAAAGATACAACGGCAAAAAGGGAACAACCATCGTGTAACTGGAACTTGACATCATGCAACCGAACCACAGGGCCCAGAGATTTCTTCGCCAATTCAAACTATTCAATCCTCCGCAAGGTACATTTGTCGATCATTTTTCCTGATTAGGTGATACCTCTTACCTTACCACTCCCGACCCGGACGCGCAAGATGAAAACCCACCCTGCGCCGGTCGCGCCGCGGGCATTGTCGCAATATAGTATTTATTGTCGAAAATATTACTATGCTACGCATAAGTGACTGTCGCAATACTACTATTGCAATTGGTCTTCAAAAAAAGAAATCCGCTTCCCCCGGGAGAAGCGGCGAACTCGGTCGGATAAAAAACTCAGCTGAACAGGTTGCCGAAAGAGGGTATGCTCATTTTCTGGTATCCGGCCGGCACCTCAAACAGGGACGGGTCCTGCGGGCCAACCACCAGGTTCCTGTATTCCTGGATAAACTGGCCTTTCTCGTCGCTGAACTTCAGCGGAATGCCGCTGTCGGCGCCCAGCCACTGATAGGTTACGGTACTTTTTCCTTTCACGGTGGTTGTCACCCGGTACTTGTTGGCTGTCCTGCCGTCGATGACTTCGCTGCCCAGCAGCTGCCTGTCGACCTGAACGTTGCCGACACTCTCACTGACCACCGGGATCATGCCGGAAAAACTTTGCTCCAGGTATTTTTGCTCTTTAGCCATAAGAATCCAGACCACCAGTTTGTCCAGCCTGGTGATGACGACAGCCTGCGGCTGGTCTTTGCCCTTGAGTTCGCTGGGCTGGGTTTCCAGTCGCATCCGGTCGTTGCTGAACCACATTTTGCCGCTGGATACGGTTTTGCCGCCTGATGTCGATATCACATCAGCCGAAAACTCCATGGCCAGGGCGGCGCCTTCCAGCAAAAACAGGCAAACCACCAGCAAGATTACGAGGCGAATACTGTTTTTCATTGCTGCACCTCCGGCAAGTTATCCAAGCCGTTTCGGCCTTTTCCGTCAGCGATAAATTCCGGGATTCAAGGACAAAACAACCCTGGAATTATTTTGTGTCACCCTATCTTTCCACACGATGCCGGATAACTCCTTTTTCTTCCAGGGTTTTCTGTGGTGCTCCGCCAATGAGGCCGCATCGCGCGAACAGGTCCATTTTGAATTTGTACCTTAAAAGCGGGAGGAGGTTTGGAAAACTCCTCCCGCCCGGTTTTCCTTCACCGATCGGTGCGCTACTTCAGCAAACCCATATTCTGCAAAATAGTTTTCAGTTTGGCCAGGTTGGCCTCGCTGCAGGGGCCGTTGGGCTTGATCGGATCGCCGACATCGAAGCCGATCAGCCTGACCGCTTCCTTGGTAACCACCGGCCAGCTGCCGAGACCAAAGCCGATGCGCAGGGGCGCAAGTGCGTACTGGGCTTGGAGCGCCCCGGGAAGATCGCCGGCCATATATTTGTCATAGATGCTTACCACCAGCTGCGGCGCCACATTGGCGGTGGCTGCCACACAGCCGTAGCCGCCGTATACCAGCGTGCCGAGGATCATGGTATCCCGGCCGGCCATGACCCGGAAATTTTTTCCCTGGGTCCGGCGGATGTATTCCGAGGTAAGAGTCAGGTCGCCGCTGGAATCCTTGGCCCCGACCATGTTGGGGATATCGGCCAGCTTCTCCACCAGGGCGGCGGATACGTTGACCTTGCACCGGTCCGGGTTGTTGTAAAGCAGCACCGGCAAGGTTGTAGCCGCGGCGATAGCCCGAAAGTGCTCATAAAGTTCATCGTCGCTCGGGCTGATGAACATCGGCGGTAAAATCGTCAGAGCCTGAGCCCCAGCCGCTTCGGCCATCCTGGCACTGCGGACGCATTCCCTGGTGGTGATGGAACCAATGCCGGCGTACACCGGGACCCTCCCCTGACACTGATCCACAGCAAGCTCCACGGCCCGTTTCTGCTGGTCAAAGTCCAGCCCGTAAAATTCGCCGTTGCTGCCCAGGGCAAAAACGCCGTGCACCCCGCCGCGGATAACGTGCTCAATCACCTGACGGTAGCTTTTTTCCGCCACCCGGTCGGCGGCGTCCACCGGGGTAACCACCGGGACAATAACGCCTTTGATAAACTCCAGATTCATGTTCTTCCTCCTTGTCTTCATCAAATCATGTAAACTGTCGCGTTCATTATAGCTTGCCGTCGTTATCGACATTCAGTTCGACCCGTTTGATTTCCTTGACAATAATCAGATAGGACATCGCCCCCAGGAAACCCATCACTCCGACATAGACCAGCGCTCCGTTGAACGACCCGGTGGTCTTGAGAATATAGCCGATGGTAATAGGAGTGGCAATGCTGGCCAGGTTGCCGATGAAATTGAAAATCCCGCCGCTGAGGCCGACCATTTCCTTGGGTGACGTGTCGCCGACCACAGCCCACCCCAAGGCTCCGACCCCTTTAGAGAAAAAGGCCAGGGACATAACCGCGATGACCAGCACTTCCGAGGTCACATAGTTGGCCAGGATGATGCTGCTGGAAAAAACCAGCCCCAAAACGATGGGGGTTTTACGGGCGACAGTCAGGGTTTTGCCCCGCCGCAGCAGCCAGTCGGACCAATAACCGCCAAGCACGCCGCCGGCGAAACCGGCGATGGCGGGAATGGAGGCCACCAGGCCGACTTTCAGGATGGACATGCCTTTTGCTGTAACCAGATAGGAAGGGAACCAGGTAAGGAAAAACCAGGTGATGGTGTTCAGGCAGAATTGTCCCAGATAGATGCCTACAATCAGCCGGTTCGAAACCAGGGCCCTGACATAGGACCATTTGATGGCGGTCTTTTTGGCGTCGATATTCGCCAGCCCGCCGCCGGCCTGTATGTAATCCAGTTCAGCCGGATTGACGCCTGGGTGGTTTTTGGGGTCGCGGATGACTTTGAACCAGTAGCCGGCGATAATCATCCCCACCGCGCCGGTCCAGAAGAAGATACTGGGCCAGCCAAAAGCGTACAGCGTCCAACCCATCAAGGGCGAAAAGGCTGCCAGGGCAAAATACTGGGCCGAGTTAAAGATGGCTGAGGCGAAGCCCCGCTCATGCGTGGGAAACCAGGTGGCCGTGATGCGAGCGTTGGCCGGGAAAGCCGGCGCTTCGGCGACCCCCATCAAAAACCGCAGGGTGAACAGCGCCAGGAAAGCGAAACTGACCCAGCCCACCATGCCCTGAAAAAACGTGAACGCCGACCAGCAAAACAGCCCCAGGCCGTACACCAGCCGCGAGCCGTATTTGTCAAGAATCCAGCCTCCGGGTATCTGAAGGGCGGTATAAGCCCAGCCGAAGGCCGACAGCGCCCAACCCATGGTCACGGCGTCAAAACCAAGATCCTTTTGCATCGCCGGTGCCGCCATGGACAGGGTCGCCCGGTCAACATAATTGAAGGTGGTAACAATAAACAGCATCGCAAGAATAAAGTAACGAACATGGGTCCTCTTTGCCGCTTGGGCCGTGCCGTTCATGAACAAACCCCTCCCTTATCAGCAGATATCAATCCAGTGTCGCGCCCTCGGACACGTCGCCGACCAATTTGACATACCGTTTCAGAACCGGGCTGGTCAGCTCCTTCTGTTTTAAGGGCATGTCATTTTTGCGGACCGCCAGTTCCTGGTCGCTGACCAGCAGCTCGATGGTCCGGCCGGGAATATCGATTTTAATCAGGTCGCCCTCCTTGACATAAGCGATGGTGCCTCCGGCCGCGGCCTCAGGCGCGACATGGCCGATGCACGGCCCCCTGGTGGCGCCGGAAAAACGGCCGTCGGTCACCAGGGCGCTGGTTTTGCCCAGGCCAACCCCCATCAGCGCGGCGGTGGCGGAAAACATTTCCGGCATGCCCGGCGCCCCTTTGGGTCCTTCGTAGCGAATGACGATCACGTCGCCTGGGATTATTTTGCCGCCATAGATGGCCTGCTCGGCTTCCCCTTCCGAGTCGAACACCCGGGCCGGGCCGGTGTGCTCCATCATCACCGGATCGACGCCGGTCTGTTTGACAATACAGCCGCGGGCAGCAAGATTTCCCTTCAGCACGGCGTAGCTCCCCTGGGCGTGAACCGGGTTGTCCAGCGGCCGGATGACCTCGGGGTTTTTGTTAACCGTCTTTGCGGCGATCTGGGCGAGGGTGAGACCGCAGCAGGTTTTCTGGTCAGCATGAAGCAGCGGCAGCAGTTCCTTGACAATCGCCGGCACTCCTCCGGCCAGTTCCAGGTCCCAGAGAGTGTGGGGACCGGCGGTCTTCAGGTTCGTCAGGTGGGGGGTGCGCCGGCTCGCTGTCTCCACATCGTCCAGGGTAATCCGGATATTCATCTGTTTGGCGATGGCCGGGATGTGGATGGCGGCGTTGCTGGACCCGCCAAAAGCCGATATAAAGGTCAGCGCGTTCTCAAAGCTCTGGCGGTTGATGTAATCGGCGGGTTTGATATTATCTTTCACCAGCCGTACCACCTCGCGGCCGCTTTGAATGGCGATCCGCTTTTTCAGCGAAGTGACGGCATGGGCGCTGCCGCAGCCCGGCAGACTCATCCCGAGAAGCTCGGCCACGCAGGACATGGTATTGGCGGTGCCGTTCATGGCGCAGGATCCGGCGCCCGGGCAGGCCGAACATTCCAGTTCTTTGGCTTCCTCGTCGCTGTATTCGCCGGTGACCCACTTGCCAACCCCTTCCCGCATATCAGGGATGGCCACCGGTTTACCTTTGAACACCCCGGGCATCATCGGCCCGCCGGTAACCATGACGGCAGGAAGATTGAGCCGGGCGATAGCCATCAGCATTCCGGGAACGATCTTGTCGCAGGAGCCGAGGCAGACCAACCCGTCCAGCTGCTGCCCCTGGGCCATGATTTCGATGCTGTCGGTGATAAAGTCACGGCTGGGCAGAGTGTAACGCATCCCCACATGGCCGTGCACGATGCCGTCGCACAGAGCGATGGTGTTGAACTCCCAGGGAATGCCGCCCGCCGCCCAGACGCCTTTTTTCACTTCCTCAGCCAGCGCCTTAAGGTGGACATGACCGGGATGCATCTCGTTCCAGGAGTTGGCAATACCGATAAAGGGCTTGGCAAAATCGTCGTCCAAGAGGCCCAGTGAGCGAAGATGGGCCCGATGTCCGGCGTGATTGGGGCCGCAGACCACGTGCCTGCTGGGGGTTTCTTTGGAAATCTTAAAATAATCCCTCTCCATGCTTCTATCCTCTCCTTTTCTCTGTCGATATTTTGTCGATGCAAAAACTGATGTCTGATATATCACTATTATTTTAGCACAATATGGTCCAAAAGCAACCTCGGCCTGAGGAACTTTTCAGCCAGTCGCTGCTGTCTCAGCGGTCCGGCTCGGTCAACGGGGTCTTGTTGCCGTGCATGACAAACATGGTTGTGCGATGAATGTGAAGCCGCATCGCCTTTTCGGCGGCGTCAGGATCTCTGGCGGCAATCTGCAGATAGATCTGCCGGTGATCGGCCAAAGCCCGGTCAAATTCGTCGACATGGGCCAGCGCCCTGCGGCGAAAAGACAGGTCAAAGGAACGGATAGCCTCGATTTGTTTTGATACATAGTTGTTTTTGGCAAAGGAGCGGATCAGTTTATGAAAATAATCGTTGGCGCCGACCAGTTTTTCGGGGTCTTTTTCTTTGGTATATCTCTCCATCTCCTGGAGGGCCTGCCTTAGCGCCTCAATCTCGGCATCGTTTATCTTGGCGGTCGCCAGTCTGACCGCCACGCCCTCCAGTGCCGCCCGCACCAGGTTGATTTCTTCGATGGAGGTCATGATGTCATTGGACACATAGGAACCGACTCGCGGTTTGGTGACAACCAGCCCTTCCTGCTCCAGCAGGCGCAGCGCTTCTTTCAGCGGCGTTGTGCTGATCCGGAACTGGCGGGCCAGTTCCCGTTCGTTGAGGCGATCGCCGGGTTTGTAGCGCTCCATTACAATGGCTTCCTTCAGTTTCTCGTAAACAACATCGCGGACCGAGCGGGTCTGCTGGGCGATGGTGGGGGAAAAATCCATAGGGCCGCTCCTTTCCCGGGGCAAGCTTTTAGCAGTACTTGGCTATTATTATAATATGGAAGCCGGTCTCGGTCAAAGACGAAGGACAGGGTATCCCTGTCCTTCTTTAACCGATATTGGCGATATTCTTGGCGACTGAACCGGTTTTAGCCTTTGATTTCCTTGATGTACTTCTTGCTCTGGGATTGGATGAAAGCCTGGTCGGAACCGAGGATGATCAGCCGGAAGCCCTGATCGATCAGCTTGAGGGCTTTTGCGGCGTCAGCGGCGATGATCCCGGCTGCCTTGCCGGCGGCCCGCACCTTTTTGACCACCATGGCGATAGCTTCCTGCACCTTGGGATGGTTTGGCCCGCCGATAACCCCCAGAGCCTGGGTCAGGTCGAAGGGACCGACAAAGATCACGTCGACACCGCCGAGAGACAGCATTTCCGTCCACCGGGGTGCTCTGTGCTCAGGCAAGAAAAGACGGATTTGTTGCCGTAAATGACCGGTGTTATCAGAGGCTACAAGGCACCCCGTATTCCTCGCCCTGGCGCTTCAGGTCTTCCAGGGTGACGAGGCTGAGGGGAATGCCGTCACTCAGCCGCTGGGCTTTCCGGCGCAGCTCGATTTCCCCGGGCAGGAAGATTTCTTCCACGTCTTTGGCTTTGGGGCTGTTTTTGATGCTGATAATCAGTTCATCGACATGGTCTTTGAATTCCTGAACCGAACCAAAGGCAGCGATGTCGATGGCCCCGAAATAGTGACTGATGGTTGTCGGGCCGGTGAAATGACCGTACATATCCTTTACCCCGGTGGAGAAGGTTCCGCCGCCGAGAATACCGGTGAGGATTTCCACGGTCACGGCGACGCCGGATCCCTTGTACCCGCCGAAAGGAAATATGGTGCCGCTCAGAGCGGCCTGCGGATCGGTGGTTTCAGCGCCGTCGATATCCATCGCCCAGCCGGGGGGAATGGGCTGCTTTTTGGCCAAAGCGAGCTGAACTTTGCCTCTGGCCACGACGCAGCTGGCCTGGTCGGGAATGATCGGCAGCTGTTTTCCGGCAGGAAAGGCGTAGGATATCGGGTTGGTGCCCAAAAGCGGCTCACGGCTACCCCAGGCTGCCACCCGGGAGGCGCTGTTGGTGGACGAGTAGCCGATCATGTCGTGGGCCAACGCCATTTTTGTCCAGTAGGCGGCCATGCCGTTGTGGTTGGAATTGTGGACACTTATAAAGGACATGCCGACTTTTTTGGCTTTGGCGATGGCGATCTCCATCGCCCTTTTGGACACTACGGCGCCCATGCTGTTACAGGCATCGTACACGGCGATAACCGGGGTTTCGGTGATCAGTTTCATTTCCAGGGCCGGCCGGGTTACGCCAAGCTTCAACCGTTTCAGGTAAATGCCCATCCGGGTGACCCCGTGGGACTCGACGCCGCACAAATCGGCTTCCACCACCATGTCGGCGTTGGTATAGGCTTCATCGGCAGGAACGCCAAGGTTCTGAAAAAGCTGAATACAATAGTTGCGCAGCTGGTCGGCCTGAACAATCTTAACCTTGTCTTCCATGAATTCTTCACCACCTTCTGATATTCGTCAATTAGCGGACTCAAGCCGCCATGATCGGTCTGCCGACGACTTGCGCCGGATCGCGGATCGATGCTTCGTTTTTCAGTCGATGATTTCGCAGCCTTTTTCCTTCAGGGCCTTATCGACCCAGGTCCGGTCCCAGGTCAGATTTTCGATCTGTTTGAGGATATCCTGCTCTTTGGCCTGCATGGCTCTGGCTTTCGCCAGCACCTCCTGGGCATCCTTGGGGCTTATGACGACAACCCCGTCGCCGTCGCCGACAATGATGTCCCCCGGATTGACGACAATACCGCCGCAAGACACCGGGACGTTAATCTCGCCAGGTCCGTCCTTGAAAGGCCCCTTGGGAGTGACACCGGCGGCGTAAACCGATAATTTCATGTTTTCCAGGGCATCGACATCGCGGATCGCTCCGTCGACGACGATACCGGCGATGCCTCGCCTGGCCGCCCAGGAAATCATCAGTTCGCCGATAACGGAATTTACTGTATCACCCTGGCAATCGACGATGATGACGTCGCCAGGCTGGGCCATATCGATGGCTTTGTGCAGCAGGAGGTTGTCGGCGGTTCGGGACTTGACGGTAAAGGCCGGCCCAAGCAGGGGAAACTTGTTCATTGGCCTGATTTTGGCGTCGATACAGGAATGGCGGTACATGTTGTCAGCGATGTTAGCGACAGGCACGCCCCGGAAAGCCTCCACCAAAGTTTTGTCGGGTCTTTCGATCTTGGTGAAAATCCGAAATCCCACGTTTGACATAAAACCAGCTCCTTTGTTGTAGTCTGGGGTCCTGAGCGCTCCGGCCGGGTGCCATCCTATCCATTCTTTCGATAAACGGTTCCGGCGGCGCGGTCTGGCGCGACTGGGTTTTATTGACTATTCTTCCAAATAAATTATACTTGTAGTTAAGCAAATCGGTAAAATGAATCGTTTCGTTGTTAAATATCGATAAGATCACTATTGGGGGGTACTTTATGTATCTGTTGGGGATTGAGGCCTTCCTTGCTGTGGTCCGGACCCAGAGTATAACCCGGGCTGCCGACGAGCTGCATCTGGCCCAGTCTTCGGTCAGTCACCGGCTGAAGATGCTGGAGCAGGAAATCGGATCCCGCCTGATCGAGCGAAGCAAAGGCGTGCACGGGATCTGCCTGACCCCCACCGGTGAGGAATTCGTTCAGTTGGCGGAGCGGTGGGTCTCACTGTGGCGCGATACTCAGATCCTGAAGACGCAGGGGTCGAGCATCGCGCTGTCCATCGGTACGGTGGACAGCCTTAACACCTTCTTTTTTCCGCCGCTGTATCTGGCGGTCAGCCAGCACCAGCCGCCGCTCAGGCTGGCGATCCGGGCCCAGCACTCGGTGGAGCTTTATGAAGAGATTGACCGGAGGCACATCGACCTGGCCTTTGTCCTGCGCGAGCAGAATAGCCCCAGCATCACAGTAACACCGTGTTTTTCCGAGCCGATGGTGGTAATCAGCCTGAAAACCTCCATCGCGTCCTCAGCCGAAGCGCTCAACCCGGCGCAACTGGACAGCAATCACGAGCTGTATATTCCCTGGGGTCCTATCTTTCAGGTTTGGCATGACCAGTGGTGGGACCCGCTGTGCCCCTCCCGGATCAGGCTGGACAGCGCCAACCTGCTGTTTCATCTGCTGCGCAGCCCCCACCAGTGGTCGATTGTGCCGATGTGGGTCGCCAACGCGGCCCTGAAACAAAACTGCTATGCTATTCGCCGCCTGTCCCCTTCACCGCCGGATTTGATCTGCTACAAAATCATCCACAAGTATCCCAAAGCCAGCACCCTTCGCGGCATTACGATTTTCGACCAATATTTCGACTTGCTGCGGCAAAGCAAGCTGCCGGCAAATTCTTTGGATAAATGGGCCCTGTAAGGGCCCAAAAAAGATAGGTTTCTCAACAAACTTAAAAACCTCGCCGCGTGACGAGGTTTTTTATTTTAGAGAGAAAGGTGCTATTTACGTCGTTTGGGTATCCGCAGGTTGATGGTAATGTGATCATCATCCTGCTCCTGGATGACCTTCACCTTCAGCCCGGCCTTTTTCATCTCGGTCACGACGCTGTTGATGGTATTGATAAAAATGCGGACATCGCGGATGACCTTTACCACATTCTGCCGTGGTGCTTTCTTGGCTATTTCCCGGGAAATATCGTCCAACATACCGTCGATCAGCTGTTCGGCTTCTCTGACGTTGAGCTGGTTTTGCTGAATGGCGGCCAGAGCTTCCTGCTGCTTGGCCGGATCCTCCAGCTTCAGCAGCGCGCGGGCGTGGCGTTCGGTCAGCCGGTCGGAAAGCAGAGCCTGCTGAACCGTCGGTGCCAGCCGGAGCAGGCGAAGTTTGTTGGCGATGGTTGACTGGTTTTTGCCCACCCGTTTGGCCAGTTCATCCTGGGTGAACCCGAAATTGGTCAATAGCTGTTGAAAGCCTTCGGCCTCTTCCAAAAAGTGCAGATCTTCGCGCTGGAGATTTTCGATCATCGCCAGCTCAGCCATCTCCTTGTCACCGATCTCGCGAACGATAACCGGCACTTTGGCCAACTGGGCTATTTTAGCAGCCCTGAGCCGCCGCTCGCCGGCGATGACTTCGTATCCGGTCTCGGTCCGGCGGACGATGAGCGGCTGGATGATACCGTGTTCACTCACTGACGCGGCAAGCTCCTGCAGCGCTTCATCGTTGAAGATCCTGCGGGGTTGAAAGGGGTTCGGTGTTATTGCGTCGACCTTTGCTTCCTGAACCATCGTATCGTCAGCCGCGCTTGCCGCCTCGTCCGCAGAAACCTGGTTCGGTGCAGGCTCGGAACCGGTAATACCGAAAAGTCTGGCGAATTTATTCATGGTGCCACCGCCTTTACTACTAATGATTACCATTATATGGTAAATGTTCGGCGTATCCTGCTGGTTTCCTCTTCGCTACAACGGCTTTTTTTCCGCAACTCCCGGACGACGGGGAAAATTAGCCGGCGTGGCCGTCGTTTTTTTGACATAGATGACCGCCCGGCCGTCATCAAGGCCCGGCAATCGTACCGGCCTGACGGCGGCGACCTGGCCGCCCAGAAGCGTCAGCGCCTTGCCGGCTTCATCCAGTTCGTCCTGGTATTGCGATCCTTTCAGGGCAATGAAATAGCCGCCGACACTCACCATGGGCATACACAATTCGGCCAGGACGTTCAAACGGGCCACAGCGCGGGACAGCCCCAGCCGGTAACGCTCGCGGTGCTCTTTGGCCCGGCCGGCGTCCTCAGCCCGTGCATGGACCAGGGTCACGTCGGTCAAAGCCAGCCTGTCCACCACCGCCTGCAGGAAAACCAGCCGCTTGTTCAGCGAATCCATCAGCGTCAGCCGGAGGTCGGGGCGGAATATCTTCAGCGGCAGGCCGGGAAACCCGGCGCCGGTGCCGACATCCACAACGGCGCAGCCTGGCGGAAAAAACTCCGGGTCATAGCAGGACAAAGAATCGATAATATGCTTCACCGCAACATCCTGCGGGTCGGTGATAGCGGTTAGATTGATTTTTTCGTTCCAGGCCAGAAGCAGCTCGTTATATAGCGAAAAAGCCTCAATCTGCCCGGGCGAAAGCTCCAGGCCGAACTGGCAGGCCGCCCCGGTCAGCGCCTCGGTGAACCTCATTGCCCTTCCCCCTTGCGGCGACGTTGTTCCAGATAGACCAGCAATATCGAAATATCGGCCGGGGATACCCCGGAAATCCGTCCGGCCTGACCGACGGAACGCGGCCGGATCTTGTCCAGTTTCTGGGCGGCTTCGCGGGACAGTCCGTTGATTTCCTGGTAATCCAAATCCGCCGGCAACAGCTTGGCTTCCAGTTTTGCGGCCCGCTCCACCTGCTCCAGCTGCTTTTTGATATAGCCTTCGTATTTAAGACCGATCTCCACCTGTTCCCGGACCGCCGGATCGAGCTCCGGCAGGTCGAACTGCTGTCGCAGCAACGCGTAGTCCAGCTCGGTCCGCCGCAGCAGATCGCTCATTCTGACTCCGTTCTTCAGTTCGGTGGAACCGATGGCCACCAATTTGGCCTGCACCTGAGGCGTCGGAGCGAGGAAGGTCCGGTTCAGCAGGTCCAGGACCTGGCCGATGGCGTCGCGCTTGGCGCAAAAGCGGGCGTAGCGCTCGTCGCCGACCAGCCCGGCCAAGCGGCCCTTTTCGGTCAGTCGCAGGTCGGCGTTGTCCTGACGCAGGATCAGGCGGTATTCGGCCCTGGAAGTCATAATCCGGTAGGGTTCGCTGGTGCCTTTCGTCACAAGGTCGTCCACCAGGACACCGATATAGGCTTCGGCCCGGCTGAAGGTCAACGGCTCACGGCCCAGGACCTGGAGCGCAGCGTTCATGCCGGCCACCAATCCCTGGGCCGCCGCCTCTTCGTAGCCGGAAGTGCCGTTGGCCTGACCGGCGGAATACAGACCCCGCAGCTGTTTGCACTGCAGCGTGGCCATCAGCTGGGTGGGGTCAAGGCAGTCGTATTCTATGGCATAGCCGGGTCGCATGATTTCGACGTTCTCCAGGCCCGGGATGGTTCGCAAAAAGGCCAGCTGGACCTCTACCGGCAGGCTGGTGGACATC
This sequence comes from Negativicutes bacterium, assembly GCA_031292015.1. The sequence goes on along the minus strand of JARLHY010000023.1, from coordinate 10,174 downwards.
CCCTGGACGTACATTTCGGTAGTATGGAGGCCCTCAGGCTCGATGAACAGCTGGTGAGCCTCCTTGTCGGCGAACCGCACTACCTTGTCTTCAATCGACGGACAATAACGCGGCCCGGTGCCTTCGATCATCCCGGTGTACAGCGGCGCCCGGTGAAGGTTGTCGCGGATGACCTGGTGGGTCCGGGCGTTGGTGTAGGTCAACCAGCAGGGAACTTGCTGCCGGGCAGCAATATCGCTCATGAAGGAAAAATTGCGGACAGCCTCATCCCCCGGCTGGATGATCATCTTGGAAAAATCAAGGGAACGACGGTCGACCCGGGCCGGAGTCCCGGTCTTGAACCGCATCAGGACAATACCCAGCTCATTCAGGGACTGGGACAGCTTGTCCGCGGAACGCTGCCCGGCAGGGCCGCCCGGATAGGCCTTATCCCCCAAAATAATCTTACCCCGCAGGTAGGTCCCGCTGGCCAGCACGATGCATCGGCAAGCGAAGACCTCGCCGGTCTCTGTTTCAACCCCTGACACTTCGCCGCCGGCGGTGATAATCTTTTCGATCAACAACTGCTTTACTTCCAGGCCGGAGGTGTTTTCCAGCGTCTGTTTCATCAGCAGCTGGTACAGCTTCTTGTCGGCCTGGGCCCGCAGGGCGTGAACCGCAGGACCCTTGGCGGTGTTGAGCATCCTCATCTGGATGCTGGTTTTATCGGTATTGACACCCATTTCTCCGCCCAGAGCATCAATCTCCCTGACCAGATGTCCTTTGGCCGGCCCGCCGACGGCCGGATTGCAAGGCATCATCGCCACATTGTCCAGGTTAAGGGTGGCGATGAGGGTCCGGCAACCCATACGGGCAGACGCCAGGGCTGCTTCGCAGCCGGCGTGCCCGGCGCCGACGACAATGACGTCATAGGTTCCGGCTACAGCCACCATCATCATCTCCAAAAATAATAATAATTTTTCTCCGGCGTCCGGAAAAACTCATTTACCGATACAAAACTGACTGAATATCTGATCGATAATATCTTCGCCCGCCGTCTCGCCGCCGATCTCGCCCAGCTTCTCCCAGGCGGCCCGCAGGTCGACAACGATGCAATCCGGCGGCATGGCGGCGGCGATGGTAGCCAGCGCTTCCTCCAGCAGGGTTTTGGCCTGCTCCAGGATGTGGGTATGGCGGACATTGCTGACAAAGGCGCCTTCGCCCTGGCTGATCCGTCCGCTGTATACCAAAGCCAGGATGGCCTGTTCCAGGTCAGCGACGCCGGTTCCCTCCAGGGCCGAGATTTTGATTACCGGCTTTCCTGCCGCGAAGGCCTCGACTTCCCCCAGATCAATGACTGCCGGCAGATCGGTTTTGTTGACAAGGACCAAGGCCTGGCGTCCGGTGAGATGAGCCATCACTTCCTTGTCCTCGTCGGCCAGGGGCGCAGACGCATCCAGCAACAGCAAAACCAGGTCGGCCTCGGCCACCACTGCCAGAGCCTTTTCCACGCCGATCTTCTCTACAGCGTCGGCGGTTTCCCTTATTCCGGCTGTGTCGACTACTTTGAGGGGAACGCCACCGATATTGAGGTATTCCTCGATAATGTCCCTGGTGGTGCCGGGAATATCGGTGACAATGGCCCGGTTTTCTCCCAGCAGCGTATTGAGCAGGCTGGATTTGCCGACATTGGGCTTGCCGATAATTACGGTCTTCAGCCCCTCCCGCAGGATCCGTCCTGTCTGGGCCGTGGCGAGCAGCCGGACGATATCGGCGGACAGCTGCTCAACCTCTTTTTCCACCTGGCGGGCGGTCACTTCCTCGATATCCTCTTCCGGAAAATCGATGGCTGCCTCAAGGTGAGCGATAAGTTGGAGTATCTGCCGCCTAAAGGTTTGAACCCTGCCGGAAAACGCGCCGGCCAGGTGGCCAACCGCCATTCGCAGGGAAGTGTCGGTCTTGGCCCTGATCACGTCGATAACCGCCTCGGCCTGGCTGAGATCCAGCCTGCCGCTTAAAAAAGCCCGCTTGGTAAATTCACCAGGCTCAGCCAGCCGCGCCCCCTCTTTCAGTACCAGAGCCAGAATTCGCCTGAGCGGCATCGGTCCGCCATGACAATGAATTTCCACGACGTCTTCCCGGGTGTAGGAGCGGGGCTTTCGCATCGCCAGCAGCAGCACTTCATCCACTGTAGTCCCGTCGGCGGGATCGAGGACATGGCCGTACGCGGCAGCGTGGGACGGCTGCTCTTCAACCGGCCTGGCGCTTGCTGCCTTAAACAGCTTATCGGCTATGGCCAGCGCTTTCGGTCCGCTGAGTCGCACAATGCCGATACCGCCTTCACCTATAGCCGTGGCTATCGCCGCGATCGTATCTTCCGGCAACACCTATTCCACCTCGGTTCTTCGGACATATTAGTAACCATCTCCAGTGTATCACAGCAGGCGGGAATTATACGAAAGCCCAGTAATACTCGACTATTACTGGGCTTTGAAGTCACAAGCATTATTTTTTCAGGTCAATAACCACTTTACGGAAAGGTTCTTCACCTTCGCTATAGGTGGTCACCCGATAGTCATCCTGGAGAGTCATATGAATAATTTTGCGTTCGTGAGGGCTCATCGGTTCCAGAACAACCTTCTCGCCACGGGACTTGACTTTGTCCGCCAGCCTTCTGGCCAGCCTTTCCAAGGTTTCCGCCCGCCGTTTGCGGTAATCTTCCACGTCAATGACGATCCTCATCCGATCTTCGCTGTCGCGGTGAGCCGCCAAATTGGTCAGATACTGCAGGGCATCGAGAGTCTGACCGTGCTTGCCGATCAGGATGCCAAGATCGTCGCCGCGCAAATTCAGAGTGACGTTATCAAGGCCGCTCATTTTCTCGATTTTCACGTCCAGCTTCATGGCCGCGAATACATTCTGGAGAAATTCCTTCGCTACTACCACCGGATCGGTTTTCGGCAATGAACTTTTCTTTTCCTCCGGCTCATCCTTCAGTGTAACCAGTACTTTGGCCGGTTTGCCGCCCAGAAGACCAAAAAGGCCCTTACTCGGCTCTTCCAGAACTGTGTATTCGATTTGATCACGGCTGACTGCCCATTCGGCTAAAGCGGCTTCAATCGCTTCGTCGACGGTCTTGCCTGTTTTTTCCACAGAAGTCATGGTTTAATCGCCCCTCCCTGTGTTGCCGTTCCCCGGTATAACCACCATTGCTGGATAATCTGAGCAACATTGCTTACCACCCAGTATAAGCCCAGACCGGCGGGAAAAGAAATGGTTATATAACCGATGAATAAAGGCATGAACAGCTGCATCATCTTGTTCTGCTGAGAGGGGTCGGTGCCGGTTTGCTTGGTAGAAATCCAGGTGGTAGCTGCCGCGAGCACCGGTAGTATGTAGTACGGATCACTGGGCGTGGACTGGGACAAGTCTTTTATCCACAAGAAACTGGGATCGCTGATATATTGATACTCCCGGATGGCAAAAAAGATCGCGATCAAAAAAGGCATTTGAATCAACAAAGGCAGACAACCGGCCAGCGGATTAACGCCAGACTCCTTATACAGCTTTGCTACCTCTTGATTCAATTTTTCCTTGTTGTCTTTATATTTCTCCTGCAAAGCCTTCAGTTTCGGCGAAAGGTCCTGCATCGCCTTCATCGAACGTACCTGCTTCACAGTCAGCGGATAGAGGATAATTTTAATAACGATGGTCAACAGGATAATAGCCAGGCCATAATTAGGGATACCCATCGCAACTGTCGCATTGTAGCAATAGGTCAAGCCCATCTGCATCACGCCGCTGATCGGATCAATTAACCAACCCACTTACAACTCACATCCTTCTATAAATGAACAATCTAAATTAAACAGGATCATAGCCGCCCGGGTGAAAGGGATGGCAGTGCAAAATACGCCGAAGCGCCATCCACAATCCCTTGAAGGCGCCATACTTTTCGATCGCTTGCAGCGCATACTCGGAACAGGTGGGAACAAACCGGCAGGTTGGCGGTTTGAGCGGAGATATAAAGGTCCTATAACCTTTTATCAGAAGCAGCAAACCTACTTTAAGCATTATCTGTCCCCGCTTGCTTCTGCAATATTCCGGCCTTTGCGCACAAATGCTCAAACGCCGCGGCCACAGCCGCCATTTTTTCGCCGGCGATGGTCTGACGGCCGACGATAATGAGATCAAAGCCGGTCGCCAAGCGGTGCTGATAGAGACGATAAGTCTCTCGCAGCAGACGCTTCACCCGATTGCGGGTGACAGCGTTGCCGAGCCTTTTGCCTGCAGCAAAACCGACCAGTCGCTGGCCGTTTTTTCTTGGAAGGATGTACAGCACAAGCTGTCGGTTGGCGTAGGACTTACCCATACGATATACGGCCTGAAAATCTTTGTTTTTTCGCAGGCGTCCCTGTTTTGGCAAAGTAAACATCTGATCATTCCTATTACATGGAAAAAATAGGCCACTCCAGCGGCCTACTATGCAGATAGTCTTTTGCGACCTTTAGCCCGTCTTTTTTTCAGAACAAGACGGCCGCCCTTGGTTTTCATGCGCTCACGAAAGCCATGCGTTCTTTTCTTCCACAAAGTATTGGGTTGGTAAGTACGTTTCATCCGGTAACACCTCCTTGGCTAAGACGCGATAATATCCCATGTTAAAATATTGCATTTCAACTAGTTAAGATTATAGACCAGGCGTTCGGCTAGTGTCAAGAAAATTGCGGGTATAGCTTGTGGATAAATTTGTATTGTTATGGAGGAATCCCCAAAACAAACTGTTGATAACTTGTCCGGGTTTTGCTAATATAAAATAGACTGATGAAATGAACGGGAAAAAGACCCTAATTTTCTAGCTTGCGGCTTTTATAGACCAGTAAATTTACATAAGCCGCCAACAGTCCTGAACCCATACGCGGCAACGCTTTTACAAATATGCCGCTGTATTTTTTTTTCCTTAAAAGCCCTGTGTATTAAGTTTATGCACATGTGTTGATAATCATGTGGATAACTTATGTAGAGTGGTTCGTCTCCCCTTATCATTCATTCCCCGAAAGGATGGATTTCATGGACGCCGCCGAATTAGCCGCGGTTTGGGAACAGGTTCTCAACATTATGGAAAAAGAGATCATTAAACCGATCTTTGAAACCTGGATCAAGTCAACTGTTCCTTTATCGCTTACCGACACTTATCTGGAAATTGGAACACCTTCCCAGTTTATCAAGGATTGGATCGAAACCCGTTATTCAACAATGATTCAACATACGGTTCAACTTGTTACACGGAAAGAATTGACGATTATTTTTATCAATCTCGACCTTGACAAAGAAAAAACTGTTAGCGAGATCTCGCAGCCTGAACCGGATTTTCTTTCCCAGCGGCCATTCAGCCAACCTGCGCCGGTTCAAGCTTCCCAAAATAGAGGGAATGCCTCCGTTGATTTCAACTACCGCCGCAATTATACCGGCCCGGAAGAAGTTTTAAGCTCCCTTAATCCTAAATACACATTTGAAAGTTTCGTTATCGGCAATTCCAACCGTTTCGCCCATGCCGCCTCGCTGGCGGTAGCCGAAGTTCCGGCCAAAGTGTATAATCCTTTTTTCATATACGGTGGAGTCGGTTTGGGTAAAACCCATCTGATGCATGCCATTGGCCACCGAATAAGACAAACCCATCCTAATATGAGGGTGCTATACATATCAAGCGAAAAATTTACCAACGAACTGATCAACTCCATCCGGGACGGCAATCCGGAAAGTTTCCGGCAGAAATACCGCAATATCGACGTCCTGCTTGTCGATGATATTCAGTTTCTCTCTAAGAAAGAACATACCCAGGAAGAATTTTTTCATACATTCAATACGCTGCATGAAGCAAATAAACAGATCATTATTTCCAGCGACCGGGCGCCACGGGAAATACCCACCCTGGAAGACCGGCTCCGTTCCCGTTTTGAATGGGGCCTCATCACCGATATTCAGCCACCGGACCTTGAAACAAGAATCGCGATCCTGAGAAAAAAAGCGATGTTGGAAAACCTGAAGGTTCCCAATGATATCATGGTATACATCGCCGGCCGGATCGACAATAATATCCGGGAACTTGAAGGCGCCCTGATCCGGGTTATGGCTTATTCTTCCCTCACCGGTCAGAGTATGGATATGACTCTGGCCACCGAAGCCCTGAAAGACATCTTTCCCAACGGCCGTCCCAAACAGATCACCATGGAACTCATCCAGCAGGTGGTGGCAAATTATTTTAAACTTCGCCAGGAAGAACTGCTGGCCAAAAAAAGAACAAGAAATGTGGCTTATCCCCGCCAAATCGCCATGTATCTCTGCCGCGAACTCACAGAAACTTCTCTGCCAAGGATCGGTGAAATGTTCGGCGGCCGCGACCACACAACAGTAATTCACGCTCATGACAAAATAAACCGCGAGAAAAATGAAGACGCAAAACTGAGCAATATTATCAAAGAATTAACACGGCGAATCGAAACGATTTAAATCGTGTATAATTATGTTGATAAACTATTGATAAGTTTGTCGAAGAACCTGGTTATTGCAAAAAGCTTTTTTTCCCCAACAATCTGTCAATTTTCCGACCTTTTTATCGACATCTTATCAACACCCCAAGAACGCTGTCCTCACTGACTAAAACAATGCTATCCACATATATACAGCGCCTATGACTATGACGGCTATTCTACTATCTTATGTTTTGCCTAGTTCTAATATACCTGCGGGAGGTAAAAAAAATGAAATTATCCTGTCAAAAAGATCAACTGCAGCACGCGGTACAAACCGTTCAAAAAGCAATAGCCACCAAGACACCTTTGCCTATTCTCACCGGTATTTATTTTGAGGCCAGGGAAAATGAACTCCAGCTTCAGGCTACCGACTACGAAATCGGTATCAGCTGCACAATCAGCGCTGCGGTAGAAGAACCGGGAGCAGTGGTCCTGTCCGGGAAGTATTTTCAGGAAATGGTCCGGCGGCTGCCGGGAGAAACAGTAAATATATCTTCCAGCCAGGAAGACAGAACAATAAAGATAACTTCCAACAACGCCCAATTCAACCTGCTGAGCTTGCCGCCGGAAGAGTTCCCTGTCCTAAAACCGGTGAGCAGCGAAAATATCCTGCTGGTGAAAGACACTGTTTTGCGTGAACTGATCAAAAAAACGGTCTTCGCCTGCGCCTCTGATGAAGCCAGACCAATATTCACCGGCGGCCTTCTTGAAGTTGAAGACGCAGAAATCCGGATGGTGGCCACCAACACGCATCGTTTAGCACTTAAAAGAGAAAAACTAGACGAAAGCAAGAACAACGTCAAAATGATTATCCCTAGCAAGATCCTGAATGAACTGGCCAGACTGCTGGGCAACGAAGATCCCCAGGATGTGACCCTTTCCTGGCAAAAAAATCAGGTAGGGATAGCTTATGACAATGTATTTATCAACTCACGCCTGATCGAGGGACAGTTCCCTGACTATAAAAAGGTCATCCCTCCCACCTATTCCACGACAATCAAAATCAACACCGACCAATTCCTGGACGCTGTAGAACGGGTTTCCCTGCTGGCCCGGGAAGGCGAATACAATGTGGTTAAATTCAGTTTTCAAAAGGACAGTGTCATTATCACCTCAAATAACCCTGATGTCGGTAAGGCTTATGAAACCGTCCCGGCCGAGAAAAACGGCAATGATGTGGAAATCGCCTTTAACGCCAAATATGTCAGTGACATTCTTAAAAATATCGACAGCCAGGAACTGCTGTTCTCCTTGAATACTTCGCTGAGCCCTGCCCATTTGAAACCGTGGGACGACGATAATTATACCTACATCATTACCCCTGTAAGAACCAATTAAGGTGGTTTAAAATGGAAGAAATATCCATTCATTCAGAAACCATTCAGCTTGATCAGTTGATGAAATGGGCCGGTATAGCAGAAAGCGGCGGACAGGTGAAAACCTGGATTGACGCCGGAATTATTTTGGTGAATAATAATATAGTCACCGAGAGGCGTAAAAAAATCCAGCCTGGTGACATCGTGGAAATCAAGGGATCCGGTGTCTGGAAGGTTGTCGGGGCATAAGGGTGACGACATGAGGGTTAACAGGATTATTCTGCGTAATTTTCGCAATTACCAGAGTCTTGATATTGAGTTTCGCTCCAATATCAATATTTTTATCGGTGAAAATGCTCAGGGGAAAACTAATATCCTTGAGGCTGTATATTTGGGTTCAGTGGGCAAATCGCACCGAACCAGCGATGATGACGATCTTGTGGGCTGGGATCTGCCGAGCGGGGCTGTCGATGTCTTTTTTACCCGCCAGGGAGTTGATAATAAAATCAGCTTTCGCCTGACCAATAAGCAGAGAAAAGAGATTTTGCTCAATGAATTTCCCATCAAACCGCGGGAAGTAATCGGCTGTTTGAACACTGTTTTATTTTCCCCTGAAGATTTGTGGCTCATCAAAGGGGCGCCGATGCTCAGGCGCCGCTTTTTGGATATGGAGATATCACAGGCGGTGCCGGCTTACTACCGGCACTTACTTCAATATAACCGGATTTTACAGCAACGAAATAATCTCCTGAAAAAAATTCGGGAGAGAAAGGCATCCTGTGAAATGCTGGATACCTGGGATGAGCAGCTATCCAAGACGGCGGCTGTGCTTGTCGGTAAAAGGGTTGAATCCCTGAAGAAAATGGCGATGTTGGCTAATCTCATGCATCGCCGGCTCACTTCCAGCAAGGAAAATCTGACGATTGTATACGATCAGGCCGGCGCTGACGAAGGAACCCTGTCGGTCAACAGCGAGTGGTACCTCAATAATTATGTAAAGTTAAGGGAAACGGATATAGGCAGCGGCAGTACCAGTATCGGACCTCACCGCGATGATCTTATTTTAAAAGTCAACAGCAAGGATCTGCGCAACTTTGGTTCCCAGGGACAGCAGCGGACCGGGATACTGGCGCTGAAACTGGCGGAACTTGAGTTTTTGAAGTCGGAAACCGGTGAATACCCGGTTTTACTGTTGGATGACGTAATGAGCGAGCTGGACGCCCAGCGAAGAGAACAGCTGCTGCTGTTTATCAAGGACCGTATCCAGACTTTTATTACTGCTACCGAGGCTTCACTGTTTCCCACCGTTAAAATCGGTCATTACTACCGGGTAAAAGAAGGTAAGATTATGGAGTGATAGGATGAAGGCCTTCTGCGATATTGTGACTTTCACGATAAAAAATCTGGGAATGAAGAAACGGTTTTATGAAGAAATAGTACTGATTAATTGGCGAAAAATCGTCGGCGACAAATTGGCAAGTCATACTTTTCCTGTAAAGATCCAGCGTGGTGTTTTGATGGTGGGGACTTCCAGCTCGGTCTGGTCGCATCATTTGGTTACCATGAAGGAAAATATTGTCTATAAAATCAATGAATTTGCCGGCGAAAAAGTGGTAAGCGACATTAAATTTCAGGCAGGATATTTAAAAAAGGACCAGAATGAAGAAAATACTAGTGAGGCTGATGTTCCGTCCATAAACTGGAGGCAGGTTGTACTGAGCAATGACGACATCCGCTCCATCGACAGTATTGCCTCTGGCATCAGCGACGAAAAACTTTTCTATAAGGTCAAAGAAATTTTAAGGCGTGACCGGGCGCTGCAGGTAATCAGGCGCAAAAAAAATTGGCATGATTGCTCGGCCTGCGGAATACTGTGCCCCCCGGAAGAGGACCTTTGTCCGGTATGCACCGTGGAAAAAAGGGCCACCGAAAAGGAAAAACTGCTCGATTTATTGGTGCAGGCTCCTTGGATGAGTTATCAGGACTGCAGAAAATACATACAGTGCTGGCCAACCGACTTTAATACCGCTAAAAGAGAAATGACCGACCGACTGATCAGGACCCTGGACCAAAAAAACGATGACGGGCTGACACTGGCGACTTTGGTTATGCTGATCAACGCGGTTAAACCGGAGGAAGTCAGCGAGGAACTTATTGCCAAAACAATGGACAAGATCAGGGGGAAAAAAAATGTTTCTGCACCTAGGAGCTGACACTGTCATTCCGCTGCGCGATGTCATTGCCATCACCGACATGAAAGCGGTGAAATCAGGCATCAACGACGAATTTCTGCGGGTAATGTCTGAAGAAAGCATGATTAACGATGTGTCGGAAGGCAATGCCAAAAGT
>JARLHY010000135.1 GCA_031292015.1 Negativicutes bacterium | reverse complement strand
TGACAACACCTGCAAAGGTGTTTATTTTTATCTATGAAAAGCAATATTATTTTTAGTCGCACACCTAATCGGGAGGCTGCCTAATGGACGTCATCGCTCTGGTAGGTCCAAGCGGAACAGGAAAAAGCCATCGTGCCCTCATCGTAGCCCATGAACACGGCGTTGACGGGATCATTGACGACGGCCTTCTGATCAAGGACAGTAAAATTGTCGCCGGCCGCTCTGCCAAAAAGGAACCAAACAAAATTCAGGCAGTAAAGCGGGCCATTTTCATGGACCCCGAGCATGCGGCCGAAGTCCGCGAGGCCATCGCCGCCATCCAGCCCCAGAGTCTGCTCATTTTGGGCACCTCGGTCAATATGGCCAAGAAGATCGTCGAGACCCTGGCCCTGCCGCCCATCGGCAAGATCATCAGCATCGAAGACATCGCCACCAAGGCCGAGATCTCGAAAGCCCGGGAAAGCAGAATGCGGGAAGGCAAGCATATCATCCCTGTGCCCACCATCGAACTGAAACCCCATTTTTCCGGCTATCTGATCGACCCGCTGGAAATTTTTTTCCGCAAACCCCAGATGAAACGCCGCAAGCTGGGTGAAAAATCAATCATCCGCCCAACCTTCAGCTACTATGGAAAACTGCTCATCTCCGACGCCGCCATATCCTCCATTGTCGATTATGTCGCCACCACCGACCAGTCGGTTACCCGCACCGGTCAGATAAATATTAAAAACTCCCAGGACCGAGAAAAAGGAATTTCGATATCTTTGGACGTAACTATTAGATATGGACAACCGCTCAGGGAAGTTATGCATAATACCCAACAGCAGGTTAAAAATATGGTAGAATATATGACAGGCATGACCGTCAGGGAAGTTAACATTGAGGTCAAACGCCTGAGCATCGACTAAGGAGGGGCGCAAGTGCCTAAAGATTTTGGCAGACACATCCTATTTTCCGGCTACGCCAAACTGCCCACCGGGATCACCGCCATGGAACTGTACCGGGTTGTCGGTCTTGTCATCCTGGTGGACATGGAAACCGAAACCATACTGGAGGCCGACTGTACCCTCGCTACTGCCGTTGCCCGCAAACATGTGGCCAAAACCTTGAACGGCCAGTCTTTAAAAGGCGGACCGGAACCGCTGGTCAAACTCATCGACCAGGTTTATCAGGGCAGCGCGAAAAAGGCGATTATCACAGCGATCCGAATCAGCTATGACAAATACCGGAGCTTCAAAGAAGGCACCTTCCCGACAGTGATGGATTGATTCGAAACTTCTGCTTGTTTCAGAAGTTTTTTTTTCCCTGCAATGATTTGACACCCCGGGGGTTCTTAATTACAATAGAATACAGTTGTGCCTATTTTCACACAAGGAGCGCTATTTTTCATGCAGCAGAATACAAAATTCATTCTTGTAGGCTTTGTCGTCGGTATCCTGAGTGGTTTGCTCGGTCTTGGCGGCGGCGTATTTTTGATCCCGGTCATGGTGACCTGTTTCGCAGTGGCCCAGCATAACGCCCACGCCACCTCCCTGGCGGTAGTCGTCCCGACGGCGGTGGTCAGCGCCACAAGCTACGCTTTTCATGGCTTCATCGACTTCGGCACAACCCTGAACGTCATCATCGGCAGCATTATCGGAGCCAGTTTCGGGGCCCGCCTCGCTAAAAAAATACCGGCTGCCCAGCTTAAACGTCTGTTTGGACTGTTCCTGGTGTGCGTGGGAGCGAGGATGATGTTCTCATGACCATACTTATTATCTTCCTTATGGGCCTTGTCACCGGAGTTTTGAGCGGACTGTTCGGGGTCGGCGGCGGTATCATCCTGATACCGATGCTTGTGCTCATTTTGGGGGTCGGCCAGCATAACGCCCAGGGAATTTCGATGCTGATGATGATTCCTACAGCTCTTGTCGGCATCTATCACTTTCATAAAGACAAGCTGGTCAATTACCGGATGGCTGGCTACATGGCGGCCGGAGCCGTGGTCGGCGCCCTGCTGAGCGCTAATTTCGTCCAGTACATCCCAGCTGATATCCTCAAGAAAATTTTCGGTGTTTTCATCATCATTGTCGGCGCCAGGATGATCTGGACCAAACCCAAGATATAGTAAGAATGACTTCCGTTTGAGATCACCGGTGGTGATCTTTTCTTGTTTGGGCCTGGGCCGTCTGCCGGACGGTTCAAAATCATCCTGTTGCTTCATATTAACAATATGTGGTATCATAGTTATAATATACAAAATCGTTATAACTATTATAATCGTAGAAGATGGGGGTATGTGACTATGTATATTACCTGGCGAAAGTTGAACAATCGCTACTACGCCTACCTGGTAGCGTCCTACTGGGATAAAGAAAAAAAAGCCCCCCGGACTACAGCCAGCTATTTGGGCAGTTCGCTGACATCCGCCCAGAAAAATCTCGAAAAAACCCTGGCCAATCTGGAAACCCCGCTGACCAGCCGCGCCAAGATCGATCTGCTGGCCAAACTGGGGGAAAAAGCGCCGCCGGAAGTCATCAACCTCCCGTCCAAGGACCGGGCCAAAGAATCGGTAATCAGGCAGCTGACCAAGCTGAGAACGAAATATGCCGGGCGGGCTGATCTTGTTTTCGTGCTGGAGCGGGCCATCGAACGCCTGTCCTAGCAGCTTAAAAGGCATAGACCGCCTGCTGTCGGCCCTGCCTCTTGTTGATTGCCGCAAACTTGGACATAATGTAAATAAAGGAGGGAGAGGCGCATGAATTCGCCGCAAAAGAAATACCTCACCATAACCTACGGCTGCCAAATGAACGAAAACGACAGCGAGCGCCTGTCCGGACAGTTAAAAGCCATGGGCCTGGCGGAGGCCACCCTGCCGGAGCAGGCTGACGTCATTATCATCAATACCTGTTGTGTCCGGGAAAGCGCCGAGAAAAAAATCTACGGCAAAATCGGCGACCTTAAACGCCTGAAGGCCGCCAATCCCAACCTTATCATCGGCATCGCCGGCTGCATGGCCCAAAAGGACCGGGACAAGCTCTTCAAAAAAGCGCCCCATATCGATCTGGTCATGGGCACCCACAACATCCACCAGCTCGGCGATCTTCTGGCCGACATCGAAAAATCCCGCGACAAAGTGTTGGCAGTCTGGGATCAGGCCGAACGAATGGCCCCCGATGTGCCGACCATCCGCAAAAATAAAGTCTCGGCCTGGGTGCCGATTACTTACGGCTGCAACAATTTTTGCAGCTACTGCATTGTTCCTTATGTCCGGGGTCGCGAGCGCAGCAGACCGGAGGGCGAAATCCTCGCCGAAATCCGCGCCCTCGGCGCAGAGGGCTTCAAAGAAATCACCCTCTTGGGCCAGAACGTCAACTCCTACGGGAAAGACTGCCCCGATTGCCCCGACTTCGCCGGACTGCTGAAGGCCGTGGATCGCATCGGCAGCATCGCCCGCATCCGCTACATGACTTCGCATCCCAGGGATATGAACAGCGCCGTGATAGCCGCTGTCCGGGACGGGAAAAAGATCTGCGAGCATTTTCATCTTCCTGTTCAGTCCGGCAGTGATGCCATCCTGGCCCGGATGAACCGCGGCTATACCACCGGCGATTATCGCCGGCTGGTGGAGGAAATCCGCGCGGCTGTGCCGCAGGCCAGCCTGACCACCGACATCATCGTCGGTTTTCCTGGCGAAAGTGAAGAGCTGTTCGCCGAAACTCTCGATTTTGTCAAAACCGTGAAATTTGACGCCGCCTACACCTTTTTATACTCCCAGCGCTCAGGCACTCCGGCTGCGGTCATGCCCGACCAGATCCCCCTGGCCGTCAAAAAGGAACGCCTCAGCCGCCTGATGGACGTTCAGAACGAAAATAGTCTGGCCATCAATACACAGCTGAAAGGGGAGACCCTTGAGGTTTTGATTGAAGGAGACAGCAAAAATGACGCGAATAAAATGATGGGACGCACCAGAACCAACAAAATCCTGATCTGGGAGAAAACCGGAAACGAACAGGTCGGCCAGCTGGCCGACATCGTTGTCGAAACGGCCCAGACCTGGGTGCTGAAAGGTCGCCTGCTGCGGCTGCTGTGACCGTTATCACGATGTAAGGAGAAACGCGATGACCGTTAGCTATACGCCGATGATGGAACAATACCGGGAGATCAAGCGTGCCAACCCTGACAGCATTCTCTTTTTCCGGCTGGGAGATTTCTACGAGATGTTCTTTGAAGACGCCGAACTGGCATCCAAGGAACTGGAAATTACCCTGACCGGCAGGGAGGCCGGCGCCAAGACCCGCGTGCCGATGTGCGGCGTACCGTACCACGCCGCCGACACCTACATAGCCCGGCTGATCACCCGCGGTTATAAGGTCGCAATTTGCGAACAAGTGGAGGATCCTAAACAAACCAAAGGCATCGTCCGCCGCGAAGTGATCAAAATCATCACCCCGGGGACAGTGCTGTCCGAAAGTCTCCTGACCGAAAAAAGCAACAACTTCCTGGTTCTGCTCCACGAAGAAGACAACTGCCTCTATCTGGCGGCCGCCGATATTTCCACCGCCGAGTTCGTCTGGGCCGAATTCTCCGGCCCCCACCGGATCGCCGAACTGTGTGACCAGCTGTACCGCCTCGCTCCGGCCGAACTGGTTCTGGCCGGCAAGATCAGTGACCTGGAGGCTGTTCAAAGTTTCATCGCCAACCGAATTTCCCGCTGCACCTACACCAGCCTGGTGGTCGACGACTTTAGCCGCGTCAACGAGCTGCCGCAGCGCCATTTCAGCGCCGCCGACCTGCCGGAAGCTTCCGGCGCTCGCTCGTCCATCGGCTTTCTGCTGTTTTACCTGTATCAGACCGTAAAAAGTGATCTGTCGCATCTCAACAGACTCAGCAAATACGACACCCGCGAATGTCTAACCCTGGACGCCTCGACCCTGCGCAACCTGGAGATCACCGTCAATATGCGCGACGGTAGCAAAAAAGATACCCTGCTGAGCGTGCTCGATCATACCCGGACGGCGATGGGCTGCCGACTGCTGAAAAAGTGGCTGGAGTACCCGCTGATTAGTCCCGCCGCTATCCGCGACCGCCAGGACGCTCTGGCGGAACTTCTGGAGAAACCCATCGTTCGGACCGAGCTGCAGCAGCAGCTGACTGAAGTTTACGACTTCGAGCGAATCCTGACCCGGATTGAGGTCGGCACCGCCAACGCCCGCGACCTTGTCGCCCTGAAAGCGTCTCTGGCGGTCCTGCCGTCCATTAAACGCCTGCTCCAGTCCTGCGGTGGCAAGCTGCTGCAAAACACGGAAATGTTCCTGCAGACCCACGCCGACGTAACCGGCCTTATCGCCACAGCCATTGTCGACAACCCACCCTTTACCGTACGGGAAGGGGACATGATCCGCCCTGGCTATGATCTGGAACTGGATGAACTGCGGACCCTGGCCCGCGACAGCAGACAGTGGGTTCAGGATCTGGAGAGCCGGGAAAAGGAAGCCACCGGCATCAAATCCCTGAAAATAGGCTACAACAAGGTGTTCGGGTATTATCTGGAAGTGACCAACGCCCACACCGCTGCCGTGCCGCTCCACTACACGAGAAAACAGACCCTGGCCAACGCCGAGCGCTACATAACCCCCGAACTGAAGGAATTTGAAATAAAAATCCTTGGCGCCCAGGAAAAAATCGTCGCCATTGAATATCATCTGCTGCTGAAAATCCGCGATTATATCAAGGAGCGTCTGCAGGATATCCAGCAGACAGCCCGCCTTGTGGCCCGCCTCGACGTCATCGTCTCGCTGGCTGAAACCGCGGCCCGCCGCAATTATATCCGTCCCAAACTCAACACCAACCGGGAAATCGTCATCAAAGACGGGCGTCACCCGGTGGTGGAAGAGTTGCTTAAACGGGAAATGTTCGTCCCCAACGACACCGAGCTCAACCACCGCGACAACGAGATCTGGATCATCACCGGCCCCAACATGGCCGGTAAATCCACTTACATGCGCCAAGTGGCCCTGCTGGTGCTCATGACCCAGATCGGCAGCTTCATACCGGCCCGTGAAGCCTCCGTCTGCCCGGTGGACCGTATTTTCACACGGGTCGGCGCCAGCGACGATCTGGCCACTGGTCAGAGCACCTTTATGGTGGAGATGAACGAGGTTTCGCAGATTCTCAAACACGCCTCCCCCGACAGTCTGATCATTCTGGACGAGATCGGCCGCGGGACAAGCACCTTCGACGGCATGAGCATAGCCCGGGCCGTGATCGAATATATCAAGGAAAAAATCAAAGCTAAAACTCTGTTCGCGACTCACTATCACGAACTCACCGCGCTGGAAGAATCCAGCAGGCGGATCAGGAATTACTCTGTGGCGGTAAAGGAACGCGGCAACGATGTCGTCTTTCTCCGCAGGATCGTTCCCGGCGGCGCCGACAAAAGCTACGGCATCCATGTGGCCCAGTTGGCCGGTCTGCCCAAGAAAATCGTCGAGCGGGCCCAGGAAATCCTGGCCGAGCTGGAACAATGCCACCTTCAAGGCCAAGGGGAACGGCAAATCGCCGCCACCGCAGTTTCCCAGCCGGCGCCGCTGTCGCTGTTTGCCAGCAGCCTGGCTGACGAACTGCTTGCGGTCGACGTCATGACCCTGACCCCGCTGGAAGCCCTTAACATCCTCTACAAACTCCAAAATCAGGCCAAGCAGGAGGCCGGTAAACTGTGAACGAGCCTATTATCCGCATCCTGGATGAAACCACCGCCAATCAGATCGCCGCCGGCGAAGTAGTGGAAAAACCGGCCTCGGTGGTCAAAGAATTGGTTGAAAATGCCCTGGACGCCTATAGTAAAAGCATCGAAATCGCCATTGTCGACGGAGGGGCAAGCTATATCCGGATTACCGACGACGGGATGGGGATGAGCCCCGCCGACGCCAAACTGGCTGTTCTTCGCCACGCCACAAGCAAAATCGCCGCCGCTGACGACCTGTACAGCATTCATTCCCTTGGGTTCCGGGGCGAAGCACTGCCCAGCATTGCCTCGGTCTCACGTTTCACCCTCACTACCCGGCCCCATGATCAGCAGCTCGCCACCTATGTTGAAGTTACCGGCGGCGCCCTCACCGACGCAAGAGAAGCGGGCGGGGGAGTTGGCACCACCGTCACCGTCACCGACCTGTTTTATAACACCCCGGCCCGGCGGAAGTTTCTCAAAACTACGCCCACCGAGAGCGGCTACATCCATGATATTGTTGGCAAACTGGCCCTGTCCCATCCTGAAGTGAGCTTCAAGCTGATCAATAATCAGCGGCTGGTGCTTTCGACCCCCGGCAACGGCAGCCTGCTGGACGCCCTGGCCAGCCTGTACGGGCCGAAAACCGTCGAGGAAGTCATCCCGCTGAGCTACGAAGAGGAAGGCCTGTCCATCGGCGGCTATATTGCCAAACCTTCCCTGATCAAAAGCAGCCGCCAGTGGCAGACCTTTATCGTCAACACCCGGATCATCCAGAGCCGCATTATCGCCAAAGCGCTGGACAACGCCTATCACTCGCTGCTGCCGAAGGCCGGCTACCCGCTGGTGGTACTCAATATCTCCCTGCCGGCCGACACCATCGATGTGAACGTCCATCCTCAGAAAAGCGAAATCAAATTCCGTGATGAAAGCAGAGCCTTTAAATCTGTCTATCGCGCCGTCAGTGAAGCCCTGGCCGCTCCCGGACCCGACCGGATCGCCGCCCCCGCCCCGCAAACCTGGCGGCCGCAGCCGGTCCACTATACAGCAGAGCCTCCCACCACACCTGTGAGGCTCTGGCGGGAAGACCCGCCACACCTGGCGCCCTCCCAGGCGCCGTCTCTGACCGCCGTCAGGGAAGAAATGCGTCAGCAGGACCAACTGGCCGGAGTCGAGAACCCCAGCCCGCCAGAGCGGCCACAGACACTTCAGGAACCTCCGCAGGAATCTCCGCGGGAACCAGGCATGACCCTGTCGCCCCTTGGGCTTATTGAAGCTTGCTATATCGTCGCCAGCGGCCCGGACGGTCTTTATATCATCGACCAGCATGCCGCCCACGAACGGATCCTCTATGACCGTCTGAGCGCATCCAGTGACCGTATTCCCGCCCAACAACTGCTGATCCCGCTGCTGCTTGACTTCGACTCGCGGGAAACGGCCATCATTGAACAATACCTCGACCTGTTTGGCGAACTGGGCTTTGCCCTGGAAATGATCGGTCCCAACACCCTGCGCCTCACCGAGATGCCGGCCGATGTTCCCGCCGCCGACGCCCGCGGCTTTCTTGAGGATATTCTGACCCTCATCCAAAACAGCCGGGAGCCATCGGCCGCCGCTCTTCGCCACGCCTATCTGCAGACAGCGGCCTGCCGGGGTGCGGTCAAAGCCGGTGATGCCTTAAACATGCGCCAGCTCCAGGCCCTGGTCGGCGAACTGAGTATCACGGCGTTGCCATACACCTGTCCTCACGGACGTCCGACCATCATCAAATTTACCGCCGCCGAACTGGCGAAAATGTTCAAACGCTCCTGACGATGGGAGGACCCATGAATCTGGTAGTCACAACTGCCCACAAGCCCACGCCGGAAATGGTCGGCGCCGCCGCCGAACTGGCCGAAAGACTTGCGGCGCCCCTGAAGCCAAGAGGCAACGCTTCCCTCGACGCCCTCCGGCGCGAATCCGCGGTCGACACGCTGCTGGTTGTCACCAAACGCGGTCCGGTGGTATCCACGCCAGGCGGAGAGTATTTTTTTCATCTGAATCTGGCCGAGCTGCGTATAAAAAATCTCATATCTGGAAAACCTGACCATATGGTTTCCGCCATGGACCTCGCAGCCGGTATGACCGTGCTGGACTGCACCCTCGGCCTGGCCACCGACGCCATCGTCGCCGCCTATGTCGCTGGCGCTGCGGGAAAGGTGGTAGGGCTGGAATCCTCCGCCGTCATCGCCGCCGTCACCGGCCTCGGCCTGGCGCGCTTCGTCAGCGACCAAGCCGGGATTACCGCCGCCCTGCGGCAAATCCGGGTCCTTAACGCCGATTTTAATCAACATCTGCTGACCTTGCCGGACCGGTCCTTTGATATCGTCTTTTTTGACCCGATGTTCCGTGCCCCGATCATCGACAGTTCCAATCTGAAGCCGCTGCGCTTCCTCGCCGACGACCGGCCGCTAAGCTGCAGCGCCGTCCGGGAAGCCTGCCGCGTGGCCAGACGGCGGGTTGTGATGAAGGAAAAAAACGGCAGCCCTGAATTCGCCCGTCTGGGCATCACCGACCTTTACGGCGGTAAATACAGCAGTGTCCAGTACGGCGTCATCGCGGTGGGAGGGTAGCCATGGAGCGACTGATCGCCATCATTGGTCCGACCGCCGTCGGCAAGACCAAGGTCGGCATCGACCTGGCCCAAAGGCTGGGCAGCGAGATCATTTCCGGGGACTCGATGCTGGTCTACCGTGGGCTGGATATCGGCACCGCCAAACCCGACCTTGCCGAACGCCGCGGCGTCATCCATCATCTGATCGATATTCTCGAACCGAACGCCGAATTCAGTGTCGTCGATTTTCAGACCCAGGCCGGCCAGCTGATCACAACCGTCAATCAGCGCGAAAAAATCCCGGTTATCGTTGGCGGCACCGGCTTATACGTCAAGGCACTGCTGGAAGGCTACCGCTTCAGTCCGGTCATCGGTGACGACGAGATCCGCAGCCGCCTGACCGCTCTGGCCGAAACCCACGGCAGCGGATTTTTGCACGCCATGCTGACCGAACTTTCTCCCGACACTGCCGCAAAACTTCACCCCAATGACCAGCGCCGAATCATACGGTCCCTGGAAGTGCACCAACTGAGCGGCAAAACCGTCTCCCGCCTTAAAGCGCCGCCGTCGTCTCTCGTTTACGACGCTCTGGTCCTCGGGTTGACCACGAACCGGGAAAAGCTCTATGACCGGATCAACCGACGGGTTGACGCCATGATCGCCGCCGGGCTGGTCGAGGAAGTATCGCGCCTGCTGGCCGCAGGAGTTCCGACAGACTCCCTGGCCATGCAGGGCATAGGCTACAAGGAAATCGCCGCCGCGCTAAGCGGTGAGACCGACTTGCCGGCGGCCGTAGACCAAATCAAGCAGGCCACCCGCCGTTTCGCCAAGCGCCAGCTGACCTGGTTCCGCAAAATGCCCTACATCCAGTGGATCGATACCGACACTTTCGCAACCTATGATGAAATGTTGGTATATATTTACAGGCTGGTTGCAGGAAAGTTTAACCTGGGGTAGAATCACTAGAATAGAGAAGCTAAATAAATTATCGGAGGGGTTATTTCATGACGACAACCAAGGTAATCAACCTGCAGGATAGCTTTCTTAACCAAGTCCGCAAAGAAAACGTCCCTGTCATCATCTATCTTGTAAACGGATTCCAGCTGCGCGGCTCGGTCAAGGGCTTTGATAACTTCACCGTGATCATGGAAAACGATGGCAAGCAGCAGCTTGTTTATAAACATGCCATTTCGACCATTACCCCCTTCCGACCGCTGGCCACCAACATGCAGCACGAAAAGAAAGAAGAAATCAAAACCGACAAATAGGCCAACAGCCCGGACCAATGTCCGGGCTGTTTTTTTGTTGAGAAAGTCATTTTGCCCATTTTCTTCAGACACCCCCAGGCTGTTGAAAAAGGTTGAGACGCTAGGCGCTCTTGCGGTTGCACTGCTTGCGTACTGTCGTACGCAAGCAAGCAACCGCAAGAGCAACGACGCAGATTGACCTTTTTCAACAGCCTGAGCCCGGACCAATGTCCGGGCGATCTTTGCACCTTCACACCGCAGCCTTCATATACTGGATATCAGCCAAACTGCGGCGAGGTGACGATACGTGGCATACCTTTGGCCCAACGATGTACTGACAGCGGTGGAGACTGGTCAGATCCACCCCCTGGAAGCGTTTAAAATACTGCGGGAAATGGATCAGCCGTCAGGTCCACCGACCCGCCAGGATCCGGGAAATCCGCGTCAGAGAGTGGAGGATATCCTGCGGGAACTCGACAACCTGATTGGTCTCGCTGAAGTGAAAAAACTGGTCCGTGAAATTTACGCCTTCATCGAAATCCAGAAATACCGTCAAAAAGAGCGCCTTGTCACCGATCCCCTGGTTCTCCACATGATTTTCCGCGGCAATCCCGGCACCGGGAAAACCACCGTCGCCAGAATCATGGGCAAGATTTTCCGCGAAATGGGAGTGCTGAGCCGCGGTCATCTCATCGAGGTCGAACGGGCTGACCTTGTGGGGGAATACATCGGCCACACGGCCCAGAAAACCAGAGAACAGCTGAAAAAAGCCTACGGCGGCATCCTGTTCATCGACGAAGCTTATTCCCTGGCCCGTGGCGGCGAAAAGGACTTTGGCAAGGAAGCTATTGATTGCATGGTAGAACACTCATAATAAATACAATGACCCGGCTACTCAGCCGGGTCGCTTTTTGGTCTCAAACAGTTAACTAAATGATATATATGCTTGCAGGGCAGGCCGCGTTCCCTGAAATCGACACAGCTGCAACTGCTCAAGGTGACGTTGTAGTTGTTGATCACGCCGGACTGGTTGTTTGGATCGACAACAGCGCCGCTCAATCCTGCGGCCCGATACCGCCGCTTGATTTGTTCGGTCTGGCGGTGGATCCGTTCGTCCCAGCCGCCGAAGGCCTCTAGCGCAGGCAGTTCAGCGTCGCTGACCGGCACATCCTCGATGGGGGAAAGGCGGCCGTAGCTGATCTTGACCTTCTGGTTAAGAACATCGAAACTGTCTGCCGCGTGTTTCGCAAACGCTTTCAGGGCAATCCCGGCACAAACCCTGGCATCCTCGGCTGCGTCGTGATGCTGAAATGTAAAGCCGTGCCGGCTGGCGAGCTCAGCCAGATTGTAACGCTTAAAACTCGGCCACGTCTTCTGGGCGATAATTTTGGTGCAGGAGTAGCGAAGGGTGGGGCGGGGCAGGCGATAATGGTCCAGGGTGTGCTTCAGAACGTTCAGGTCAAACGCGGCGTTGTGGGCGATGATGATCCGTCCGTCCAGATGCGGCTCCAACCATTCCCAGACCGCACCGAATTCCGGCTCGGCCTGAACCTTGTCGGCATCAATACCGTGAATCTGGATGAAGGCAGGATCAAAATACAGCCGGGGCGGACGAATCAGCCAGGATGGATTGGCAACAACCTGGCCGTCTTTGACGAACGCCAGCCCGATGGCACAGGCGCTGGCGGGGTCGCGATTCGCGGTTTCGAAATCCAGCGCCACAAAATCCGCGTCGGCAGGCAAATAGATCCCAGCATTTTTTTGCGGGGTATTGAGCATCTTCATGTCACTTCCTTCGCCGGTTATCCCTTCCAGCCTGTCAAATTGTCGGACCCGTATTTCAGTTTCGCTTTCGCCAGCAGATCAGCAACATACTGATCCATGTCCACATCGTCATCAGGAACATAATTGCCTGTTTCGCTGAATTTCCAGCCCTGAGCGGTTTTGATCATCGTAAACTTCATCAGCGCGTACTGGAAATTACCGGAAAGGGCGATGCTGCTTAGTCGTTCCCGGCTGAACAGGCACATTCCGGTAATTGTCGAATCCATGATCACCGGCTTCGCTGCCGCGGTTGTTTCGAAATAGTGCAGGGTAAACTTATCGAAACCTGCCAGCCAGCCTGTGAATTGGTCGGGTGACAGGCCCTGGGCCATTGTGTCGATACTCTGGAGCTGACTCAAATTTTTATTATTGAAGGCATCCATTCTCA
This sequence comes from Negativicutes bacterium, assembly GCA_031292015.1. The sequence continues at coordinate 21,753 of JARLHY010000135.1, read as the reverse complement.
TTTGCAGGAGGCGGAAGGCTTCCCGGTCCTCGGGCGCGATGTACTGTTCCGTTCTGGTGATCTTCACGACCTCGAACGGCTGGCCCCACATCCGGGCGCCGACAAGATCGTCCCGGATCTTGCCTTCAACTACGACCTCTATTCCATCGTGCTGATACTCCCTCGGCAGTTTACGGATCGGATGGAACTTTTTCCCGTCCTCACTCATGATCCCGTAAAGATCCATCGGCGGCGAAACGTACCATACCTTGCCCTTGATCCGGACCAGCGGAGCCGGCTGATCGGCGGCAGCAGCAGGACAAGAGGGGTATAAGGCAAGTACCAGTAGCGCGACAGCCAAGATCCTGCTGAAACGTTTCATCATCTGCTTGTCCTCCCAAAATTGATTGTTGTTAGCACCATCCTACCTGTCCGCTGCGTCATGCATCGGCAGATAGGGAAAAACAGCCGAGAGCCCGGCTGCTTTTTTCGTTTTGCCTCTGTAAATCATGTGACCGTCGCCCCAGCAAGCGTTATTTTGCGGACTATTTATCGTTATCAGTGGTCGGAAGGTTGTTTTTCAGTGAGATGCTTTTTTTACAGGTCGGACAAACCGTCGACCACTTCGGTTTTTGAATCTCGTCCACGGTCAACTTGAGGCGGGTGTCGCAGTTCGGACAGTTAATTTTCATATGTATTCCTCCATCTCCTGATGCTGTAATGGGTTACCTATGCTACAATTCGCTGTTCATTTCCAAAGCCCTGTCACCAAAGCCAACATTTTTATTGGAAAAAAACGTGCGGCAGTGGTAATGCTCAGAGAAATTTCAATTCGACGAAAATTTCCGGTTTGCTGCCGCGGGCCTTGGTCTCGTCCCGGCGTTCCACCAGCACTTTTTCCACCACTTGCCGGACCGCAGCGCGGCGTTCCTCATAATGGGGTTCTTCCCCATCAAAATGGTTCTGGACGGCCGCCAAAATCTCAGCCGGAGAAAGGGTGGGGGAGACGGCCTTTAGTTCGTCCCGCAGCTTATGCTTGTTCTGTTCGATGTCCTGCAGCCGGGTCCTGATATCCTGCAGTTGCCGCTCGCCCTCCTCGGCGTCGATCATCTGCTGCCGGTACCATCTGAGCACCGTTTCCCGCTGCTTGGTCAGCCTGGCGGAGTTATCCTTGAGCCGGTCCAGAGCGGTCTGCAGGTTCTGGGTATTGGTGGGGTTAGGCCGATTGCTCAGGTACTGTTTGATGGAACGGGGATTTTGGCTGAGCTGGTAAAGATGGTCGTAGACCTTCTTGTCCAGCAGTTCGGTGGGTATCCGCCGGGCACTGCAGCGTTCCCGGTCGGAATAAATGTAAGCATTGCTGCGCTGGCTCATGCAGACATAATAGCTGCGGGGCTCGGATGCCTTGCCGGCGTAGGCGATGGTCATTTTTCTGCCGCACTTGGCGCAATAAACAAGACCATTTAACAGTTGTTCGTGTTTCAGGTTCCGCTTGGACAGGGACTTATTGTCTTTGAGCTGCTGCTGGGCAGCTTGCCAGGTGTCCTCATCGACAACCGACGGAACCGCGACCTCGATCCACTCCGATTCAGGCCGACGGGTCTTCACCCGCTTGTTGAGGCCAACCTTCTCGTAGCGGTACCGCATCGCCACATGGGTCCCCTTGTAGATAGGATTGGTCAACAGCCGATATACTGCCGAGACGATCCACGGTTTTTTCAGGCGTGGCGACGGCACGCCGCTTTCGTTGAGGCGTTTGCAGATAGTGGCCGTCCCGACCCGTTCGGCGACAAGCCAGCGATACATCTGCCGGATGATCTCGGCTTCCGGCTCATTGACCTCATAGTTGCTGATTTTTTTATCGAAGGTATAGCCGAAAGGCTTGGCATCGGCGATAATTTTCCCTTGGGCGGCCTTGCCGCGTTTGCCGCGCAAAGAGCGTTCCTTGATCTTTTCTTTTTCGTAAGCCGAGATCGCCCCCCGGATGGAATAAAACAATTTCCCCTCCGGCGATTGTTCAAAGTTCACTGAAACAAACAACAGCCCGGCGCCGGATTTTTCGATTTCCTCCGTCACCAGCAGCTGGTGGGCAAGATTGCGGGCCAGCCGGTCCGGATCAAAGATGATGACCGCGTCAAACTCCTTGTTGGCGACGCTTTGGCGGAGGTGTGAAAGTGCCGGGCGCTCGATAAACTCGCCGCTGAAGCCGTCGTCAACAAATTCTTTGACAGAAGAAATGCCGAGCTCTGCCGCTTTTTGCCGGCAGGCTTCCAGTTGGGTGTCCAGCGAATAGCCTTTTTCCGCCTGTTCCGCCGTGCTAACCCGGACGTAAATTGCCGCCTTATCCATTATGGTCCTCCACGAATCATAGCATCATCACAGCCAATACTTCCATAAAAAGAGTGCCATTTCCTGCAAAAAATTCCCTGCTGAACAGGAAAGACGCAAATAAAAACCGGCAAGTGGACATCCCCCGCCGCATAGTAATGTCTATAAAGGGGGTGGCAGCATGAACTCCGGCCGACAAACCGGCGCCGACGACGCAGGCAGGGACGCGGCTTTCGTCATTGTCCATCTGAACGCCTGGGATCCTGAGCGTCACGGCCCGTTCTTCCTGCAGCCGCTCATCGAAGGATTCCTGAGCCGGCGGCAATGCGCTGCTTCCGCTGACAACTTGCCGTCGCCTCTATGATTTGCGCCTAATTCGTCACAATAGGTATTGACAGATTTTGTAGTCGCATGATACTATCAAAACAATTTAACAGATGCTCTTATCGCGAGAGGTCGAGGGATCTGGCCCGATGACGCCCCGGCAACCCCCATCTGGGTGAGGTGCTAATTCCAGCAGGACACTGTTCCTGGAAGATAAGAGGAAAGAAGCTAAACCCCTTTCCTCGAAAGGGGTTTTCCTGTTTTGCCGTTTCGCCCTTGTGCCTTCCTGTGGTACAGGCTGGGGCCGGCGGGCCGAATCTGTTGCAGTTTTTAGAAAAGGGGTGCCTTTATGGAACAAAAAATCAGGAATTATGCCTCCCAGAAAGCCCGCCAGTTCACCGAGTCGGTGATCCGTGAAATGACCAGGGTCGCAGCAGCCCACGGGGCGATCAATCTCGCCCAGGGCTATCCCGATTTCCCGGCGCCGGACGCCATCAAACTGGCGGCGATCGAAGCCATCCTGGCCAATCACAACCAATATGCCATTACCTGGGGAACGAAATCGCTGCGGGACTCCATTGTCTGGAAAATCCAGCGCGATTACGGCGTCACCTTCGACCCGGAAAAAAATCTGACCGTCTGCTGCGGCTCCACCGAGGGCATGATCGCCACCCTGCTGGCCACCATCAATCCCGGCGAAGAGGTCATTATCTTCGAGCCGTTCTATGAAAACTACGGCGCTGACGTCATTCTCTGCGGCGCAGTCCCTAAATACGTAAAGCTGCACGGCCCCGATTTCCGCCTGGACCTGGACGAACTGGCCGCCGCCTTCAGCGACAAGACCCGGGCCATTGTCATCAATACCCCACACAATCCCACCGGCAAGGTTTTTTCCGCCGAAGAACTCAGATTCATCGCCGACCTTTGCGTCAAATACGACGCTCTCGGTATTACCGACGAAATCTATGAACACATCCTCTACGACGGGGCCGAGCATGTGCCGTTATGGAAAATGCCGGGGATGGAAGACCGCAGTATCATCGTCAACAGCATTTCTAAAACCTACAGTGTCACCGGTTGGCGGATCGGCTACGTCATCGCTTCCGCCGAACTGTCGCAGTCCATTCGTAAAGTCCACGATTTCCTCACCGTGGGTGCCGCCGCCCCGCTCCAGGAAGCAGCCGCCAAAGCACTGCGCTTCAATCCCGAGTACTACGAAAAGCTGTCCGGTTTCTACAGCCAGCGCCGTGATTTTCTTTACGACGCGCTGGTTTCGGTCGGCTTCAACTGCTTCAAACCAGCCGGGGCCTATTATATCATGGCTGACATCACCCCTTTCGGAGCCAAGGACGACGTGCAGTTCGCCCTGCACCTCACCAGCGATATCGGCGTGGCCGTAGTGCCCGGCTCCAGTTTTTACTGCCCGGACAGCCCCGACGGCAAAACCCTGATCCGGTTCTGCTTTTGTAAAGAAATTGCCACCCTTGAAGCCGCTGTCGAACGCCTGGCCAAACTGAAAAGGTAAGACTAACGCCGTTATTGGAATATATTTCCATGGAAATAAACCGTTAAGCCACTCGACGCCACCACCCGGCGGCGGGTGGTTTCTTCTTTTTATCTCTGTAATTTATTATGATAGTTTAGTCAAAGCCATGGAAGACCATAAGGAAGAGCTTGTCCTCATTCTGGCCGGCTATCAGAAGGAAATGCGTGATTTTCTCCAGACAAACCCGGGCCTGAGATCCCGTTTTCCGATCCATATTGACTTCCCGGACTACAGCCAGCAGGAACTTGTGCTGATCGCCGAGCAACTTTGTGCCAAACGCCAGTATCAACTCTCGCCCGGGGCCAAACTCGGCTTGCAAAATATGCTGGTACTGGCTGCCGGGAAGGCCGATGACGTCTTCGGCAACGCCCGCACCGTCCGCAACGTTATTGAAAAAGCCCTGCGCCGCCAGGCCGTCAGGCTGATGGCCAAAACCGACATCACCCGGGAAGAACTGATCCTCATCGAAACAGCCGATTTGCCGGAGGTGGAAGGATGAAGGAATTTGCCGTGGTTGGCCGCCCTAATTCCGGTAAAACCCTGTTTGCTCTCAATTTCGCCGGCTTTCTCGGCTGCAGGGCAGTGGATATAACCTTTCGGACCCACGACGGGCACCTTGACTGCCGTCATTATTTGCTGCCTGAGGCCCGCCGGGAATTATGCGGCAGCACCAGTCACAAAACCCGGGTGGTGCAGTCGATGATTCTCACTGTGCCTGTGGGTAAGACCGGCGTACATTTCAAACTTAGCGACACCTGCGGCCTGCAGGAAGAAATCCACAGCGATCAGTCCGTCCGCCAGGGTATGGCCCAGACTCTCGGCCTGATCCGTTCTAGCGACTATATCATCCACATCGTCGATCTGACGGCGCTCAGCGAGGACTATCTGAGCAGCCCGACCAACATCGACCGGGAAATCTACCGGTACGGCATCGCCCGCCACCGCTACCTGCTGTTGGCCAACAAAATTGACCTGGCGTCAGGTAAATCTCACCTGACCAGACTTGCTGCTGAATTTCCCCATACGGCGCTGCTGCCTATATCAGCGTTATACAACCACGGATTCCCGGCGGTGAAGTCTTATGTGGCTCACAATGTTTGACACCGCTGCCACGATGCTGTCTGTCTGCCTGTGCTGCTGCGCCGTCAAACTCACCGATGATTTCCTTGACAGGGACGTTGACTGCAGCGGCGGCCGCGCCAACTGGGCCGTCCGCCTCGGACCCGGCGCAATGGTCTACGCTGTGCTGCTCTTGGCACTGGCTGCAGGCTTTTGCCCCCGGGTCAGCCTGTCGCTCTTCTTCGCCAGTTACTGCATCGGCATGTTCAACGATCTGACAGTCCTTTTGCCAAGCCGGTTGAAAGGCTGGCAGGAATCACTGCTGGTGCTGACGCTTGGGGTCATCCTGTTTGACTGGCGCACGGTGGTTTTTGCCCTGTTGTTCGTCGCCTCGGTCCAGTGTTTCGACGACTGCGTCGACATGCGGTCCGACCGCCTGTGCGGCCAACGCAACCTGGCCTGCCGATTCGGCCCGGTGGTCTGTCTCACCGGTGGGCTGATCCTGTTATTTTCCGCCTGGGGACTGGATGAAGAGCTGTTCTTCCCAGTGTGCGGCGGAACCGTGATCTTTTATTTTCTGGCCCATCGCCTGGCAGGGAGGATACTGTGATGATAATCACCATATTGTTCGGCCTGACCGCTTTCCTGTTCGGATACTTTCTGGGAAAACGTCTGGGCTACGAGGCCGGAATGCAGGAAGGGAGGGCCATCATCCCGCTGCTGCTCAGGCAGCAGTCCTTCGAGCAGGGTTACTGTTCCCTGTGCTGGCAGGCCAAGCCCCAAAATGACGCCTCGCCGCATAAAGCGCCGGCCGGCGACCGATAATATGGATGTCGCAGGAGGTTAAGCATGGCACAGTCGCGCAGGATTCGCAAACAAGAACAGGACAGGCTGATAGTCTGCCGCGTCAGGTCCGCCCTTGCCGCAATTTTCAGTGCGGCGCTGCTGGCCTCGGCCTGGACTTGGGGCAACAATCTCATCTTCACCCTCATGACCGCCATCCTGTTTTGGGGTACGCTGCTGGGCAACCCTTACGGCGTTCGCGGCTATCTGCCGTGGCTGAACTCGTCCAGTCGTCCGGTCCGGACGCTGGCCCCGCTGCTGTACCTGCTGATCGTTTTGACCATCATCAGCTCCGCCGGCGGCTGACCAGTCCTGTTCCCTAATTTAATAAACGCCGGATTGTTCAACAAGGTCGATAGGCCAGTCGCTCGCCCGAGTGTCGCTGTGCCGATTGGCCTTTTTCCGCAATCTTGCTGCGACATAGGTCGGGTTTTCTCCGGAAGCAGGAGTTTTCCCCGGCTGCACCAAATAAGAAGAGGGGAGGTGACGCCAGTGCCGGATGTACAAGGAAACTTGAGCGGTATCCGCAAAAACATCATTCAGACCCTGGAAAGCATATATGAAATTACCCTGCCGGCCGGGCAGACTATCACCACCGAGCTGGCCGAGATGCTCGCCAGGCTTACTACCCAGCTCAATCGTGAGATTGCCGTCTATATCAGCAGGCGCGGCCAGGTAGCCGCAGTCGTCGTCGGCGATACCAGCACCACCAGCCTGCCCGAGACCGCCGGGCGGCGTTCGGCCGGACGGCTCAGCGGCATTCGCTGCATCCACACCCATCCTGTCGGTGACAGCCGCCTCAGCGACCTGGACATCACATCTATCCAGGAAATGCGCTTCGACCTGATGGCAGCCCTCGGGATCGACAATTCTTGTGTCGCCCAGGTCAGTTTTGGCTTCATCGCAGGCCTTACCGCCGCGGAAACCCTTCAGGTGGAGACTGTCGGCCCCTTGTCCCTGGACGACTTCGTCTCACTGGACCTGAATTACCTTGTCACCCATATCGACCGGCTTCTTGAAACCAGGAGCAAAGCCACCAGTCTCGCCGAAAACGAGCACGCCCTGCTTGTCGGCATTCAGCGCCAGGGCGGCTGGGATCTGGCCGACTCCCTGCAGGAACTGGCCCAGTTGGCCGAGACCGCCGGCGCACAGGTAGTGGGAACCGAGTCCCAGAAGCGGGATCGTCCCGACGCCGCCTATTTCATCGGCCGCGGCAAAGTCCAGGAAATCGCCCGGGCCAGACAGGAGAAATCCGCCAATCTGATCATCTTTGATGATGAGCTTTCCCCGGCCCAGCAGCGCAATCTTGAACAGGCCCTGGGCACCAAGGTTCTTGACCGGGCCGCCCTCATCCTCGATATCTTCGCCCAGCGGGCCCGGACCCACGAAGGGAAACTACAGGTGGAACTGGCTCAGCTCCGCTACAATCTGCCCCGCCTGGGCGGGCAGGGCCTTGTGCTTTCCCGCCTGGGCGGCGGCATCGGCACCCGAGGTCCAGGCGAAACCAAGCTGGAAGTCGACCGCCGCCGGATCCGGGCCCGGATCAGCGATATCGAACAGGAAATCGACCAGATCAAAAAACAGCGCACCCTTCATCGCCAGCGGCGTCAGGAGGCAAACATCCCCAGCATCGCCCTGGTTGGCTACACCAACGCCGGCAAATCCACCCTGCTCAATACCTTGACCGCTGCGGGCGTTCTGGCTGAGGACAAGCTGTTCGCCACCCTCGATCCAACCACCCGCAAGATTACCCTGCCGGACGGGGAGGTCGCCCTGGTCACCGACACCGTCGGCTTTATCCAGAAATTGCCCCACCAGCTCATCGCCGCCTTTCGCGCCACCCTCGAAGAAGTGGTGCAGGCCGATCTGCTGCTCCATGTCGTCGACGCCAGCCATCCCCGCCACCAGGAGCAAAGCGAGGCCGTCTTCCAGGTCCTTGGCGAACTCGGGGCGGCGGATAAACCGCTTGTCACGGTCTTCAACAAGATTGACGCCGTAGACAATCCCCATGAACTGGACAGGCTTCTTCGCCAGCCCGGCAGTATCGCCATCTCCGCCAGCAACGGCACCGGTATCGACGCCCTGCTGGACGTCATGCGCAAATCCCTGTACCGGCAAAAGACCGCGCTGACCTTATTGATCCCTTACAATGACAGCGGCGTTTTGGCCCGCCTGTACGACAGCGGCACCGTCAGTCTGGTGGAATATGAGCCGGACGGGATCCGGGTGGAGGTTTCCCTGCCCCCGTCCGTTGTTGGCTCTTTCATCCAATACGCGGCAGAAGAGGTGACCTTTAATGAAGATATCTGATCCACTGACCGAACTTGAACTGCAGCTGCTGTCACGCCTGGAGCCGACTTTCGCCGGGATCGACGCCGTCGCCCGCCATAACACCGCCCGGATTTTGGATGCCTTTCGCCGCCACCAGGTCTCGGACTTTCATTTCCGCGGTTCGACGGGCTATGGTTACGGTGACGCCGGCCGGGACAAGCTTGACGCTGTCTGGGCCGACATTTTCGGAGCTGAAAAAGCGCTGGTGAGAGCCCATTTCGTTTCCGGAACCCACGCGCTGGCCGCCGTCCTGTTCGGGCTGCTCCGCCCGGGCGACGAACTGCTCTCTGTCACCGGTGCGCCCTACGACACCATGCAGACCGTTATCGGCCACGAGCGCCCCGCGCCAGGCTCCCTCACCGAATTCGGCGTCATCTACAAAGAACTCCCCCTGACCGAGGAAGGAAGAGTGGACCCGGCCCGCCTGGCCGCCGCCCTGACCGCCAACACCAAAGTCGCCCTTATCCAGCGTTCCCGCGGTTACAGCCTGCGCCGTCCCCTCAGCGTAGCCGATATCGCCGAGGTCTGCCGCCAGATCAAGCAGCTCAGGCCTGACTGCATCTGTTTCGTCGACAACTGCTACGGCGAATTTGTCGAATCTCTCGAACCGACCGCTGCCGGTGCCGACATCACCGCCGGATCGCTGATCAAGAATCCCGGTGGCGGCCTTGCTCCCTGCGGCGGCTATATTGCAGGCCGGGCCGACCTGGTGGAAGCTGCGGCCTGCCGCCTGACCGCCCCTGGCATCGGCAGCGAACTGGGAGCCTCTCTGGTCGACCAGCGTTTGCTCTTTCAGGGGCTCTTTCTGGCGCCCCACACCGTGGCCCAAGCCGTCAAAAGCGCAATATTCGCCGCAGCCCTGTTCGCCGAACTCGGTTATCACACCCTGCCGCTCTTTGACGAACCGCGCAGCGATATAATCCAGGCCGTTGAGCTCGGCACGCCGGAAAAAATGGTCGCGTTTTGCCGCAGCATCCAGCGCCACTCGCCGGTGGATGCCCACGTCCGGCCCGAACCAAGCGGGATGCCTGGTTACTCTGACGCCGTCGTCATGGCGGCAGGTACATTTGTCCAGGGCGCATCCATCGAGCTGAGCGCCGACGGCCCCCTCAGACCGCCTTTTGTTGTATATCTTCAGGGCGGGCTGACCTTCGAACACGCCGTTATTGCTATATCGGCAGCCGTACGGGAAATGGCGGATATATAAATTATGCCATGCTGCGCACATATTTCCCCAAATCTCTGTATTTACAACAGGAAATTGCCAAATGACGTCGAACAATAGGTGTAAGTAATCCGCTTGAATCTACAAAACGTTCGGGTGGGGTAGTGTGGAATACATAATCATTACGTTATTGGCTATCTCAGCCACAACTTTTATTATTTATATGCTTGCCAATAAAGTCTTCGGCGTTTTGCTGCGTTTGAAGTCTCTGGTTTTATGCGCCGTTTGCGCTCTGGTCATCAGTGTGATCTTGCCGCGGATCGTCGTCAGTTTTGCCGGTCTGGCGGGAACGGTCGGCTTTTTGGCCGTGTTTGCCGTTATCTTCGCCTATCTTGTCGCTTACTATGACGATCCGGGCGATCTGCAGGCCACTCCAGGAGCCACCACATCAGGAGCGGCGGCGCTGCCGCAGACCGATTCACCTGTCCCGGTCATCGCCGACACCGTGCTGAAATTACCCCCGTCGCTGGAACTGCCGGTTTACCCCGCTCAACCGATGCTTGCGGAGACTGTCCCGCCTGACTTAGGATCGTTGCCTGCCGCGGCGGCAGAGTCTGCAGCAGAACCGACAGAAATTCTTCCGGTTCCGCCTGAGCCGCTCCTGGCAACAGCTTTGGAAAATACCGACCTTCAGTCTCTCCCCGAACCCGGCGCCGAACTTGCTGTCGATTTCGCCGGCTTGGTCCTGGCTGCAGCCTCTGCTCAGGATCAGAGCCATGAACTCGAACCTGACCAACCGGACAGGGAAGAGGAAGAACAGGAGCAATTGGTTTCCCCGCCGCCGGACGATGATACTGAACCCGAACCATCTTTTGATCCGTCGGAAGAAGAGACCTTTGATCAAGTTCCCTTGGGGGACACCCCCCTGGAAATAGACCAACTGGCACCTTTGGAAGACTTCCTGCCAGATCCGGATCCAGACCCCGAACCTGAGCCGCTGACCCAAGCCGCTGCTGAAACCGGGCCGCCTTCCCAACCTGAAGCTGCAGCTGAAACTGAACCGGAAGTGCAGCCGCCAGATACCTTGACACTGCTTTCCCCGCCGGATTTCCAGCCGGAATCCGCGACCGAACCCGAGCCGGAACCGCCCACCGAGACAACTGTTTCAGCCGCCGAACCTTCTGCTGCGCCTGAGAGTTTTTTGCCGGCGCTCCCCACCCCTGAAGATGAGCAAGCTATCCTACCGGCAGCCGAAGATCCATCCGAGATCCCGGAGGTGACAGCCATTACCGCCCCCAGCGACCTGAACCCAGTTTCGGATTCTCTGGATGATCTGCTGGACTTCGCGTTTTCGCAAAAAGAGGGCCGCAACCATCCCTTGGCCCTTGATACATTCCGCCAGGCGCTGAAACTCTATCAAGACTCCGACGCCGCCCCGTACATCGCCATCGAAATCGTCACCCTGCTGAAAGACAAAGGGGCCTACGACGAAGCGATCATGCTCTTAACCCAGTGTCGCGGTCTGCCCGGACTTCAGCACAACGATCCCTTGTCGCAGGAATTTGTCACCACCATCGCTTACCTGCGAATCGTAAAAAACATCCTGCTGGAAAGCCGCATGGGCTATCTCCCGTTCAACAGCATTCCAACGGAAGTCTCTCAAGAAATTGACGCTGAATTCCGTGAATGGCGCAATTTGGCTTAGTTTTAGTTATTCTCAATTTTTAGGAGGTATACGGATGAAAAAGAGTGTCGACATTCTTGGGTTACCGGTTATCAGTATTTGCGAGGGCAGTGAGCTAGGCACAGCCAAGATGTTAGTAATTGACCCTGTGCAAGGCGCTGTCGCCGCCATCGCCGTCGAAGACGGCAAATGGTATCTGGGAGCCAAACTTCTGCCGTTTCCCGCAGTTTCCGGAATTGGTGAGAATGCGATAACCGTCGAAAGCAGCGATCAGATTTTATCCCTCGCCAACGCCCCCGAAATGGAGAAATTTCTCGCCGCCGACGTAAAAGTCATCGGCGCTAAAGTCCTTACGAAAACCGGCCGCTTTCAGGGCAAAATCACTGAAATCACCATTGATGAAAACGGCAAAATCGCCAGCTGCGAACTGGAAGAAACCAACGGCGAAAAAGCCGTCATTTCCGGCGCCCGCGTTATTACATTCAGTAAAGAGGTCGTCATCATCAGCGAAACCGATATCGAAGGACCGGCATCCCCGTCAGTCCGCCCTGCAGTGGTGGCTCCTCCGGCACCTGCTGCAGCAGCCCCCGAACGCCCGGTCGTCGTGACGGCAGCTCCTGAACAACGACCTGCTGCACCTACACCTGCACCTGCGGCCGCTCCGGCAACACCACCAGCCGCAACCGAAAATCATGATGATTCGGCCAAAAAATTTGATGACAAGCAGCGCAAATACCTCCTTGGCAAAAAGGCCAGCCGACGGATCGAAACCGACAACGGAGTTGTGATCGTCGACAACGGTGGCGAAATAACTGAGGAAGTCATTCAAAAAGCGAAACTTGCCGGCAAATTCGTCGAACTTTCCATGAGCATCTAAGGGAAAAAACGAAGTCCCCGCTGCGGCGGGGGCTTCCTGTATCTACACTCGACGACGATGGGAAGTGTTCTGTGTTGTGCAGCCGGTAACATCGAAACGGCCTACTAATTTAATTGTTTTTCTGGGCGTCATCGTTCTTTTCAGCATCATCAGCATGGTGTCCATCAACGCCGCTTTCTCGGTCACCGACGAAATCTATAACGGCGTTACCGTTGGTAATATTGATGTCGGCGGGCTCACTGTGAATGCCGCCGAAGACAAGATTGCCGCCGTTTTTCGGGAACGGACTCAAAACCCGCCGATTACCCTGACCTATCATGGCCAACAGTGGTCGGTGGCCGCGCAAGATATTGACCTCGGCATCGACGCCTCGACCCTGGCCAAACAAGCCTACGCCGTGGGACGCACCGGCAACGCCTTTAATCAGCTGCAGGAAAAATACCTGGCCATCAACCGTGGTCACGTCATTCATCTCACCCCAGCCTATGACGCGAAAAAACTTGTTGTATTTGTGACCGACGTCGCCCGCAGCATCGACCAGGAGCCCCAAAATGCCACCCTGGTCGGCTCCAGAACAGGAGTGACCATCGTACCGGAAGCTATCGGCTTCCGGGTCGATATCGCCAAATCGGTGGCCGAAATCAGCCGCGGGATGGAAACCGGTCTGCCGCTGGTCATGCCGCTGGCTGTCGATGAACTCATCCCGGCCATCCAGGCCAAAGACCTCGACGGAATCGACGGGGTAATATCCTCCTACAGCACCCAGTTTGATCCGTGGGATCAGAACCGCTCCCAAAACGTCGCCCTTGCTGCCAAAAACGTCAACGGAGTTATTGTCAAAAGCGGTGGTTCCTTCTCCTTTAACACCTATGTAGGGCCCCGGCTGGCCGAGTACGGCTATAAAGTGGCGCCGGTGTTCATCAACGGCAAACTGATGCCGGATTGGGGCGGGGGAGTGTGCCAGGTCAGCAGCACCCTTTATAATGCCGTTTTACTGGCCGACCTCACAGTTGAGGAACGCACATCCCACTATCGTCCTCCGGGCTATGTACCGCTGGGCCAGGATGCCACCGTGGCTGATAACCAACTGGACTTCCGCTTCAAGAATACTTCGTCTCACAACATCTACATTACTTCGGAAATTTCCGGCAACCAGCTGACTGTGTCCATCTTCGGCAAATTAAACGACAACCCGCCGGAAATCCAGATCGTGGCCACCGACAAGAGAGTGCTCGAACCCAACACCATCGTCAAACAGGACCCGCAGCTCGAACTGGGCAAAGAAATAACCGAGGTTGACGGTCAAAAAGGCTTTCAGGTCAATACGTATCGGGTAAAATACCTGTTTGGCCGTGAAGTTGCCCGGGAATTCCTCGCCGCCGACGATTTTCCGCCCGAAGACCGGGTTGTCCGGGTGGGAACCAAAGTACCGCCCCGCCAGACCACCAAGTAACCCAATACTCCGATCTTATACTAAACATAGAAAAAACATCCCCCGGCTCGACCGGGGGATGTTTTTTTGTGAATTTAACCCCTTGTTTCAGGACGTTACGAGATGCGGCGAAAAACCCCGATTACCTTTCCCAAAATCGCGACATTGCGGGAATATATCGGTTCCATGAAGCTATTTTCCGGCTGAAGGCGAATACAATCCTTTTCCCGGAAAAACCGTTTGACTGTCGCTTCCTCATTATCCACCAGGGCCACGACAATCTCGCCGTTGCGGGCGGTATCCTGATCCCGCACCAAAACGTAATCCCCGTCAAGAATACCGGCATTGATCATACTTTCGCCCTGCACGGTAAGCATAAATACATTTTCGTCGCCCACCAGCTCGGTAGGCAACGGATAGGTTTCTTCGATATTTTCCACCGCAAGAATAGGCTGACCGGCTGTCACGCGGCCTACCAGCGGCACCGGGGTCATCGCTTTTTGCCGCCATGGAGCCTCATCCAGCACATCGATCGCTCTGGGCTTGGTGGGATCGCGGCGGATGAAACCCAGTTCTTCCAGCTTCGCCAGATGGCTATGCACCGTCGAACTGGAGCTTAACCCAACCGCCTCGCCGATTTCCCGGACCGACGGGGGATACCCCTTAGCTCTGACCATATCCTTGATATAATTCAAGATCTCGCGTTGACGAGTACTTAAAAAGCCTTCTTTCAATGGCAATTCTATCATCTCCTAACGCCGACTTTACTTATTTACAGCATCATTATAACAGTTGCTGGTAAAAAGTGCAAACGTTTGTTCGTTTTTTTCAGTTAACCCCCTTGACCGAACATACGTACTATGTTACGATAATGGTGCGAACATACATTCGGGAGGAAAAGCAAATGGCCAGAAAGTTAATTTACAGCGATTTCATCATTAAAATATGCATAGTATTGGTGTTATTGGTTTACGCCTGGTCCGCCTACGACAGCCTGCACGCCAGTTCGAACCCCTACATGTCCAGCGGAACCTATCAAACCGTCTGCGTCCAGACCGGTGATTCCCTGTGGTCGATCGCCGCCAGACACGTTGATGCCAAGGACGACATTCGCTCACTCATCACCGCCATCAAGCAGGCGAACAACCTGACCAACGATGTCGCCATCCATCCTGGGGAAACATTGAAGATTCCTCGCAAAAATCCGCCGGCCAGATAAGTGTCGGAAGATAGAGATGTATCAATAGCGTGAGTTAAGAACAGGCCTCACGGCCTGTTCTTTGTTTCGTTACGGCTAGTCAAAAACGTCTTTGACAGAAGGATATTATCCGGCTTTGGCTGAATGCTCCAGAGGGAAGGTTTTGCCATCTTGTTCTTTTCCTATTAACAATATTTTAACAATGGTCGACCAGTGATAATGCTATACTTTAGATAAATAAGCAGGAAAAAGGAGGAACGTCGTGGACGCGAAATCACTGTCAGCCGATCCGCAGTTGCTGCTCGGCGAATTGCTGGCCTTGCGCCAGGCGGTCTATCAGGAAGGCCTGGACATGTTCAGGCGGTGGCTTCCGGAAATTGAGCGGCCTTCTTTTCGCTACAGTGCTTTGAATCTGGCTTTTTATCTCGCACTTAGAAGACGTGACATCAGGCCGTACCAGCGGGCTCTCAGGCCGTGGGGGCTGTCGTCCCTGGGGCGGAGCGAGGCAGGAGCCATTGCCAACCTGGATGCGGTCATCGCGTCTCTCAGCTGTATCTGCGGCCGGCAGGACGAGGTCGGAATCAAACATCCCCCAACCCGCAATTTCTACCACGGCGAATGGAGTCTGACCCGTCAGACCAAAGCGGTCTTTGGCCCGGCGCCGCAGCGTCGGGCAGTCAGAATTATGGTGACCTTTTCCAGCGAATGTGCCAGCAATTATGATCTGGTGAAAAGGCTGCTGCTTAGCGGCATGGATGTGGCCCGCATCAACTGCGCCCATGATCACAAAGAAGTCTGGCAGGCGATGGCCGCCAATGTCAGACAGGCTGAGCAGGAAACCGGCCGAACCTGCAAAATCTTCATGGAAATCGCCGGCCCCAAACCACGAATCGACAAAATCCTGCTCCATGGCGCCCAGGCCAAAGTTTCGCCCGGCAGCCGCCTTTTCTTGACCAAAGGCGATTTCAATCTCGAGGAAGCTGTGGATATGGTCGTCAGTTGCACAATACCCGAGATTTTGAGAGATTTGGCCATAGCCGACATAATCAACATCGATGACGGTCAGATCGTCGCCGAGGTCGAGCGGATCCGCCCGGAGGGGGCGATAGTCCGGATTCTGTCCACGGCCAAGGAACAGGCTGTCGGCATCAAACCAGGTAAAGGCCTGAATTTCCCTGGCAAGCATCTGACTCTGTCACCCATTACCGATAAGGACAAAGCCGACCTTGACGTCATTGTACCGCTGGCTGACGCCGTAGGTTATTCCTTTGTGAAGTCTGCCGCCGACATCAGGCTGCTGCAGGACGAACTGACGCAGCGTCTCGGCCGGAACCTCCAGACGCTGCCGCTGATGGCCAAAATCGAGACCGATGAAGCCGTGGGAAATCTGGCGGAAATCATCGTTCAGGCAGCGGCAAAACAGCCATTTGCCGTTATGATCGCCCGTGGCGACCTGGCGGTGGAGGTGGGTTATAAACGTCTCGCCGAGCTGCAGGAAGAGATCCTCTGGATTTGCGAAGCAGCCCACGTTCCGGTGATATGGGCAACCCAGGTCCTGGAAAACCTGGTGAAGCACGGCACCCCTTCGCGGGCTGAGATAACCGATGCCGCCATGGCCGAGCGGGCCGAGTGCGTCATGTTGAATAAAGGCCCGTTCATCGTCGAAGCTGTTGCCATGCTTGACGATATTTTAACCCGGATGGACGCCCACCAGCACAAAAAGAGCCCCCAGCTCCGCGCCCTCAGCATTGCCGGGAAGAGGGACTAGTACATTTAACAGTTTATTAACAATACCCTAACACGCCAATCATCATTTGTTGTTATGATGAGAAGGAAAAGCTTGACAGTTGCGTGGCAGGAGCACTAGCCCAGAGGCTTGCCGCCGCATCATATGGCCCGGCGGCAGAAGTAGCAGTTGCCTGCAACAACCCCTGGCACCCGCCGGGGGTTGCGATTTTGGCACCGCTTAAAATAAAGACTTGCACTCTTGATAAACAAAGTGGAGTTGGTCGCCATGGTTGAAACAGATTCACTTGGTTTTATCATCGGACAACAACTCGATAAAGAGCATCTGCAAAAAGAATACGAGGCGTTAGCCGCCATACTGGAAGAAAAAGCGGTAACAACCGTCTTTCAGCCGATTATTGACCTGACAAAGGTGGAAGTGATCGGCTATGAAGTGTTTGTCCGGGGGCCGGTCGACAGCCCGCTCCATCTGCCGGTCAAACTTTTTTCCGCCGCTGGCAGGTTCAATCTTTCCAACCAGCTGGAGAATCTATGCCGGGAAATTGCCTTTAAAACGGCGGCAGCCAACAACATCACCGAGAAACTCTTTGTGAACATCGACCCCTGCGCCACCATTCTTCATTTCCCCGGCAGCCTTGGCCGCGGTTGGACGGCGCTCGGGCAAGCTCCGTCCAGCGTCATCCTGGAGATTGACCAGCAGCGTATTGCCGAATCATCGGGTTTCATTCTGGAACGCACTATGGATTTTTTCAAACAGGGGATCCCCCTGGCCATCGACAAGGTGGGATCCGGCTTTTCCAGTCTGGAGTCCATCGCCAATATGCGCCCTCAGTACATTAAAATCGATCGCCTGCTGGTCCATAACTTAAACGCCAACCAGTACCACAGCCAGATGATCGCTTCCATGGTGGATTACGCGCATTCCATAGGCGTACAGGTGATCGCCCAGGGGGTGGAAACGGCGCCGGAGCTAACCGCTGTCCTGAGTCTGGGAGTGGACTGCGCCCAAGGATATCTTTTCGCCAAACCGTCCCCGGTCCCCGAAAAACTTTCGCCAGCCAACTGCGACCTGATCCGGGAATGCAAAACCAAAAGGAATGACCGGCATCCGCCGGAGACGATATTAAGTGTGCCTGTCGGCGATATCATCGAGTATTGTCCGGCCATCGAACCCCGGGATCTGGTCAGCGGTGCGGAATTAATTCTGAACTCCGAGAAAGTCGAAGGCGTGGTTGTTACAACAAACAACATACCGGTGGGCTTGCTTATGAAAAACAAGCTCTATTTTCGCTTAGGCACCAAATATGGGGTATCGTTGTATCACAACCGCCCGGTAGAGCTGATCATGGACAAGAACCCCCTGGTCGTTGACGCCGGCCTGCCGCTGGACACCGTCTCCCACCTGGCCATGGGCCGGGCCGTCGACAGTAAGTATGATTTCATCATCGTCACCCAAAACGATCAGTATGCAGGCATCGTATCCATAACCCACCTGCTGAATAATGTAACCAACCTGCAGGTCAGGTGCGCCACCAACGCCAATCCGCTGACCGGCTTGCCGGGCAATCTGCTGATCGACCAGAAGCTGAAGTCGATGGTTGAGAAGAATCAGCCGTTTGCCATGCTGTATGTAGATCTGGACAATTTTAAAGCCTTCAACGACAAGTACGGCTTTGAGCATGGCGACAAAGCTCTGCTTCTCACAGCGGACATCCTGCGCTCATGCGTCGACCGGATATGCCGGCAGGATGCTTTCCTGGGGCATATCGGCGGCGACGATTTCGTCATCATCACCCACCCGGAAAAAATGGACGAGCTGTGTACAGCCATCATCCGGCACTTCGACGCAGAAATCGTCAACCTCTACGACCCGAAAGATCTGGAGCTGGGCGTCATTATCGCCCGAAACCGGCGCGGCCGGCTGGAGCGGTTTCCGATCATGACCATATCCATCGGCGTGGCCCACACTCTTTTCCGCAATTTTTCCAACTACCTTGAGATTGGCGGTATCGCCGCGACCCTGAAAAACAAGGCCAAGGACACCAAAGGATCAACCTATGTGATCGACCAGCGAAAAAACCATTGAGCGCAAAAAGAAGCCACCTCTTCAGGTGGATTGGTGAGGATCAGTCTTCATTCGTTTCGGAAAGAGGCACCCGGCTGATAAAACTCCAGTAATCCTCGATCATCTTCGCTTTTTCATCAGGGCTCAGGTCCAGTTCCTGGATGCGTCGCCTGAATTCCCGGACTTTGGTCAGTAAATCTTCGGCTGACATGATATCTCCTCCTTTTCCGGCAAAAGACATTGAAATACCCTTTTAAACCTGCTATCTACAACTAACATTTCAAACATTCTTTGACAAAATCCTGTTCGATATTCCCCTGCCAAAGTTAAGGTTTCGTTAAACTTGACTATATCGTTTTGAAACGCAGCAGACTCATTTGTTAAGAAAACTTAACATACATATTCTGGTAATTTGCTTGCTTTCAATGTAAATTTACTGTTAAGATTATGTTAAGATTGTTAAGGGAGTGAATTTATGGGAACGGAAGGCAGTTGGCGACTCCTGTTAAATGAACGTAAAGGCAAAAATTCTCGCCTGATTTTCACTGGACGCAAGAATCGCTCACTCATCGACATCACCGTTGATTCGCAGCAAGCCGAGGAAATTATTCCCACCGTTTTGAACAGTAACTGGAACTCGGAGCAACTGATCACCTTTTTAAACCGGGAGTCGGAAAAGATATTCCAGGAGGCTCTGTAATTACATCGTCCCGCTGCTGACCATCGGACAGCATAACGATATCCGACGTGAACCAGATGAAATAAGGAGGTTTTAACCATGGGAAAGAAACTGGCCGATCCCAAGACAATCGAAAAATTGGCCTTGCTCGCGGTGGCGAAAGCAGGCCCGGGTGAAAATATCGCCGAAGTCACCAGAAAGGTCATTTCCGACTACTTTGGTGCGAAGGAAGCCTTCCGGCAATATAACGACTCCATTCTGACTCCCAAAGCCGCCCTGAAGGTTCTTGGCGACAAAAGGCAGGAGAAGAAGGGCAAAGCCAAACCCAAACCCAAAGGGAAAATCAAAGCAGCCGGCGAATAGACACCCGATTTTTAGCCTCTCAATAACTGAGAGGTTTTTTTATTGCATACTCTGCGCTATCCTGAAAAAACTATTTTCATTGGTTTGACTGACATCCGCCAGTCAAAATAAGGAGGAAAATAGTGCATTCTTTCGCAACACACATCGACGGATACCGGCTGCTTCCGGGGCGACTGCGCCTATCGGTGGAGGGGCTCCGTGGCAACGGCGTCTTTGCCCGTTATCTCCTGGGACGCTTAAACGCGACCCCGGGGATAAAAAAAGCCGAGGCCAACCCGCTTACCGGGCGGGTTTTGCTGTATTTCGAGCCCCAATCGCTGACCTTCGCCACTATTGAGCAAGGTATCGCCAACTGCCGCAGGCAATATCGGACAGTACTCGGGGAGACTCTCCCCAAACCGGCGGCACAGCAAGGAGATATCGCCGCGGCCCGGGAGGTTGCCGCCGCGGACGCAAACGCCGCCAGGCCATTGGCTAAAGGGCCTCTGTTTTATACTGTCGCCACCGGGGCCATTCTGTCCGCCATTTTGCTGAAACGGCTGGCGGTGGGGCGTTCTCCGCTGGCGGCATCGCGCCATGTCTTTAATCTGGCCGCCGTTGTTACCTTGGTTTCAGGCCTGCCGCTTCTGCGGGACGGACTCGGCCAGCTTGCCCATAAGCGCCAGATCAATTCGGAGCTGCTTATTTTTGCGGCAACCCTCATATTGCTGGCCATGCGCGAGAGCATAACCGGCCTGTCGGTGCTTTGGCTCGTCCATTTGAGCACTCTCTTTTGCAGTATCATCAAGGGCCGTACCCAGGCCACCATCAGGAAGATGCTGGTGGAGGACTACGGGTATGCAGAGCTTTGGACAGACGGACAGGCCAAGCGCATCCTGGTGCAGGATATAGAAGTTGGCGACATTCTGCTTGTCCGGCAGAACGGCGTTGTTCCGGCGGCTGGTGAAATTGTCGCCGGCGAAGCCGTAGTAAGCCAGGCTATCGTTACCGGCAGCTCCGCCTTGCGGAATATGGGACAGGGTGATCATATTCAGGCCGGCACCATCGTCAACGCCGGGTGTCTGAGAATCCGGACCGTTCAGGCGGGACGGGAGCTGGCCGGCGCCGGCGTTTCCCTTCCGGCCCGAAATAACGAACCGTTATCAGGCCGAACTGAAGATTATTCCAATCGACTGGTGAATTGGACCATCGTCCTGGCCGGCTTGACCTATATTTTGACCCGCGACGTATCGCGAAGCCTGGCAGTATTGTTGGTCGGCTGCCCTGTCGGTGTGGCCCTTTCCCGTCACATGGCCCTCGGCTCCGCCCTGGCCGTCGCCGCTCACAACGGAATTTACATTAAGGACGCCAAGTCCTTTACCCCTCTGAAAGAAGCCGATACCGTCCTCTTTGACAAGACCGGCACGCTGACCGCCGCCATCCCGGAAGTGGAAGAAATCGTAGTTCTGGACAAAGCCTACCACCAAAGCGAATTAATCCAGCTCGCCGCCTCGGCCGTGGCATTCACCAAACATCCGGTATCCATGATGATGGTCGAGCAGGCCCGGCAGACCGGGCTGGATTTGCTTCCTGCCGACAGCAAAGAGGTAGTCGGCGCCGGAGTACTGGCGGTAGTGGCTGGCCAACAGATAGCGGTAGGCCATGAAGCTTTTATTACCAGCCAGACAGTCAGAATAGCCAGAGCCAGTCCCCGTATCCGGCGGCTGCAGCACCTCGGACTGAGTGTGCTATATGTGGCGATCAACAGTAAACTGGTGGGGTTGGTCGGCTACAGCAGCAAGCTTCGCCCGGAAACCCTTCAGGCGATAAACCGCCTCCGGACTTTTGGCATCAGACACATCGGTCTGGTGACAGGGGACACGGCTGAAGCCGCCAACCCCATTGCTGAAGCTCTCGGCCTGGACGAGCAGTGGAGCGTGTCGTCGCCGCAGGACAAGCTGGAACTGGTCCAGCGGCTGCAGGACCACGGACATAAGGTGATTATGGTCGGCGACGGCATCAATGATACGGCGGCTCTCGCGGCGGCCGACGCAGGGGTTGCCCTCGGCTGCGGCACAAATGCCCCGGCAAAATCGGCCGACATTATCATAAAAGGGGACGACCTTCGTAAAGTTCCCCACCTCATCCATTTAAG
>JARLHY010000134.1 GCA_031292015.1 Negativicutes bacterium | reverse complement strand
CGGCAGCATAGCTGCCGACGGCTGGGGACATTAGTGAAACTGGCCTCGGGAGATTTCCCGAGGCTTAGTTGAACTTATCCACGGATGTGGGCGAGTCCCGCTGCGGAAATCCCCTCCTGGTTCCTGTCTAGCAGCTTAAAATAGGTTTAGTTGAATCAGGGCCAGCAAAGGTGTCCGGTGGCGTAGAGGACAAGCAGATACACGCCGCTTCAGCGGCGATGTAGTCGCTTGGTTAGGCGCTGTTGGCGTAGTCGGCAAGCTCGCCGCACGCGCGGTCAGGACGATCGGGCGAGAAGCCCCTGCGCATGGACGCGCAGGGGCTCCGGTGCTCGCGGGGCGCAGTCGCAAGCCATACAGCGCATTAATCCGGAACTGGCGTCAACCGGCGCTTTGGCGGTGGAAGGCGAGAAAAGCCTGGATGAGAGGGAAAGGCATCGTTGATAACGGCTGTAAATAAGATTATAAAAGGTTTTGTCTTCACTCTGGAAGCCCCCATTTGGGGGCTTCTTTGCTTGCGGGGCTCAACGAAAAAATTGGCTTTCACTAATTCACTCAGGAAATAAAAATATTATTCGCTTATTTCCGACAAAAATCGCTAAAAAATGAAGGGAATTTTCAGTGAGAGGTGGAAATATCCATTGGTGACAAGCCAGAGCATTAATCGCAGCAGCAAACCCTGGGCAGGAGGAATTCTTATGTCAGAAGTTATCCTAAAACAGTATATTCAAGTTCTGCCGATCATGCAGAATCTTTCGGGTTCCGATGTCGGGATAGCGATCTCCGACCGTGAAAAATACATTTTTTATAAACCTGGGCATAAGCTGGATCTTAAAATCTCCCCCGGGCATCCGCTGAAAGCAGGCACGGCTATCGTCCGGGCGATGGAAGGAAAGTGCCGGGCTGTCACCCGGGGCGATAAAGCCGTTTTTGGCATCCCTTATATTGCCATCGCTTATCCCATCATAGACAAGGATGGCACCGTGGTGGGCGGCGTGGCGGCTGTAGAATCCATTGAAAAGCAGGACATGCTCCAGGAGATGGCCGGCAGGATGGCTGACGCCATAAGCAATCTGGCAAGCACCACCGAGCAGATATCTGCTCAAACCGAAGAAGTATCGGCGGTGTGCAGCAATTTGGCCGATCTTGTGTTTGAGTCTCAGAGTCGGGTGAAGGAGACTGACGATGTCCTCGGGCTGATCAAAAATGTTGCGGGACAGACCAATCTCCTCGGCCTTAACGCTGCGATTGAGGCCGCCAGAGCCGGGGAGGCCGGACGGGGTTTTTCGGTGGTTGCCGAGGAGATACGGAAACTGTCCGGGAATACCGCGGAATCGGTCAAAACGATAAGCGATGTAATAAAACGGGTTCAGGCAGACAGTTCCCATACTGCCGGGCAGCTGTTGCAGATGAATGATGTGATCGGACAGATCGCGCAGGCGATCACCCAGGTGGCCGGAGCTATCGAACAACTGGGCAGCCTGGGCACGGACCTTGACGCCATGGCCAAAAGCCTGAGTGGCGATTAACGATTACGTCATAAAGAATTCGTTTTGGCCGGGCGGGAAATCCGGCTTTTCGATTGTTTCGATCAGCAGGCATTGCCTAAATGGCCAGGGTAAAGGCTAAAGAAAATGGAAATACAATAAAAAAGCAGGGCGGAAAGAATACGCCCTGCTTTTACGGCTGCCATTCAATGATTCGCTGTTTGGGGTTAATTTTTACTGTCGTACGAATGGGGATTCCTTCTTTGTCATACTCCACTGTTACGACCTTTGCTGCCTGATCTGATGGTGCAGGTTGACCCTGCAGGTTCAGAAATCTTATTTCAGTTCTTGCGTTAGGTGGAAATTGACACGGCTTTTGATCTTCCAAGCCAAGTCAACCCTTTCATTTCTAAATAAAGATATTTAGTCTATAGTTAATGTTCAACACATTCCGAAAAAATCCTTCGCAATCTGAAAATATTCTGAAAGCATCCTAAATATTATCTGAATATTTAGATAATTTAATATAGTTTTAGCGCCTCTCCTCTTTAGAAACTGAATGTCAAGGCCATCCCTGCCGGAATGGCCCTGACATTCAGGCATCGCTGCCTGTTACCACATGATAATTGATGGTGCCGGTTACGCGAAAGCCTTGAAAGCGAAATTGCCGGGTTTCCGAACTTTGCAGATTGCATGGATAGGTCTGGCCCGGCTGCAAAACGATATCGATATTGTGCCAAGTATCCGAGTAGGCGAGCCACCAAGTTCCGTCACTTCGCTGAAGGTTGACATTCAGGGTTACCCAGTTGATTTTGTCGATGGTTACTGTTCCCTCGTTCTTGAAGTAACCGGTGATAACGAGTCGGCCGCTGCCGTCGTAATAAACTCCGGAGGTGTACCATTGAATGTTGGCGCCGGCGGCGGCCGTGGCGACGGAGCCGATGATCAGCAGGACAGTTACCATGGCCCAGGTAAGGCGCATCAATCTGCTGAACCGCATATACTCACCCCCGATCTATGTTGTCAGTGAATGATTATGTCGGTCGAAACAAAGTAATGTTTGGAGATTTGTGGGAATACCCAATTTGGCGAATTTTATCTGGTATTGTCTAATAATGCGAGTGTTGTCTTGACAATTTCGCCAAATATTGGTAGCATCAAAGCCTGAATGGTCGAATCATAGCGTTGTGATATATATTTTCAGACGATATAACGGGGGAGCGGGCTAACGTGGGCAGTATTGTGAAGATCCGGTTCGGCATGAGCAAGAAGGCGACTGTGAGAAAACGGGAGTTGTCCCAGGCTTTTCAATGCTTAAGAGACCGTCTTGCTGCAGTTGAGGAGAAATACCATCTGGTTGTCGATCAGGCCAGGGTAATTGTTTTCCAAACCGATGCCGCCGGGCAAATCACCTCGATGAATCGAGCCTGGACGGAAATTACGGGATTCACGGAGGAGGACAGCCTGGAAACGGCTTTTTCCAATTACATTCACCCTGATGACAGGGGCTGCTATCAGAGGTATTGGTCGGCGGTGATGAGACAACAAACGGACTTCCGGCAGGAAGTCCGGTGGATCACGAAAAACACCGGCTTCCGGTGGATGGAGGTATGTCAGTGGGGGCTGCGGGACGCCGCCGGTACTGTCGTCGGGTCAATGGGGATTATGAATGATGTATCGGACCGCAGGATGACTGAGGACGCCCTGGAGGACAGCGAGCGACGTTACCGGCGTTATCGCCAGATGTTCATCGATAATCCTGCCGTCTGGCTGGTCGTCGACCCGGAAACCGGACGGATCATCGACGCCAACGCGGCGGCGGCCAAGTTTTACGGGTATTCGATGGAAGAACTGAAGACAATGGCTATTTTTGAAATCAACATGCTGCCGGTGGAAGAGGTAAGAGCGCGGATGAAGAGTGCGTCCAACATCCACGGTAAGCCGTTTTTGTTTCATCATCGCTTAAAGAGCGGCGAGACACAGGAAGTGGAAGTTTATTCGGGGCCTTTTGAAACAGGGGAGCGGACGCTGCTTTCGTCGATGGTCATCGATATAACGGCCAAACGGCAGGCGGAAGCGGAACTGCAGCAAAGCCGGGACCATCTGGCGATGGTCATCGAGGGTACGCAAGCCGGACTGTGGGAATGGGACATCGTCAATGAGAAGGTATACCGCGACGGGCGGCTACAGGCTATTTGCGGTTATGAGGCCCAGGATCGGGAATATTCGCTGGAAGAATGGGCCGGTAACTGCCATCCGGACGATCTGGGCCGAATCAAAGAGAAGATGGCGGAGTGTACTCCCGGAGGAGCTCAGACCCTTGATGTCGAATTTCGCTTCCGGCACAAGGATGGCAGTTATCGCTGGGTCAGAGCCACCGGCAAATCAATTTTCGATCAGACCGGACAACCGGTGCGATGCATGGGTTCGACTGTCGATATTAACGACAGAAAAAGGATGGAAGAACTGCAAAAAGAAAATGAGTTTATCCTGCGGGACTTTGTCCAGGCAGTATCGGAAGTGAGCTTTATCATCGACGAGGATGGCCGGTATCTCGAAGTGTTCGGCGATGCCGCGGAAATACTGCCGTTGCCTCAGGGACACCTGCTGGGATCCACCGTATTCGACGTTATGCCCCGCGAGCAGGCTGACGAATTACTGACAGAAATCAGGCTGGCGATGGAGGAGAAAGTCGTCCAGGGTGTGGATTATACTGTTGAGATGGCCAGGGGCAGGCGGAATATCAGAAGGCGCGTGGCGCCGATGAGCTACACGGTTGACGGCAAGAGGACGGTGGCCGTGGTGATTCAAGACATCACCGACCAGGAGAGAGCCAGACGGGTACTTGAGACTGCCTACGAAATGCGCCGCCGCAGCGAGCTTATCAACGATCTGATGAATTCGGCGCGGCCGCTGGATGAATCAATGCTGGCTTATTGCCGGAATCTGGGGCTGAACTTTTCCCGCCCTGTCTTTTCATGCATGATTGCCTGCTCGGCCGGCAACGGGCCGGAAGCGGCCAGCCGGGAGCAGCGGGCCAAGGAAGAAATCATCGAGATGTTGGACGATATACCTGAGTCTACGGTCTGGACTTATCGCGGGAGGGTCGGTGTCTTCTGCCAGGCGATGGAGTATGCCGCAGCAGGAAAACCAGGCGGCTTGCGGCTGGCCGGGAGATTAAGGGAACGCGTGAGGGACATGGGTGATGATCTGGTGGTGGCAATAGGGGTCAGCAGGGCCCACACCGGCCCAGAGGCCCTGCGGAAAAGCGCCCGCGAGGCAAGGGAAACCGTTTCGGCATCTCAGTGCAGAGCTACGGATGGCGCGGGTATTTTTCATTACGACGATCTGGGGATTTTGCAACTGCTGGTAGATTACGGCAGTCGGGAGCGGGCGGAAGATTTTATCCAGGGAACGATCGGCAGGCTGATTGATTATGACCGGAAAAACGGCACGGACTATCTGACCACCTTGGAAGTGATGCTGCAAAGCTCCAGCCTGAAAGAAACGGCGAACGCTTTGTTTCTTCATCACAATACGGCGGTCTACCGGAAACAGCGCATCGAAAAACTGCTGGGACTGTCTATAAGCAGCTTTGAAGCCAGATTGTCGCTGGCGGCGGCCATTAAACTTTATCGACTAAAATCGACAAAATAAAAGCTTATACAACATTTGTGTTGTATAAGATATACAAGGATTGATTCAATATAACAATAAAATTTTAATCAACAACAACAATGGTTTGACGCGGTATTATGTATTAAAATGTAGAAAGATGGAGAAAATCGGTATGGCAGGGATTACCTTCCATTTATTCTGGGGCGGTTAAGTTTTAAAAATCTTAATAGCGGGCAAAGTTGTCGAAAGACAACGACGCAAAGCCATGGGTCTAAAGTCCGGGAAGGACTATGATTGCCAGGCCGCCGTGGTAGTTCCCTATCATGTCTCAGGTCAGGTAAACCCTGATCTTTTTATTTTCCCTTGCTGTGAAATCCGCCGAGCAGGTCTATTTAGGCCGATACTGGTTGTGACAGTATCGGCAGCTTTACAAGCAGAAACCGAAAAAGACGTGGGGGCTGAATCATGAAAAGTATTCAAGTGAAACTGACGGCAATCATCCTGGCAATATTCCTGGTTTCGCTGGGCGCGTTGGGCGGTTTGAACTATTGGAAGGCGCGGGAAATTGTCACTCAAAACATTACTGGCGACCTGCAAAAACAGGCTGTCAACTCGGCCCAAGATGTGAGCGACTGGCTGGAGGCCCGTAAGGGTGAAATGGCGGTGATCGCCTTGGCTCCGGTGGTGCACAGCGGGAATGCGGAAGGAATCGTGCCATTTCTCAGAAATATTGCTCAAGCAAACAAGCTGTATGACGCCCTGGGTTACGTTCAGCCCAACGGGCAGGCCTTCAATTCTTCCGGAGTCACGCTTGATGTCAGTGACCGTGAGTATTTCAGGAAAGCTATGAACGGCGAAGTGAATATTTCGGATCCGGTCGTGTCGAAAACCAGTGGCCATATTATCGCGATGGTTGCAATACCGGTCAAGGTGGATGGCAAGGTAAGCGGGGTGGTTTATGGTTCCATCGATATGGAAGGTCTCAGTAAGAAGATTCTGAGCATCAAGGTCGGCCAGACCGGCTACGCACTGGTGGCGCAGAAGGACGGTCTCACCATAATCCACCCCAGTAAGGATGTAGCTATGAAAGTCAACCCGTTGACAGATCCCAACGCCGATGCCGGACGCAAAGCCAATACCGGACGGATGGTCAGCGGGGAGGCCGGCATTACCACGCTGACGGCCCTGGGGATTGACAGGTACTATGCGTTTGCCCCGGTGCCGGGAATGGGCTGGTCACTGGCGATCACGGTTCCGGTGGCTGAGGTGACAGGCTCGGTTTCGACCCTGACGACTATTTCGCTGATTACCACCGTGGTGGTGCTGGTAATCGCGGCGATACTTATTTCTTGGTATGCCCGCCGTCTCACCCGGCCCATCAAAGCACTGGAGGAGCTGGCTAAACGCATTGCCGGCGGCGACGTCTCCAAGACCAGCCTGGTCACCAGCTCTGACGACGAGATTGGTCGCCTGGCAAAAAGTTTCGCAGAGATGACCCATAACCTGCGCGAACTTATCCGGAAAATACATGGAGCCACCGATCAGGTGGCGGCATCCTCGGAAGAACTGACCGCCAGTTCGGAACAATCCGCCCAGGCGGCCAATCAGATTGCCACCGCGGTGACTAATGTGGCTGCCGGAGCCGAGGAGCAACTGGGGGCGGCAGACGCTGCTGCGTCGGTGGTGGAACAGATTTCGGCCGGCATCCAGCAGATAGCAGCAAACTCGCAGCAGGTAGCCGCCCAGTCGGCCATGGCGGCCGACAGGGCCAAGGACGGCGATGAGTCGGTGTCTAAAGCGGTAGCCCAGATGGAGTCGATCGAAGGAACCGTTAATACCTCGGCCATGGTTGT
Source organism: Negativicutes bacterium (assembly GCA_031292015.1). Next base: position 24,008 of record JARLHY010000134.1, on the reverse strand, counting down.
GACCAAGCTGGGCGAGCGCTCGAAGGAAATCGGCCAGATTGTTGACACGATTTCCGGTATTGCCGGCCAGACCAATCTTCTGGCTCTTAACGCCGCCATCGAAGCGGCCCGGGCCGGGGAACAGGGGCGCGGCTTCGCGGTGGTGGCCGAGGAGGTCCGGAAGCTGGCCGAGCAGTCCCAGGAAGCGGCCAAGAAGATCGCCGCACTGATCAGCGAGATACAGGGGGACACCGACAAGGCGGTGGCGGCGATGACCGCGGGGACGCGGGAAGTAAAGACAGGAGCCGAAGTGGTTAACGCCGCCGGGATCGTTTTCCGGGAAATCGTGGACCTGGTATCACAGGTGTCAAGCCAGGTGAGGGAAATTTCGGCCTCCATCCAGCAGATGGCATCAGGAAGTCGGCAGATCGTGGTTTCTGTGAATAAAATCGATGAACTTGGCAAGAAATCGGCCGGTGAAGCCCAGGGTGTATCAGCGGCGGCCGAAGAACAGCTGGCATCGATGGAGGAAATCGCGTCATCCAGCCAATCGCTGGCCAAGCTGGCTCAGGACCTGCAGACCGCGGTTGCCGGGTTCCAGATATAACCGATTGTACAATTGGCGACGGTGTTTTGCCAGACCTGCAGATAGCGGCAAGCGGTATCGCGGGAGTCAACTACAGCGATCATTTGCAGCCGGTGACGAGGGGAGTGGATTTTCCAGTGATCGCAGCTATTTCTGAAAACATGAAAAGGGTGATAAGACATGAAGATGAATTTGATGACAAAAATGCTGGCTTACTTTTTACTCGTCGTTCTGGTGACTTTGGGGGGCTTTGTCTACACCATATGGAAGGTATCCGAGGTATCGGTTCTGGCGGAGGATGTAAATAAGCAGTTCCTGCCCCGGCTGATCAAGGTGTCTCAGATCAATAGCAACGCATCCGATAAGGTGGCCTATCTAAGGGAGTATTTTATAACCGGGGATAAAGCGAGATTTGACGACTATAAGAAGGCAACAGACGAAAATAGCAGGATTGAACAGGAACTGATCGGGGCCGCTCTTACCGGAAAAGGCAAGACTTTGGTTACCGAGGTCAAAGCGCTGGATGACACATTCTCCGAACTGGTTGAGAAAAAATTCGCGCCGCTGATGGCGGCCGGACAGCGCGAAGAGGCACGCCGAGTTCTGCTGGGCGAAATGCAGCCGGCCTACAAGGCTCTGGATCAGAAAATGAATGAGTACCAGGAATATATGAACAAGAGAAGCACCGATGCGTTGAGCCAGGCGGTGGAGTACGCCGCTTCGGCAAGAACTGCGGCCATTGTCGCCGCTGTGTTCGCCGCCTTTCTCAGCATCGTCATCGCTGTGTTTGCCGCCCGCAGTATTTCCCGTCCGGTCAACCGGCTGGCCGCGGTGGCCGAAAAAGTGGCCAGCGGCGACTTAACGGAACAAGTTCAGGTGGACAGCCGGGATGAAATCGGTCAACTGGCTACGGCTTTCAATACCATGACCGGGCAGCTTAAGGGCCTGATACGACACATCACCATCAACGCCGAGCAGGTGGCTGCCGCCAGCCAGCAGCTTACTGCCAGCTCCGAGCAATCGGCGCAGGCCGCCAACCAGATTACCATATCCATCACCGATGTGGCCGCAGGGGCGAATGAACAACTGGACGCAGCCAACGAGACCTCGGCGGTAGTGGAACAGATGTCGGCCGGTGTACAGCAGATGGCCGCAAGCGCAAACCAGGTGGCCGCCCAGTCCGCTCAGGCGGCCGACACAGCCACCAGCGGCGGTAAGGCGGTGGAAAAAGCGGTCAGCCAGATGGCTCAAATAGAAAGTACCGTCAACGATTCGGCGGCGGTGGTGGCCAAGCTGGGGGATAGATCGAAGGAAATTGGTCAGATTGTCGATACGATCTCAGGGATCGCCGGCCAGACAAATCTGCTGGCCCTGAACGCCGCCATCGAGGCGGCGCGGGCTGGCGAGCAAGGCCGGGGCTTCGCGGTGGTGGCCGAAGAAGTGAGGAAACTTGCCGAACAGTCTCAGGATGCGGCGAAAAAGATTGCCGAACTGATCGGGGAGATCCAGGGAGATACGGACAAGGCTGTGGTGGCCATGAACGACGGCACCCGGGAGGTCAAGACAGGGGCCGAAGTGGTCAACGCGGCCGGGGCTGCGTTTCGGGAAATTGCCGCTTTGGTGAATCAGGTATCGGAACAGGTAGGGGACATATCGGCGGCCATCCAGCAGACGGCTGCCGGCAGTCAGCAGATTGTCGGATCAGTCAAGAAGATCGATCAGCTTAGCAAGAAATCAGCAGGAGAGGCCCAGAGTGTCTCGGCAGCCACGGAAGAACAACTGGCTTCCATGGAGGAAATCGCCACATCCAGCGAGGCGCTGGCCAAGCTGTCTCAAGAGCTCCAGGCTGCAGTGTCCAGATTTCGAGTATGATGAAAAGGAGGCGGAAAAGTTGGCTGAAGAACAATTAGTCCTGTTTCGACTCGGTAATGAGGAATATGCAATATCAATCACTCAGGTCAAGGAGATCATCCAGTACAAAGGGGTTACAAAGCTTCCGAACATGCCGGCATACATAGAGGGTATCATCAGCTTGCGCGGCAAGATTATCCCGGTGATTGACCTGGCAATGCGGCTGGACCTGGCAACATCGACAACCGGCGAGAAACGGGCGCTGATCATTGAGACCGCGGAGCGGGAAATAGGAATCGTGGTGGATGAAGTGACCGAGGTGATCCATCTTGCAGACAGCGCCATCGAGCCGTCGCCCGCGGCAACCGGAGGCGGATACATCCGGGGGATCGGTAAAGCAGGAAGCAGGCTGATTATCTTGCTGGATGTAAATATGCTGTTCAGCCAGGACGAGATGCAACAACTTAAAAACGCAGGGTAACGAACAAAGAGAAAGGACTTATTCCGAAGAACGGCGAATAAAAGCCATCAAGCCTATGCGGCAGGAAACAAAGGAGGGCCCGGCAGGCTTTTTCTTTTAGCGGGGGAGAGGGAAAAGCTACATTTAATGGGTTAATTTACAGTTTTTGTTGCCCAATCTTCCTGAGACAGGCTATACTAGAAAGTGAGAACTGCTTGGGAAAGAGGGGCTGGCTGTGTCGGAATTGTTAAAGAGTTTTATGCAAGTCGCGCAATTCATTCCCCAGTTGGTTAACGGAAAAGTAGGCATGGTGGTCAGCGACAAGGAGAAATTGGTGACTTTGAATCCTATTTCCGAGCTGGCCGGGGCGGTGAGCCTGGGGGATAAGCTGAAACCCGGCTCGGGAATCTATAAGGCCGTCCATGACAAAGAACGCGTGGTGGTCGAAGTCGGCAAAGAACTGTACGGAATCCCATACATCGCCATCAGCATGCCGATTATCGAAGCAGGCGAGGTTGTCGGGGCGGTGGCGATTCATGAGTCACTGGAGGACAAGCATACGCTGGCTTCGGCCGCCGACAAGCTGTCGGAAGCCGCCGCTGCTCTGTCGTCGTCCATCCAGGCCATTTTGGCTCAGGCCGAAGAACTGGCTGCCAGCGGCCGCAGCCTGAACACGATGTCGCACAAGGCTACCAGTCAGGTCGCTGAGACCGATACGGTTGTCAGCTTTATCAAAGATGTCGCCAGCCGGACCAACCTGCTTGGCCTGAATGCGGCGATCGAGGCTGCCCGGGTCGGGGAACTCGGCCGGGGCTTCGGGGTTGTTGCCGAGGAAGTTCGAAAACTGGCGATCAACAGCGGCGAATCGGCCGGGCAGATCACGAACGTCCTGAATGAAGTCAAGATATCGATTCAAAAGATTTCGGCGGAAATATCACAGATCGAAACAGTGGCGGAACATCAGGCCGGCACTATCGAAAAGCTCACAGAGCACAGTGCGGCTTTGCAGCGGATGTCTGAGCAGCTTGCTCAGATGGCGGCAGGCAAGAAATAACGCAGACTGTTGATAACATCATTCAGGTCTGGCCTCATAAGAAAAACGCCGTAAGTACGGCGTCTGGCGAGTTTCGGCAAAGCGGCCCCGCGGCTGCTTTGCCGATATTTTTTTGACGACGGGGGCTTTTCAATTACTTGCTTTTTCGTCCGGAGCGCGTTTGGCTATGGCTTGAAAGATGAGCCCGGGTGCCTTTGGTCAGAGCATCGATCGGCAGGTCGTTGACAGGCATTTCCGAGATGGTGGTATTCAGCAGCGGGATGTCCTTTTTGCTCTCTTTTTCTCTCACGCTATTCACCTCCTTTAGTAGTGTGTGAATAGCATGAACAATTATTCGCCAGGGCGGCGAATCCCCAGGGACTGCAGTAACACACCGGCAGGCGTGGCAGTGTTCAAACCTTCGCCGGCCGGTTATGCAAAGCCTTATCGGCACAAACTAGCTACAGGGAATTTGGCTCTCAGGAGGGAACAGCATGACAGTGCCGAGAATTGAAGGATTTCCCCTGGTTGTCAAGGTGAAGAAAAGCGCAGACATCAGTATGATCAGCTGTCTCAGTCTTGTCGATAAGGGGAAAGCCCGTTACTTCATCATGAACGACAACGGGATCCACAGATACTTCTGGCAGGGGGAGCCAGTGGAAGAGATCGGGTTTGCTGAGATCCAGTGGGAGTTTTATTAGTATCGCCAACCGTTGAGCGGGTATTGCCGGATGAGTCCTTGGATTAGCCGGCGACTGTCAGGCGAGGGAGCGGGCTTCCACAGTTACGACTCTGATAACAGCCAGGGTCGGAACCGCCATGATCATGCCCAGTACGCCGAACATGTGGCCGAAAAACAGGATGCCGATCATAATGACGACAGGATGCAGGTTAACCGCCCGCCCGATCAGTTTTGGCGAAACGATGTTGTGATTGATTTTGAGCATCGCGGTGTAGAAAACGACAATTTTTACAGCAATCGCCGTAGACTGGACCAGCCCGAGGCTGGTAGCCAGCGCGGCAACGATCACGGGACCGACGACCGGAATAAACTCGGCGAAGGCTCCGAGGGCCGCGAAGACGACAGGGAACGGAAGCCCTAAGGCAAAGAAAAAGAGAAGACCGGCCAGCCCTGAAAACAGGCAAACCGAAAGCTGACCTCTTATATAGCGGCTCAGTACGATAACAACTTCGCTGGCAATTTTATAGAGCTTGGTCTGTTCGCGTTCCGGGGCCAGAGCAAATAAGGCGCAGCCCAGTTTTGCGCCATCTTTGAGAAAATAAAAGACAAGAAAGGGAACGGCAATCAGCTCAACAGCGCCGGACAAGGCCTGAAACAGCGGATAGACAGCGCCCTTTAGTCCTTCCAGCACGAAGCCGGCGGCTTCGTTGATTGCTCGGGTCACATATTCATTGAATTCAGGGGGCAGGTTCAGGCGCTCCAGCACAGTATTCAAGCTGGCCTGATTGATATAGTGAGGCAACTTGGCGGCAAACAGGGCAAAGCTTGGCAGAATGGACCGAACCACCCAGCCGAAAAATAGCAACAGAACCACCAATAGCAGGGTGAGCGCCAAAAGAGAGGACAGGCCTGGGCCGATACGCCGCTGGAGCCTTTCTGCCAGCGGCCGGAGCAGCAGGGTCAGCAGGAGCGCGATAAAAAGCACGATAGCCAGCTTGGTGGCCAGCCAGAAAGCCAGCGCGATGGAAAGGCCCAACGCCGACAGGTATCCATAGGTCCAGTTCCATTTGAACATCAAAGCACCTCATCATTCTTGTGCCGGCTTTTCCTGGGGAGTTCGCCCCCCAGGGACGCCGCTGTCGGCAGATGCCGGAAATTATCCTTCTTACCAAGGATTATATAAAATTATCGCAGTGATTGCCAGCGAGAGTGAGTCATGCGGCAATAAATGATAGCCAAAACGTGCCGGCAGGACAGAAAATGACCCGGAAGGGCTTTCGCCTTCCGGGTCATTTCAGTGGACCTTTATTGGTGGATATTGAAGTTGTAGTTCAGGCCCGAGTTGTTATCCCAGTTGTTCGCCGCGTCCTTGAAAGCAAGGCACAGGGTGTCGTGGTTGGCGGTTTTTACGGTTGCTTCAAAGCCGGCCGGGGTGCGAGTCATCAGAACATCATGCGGATGCTGCCATTCGAAACCGTAACCCACGTGTGCGAATACATCGCCTGCGCCGCTTTTTGGCAGCAGGCCGTTATAGGTGATCTTTACCGATTCACCGACATGGGGCGGGATGGGGTCGATAATCACCCCATTGGCGAGGTATTCATTGCTGTTGGCCTTGAAAAGCATCTAATCTCCTCCTTTGATAATTGATCCACCCATATTATTTTCATAATGGTGCCTGCTCATGCCTGTAAATGATTGGCCGGCGAAGAGTTGGTCGAATAAATCTGACAAGCCTGGCATAGCCTTTAGGAGAGGCTGGCGATCAGTTGAAAGAACGCCAAGGATAGGGAAGGTGAGGGCGGTGTCGGTGCTGAGGGTTCTGGGGGATACCTTTTGGCCTGGGGGACCCGGCTATGCGCTTACTTTGCTGCTCCTTATCGTCGCCGTAGGGTCGCTGGCAGCGTTCGGGCAGAAACTGAAAGGCGAGTGGGATAAGGCGCGCAAGATGGAAAGGCTGGCGATTGCCGCGGCCTTCGCGGTGTGTTTCGGTTATTTGACCGGCTGGGTGTTTTACCCTTAGCAGGCTGGTATCGCCCAATACAGACAAAACCCACTTTCTAACCGTAAGGTAAGGAAGTGGGTTTTGGTACGTCTTGATAATGTTGCTAAGTAAGCAAGCAGAAGGGGAATTTCTCCGTTACGGATGCTTTGTCTACTAACGCAAACGAGGGTCATATCCCGGTCTTTGGCCGCATATCGCGGCTGATGGTATTGGCAGGGCTTACAGGATTTCAGCGATTTTTTCGATATCGGTCACGGAAGTGGTCAGTTGTCCCAGCGAGGACGAGATTTGCTGGCTGGCGGCCGCCTGCGTTTCGCCAAGGTTCGCGGCTTCCTGAATGACATTCATCATGCCGCTGGTTTCGGACTGGATGTTGCCGAGGATTTGTTTTATGTCTTTTACGGCAGTATCGCTGTTTTGGGCCATTTTCCGTATTTCTTCGGCAACAACCGAAAAGCCCCGGCCGTGTTCACCTGCCCGCGCGGCCTCGATCGCCGCATTCAGGCCAAGCAGGTTGGAGTTGGCCGCTACGTCGCTGACAAACCGGAGAATCCCGTCTGTTTTATTAATTTCGGTCAACACGGAACGGCTGCCGGTCAGGAGATTGTCCAGGCGGTGGGAGAGCGCGGCGGCAGATGATGCCAGTTCCTGGGAGGTTGCGGTGATTTCCTCGGCGGTGGCGGCGATGGATTGGGTCGATTCCTGCAAGGCCTGCTGACTGGCGAGACTGATGCCGATTGCAATCATTCCTGCCAGTTCTCCGGCCTCCAAAACGGGGATGCTGAGCGCCTTGATAGCAAAACCGTAAACGTTTTTGGGTAGTGTCCGGATGACCGGCTGGCGAGTTTTGAGACATTCTTCCATAGCCCCGCCGGCCGCGATTTTTTCACCTTCCCGGAGGTTGAGCTGAAAGGTCTTTGGCGGCAAAAACTTCAGCACGGTCCCTTCCTTATCGCAAACGGTCATCGAGCAGTCGAACGGCATCAGTTCCTTGAATATCGGTGCCACTTGTACAAGGCTATCAAGTATGGCCAACATGGTCCCTCCTGCTATTTATTTTTACAGTGTTTATTCTACTATTTTATGTTAAATCCCAATATCCTCTATCCTATGAAAATTTTAAGCGAATTTCCAGCGGTGAAAAATCGGCGAAGCCTCGCCTGCGGCGGTTTAGGGATAATATACCACCAAGTCTGCCGGATGGGGCAAGTAATGCTCCTGCCATACTAACAACAGCTGGAGGGAGGCAGGAAATGCGTATTATTTGTCTGCTGTTATGTTTGGTCATGACAGCGGCGGTCGGGCAGGCGTCGGCCGGGGTGCCTGTGCTGCTTTATCATCATGTCGACTACGATGCGTCGATTTACAGCGTAACCCCCGAGCGGCTGGAGAAGGCGCTGGTCATCACCTTTGATGACGGTTTTGCCGACCAATATACCACCGCGTTTCCGATTCTGATCAGGTACGGGATGACGGCAGTTTTCTTCGTCACCGTCGGTGAGGCGGGCAATTCGGACCATATGTCCATTGACCAGATGACAACCATGGCCAAAACCGGAATGGAATTCGGATCACATACCATCACTCACCGGCTCCTCCCGACTCTCGACGACGGGGCGCTACGCGACGAGGTTTTCCAGTCCAGGAAGGTGCTGGCCGGGATGCTCGGAAGGCCGGTCACCGCTTTTGCTTTTCCGGGCGGGAATCTGGATTTCCGGACGGTTCAGAGCGTCCGGGATGGCGGCTACCTGCTGGCGTTTTCGACGAACGTCGGTCTTTGTACTCCGAATTCAGCGCTCTACATTTTGCCACGCATTCCGGTATTCAGTTATACCAAAGGAGTGCTGCGAGAAATCGAGGCGGCGGCGGCCACGCCGTTTACACTGTGATGACGCGATGGGTCACGACCGGAGGCGGCTATTGCACAAGGCGGGGCACATGCTTTAACTAATCAACATAATATATAACGAGGAAGCGAGTCGAGACATAGCTTACCTCATCTACCTCTTTCAGCCCGGCGTTACGCCGGGCTTTTTATCGCAGCGGCTTGCGGATGATTGTAACTGATTATTACCGTTGGCATATTATGTACTAAGGCGCGTGCCCCCAATTACTTATTGCAGGGAGGTAGAAAAATGTCTCGGAAACTGACTAAGCGTGGGTGGGAAAACCCCGAATTCATGATATGGAGCGATGCAGAGCAGGGGCGCCAGCAAACCTGCGACCCGAACTGCAACCCAGCCTGCGTTCCGTTCTGCACGCCATCGTGTGTTCCAAACTGCACGCCATCGTGTCTTCCCAGTTGCCCTCCGTCCCAATATGCCTGTTTTCCCACTCAGGCCTATTGTTATCCCACCCAGTCCGGCTGTGTTCCCAATCAGGGATCTTGCCGTCCGCGGGGTTGTCGCCCCAGATAAGCCGAGGACTCGGTTCGTCACCGGGGCCGCCCGAGGCGGTCAAGACAAGCGCGGGAATAGCCATCGCAGTGGCTATTTTTGCGTTTCAACGCAGGCAAAGCCTGGGAAGTCATCTTTATCACCATTATCCTTCTGCTGTTCTTCTTCGCTTTTGAGGAAGAATACGGTTCTGATCTGACAAAGAACGGCCTGTCCCTCTGGTGAAATCAATGTTGGATCGAAGCCTATGAAGAAAGCCGGGATTGTCATCCCGGCTTTTCCGATGTGTAAATTCGCCGAAAAATAACAGCAGGAGGAGGAATCATCGAATATTATATGGAAATAAATGGTAATTAATCAATAAAGGAGATTGCCTGATGCTTAAAGTACCGGCGAGAATATGCAAGAGTGAAGAAGTTGGAGCTTGGATCACTTGTTTGTGGATGGCCGCGGGTGTGATCCTGCCGGTGGTAACCATCGCCTGGAAGCAGGGAAGCAGTCATGCCTGGCTCTGGGAGGCAATGTGCTTCATCCTCTGGGCAGGGCTGTTCTGGTGGGCGGGGGAGCCGTCACAAAGGAGCGAAGCTGCGGCCTACGCGGCAGAAGCCGTGGACGAGGAGGACAGGCAGGAGCAGGCCGAACATCTCCTCGAAAAATATATTTCCAGAAAGAATTAACTCCTTCGCAAAAGCGACGCCCCCCCAAAAAAAGATGATTCTGACACTGTCGGGGCCGGAAGGGAAAATAGTAAAAATATTCAGAATTGACATATTGCTGCCGGTCCTGCTACTATGAATTTGAGTATTGGAAAATAGAAGCAGGAGGGGAAGAAAAATAGTGAAAAAACTGGTGTTGGTTTCGCTGGTGTGTTTGTTTCTGGTGTCCGGCTTCAGCGGCGTGGCGTTTGGACAAGACCCGGTGGTTCTGCGGTTGGCCGAAATCCATGAGGCCAGTTATCCGACCACTGTTGGCGCGTTCGAGCTTGCCAGACTGGTTGAACTCAGAACCGAAGGCCGGGTTCGTATCGAAGTTTATCACAGCATGGTGCTTGGGGATGAAGCGGCAGTAATCAAAAAAATCCAGGACGGGGAAATCGACCTGACCAGAATCAACATCGGACCTGTGACGAAATATGTTCCTGCTTTAAACGCCTTTTTGATGCCGTATATTTTCAGGGATACCGATCATATGCTGAAGGTTGTCAACGGGCCGGTGGGGAATGATGTTCTCGCCGCTTGCGAAAAGAGTGATTTCATCGGCTTTGGCTGGTTCGACGGGGGAACCAGGAATTTTTACACCAATAAGCCGGTAAAAGCCCCCGGCGATCTGAAGGATATGAGAATAAGAACCTTGCAGAATGATCTGATGGTAGCGATGATCAACAGCCTCGGCGCCAAGGCGATTCCCATGCCGCACGGCGATACTTACGCGGCACTCAAGGCAGGCGTGCTGGACGGAGCGGAAAACAATTATCCGACCTACGATGAGACCAATCATTATCAGCTGGCGAAATACTTTATCGAAGACGAACATACCCGGAATCCGGATCTGATTGTCGGCAGCAAGAAGTCGATAGAAGCCAAATGCTCCAAGGAAGATATCGAGATCATCAAACAAGCCGTGCGGGAGGCTCAGGCCCTGCAGTTCGAGTTATGGGCCCAGACAGTAAAAACAGCCAAAGATAAGGTGATTGCAGCAGGCTGCGAAATTACCATGCTGACCCCGGCGCAAAAACAGTTGTTTGCTGATGCCGTACAGCCGATCTACGACGCCCAGCCCCAGGATATTCAGGACTTGATAAAAAGGATAAGAGCAGTCAGATAGGTAAATCCTTTCGGATCAAAAAAAGCAGGCTGGATGGCCTGCTTTTTTGCTGCCGATGCCAGCGGGACAGGAGAAACGTCCATAAATTATATATATTGTAAATACAATATATATAATTTATGGACGTAAGGAGTCTGAATGCGGTTTTTCCTCTTGCCTGTGATTAAGTCGGTAGCCGGAGGTGCAGGACTAAATAATGTTTTCAGTTTGCAGGAATTTATAGAATTTTGGAAGAATTGGTTTTTGACGACAAGAGGTCCTGACAGGGTTGAAAGGGATGACATGGCTTTGAAGCAGCGGTTTGCCGACTTTGTAGATATGTCTGAAATCAAGGAGTTGATGGACAGTCTTTGCGATCTGACCGGTGTCAGCTGCAGCTTGGTCGACACGGACTTGACAATCCTGGTTTCGCCGCGCTGGACGGAAATTTGCGCAGCCTTTCACCGCGCCTGTCCTGAGACAGAGAACCGATGTATGGAAAGCGGCAGAATCATCAACGGCCGCCTGAACGAGGGTCCTTATATCGGCTACCGGTGTTTAAACGGCCTGTATGACTATGCCTGTCCGATTATTGTGGAAGGGCAGCACCTGGCGACGCTCATTATCGGACAATTGCTGCTGGAACCGCCTGATGAGGCTTATTTTCGCGGGCAGGCTCTGGCTCACGGCTTTGACGAAGACTGTTACATCAAGGCGCTGCGCCAGGTACCGGTGGTGGAAGAAGAAAAAATCGGGAAAATTATCAAACTGTTTGTTGGTTTTGCCAGAGTTTTGGCCGACATGGGCCTGCAGCAGGTCAACCAGAGGAAAACCGTTGAGTTTTTCCAGCAACTGATGGAGGCGATTCCCAACCCCATTTTCTGTAAAAATAAAGAGGGGATTTATCTTAGCTGTAACCGTGCCTTTGAAAAGTTCGTCCAGGTGCCCAAGGAGAGTATTATCGGCAGGCATCCTTCCGGAATGTTCGCACCGGAAATCGCCAAGATATTTGCCGATACCGATGCCGCGATCGCGCAAAACTTCGCTGTGGAGAGATACGAATATCAGATCCCGGACCATAAAGGAAGCCTGCGCTATGTATTTACGAACAAAGCCCCTGTTTATGACGGACTGGGAGGCTTGGCCGGGACAGTCGGCGTTATCATTGATATCACCGAACGCAAGATGAACGAGAAGCTGCAAAACGCCTTGTACCGGATATCAGAGACGGCCAGTTCGTCGGACAATCTGCTGGAACTGTATCGCGCGGTTCACGCCATCATCGGTGAGCTGATTCCGGGTAAAAATTTTCTTATCTCCACTTATGACGAAAAAGCGAATATGGTCCGTTACTCCTATTTCGTGGATGAAGTTGCCGCGAATCCAGGCAACCGGCCCTTTGGCCGGGGCTTTTCGGAATACATACTCCGGACCGGCAAGCCACTTTTGGCTGATCGGCAAACCATCGCCGTTATGACGGCGCAGGGGGAGATTGAATCGGCCCTGGTACTTCCCACAGAATGGATGGGCGTACCGCTTAAGACGGCCGATAACAAGCCCTTTGGCGTGATGGCCATGCGCAGTTATAGTGACGGACCGGGCTTCACGGAACATGATCTCAATATCCTGAGTTTTGTCTCCAGCCAGGTGGCCATGGCTATCCAGCGCAAAAGGACGGAAGAATCGCTTCGCTACCTGGGGAAATATGATATTTTAACCGGGGTGTACAACCGGGCTTATTTTGAAGAAGAACTGCAGCGCTTCGGCGAAAAGGGACTAGTCCCCACAGCCATCGTGGTCTGCGATATCGACGGACTGAAATTGGTTAATGATACTTTGGGCCATACTGCCGGAGATCAGCTGCTGATGGCGACCGCCAAGCTGATCCGGCGCACCATCCGCAAGGGCGATCTGGCCGCCCGCATCGGCGGCGATGAGTTTGCCCTGGTGCTTCCAGGGGCGAATGAGGATATCGCCCAAGCCTTGTCGGACAGAATTCAGAGCAATATCGCAAAATACAACAGCAAAAGCAGCAGGATTCCGCTCAGCGTTTCTCTCGGCTATTCCGTCAGACGAGGCTCCGACGCCTCCATGCAGGATGTGTTGAAGGAAGCGGACAACCAGATGTACCGGGAGAAGCTGCACCATTCGCAGAGCGCGCACAGCGCCATTGTCCAGACGATCATGAAATTGCTTGAGGAACGGGATTTTATGACCGAAGAACACGCCGAAAGGCTGCAGGTTTTGGTGTCCGGGTTTGCAGCCCGGCTGGGTTTGTCGGAACCGCGGATCGCCGATATACGGCTCTTGGCCAAATTTCATGATATCGGCAAAGTCGGGATTGCCGATCATATCCTGCTGAAGGCGGGGCCGCTGTCGGCGGAGGAGAAGACCGAAATGCAGCGGCACTGTGAAATCGGTTACCGGGTTGCCCAGTCTTCGGCGAATCTGCTGCCGATTGCGTCCTGGATACTGAAACACCAGGAATGGTATAACGGCACGGGTTATCCGCTGGGCCTGACAGGGGAGGAGATCCCGCTGGAATGCCGCATTGTGGCCCTGGTGGACGCCTATGACGCCATGACCCACGACCGGCCTTACCGCAAAGCCATGCCGCAAGAGGCTGCGCTGCGGGAATTGAGGCGCTGCGCCGGAACCCAGTTTGATCCTGCGCTTGTGGAAGTATTTATCAGCAGTCTTGCTCTGGCCGAAGACATAGCGCCGGTCTGACATACCCAGGCGGCAGCTGAAATAAGATGAACGGTGAAAAAGCAGAGCAGGAGGAGAAGGCAGTGAGTGAAGAAAGAGCTTTCGCCGGCGACGATCGTAAAGACCTGATCGTGGGAATCGAGGATAAGATGACGCTACGCGAGTACGTCGTCTACGGGTTTCAGCAGGTGCTTGTGGAAAGTTCGGCGCTTACCTTTCCTGTCGCAACCGGACTCGGGCTCGGGTTGCCGAAGGAAACCATTGCCTACATGGTTCAGGCCTATTTGATCGGCGCCGGTCTGGTGACAATAACCCAGTCGTCGAGGCTGCTCAAACTGCCCTGTGTGCAAGGGCCTGCCGCGGTGTTTATTTCGGTCATGATCAGCGTAGGGACGACGCTGGGAACGGCAGCGGCCTGGACGGCGATGACCATCGGCGGCGTTCTCTCCGCCGTGCTGGCCTGGCCTTTAGGGTGGTGGGGCAAGCTGCGCCCGATTATCGCCGCACCGCCGATTTACGGTCCGTTGGTGACCCTCATCGGCTTGTCGCTGACCGGGATTGTGATCGGGCTTATTTTGGGGAAGCCGGGAACTCCGGGATTTGCCGACAGTTTCAACTTTTTGCTGGCTGCGGTGTCTTTCGTCATCGCAACCTTGCTTACTTTATACTTTAAAAAAGGATTTCTGCGGTTCGGGTCGATCTTGATCGCGGTCGGGGCAACCATGCTCCTGGCGGCGTTTAACGGGACAGTGAATTTCAGCAGCGTGGCGGCAGCGCCCTGGTTTGGCGTTCCCCGTTTCCTGCCGTTCGGCTGGGAAATCAATGTTGGCGCGATTGTGATTGTCTTTATCGGTTATCTTATTGCAATCATCGAGTCTATCGGCAACTATGTTTTACTGGGCGAGGTCATGGGACATCAAAAGATGGATCAGACCCGCATCAACCGCGGTATCCTGGGTGAGTCGATCGGGTCCGCCATCGCCGGCGCCATCGGCGGCGCCGGAACGACGTCCTATGCCCAGAACATCGGGGCGATTTCCATTACCGGGATCGGCAGCCGTCACGTCATCACCGCTGCCGGTGTCATTGTCCTCATTCTGGGATTTATCCCCAAAGTGGGCGCTTTTGTTGCCAGCATCCCGCCGGCGATTCTCGGCGGGATCTATATCCTCACCTGGGGCATGCTGATTATGCAGGGAATCCGCGTCATGGGCAGAATGCGTCTCACCAATCTCAACATGATTATCGCCGGTTCAACCTTTATGCTGGGCATGGGGGCGTACTTTTTGCCCCAGCAGTTTCTTGCCACGCTGTCGCCGGTGGTCAGGGCTATTATGTCCACCGGGCTGATTGTGGGAACGATTGTGGGGATCGTGTTGTTTGTGGTGTTCAAAATGATCCTGAAGAACGACGAGCAGGAGGAAGGGTCAGAGTGAAGTGGTTTCAGCGGTAAAGATAAGGGAGGGGAGCAGCCGGGCTGCAAAAACCCCTCCCTTTTCCTATAGTTTTTGTCCTGCGGCGGCTGTACGAGACGGGTGGAAAATTGTTTTTCTACAGCCATTTGCGGCGGCGGAAAAATTTCAGTTCAAAGAGAAAAATAACGATCATGAGAATCCATACAGCCGGATAGCCCCATTCCCAGTCCAGTTCGGGCATGCTTTTGAAGTTCATGCCGTAAACTCCGACCACAAAGGTAAGGGGGATGAAAATGGTCGAAATGATGGTCAGTACCTTCATGATCTGGTTCATCCGGTTGCTGACGCTGGAAAGATAGATGTCCAGCATGCCGGAGACGATGTCGCGATAGGTTTCCAGGGTGTCGATGACCTGGATGGTGTGATCGTACACGTCGCGAATATAAAGCAGGGTGGAGTCCTTCACCAGCGCGGATTCGCCCCGGCTCAGGCAGCCGATAATCTCGCGCAGCGGCCACAGCGCTTTGCGGAACCGCAGCATTTCCCGCTTCAGGTAATGAATCTGCTGGAGGTCGTCGGCGCCGGGTTGAACCACCAGGACTTCTTCCAGGGCTTCGATTTTTTCCCCCAGTGCTTCCAGGGCGTTGAAGTAGTTGTCCACCACCGTGTCAACCAGGGCGTAGGCCAGGTAGTCGGAGCCTTCTTTGCGGATTCGTCCCTTGCCGCTGCTCAGGCGCGCGCGTACCGGCTCGAACAGGTCGTAGTCACTTTCCTGGAAAGAAATGACGTAAGACGAGCCGATAATCAGGCTGATCTGTTCGCCTGTCAGTTCCTCGCTTTCGGTTTCGACCCATAAGGCCTTCAGGGCCACGAAAAGATAGTCGCCGTAGTCCTCCAGTTTAGGACGCTGCTCGGTGTTCAGAATGTCTTCCTGCACCAGGGGGTGGACTCCGAAGGCTGTGCACAGCCCTTCGATCAGGCCTGTGTCGTGCAGGCCGGTGACGCGGATCCAGTTTATGGCGCCGGTGGAGCCAAAGGCAGCCAGTTCTTCCGGCGAATGGAGCTCTTTTTCCAGCGCTTCCGCCGGGGTGTAGCTAAACATCGTTATTTTGGCGGTGCTGAGTTTCTGCTGACCGATATGCAGCAGTGAGCCCGGCGGAAGGCCGGGCTTTTTGGCGCTTCGGCCCGTTTTTTTTCGCATTGCATCACTCCCGATCCCCAAGATGGCGGTTTAGTCTATTTTCTGTTTAATGCAATTCGACGGGAAGAAGGCGGAACCCTTTTGAATCGGGGACAGGCGCCGCTTAGTCCGCTGTCGGCAATCAGCCCTGGCGACAGAAAAGCAGATAGGCCAGCAGGAACTGGGGAAAATAGCTAGAAGCCTTAACCTGTGGGCAAATGCATTGGATAAGCAGGAGAATGATGACAGAATATGATGTAATTGTTGCCGGAGCCGGTCTGACGGGAGCGACGGCGGCCAACCTTCTGGCGAACAGCGGCCTTGACGTACTGCTGGTTGAGAAAAGGCGACATATTGCCGGAAATTGCTTTGATGATAAGAACAGTCATGGCATTACCATCCAGCGTTACGGTCCCCATATTTTTCACACCAACGACGCGGATGTCTGGCGGTTTGTCAATGATTTCAGCCGGTTTCACCCTTACCAGCACCGGGTACTCAGCCTGGTTGACGACAGGTTCGTGCCCTTTCCCATCAATCTGGACACCGTCAACGCTGTTTTCGGCCTGAACCTGGATGAGACGGAACTACAGGCTTTTTTTCAGGCCGAGGTGGAGCAGTCGCGCTTTAACCGCCCGGCGGAAAATTTCCGTGATGTTGTGGTCTCCCAGGTCGGTCAGCGGCTATATGAACTCTTCTTCAAGAATTACACTGTCAAGCAGTGGCAGCAAGACCCGGAAAAGCTGGCTCCCGAAGTCGCCCAGAGAATACCTGTCCGCTTCGACCGGGAAGACCGATATTTTCAGGACGAGTTTCAGGGCATTCCGGCGGCAGGTTTTACCAAGCTGGTGGAAAACATGCTGGATCATCCCCGGATCAGCGTGAGACTGGGACAGGACTACTTTGATCTCAAAGATGAGGTTGCTGCCCGGCTGTCGGTGTATACCGGCAAGCTGGACACTTTTTTCGGCGGTCGGTACGGCGAACTCGGCTACCGGTCGGTGGCGCTGCGGTTTGAAGATCTGAACTGCGAATACCATCAGCCTGCCGCGGTGGTGAATTACCCGAATGAGCACAAGTGGACGCGGATTACCGAGTTCAAGTATTTTCTCGGCGAGAAGGCGGAAAAGACCACGGTGCTCTATGAATACCCCCAGGCTGAAGGGGAACCGTTCTATGTCACCATGACCGAAGACAATATCCGGAAAAGGGACTGTTACCTTCGCGAAGCGGAAAAGCTGGAGGAAACAGGTAAGTACTTGTTCTTGGGCCGGTTGGCAGAATATAAGTATTATAATATGGATCAGGCCATCCTGGCGGCTATGACAAAAATCCGAACTTGGGGTAAGCGGTATGGAATATGTACGGGAACTCATCAGGGATAATGCCCATTTTATCAAGTATTCGCTGATCGGCGGCATCGGCGTCAGCCTGGATATGGTTTTGTTCGTTGCGCTGACCCGCTGGCTGCTCTGGCCTTACCTGATCGCCAACACCGTGAGTGTCAGCGTGGGGATTACCAACAATTTCTTCTTCAACGCATATTTCAATTTCAGGACCACCGACAAATTGTGGCAGCGGTACGCCAGTTTCTTCAGTGTCGGTCTGTTCGGCCTGCTGCTCAGTTCCTGTCTGTTGTTCGTATTGATCAACATCGCCTCGCTGAGCCAAATCACCGCCAAGGCCCTTACTATCGGCCTGGTGGCGATAGCCCAGTATGCGCTCAACAAAAATATCACTTTTAGAAGGAAAGTAAATGGATAAACTAACGATCGTAATACCGGCCTACAACGAAGAAGCAAACATTGCAAAGGTGATTGAAGACTGGCACCCGATTGTGGCCGGGCTGGGCCCGGACAGCAGGCTCGTGGTGCTCAATGACGGCAGCAGGGATAATACCAGCCAGGTGGCAACCGCATTGCGCGGCAGGTTTCCCCAGCTGGAAGTCGTCGACAAGCCGAATTCCGGGCACGGACCGACCTGCCTTTATGGCTACAAGTACGCGATAGCAGCCGGGGCCGACTACGTCTTTCAGACCGATTCGGACGGGCAGACCGTTCCGGGTGAGTTCGAAGCCTTCTGGCGCTGCCGGCGGGATTTCAACTTTGTCATCGGCGTCAGGGAGAACAGACAGGACGGGCTGTCGCGGAAGGTGGTCACAACAGTGCTAAAGGCGGTGCTGTTTGTCACTTTCGGCGCCTATGTGAGGGATGCCAACACTCCCTTCCGGCTGATGAACGCCAAAACGCTGGCGGTTTATCTGGAGCAGATTCCGGAGGATTTCTTTTTGGGCAACGCGCTGCTCAGCGCGGCGATCGTTAAAAGGAAGGACACCGTCAAGTGGATCCCGGTGACTTTCAGGCCAAGGCAGGGCGGGGAAAACTCGATCAATCTGCCGAGAATATTCCGGATCGGGATCAAATCCTTGGTGGAATTCAAACACTTCATCCAGACAAAACGCAATTTCCTGATAGGAACCGATAGGAATGCCGATATCAAACAATAAGCTGTCCTTTAAGACCGGCCTGCTGTTTTTGCTGGTGGCCTTGCTGCTGGCCGCTCCGCTGGCCTGCCACAACCTGTCCGACCCGAACTTCTGGTTCGATGAAAGCGGCCAATTCTGGATGGCCAAAGGATTGAACCACTTTTCACCGCCGTTTAGCCCGGAAGGGTCGCTGGGCGACGCTTTGGCGAGCAACCGGCAGTACAATCTCGATCCAGGCGGATTCACCGTGCTGCTGCACTACTGGGTTAAAGCCGGCTCGGACCCGGCGTGGCTGAGGGTGTTGCCGCTCGTCTTTCTGGTGCTGACCTTCTTTTTTTTGCTGCTGATCTGCCTGGCTCTGTCCGGATCGGCCCTCACGGCGGTGACGGTCGCGGTGTTTGCTCTTTGGCCTTTTGACATGATTTTCAGCTACGGATTCGAGCTGCGGGCCTATGGCATGGAGATTGCCGGAATCATGGCCTGTCTTTATTTTTTTATCCGGGCCATTGAGGCGCCGACAGGGAAAAATCTGCTGCTGCTGGGCCTGACGGCCGGCCTGTTCATGACAAGCCGTTACAGTTTTATCATCGCCATAGCCGCCACGGCTGTGGGCCTGTTTTTCACGGTTTTCCGCGGGTCGATCAGGCGGTTTGTTACCCGGGGCTACGGATTTTATTTGCCGGTGGCACTGGCGCTGGTTGTTATCTGGTTCGGCATGCTGCAGCATCAGAGTAGCGGACCGGGGCTGACCTATCTTTCCGGCTTTCTCCTGAAAGGCAAAAGTTGGCCGGAGGTCGCGGCGCTGATTCAGACCAATCTTTTCACCCTGAAATATCTGCCGTTTTTGTTGTTTGCTGCTGTCATACCAATCCTCGGAGCAGCCGGGATATTACTGCCCGGAGGAAGGCATCAGAGCTGCTTCCGGGGCTTATGGCTCTGGGCCCTTTCCTTTCAGCTTTTCTCTGTACTGCTGTCGGTTTTGGGAAAAAACCCCTGGGCTATCAACACCCGCTGGAGTCTTAATCTGCAGGCTGTGGTGATTCTGTCATCCTGCTGCCTGATGATACTTCTGACAGGATACTTCCACCCACGGGCCGCAACCTGGGGGGATTACCGCCGGATAAAAGCGCTGGCTGTTGCCTGTCTGGTGGTGGCGGCGATGACCGGACTGAACAGGCCGGTCCATACTTCTTACGACTACACCTACCGTCACCTGAGCGCCCTTGGCGACAGGCTGAATTCCACAAGGTTCTATGTGGGGTACTACAGCAGTCCCACTGTCCGGTACCTGTTCGAGTACGGCCCTTTGCGGCAGCGGGGGGACATTTACCCGCAGAACTTCCTGTTCGAAAACCGGGTTGACTATTTTTCCCGCAGCACCATCAGCAGTGACAAGATCGACATGGCGGTACTGGCCCTGGTGGACGAGGCCGGCGTAAAAAGATACCAGGAGCGGTTCGACAAACGGTTTGTGGTAACAGCTGGGGAGCCCCTGGCTTTTCTTCTTGAGAAAGAGTAAACGATTTACGTTGTTTCAAAGGTGCTGTCCGCAGGGTCAGCGGATATGTCTTGAGTAGGCAGAAAACTTAGAATTCTAAGGGAAAACTGCAGCTCGCAGGCAATGTTGTCATAATTCTGTCACATTTACACAGTATCGTTGGTAGAAATTAAGCAAGGTTAGTTGTTTTCGGGAAACATTGAGGTAAAGGGAGGGTAAGGCAAATTGCAATAGCTTGTTCAGCTTGATTGGGAGCAGGGGGCGAAAAATAAATGCAGGTAATTAATAGCAGTACTGGCATGAAAGAAACAGGCATTGTAAGAAAAACGGACGGACTGGCAGAATAGTATTTCGATCGAGATGACCGTGTTTGGGACGGATACAAAGATGGTCCAAAGATTTTCGCCGCTCAGGACAGGATTGCCCTGAGTAAGTATGAACCTGCCTGCGTATTGTGCGGCAGCGCCAGTGCTGTCGTTAAATTCAAAGGCAAGATTGTGTGCAGGATGCAGTGCTTGGCGGGGTATGTGCCAGTAAGCAGTTTAATCCGACTGTAAAAAAACCCGATCGACGCAGGAAGGAAATCCTGCATCGATGGAGGAGCGAAGAATGAACTATATTTCAGTCAAACCGGAAGTATGCCTAAATATCCACTCAATAACTAATTTATTTGATGACCTATGCGCTCAAATATGGTTAGGTGAAGGAGACGAATCCAGACTAAGACGACAGACAAGACGTATAGCGGAGATTATTCAGAGGATGGAAAGTTGATGGGTAAGGCCGGACACGATTAAGGGAAAGGGCACATGGCGTAAGACTATCGCGGGATGACATAACGGTGACAAGACTCGTGTAGTCAGAACGTACATCTAGCCCTTATTAAACAGCTAAAACAAAATTCCTGATAAGCCAAAGACCGGGTATTTTCCCCGGTCTTTGGCTTATCAGGTGCGCATAATCGGGGCTCTTCACATAAGATATACAAATACCTATGAAGGAGGTAGCTTTATGTATTACGATAACTGGCGGCAACCACAGCAACCGCTGAATTCATGCCACGCGATGGGACCCAACACGGCAACACTGGGAGCCTCTACCGGACCGGGGGCCGCCGGTCCGGCCGGTTTCGGACCCAATGCTGTCAGCCCGGCGGCTTTTGTTCCGGTGGCAACTGCGCCTTTTTCTTATCCGATGCCATTTCCGGTTGCAACCCCATTTCCATATCCATTCCCTTATCCGTATCCGTTCCCCTATTATCCGCATCATCATTGCCATCACCACTGGTGGTGGTAGGACCTTACGGGTGAATGAACAAAACGCTTCGCGGCAACGCGAAGCGTTTTGTTGTATCGAAGCAGAGCGGAAAACCAACGTTATAACTAGTCTGGGGGACTAGCCGAGGGAGCTCAGTGCAGCCGGCTTACGGGCTGCATCCCAAGCTTTATAAGGCCTGGTTAATTCGAAATAAGATTTTCGATAATAAGAAAATGCGATGAGCCAGGGCTGGTTGCAACCCAATTTTAGTGACCGAAATTGAGGAAACGACCGTTCGGCTTTCTGTTAATTTCGGTAATAATTTCCAACATTGTATTAATAATAACTAATGTAAATACGATATTGAAGGCCCAAAATCGACATCTGATGAAAGAGATGAATACCAGGGACGATTCTAAGGCACGTTTTCGTATGCCGGGGGGACAACCCGTGCGGCATCGACAGGGGAAATGGCGCACAAGCCCGGATAAGCCAGCCTTAAAATCAGCATTCTTGCCGTTTCGCGACAAACGTCCTTTTCAGTTGCGCCGGAAAACAGCATGACTTCCGGCTGAGGACTCTGCTAGGAATGAATTGGGGAATCGGTCCTGAAGTCAGGCCTTAGCTGGAGCAAAAGGGATATTAGACACCTAAAATTGTAATTAAAATATTAAAAGTATTTACAATAATTACATAAGATTGCGCCGAATTAAGGATTTTAAGGAAAAAATAGGGTAAAATAGTAAACAAATGAATTGGAGGAATTTTTCTCTGGAATGAAACCTGAGCGGTGAAATCCCACAAGGCCCCTTTAAACATGTTATTATTGTACTTACTTTCTCGGCCTGCCGTGTGCTGACGGGTTTTTAGGCAAGTGAATTACCCTTGCTGGAAAAGGGGAAGTATAAATTCTCGCTCAAGTTAGCAGGAAAAACGCCCTTTTATTATGAAATTAATAGAAATACTTGAAAAGTTTGGGGAGGTAAAGATATGCAGCCGTTCGGCAAGTTACTGGTGCTGGACCTTACAAGAGTATTGGCCGGCCCCTACGCTTCGATGATGCTGGCTGATTACGGCGCTGACGTCGTTAAGATCGAGACTCCGGAAATAGGTGATGACTCAAGAGGCTTCGGGCCATTTGTCGGCAAGGAAAGCGCTTATTTCATGAGCCTGAACCGGGGCAAACGATCGATGACGCTGAACCTGAAGCTGCCGGAAGCGCAGGAATTGTTCAAAGAGATGGTCAAAAAGGCGGATATCGTACTGGAAAACTACCGCCCGGGGACGATGGAAAAATTCGGTCTCGGGTATGAGGTTCTGCGCCAGATCAATCCGAAGATTATCTACGCCGCCTGCTCCGGCTTCGGGCACAGCGGCCCCTATATGGAAAAAGCTGCTTATGACGTCATCGTCCAGGGCATGGGCGGCATCATGAGCATCACCGGCCACGAGGGAGGCGAACCGACGCGGGTAGGTGCTTCGGTGGGCGATATCACCGCCGGGCTGTTCACCGTCATCGGCGTCCTAACCGCCCTTTACGCCCGGACCGTCAGCGGAGTCGGGCAGAAAGTCGATGTGGGGATGCTGGACTGCCAGGTGGCCATCTTGGAAAACGCCATCGCCAGATACCTGGTAACCGGAAACGTTCCCGGACCTATCGGCAACCGTCATTCATCCATCACCCCCTTCGAGGCTTTTTCGGCGAAAGACGGCTATATCATTATCGCTGTGGGCAACGACCGGCTGTGGGCGAGGTTCTGCGAGCTGATCGCCCGGGAAGAACTGATTGCCGACGAACGTTTCGGGACTAACGCCGCAAGAACCCAAAATCAGAAGCCGCTGAAAGCAATTCTTGACGGAGTGTTTCCCGCCAAAACGGTGGACGAGTGGATCGAAGTGCTGGAAGGGGCCGGCATCCCCTGCGGACCGATCAACACCGTCGACCGGGTGCTGAAAGACCCGCAGGTGGTGGCCAGGGAAATGATTGTCGAGGTGGAGCATCCGGTAGCCGGCAAGCTCAAAATGCCCGGACTGCCGATCAAGCTCTCGGCTACCCCGGGCGCGGTGGAGGAAGCGGCGCCGCTGCTGGGCCAGCACACTGAAGAAATCCTCGCAGAGCTGCTGGGTATGAGCCCGGCCCGGGTGGCGGAACTGAAAGCCAGAAAGGTACTGTAACTTAAAAGTACTGTAACTTAAATGAAAGTGATTGGCGGTACAAGGAAACCTTGTGGCAGCCTGCCGTCCGGCGAAAGGCGATGAGATATTTATTGCAGTTTTGCGTGCCGGCAGGCGGGGGGAGGCAGACTAACAGCAGGTTTCCGTCCATATAACAGCAAGCAAGTCGAAAGATGGAGGTGTGTTATGGCTACTATTCAGGAAAAAATCGACCAACTTAAAAAACTGCAGGAAAAAGTGACCCTCGGTGGCGGCGCCAAGCGGATCGACAAACAGCACGCCAGCGGAAAACTCACGGCGCGGGAGCGGATCGAAAAATTGCTCGATCCGGGAACCTTTGTGGAGCTGGACCAATTCGTCAAACACCGCTGCACTAACTTCGGGATGGAAAAAGAAGAAGCCCCGGGCGAAGGTGTTGTCACCGGCTACGGCACAGTGAACGGCCGTCTGGTATATGTATTTGCCCAGGACTTTACGGTAATCGGCGGCTCGCT